>CASDPK010000011.1 GCA_949282555.1 uncultured Lentisphaeraceae bacterium | reverse complement strand
GCGCAGGAAGATGTTGGAATGGTCGTCGGCGTTGTCTTTGAGTTGGCGGGCGCAGAGCGAGGGGGCGACTTCCACGGCGTTGGGCTCCAGCTGCACCTTGCGCTTGTTTCCCAAGAAATAGCCGCCGCCACCCCCGGCAAGCAGGGCGCCGATGACCCACAGGAGCGCCTTGGAGGTCTCGCCCAACGTGTTGGGATCGACCTCAATCACAGCGCCCCCATCGCCACGCGGCCATTCTCGGTGAGGATGAAGCGCAGATTGCCCGTCAGGGAATCCGTCCAACGCTCCGCCCAGCCGCGCCCCAAAAGCAGCCGCTCCAAGGCTTGCGCCTCAACGCGGCTCACGATCGACTCGGCAAACGTCCCCGTATGCTCCATCAGCGCCTCGCGGCCCAACCCCGCAGGCCCCGCCCCGTCCAACGCACGAAGCGCATTCCGGGCCAAAAGTATCTCGCGTTTCGTCATCTCGCTGTCGCCTCCAAAAAAGACGCCCCGACTTTCATCCATCCGGCACGGGGCAAACCGGCGAGGACCCAACCTCGGAGAACGCCCCCATCATCCCACACCCCACTTCCTTATTTAAGGTAACCGTGGACACGGTGGACACTGTGGACAAAACAAGCGGCCCGCAATCCCCTTGCACCCGCAATCCCCTTGCAAGCCGCCTGCAATCCATTCTCAAAACGTTTCCTCAACCCCGCAAACATTCTCGAATCTTTGATTGTTGCCCCTATCTACGCCCTTCCATTCTCATTTTCTCCCACCCACCGTTTTTTGCTCCGCCACCCTCCAAAACCCCGCCATTCCGCCCTTTTCTCCCCTGTTCCCCCTTATTCCCCCATTCTCACTTCCCCTGCGTCGTCTCAGTTCTGAGCATCAGCGGGCGTCTTCGGTAACGCGCATAAGCTCTTCCACCGAGGTGAATCCGCTGAAGACCTTGCGCCAACCGTCTTGGCGAAGCGTCGCCATGCCTTCCTCCATGGAGGCTCTGCGGATTTCCGCGGAAGAATGGCGGCCGATAATCAACGAACCGATACGTTCCGTCACGCCGAGGAGCTCAAAGATGGCGCCGCGCCCCTTGTAGCCCGTGTGTGCGCAGGCGTCGCATCCCACGGGAGCGTAAACGTAGTCCTGCGGCGGGAGATGGGGCTGATCCCACCAGCCATCCTTGAGCGGAATCTTTTGGCGGCATTTCGGGCAGAGGCGACGCGCGAGGCGCTGAGCCAAAACACCCGCGACGGCGGAGGCGACGAGGAAGGGTTCCGCGCCCATATCAATGAGACGGGCGAAGGCGCCGGCGGCGTCGTTGGTGTGGAGGGTGGAGAAGACAAGGTGACCGGTGAGGGACGCGTTGATGGCGATTTCCGCCGTTTCGCCGTCGCGGATTTCTCCCACCATGATGATGTCAGGATCTTGACGGAGGAAGGCACGAAGGGCCCTTGCGAAGGTGAGACCGATATCGGAGCGCACCAACACCTGATTGATGCCGGCCATTTCGTATTCGATGGGGTCCTCCGCCGTCATGATGCGCACGTTGACCTTGTTGATCTCGTGCAAGAAGGCATAAAGGGAGGTGGATTTTCCCGAACCGGTGGGCCCGGTGACCAAGATGATGCCGTTGGGGCGGGTGATCAGCTTATTGGTGAGGGCAAAATCACGTTCGCTCATGCCGAGGTCTTTGAGGCGAACAAAGTTGCCCGCCTTCTGCAAGAGACGAAGTGAGACGCTCTCGCCATAGGCCGTCGGGCACGTGGACACGCGGATGTCGATATCCTCGTTGTTGAGGCGGATGCCGATGCGACCGTCCATCGGGAGACGCTTTTCCGCGATATCGAGATTCGCCATCACCTTCAAACGGGAGATGATGGCCGCCTTGAGCTTGTTCAGCTGAGGGGGGACGTCCACTTTGTGCAACATACCGTCGATGCGGTAACGAATGCGAAGCTCCGTTTCCATCGGCTCGAAGTGAATATCCGTTGCCCCCTGTCGGTCGGCCTCGGCGATGATCTGGTTGACGAAACGGACGATGGAGGCCTCTTGCCCCATCTCGTTCACGTCAATCTTGGAAATGTTGGCCTCTGTGTCGGACACCTCGTAGCGGCCATCCTCAATCATCTTTTCGATGGCCTCAGCACCCACGCCGTAATACTTCTTGATCGCCTTGTCGATTTCTTCCGAGGGCGCCAGCCGAATGCGCACCGGTTTCCCGCACGCCAAACGGATCCCGTCCGCCGCCACCGCATTCATCGGGTCGGAAAGGGCCACCGCGAGCGTCTCCCCCTCCACCGCAAGCGGCAACGCGTTGTACTGATAAACCGCACGGGCCGGCAACAACTGCAAGGCCTCATCGGTCGGACGCGTCTTGCCGAGATCAACATAATCCAGCCCCAGCACGGCGGCGAACTTCTCTAGGAACTCCGATTCCTTGGCCATCTCAAGGCGGACAACGGCCCCCGGCAACCCTTTGCCATCGCTCATGTCGGCCGCAAGCAGAATCTCCAGCTGCGCATCGGAGAAGAGCCCCGTCTTTCGGAGCAGGGAGGCTAGGAAGGGATTGGCGTTCGCGTTCATAGGAAGAGCAAAGAGGAGGTTGAAGAAAGAGTGAAAGTCAATCTATCCGTCATAGATTCGTGAGGAAGTGGACAAACTCGGGATAGATATCGTCCATCATAAAGTTCTCCCGAGCGATGCGGGCGCTGGCGAGTGATTCCTGCGTAATGCGACTCCGTTGATGCAGATAAGCTCGGAGCGTGGCCATGAGGTCCTCCACGTCCCCCGCTCGGTACATCGTTCCCGCACGATACCGCTCAATCATGCGCTGCGTCTCACCCGTGAGACAACAGAGAATGGGAAGACCCGCGGCAGCATAGTCCACCAACTTGTAAGGAATAGAGACACAACTGTCGGGGAACATTGGGATAATGGCCATGTCGGCATCCGCAAGAAGCTGTTGCGTATCCTCCGTTCCAAGATAACCATGGAACCGGATATGACTGCATCCTTTGGCCTCTCGCCGAAGACGATCTTCATGCGGTCCGGAACCAGCCAAATCAAAATAAACGCGTTCGCCTTCATCTACGAGACGACGGATGGCGCAAATCACCGTCGAAAGATCGTAACTTCGGCCCATATTACCGATATAAACAAGCCGCAATGGTTCGGACTCATCGAGCGAATACCGATTGGCCCCGTTATTCATCCGCAAGATTCCGGGATAACTGACGTGCCGAGGCGCTTTGCCTCCATAGCTATCTGCAAACGCCAAGTGACTGAACCCCAAAGCTACAACGGCATCCGCTTGGCGGAACGCACAACGTGCGGAGGCATGGGCGCGCGCAAAGACAAGCGGCCCCAACAACTCCTTCAACCACTTCGGCCCGGGAATCACGCGATGGAAACTTCGCGGCCAGGCGTCCATGACGTCCACCACCACCTTGCACCCCCATTTCGTCCGAAGTTGCCGCGCCACGGCGGCAGTGTCAATGGGAGGCCAAGACGTAAGGATGAGGTCGGGTTTCGGGAGTTCGCCGGCCGCCACAGCGGCCTCGGCCAAACGCTTCCACGCGGCGGCGTAACGGCGATGGCTCCATGCACGCCGCAACCCGATGTTGTCGTAATAGGGCATCGTGGGAATCAGCCGTACCTGAAATCCTTCAGGGAGGTCGTAGACCGGTTCCAGCGTGCGATGCCGCTTGAGCGGGTGCGAGAAATCACTGCTCCACCAGACCACCCGATGCCCCGCTTTCGCGAGGGCCCGACAAAGCAGACAGTAGCGTTGCGGACGGCGCCCTTCGCCGGGAAGATTGTCGAATGGGTTATTGATCCAAACATTCATGAGCGAAATCCCCCCAGGGCCCAAGCCTTAGAAGAAGCAACCTCGGCCAAACACCCAAAACGCGGAGTGTTTTCCCTGCGAGGGCTCTGCGTGTCCCCGAAACGATGGGCGGAGGCGCGGCTCACCATTCCTTCTCCGGCGCACGGACAAGGTCAGTGTCACGGGCGATCCTCAACCGTTCAGGATAGTCGAGGGTATAGTGAAGTCCGCGGCTCTCGTGGCGCGCCATGGCCGAAGAGATGATGAGCTCCGCCACATCGGCAATATTGCGCAACTCAAGGATATCGGCATTCACGAGATAATCGAAGTAATACTCGTTGATCTCCTCCCGGAGATTGCGCACGCGGCGCAGGGCCCGACGCAGACGCTTATCGGTGCGGACGATGCCCACGTAGTCCCACATGCACGTGCGGAGTTCCTGCCAGTTGTGCGCCACAAGCACGGCCTCATCGGTAGGCACGGCGTGGCCATAGACCCAATCGGGCACCGTGACATGGGCCACGGAGGGCACGGGCTCAGCGCACAACGCATCGGCACACGCGCACCCGCAAACAAGCGCTTCCAACAAGGAGTTGCTGGCCAGGCGATTCGCGCCATGCAAGCCGGTACAGGCACATTCGCCAATGGCATAAAGCCCCGGCAACGTGGTGCGCCCCTCCACATCGGCCGCAATGCCACCGCAACAATAATGGGCCGCCGGCACGATCGGGATAAGGTCCCGCGCCATATCGATGCCAAACTCGAGGCACTTGGCATAGATGCCGGGGAAGCGGGCCTTCAAGTACGCCTCGCCTTTATGGCGAATATCCAAGCAACAATAAGCGTCGCCGCGCTTCTTCATCTCCGAATCGATCGCCCGCGCCACGATGTCGCGCGGAGCCAACGAACCACGGGGATCATAACGATCCATAAAGGGTTCGCCATCGCGCGTCACCAACTCGGCACCCTCTCCGCGGACAGCCTCGCTGATGAGAAACCGCTTGGCCTTGGGGTGGTAAAGGCACGTGGGATGAAACTGCACCATCTCCATGTTGCGGATCTTTGCCCCTGCCCGCCACGCGATGGCCACTCCGTCGCCGGTGGCGATGTCCGGATTGCAGGTATATTGATACACCTTGCCGCAACCACCCGTCGCCAAGAGCACCGCACCCGTGCGCACGGCCCAAATCTCACCCGTTTCGGTGCTCAGCAAGTAGGCTCCGACCACGCGATTCTCGCCGGCCTCCCGCAGGAAACGGGTCGTCACCAGGTCGATAAGCAGCGTGTTCTCGCAGACGTGCACGCCTTTCGTGGCCCGCACCCGTGCCGCCAACGTCCGCTCCACCTCACGCCCGGTGATGTCCCCCGCGTGCAAAATGCGCCGACGGGTGTGCCCACCCTCGCGTGTGAGGTCAAACCCTTCCGGACAGGCAGACCCCTCAGACTTCGTGAAGGGCACGCCAAAGTCGATAAGTTTGCGAAGACACGCCGGCCCTGCCTCAACAATCCGCCGCACCACATCCTCGTGGCACAGCCCCGCGCCGGCATCCAGCGTATCGGCCACGTGCAGATCAAAGGAATCATCCGTTCCCATGACGCAGGAAATGCCGCCCTGGGCGTAGTTGGTGTTGGCCTCGTCGAGTGCGCGTTTGGTCACGAGCAACACTCGGCCATGTTCCGCCAGACGCATCGCGGCCATCGTCCCGGCGATGCCGGAACCCACCACCAAATAATCGCAGTCAATGGTCCTCACGAGTCTTACCCTTCCTCTACAGCGTTACCGTCTGGCGGCGACACGCCCAGCAACAGTAAGCCACCGTCACAAAAAACGACGCCGGCAACCGCGTCCGCGCCGTCATCTTCACGCCAAGCAACGTTGTCCGACCGCCCAATCCCATGGGGCCAATCCCAAGGCTGTTGGCCTCCTCCAGCAACGTCCGCTCCAGCGCCG
This sequence comes from uncultured Lentisphaeraceae bacterium, assembly GCA_949282555.1. Lineage (GTDB taxonomy): Bacteria > Verrucomicrobiota > Kiritimatiellia > RFP12 > DVOR01 > Spyradenecus. The sequence continues at coordinate 64,593 of CASDPK010000011.1, read as the reverse complement.
CAAGCTCCGGCACCGGAGAAACGTCCCCCAGCGGGCGAAGGAGCTGCCGCTTGGCTTCGGCATAGCCCTCCGCACGATCCGCCCCAATGCAGATCCCAAGGATACCCGGCGCGCACCCTTGCCCCTGGATGGCGTTCACCGCATCCAGCACGCAGGCCCGCACCCCCGCAAGGTCACGCCCCGCGCCCAAACGCGCGTCGGGCAGGGAATACTGGCGGCTCATGTTCTCACTGCCGCCGCCCTTCATCAATAACGTCACTTCCGGCGATGGGACTTCGGCCTCCTCGAAATGGTGTACGGGAATCCCCTCGGCCACATTGTCATCGACGGACGCGCCCGACAGCGCATCGACGGTGTTTCTGCGGAGCCACCCCCGCGCCGTCGCGGTGCGCACCGCCTCGTTGGCCGCCATCATGAGCGGACGCTGAGGCGTCCCCGCGGGGACGCGCCAAAAGAAGGTCAGCGTTCCGGTGTCCTGGCAAAGCGGGGTGGACTGATCCGCCGCGAGTGCGCAATTCTCGCACAGCGTCCCCAACGTGGCGCGCGGGGAGGGTTCGGACTCATCCGCCTGGGCGTGCGTCAACGCGGCGAGCACATCCGCCGGCAACTCACACGACGTCCGCCGCACCAAATCCAGCAACTTTTCCTCATATTCCATGAGGGAAAGTATAGCACAGCGCACTACACCTCGAATCAGGATGCACTACATCTCCACCCGGGATACAGTGCATCCCCCTTCAAGATACGGAGCCTCTCGTTTTCACCTCCCCGATGGCCCACCCTCCACGTCTCCGCAAACGCCCCCAAGGCGTTCGGGGTCTCGGGCACGCGCCTTGCCTATGTTATACTGTTCGGCGATGGGTGGCGTTTCATCATGGAAGCCCCGCCCGCTTTGTCCGCATTTCGATGGATTTTGCCCGGAAGTTGCCATGACCGATCTCGCCTTTGTCCTTTGCGCAGGGTTGGGGGAACGCCTCCGCCCCATGACGCTCTCCACGCCGAAGCCCCTCATGCCCATTTGGAACCGCCCACTCCTCACACAGACGCTGGAGGCCTTGGAGCAATGGGGCGTGAAGGAAGTGTATCTGAACACGCACTGGTTGCCTGAACGGCTCCGGGCCTTTGTGGCGGCGTATGAAGGCCCGCTGGCGTTGCACGAATTGCACGAGCCTGAGATTTTGGGCACGGGCGGATGCCTTCGCGCGTTGGCGCCGCATTTGAAGGGGCGCCCCTTTTGGCTGGTGAATGGCGACATCGCCTTTGACCTTGACCCCGCGCCGATCGTCCAAGCCTTTGAAGCCTCCGACCATTTCGCGGCGGCGTGGCTGGAGCCCAAACAAGGCCCCCGAACGGTGGAGACGGATTACATGGGCCGCGTCACCTGCTGGGCCTCCCCCACCCCAGGCGTGGAGCACACCGCCACCTTCACGGGCATCAGTCTGCTTTCACCGGAGGTGCTGACCTTTTTGCCGGAAGGCAAGGCCAAGTGTTCCGTTGTGGAAGCCTTTGAGGCGGCGATGTATGCGGGGCGTTTTGTGCGCGGGGTCACCATCAAGGGGGCCTACTGGAACGACGCCGGAACGCCGGAGGCTTATCTGCGGATTCACCGCGACGCCAAGCGGTTGCCCAACCTCGCCCGCTATGCGGCCGATGCCGCAGCCATTCCCGCCCCGGAAGTCGCCCGCGCACTCATGTTGCTCGATTGGAAGGCCGAGGACACCATTCTCGTGCCGCTCGGTGCGCGAGGGAGCCAGCGGACGTTTTGGCGGTTGGTCGGCCCCCGACGCTCGGTGATCGCCATTGCTTATCAGACGGAGGGACGTGAGGAGAACGCGCGTTATGCCGCCTGTGCCCGTGCGCTCACGGCGGCCGGAATCCGTGTCCCGAAAATCATTGCCGATCAACCCGGCCTCCTTATCATGGAAGATCTCGGCGATGTGACATTCACGCCCGCGCGGCTTGAGGGGCACGCGGAGCCTTGCTCCTGCGGTGAGCCGCATGCGCACGCGCATTTCCCGCAGTTACACCAAGTCATGGAATTGCTCGCCGCCTTCCATCGTGCCGATGTGGGCGATCTCCCGCTTGAGCCTCCCTTCGATGCGGCACTTTATGATTGGGAAGTCGCCCTCTATGAACGTTTCGCGGCGCCGCTTCCGGCAGACGCCAAGGCCGAGTGGGAACAACGGGTGAAGCCGGCGTTGCTCGCGGAGCCCCAAGTCCTCGTCCATCGCGATTTCCAAAGCACCAACATTCTTTGGAAGGACAATCGCCCCGCCTTCATTGACTTTCAGGGAATGCGGCGAGGCCCCGCGCTCTACGACCTTGCCAGTTTCCTCTATGACCCTTACGTGGACTGGACGCCCGAGGCCATTGACGATGCGATTGCCGCCTATGCCAAAGCCTCTGGGCGTCAAGAAGCGGAACTCCGCGAAAAGCTTCCCTATGCGGGCATCCAACGTCTCCTCCAAGCCATCGGGGCCTATCACCGCCTTGCCTCCGTGGGCCAAACGCGATTCCTGAAGTTTGTCCCCGTGGCGCGGACGCGTGCCGCGACTCTCGCCCAAGAGGCCGCGCTCCCTGCCCTCGCCCACGCATTGGCCCCCTAGTACCATAATTCACGGGCTTCGCTCAGGACAACGCAAAAGGTGCGCCTTGCATACAACGCAACGCACCTTCTTTTTTTCCCATAAAACCAAAGCATGCGCCTTTGCTCCGTGCTATGATGGCTTCAATGGGATGCTTCGCTGGTATCTCTGCTGTGATATTGCATATTGAAAGGAACGACCATGTCCATGCGTTTCATCAGAGCCGCCTTTGTGACGGCAATCGGCGCGACGGCGCTGACGGGATTCTGTGGCCAGACGCCTAGCGCCGGCTATCCTGATACCGTCGAGGAGGGCTTTGTTTCGCTGTTTAACGGTAAAGATCTCACCGGATGGGAAGGTGGCGCCGGAATGTACGGCGTCTCCGAGAAGGAGCCCGGTGTGTTGCAGTGCTTCCCTGAGCGCCAGGCGCGTGGACAGCGCGGAGATTTGGTGACGGCCAAGGAATACGGGAACTTCATCCTTCGCTTCGAGTTCAACATGCCGCCCAATGGGAACAACGGCCTTGGCATCCGCATCACGAATCCCAAGGCGGACTCTGCGTATCATGCCATGTGCGAACTCCAGTTGCTCGACGACGGCGGTTCGTGGTACTACGACGCAAAGGCCAAGAAGGATAAGTTGGCGCCCTATCAGTACTGTGGCTCGATGTACGGCATCTTCCCCAGCCGCCGCGACAACGTGAACAAAATGGTCGGCAACAAGGCGAAGGACTGCGCCGAAGGCGGTAGCTACTTGCGCAAGGTCGGCCAGTGGAACTTCGAGGAAGTGCGCGTCATCGGCAGCGAGATTGAGGTCTACATCAACGGCCATCTTGTGACGAAGGGCGACGTTTCCAAGTTCAAGGGCAACGGAGACACCCCAGACAAGCGCCAGCACCCCGGCCTGCACAACAAGCGCGGCAAGATCGGTTGGCTGGGCCATGGCCACAATGTGAAGTGGCGCAACATTCGCATCAAGGAACTCCCTGACGATGCGAAGATGAGCGACATTTGCCCCAAGCAGACCATGGCCGCCCCCGCCGGCTTCACGACGCTCTTCGCCGGAACGGCCGAGGAGCTGACCAAGAACTGGAAGGGTGTGACCACCGAAAAAGGATTTGACAATCCGATCGTTCGTCAGAAGGCCACCGCCGAAGCCCGTGCCGAAATGCAGAAGAAGGCTGATGCCCAAATGCTTCGCCACTGGTTCGTCCGCAACGGGAACCTCTTCTTTGACGGGTTCAAGGGTGGTTACTCCCTCGCCACGAAGAAGGATTACGGCGATTTCGAGCTGTGGGCCGATTGGCGCATCCTCACGGAGCGCGGCGACTCCGGGCTCTACCTTCGCGGCACCCCCCAGGTGCAGATCTGGGATGCCCACAACCAGTGGCACATCGGTTCCGGCGGCCTCTACAACAACCAGAAGAACCCCTCCCGCGCGACCGAAATCGCGGATCGCCCCGTGGGTGATTGGAACCGCTTCTACGTGAAGATGGTTGGGGACAAAGTGACCGTTCGCCTCAACGGTAAGACCGTGGTGGACAATGTGACCCTCGAGAACTACTGGGATCGCAAGTCGCCCATCTTCGCCAAGGAACAGCTGGAATTGCAGTGCCATGGCGACCCGATCGAGTGGCGGAACATCTTCATCCGTGAACTCTGAGCCACCCAAGGAGCGCCCTCATTATGACGCGTAACACCTTTCTGAAAGGCCTTGCCGCAGGATTGCTTGCGGCAATGGTCTGCGGGTGCACCACCCCCAAAACCACGGCCGAATTCCCCCTCCCGCCCGAGCGTGTGGGGGTCTGTAGCTGGAGTTACCAGCAACCGTTGGAGATGGTAAGTGACGAAATGCAGGCCGCAGGGGTGGAAGGCATCCACTTGGCGCTTGCCCCGTTCATCGCCCCGGACAAGCGCCACGGCGCGGCGGAGGGGGCCGAAGCCTTGGCTTTCGTCAAGCAGCGCATCGCCTCCGGGAACTGGAAGCTGATGTCCACCATGATCAGTTTCCCGCAGGAAGATTACTCCACGTTGGAAACCATCCGCCGCACGGGCGGCATTGTGCCCGATGCCGCATGGCCCCGCAATCAGCAATTGGTGGAGCAGGCGGCAAAGCTCACGCAGACATTGGGGGCGAAGTACCTCTCCTGCCATGCGGGCTTCTTGGACGAAGCAGACCCCAAGGCCTATGCCACGTTCGTGGAGCGCGTGAAATGGATGCGTGACACTTGCGCCAAGTACAACGTCGAGCTGATTCTCGAATCCGGGCAGGAAACGGCTGAGGATTTGGCTCGTTTCATGAAGGAAGTCCCCGGAATCGGCATTAACTTCGATCCCGCCAACATGATCCTTTATGGAAAGGGCGACCCGCGTGAGGCCATCCGTGTTCTCATGCCTTGGATTCGCCAGATCCACGTGAAGGATGCCTGCAAGACCAAGCAACCCGGCACGTGGGGCATCGAAGTGCCCTGGGGTGAGGGTGAGGTGGGCGGAGCGGACTTCATCCGCAAAGTCCTCGCGCTTGGATACACCGGGAATTTCCTGATTGAGCGCGAAGGTGGCAACCAGCGCGCTGCCGACATTGCGTTGGCCGTCGAACGTTTGACCCATTGATTTTGTTTACCCTCGTCTATCGTAAAGGTAACATCATGAACACATCCCGTAGAAACTTCCTGAAGGCGGCCACGGCTGTGGGCCTCTTCAACATCGTGCCCGCCCACGTTCTCCGTGGCGCAACGGCACCCTCCAACCAGCTCACCCGTGCCTTGATCGGCTTCGGTGGGATTGCCGGCAGCTACAACCACCTCAACTTCAAGGGCTCCCGCCTCATCGGTTTGTGCGACCCTGACGAGACCCATGTGCAGAATGGCCTGCGCCGTTGCGAGCAGGCTGGCTGGGGTAAGGTCAAGGCCTATGAAAACTTCATGAAGTTGCTGGAAGATCCCGACGTGGACATCGTCCACATCTGCACGCCGCCCCACTGGCACGCCGTTCAGAGCGTGATGGCCGCCCGTGCGGGGAAGGACATCTGGTGCGAAAAGCCGATGACTCGCACCGTCGGCGAAGGCAAGCGCGTGATGGAATACGTCAAGGCCAAGGGGCGTATGTTCCGTTTGAACACTTGGTTCCGCTTCCAGGATTCGTTCTATGGCTTCGGAACCCCCGTCAAGCCCATCCGACAGGTGGTGGAAAACAACCTCGTGAGCACCCCCGGGAAGCCTATCCGCTGCGTGGTCGGCCCCGGCCAGGGCTTCAGCTGGAAGTTCTTCTGGTCTGGGCGCGTGAATCTTGCCCAGCAGGAGTGCCCCAAGACGTTCGATTGGGACATGTGGCTCGGCCCCGCACCGTGGAAGCCGTACAACAAGGATCGCGCACACGGCACCTTCCGCGGTTACTGGGATTACGATTCCGGCGGGCTCGGCGACATGGCGCAGCACTATCTCGATCCGGTTCAGTATCTCCTGTGCAAGGACGATACCAGCCCGGTCAAGATCGACTACGTCGGCCCCAAGCAGCACCCCGAAGTGGTGGGTCGGTTCGACCGCATCACCCTCACCTACGCCGATGGCACCGAAGTCATCCTCGATGGTGACGGGACCCTGCGCGACGAACCCTTCCTGCGCGGCGACAAGGCCTCCGTCTATCCCGTCAACTATAAGAAGGGGCCCATCCCCGAGTGGACGGAAAATGCCGATGCCAAGGGCAAGACCTTCCAGATGGTCGACGCCAACGGCAAGGCGATGAACGTGGCCAAGATCCTGAAGGACTTGCCGGAGCCTGCCGCCCAGCAGACGGACTTCATGGACTCCGTCCGCACCCGCAAGCGCTTCTGCCTCAACGAAGAGACCGGATTCCGCTCCAGCACGATGTTCAACCTTGCCATCGTTGCCGAACGTCTCGGGCGTAGCTTTGAGTTCGACCCCGTCACGCTCCACGCGAAGGACGATGAAGCCGCCGAGCGCTTCCTCTATCAGTCGCTGCGTGAACCGTGGGACAATGAGTTCTACAAGGCATAACCCTTTCTAGGAGATACTCTCATGAAAAAAGCCCTCTTGCTTCTTTCGGTGGTCGTCGCCCTCACGGGCATGGCCGCGCCAAAGGACAACTTCAACTTCGACATCCGTCCCGATGCCCCCGTCAACTCGGCACCGACGGCGGTGGAATGGCAGAATCGCAACGCCGAGGCACTCAACAAGGCGCTCCAGCCGAAGGTTCTCGCGACCTTCGTGGCAAGCCCCGAGGCCGCCGATGCGCTCCTTGCCAAAGTGAAGAAAGCCTACGCCTCTGATCCGACGGTTCTTACCCAAATCGCGGCCGTGACCCAGCTGGTCATGACCCCGGATTGCGACAAGGCCGAGGACGCCCGCGAGCTCTGGAGCGAGGCGCTTCTCCGCGCGGCGGCTTCCTCCACCGATGGTTACCGCACCACCTTCTTCCTTGACCAGCTCCGCTGGTGCGCGGAAGAGGATCAGGCGGATGAAATCGCAGCCATCGGCAAGAAGTCCAACGACAAGGCCGTTCAGCAGATGGCCGCCATGGTCGCCCGTGAAGTGGATGATGACGATGACGGCATCTTCTCCTTCTTCACCGCGTTGTGGGACTGATTCCCCCGAACCGCCAATAAGAGCCATCCGGTATGTCCCCGTATAAAGCCATCGTTTTGGGCGCAGGTTATCGTGGTCGAGCCTATGCGGACTACGCACAGGCCCATCCTGAAGAGCTTGAAATCGTCGGCGTTGCCGATCCGATCCAGGCCGATACGATTCCTGCGCCCCAGACGTGGACGGATTGGCGGGATTGCCTTGAGGCACGCCCCGAGGCCGATCTCGCCATCGTGACCCTGCCGGATGCGCTCCATCACGAACCCGCCCTCATGGCACTGAGGGCGGGCTACCATCTCATTCTTGAGAAGCCGATTTCCCCAACGGCCGACGAATGCCGGGAAGTCATTGCCGAGGCCGTCACACGCCAACGCCTGGTCATGGTGGGGCACATTCTCCGCCACACCCGCGTCTACGCGCACATCAAGGCCATCCTCGATTCCGGCGAGCTGGGCGAGGTGGTCTCCATTTCCCACCAAGAATCGATGGGCTATTGGAAAGCCGCACACTCCTATTGCCGTGGGAGCTGGGCGTGTGCCGAGAAATCCTCCCCCATCATCCTTGCCAAATGCTCGCACGATTTTGACCTTTTCGCGTGGTGGCTGGACAAGCCTTGCCAAAAGGTCTCCAGCTTCGGCTCCATCGCGCATTTCCGGAGGGAGAAGATGCCCCCGGGCGCCGCGGAGCGGTGCATTGATTGCCCCAAGCACATTGCCGAGAAGTGCGTTTGGAATGCCATCACCCAATACGTTGAGCACGACGAGCTCCGCTATCTGTTCGCCGACCCTTCCCGGGAAGCGATGATGGAATTGGTCCGCACCTCCCCCTATGGGCGTTGTGTCTACGCCTGCGACAACGACGTGCCCGATCATCAAGCCGTCATGATGTCGTTCGAAGGCGGTGCATTGGTCACGCATATGATGACCGGCTTCACGGCCGAAAACATCCGCACCACCCGCATTGCCTGCACGCGCGGAGAGTTGCGTTGCGACGGCACCCACCTCACGGTCTGCCGTTTCGATGGCGCTCCTCTCGAAACGGATGCGCCTCCGCGTTACTGTGTCGCAAATGGCTCCCGCCATGATGGCGGCGACTTCAACCTTGTTGCCGAAACGCTTCGCCTCATCCGCGATGGTTCCCCGGAAGAGATCCGCAAGACCACCGAGCAGGCGCTCCAAAGCCACCTCATTTGCTTTGCCGCCGAGCAGTCCCGTCTCTCCGGCGGTCTCCCCGTCACACTTTGACCCCTCCGTATCCCAAGTTGAGATGTAGTGCATCCCAGGGCAAGATACGGAGCATCTCAATTTAGGATAGCCCATGAAGGAATCAATCGTCGTTTTCGGCGCGCTCTTGGCCGCGATGGGTTTCGCCTCCGGCACGCCTAACGTGACATTTTCACGCGCGACTTTGCCGGTGTTGTCGGGGGAAGCGCTCAATCATTTGGGGGTCGCGTGCATCACAAAAGACGCGGAGACCCGCGACCGGGTGACAGGCGTCTCATATTCATTCAAGGGCACGGATTGTTTGGAGCATATCGAATCCATCTCAATCTATGAGGCAGATTCGCGTGGACGCGCCAAGAAAGACAAGCTCATCGCCACTTCTGAGGTGACCTCCGAAAGCGGACATTTCAGGATGAATTTCCCGCTAACGGCCGATACCTGTCATCTGGCATTCACGGTACAGGTGGATAAGGAGATTCCCCTCACAGGCCGGGTGAACCTAAACTGCACGACGATCGCATTTGATCAAGGGAATGTCACCCTTGGCGAGACGTTCATCGAGGGCTTGAGAGTCGGCCTCCCATTGCGCAAATGGAAGCAAGACGGTGTCAATACCAGCCGAATTCCCGGCCTTACAACCTCCAAAAGCGGCACGCTTTTGGCGATATACGATGCGCGCTGGGACTCTGGCCGTGATCTCCAAGGGGATATCGATATCGCCCTGAACCGAAGCGAGGATGGCGGCAAAACATGGCAGCCCATGCAACGGGTGCTGGACATGAAGGATTGGGGAAATCTCCCCGAAAAGTATAATGGCGTGAGCGATGCCTGCATTTTGTGCGATGAGAAGACCGGAACGTTCTATGTTGCCGGACTTTGGATGCACGGCATTCTTGATGGAAAGACCGGCAAATGGGTGGAAGGCCTCACCCAAAACAGCACGCGATGGATTCACCAATGGCACGCGAAAGGTTCTCAGCCAGGGATTGGGGTAAAAGAGACCTCCCAATTTCTGATAACGAAAAGCACAGACGACGGCAAAACATGGAGTGAACCGATAAATATCACCCCCACCACAAAGCGAAAAGAGTGGTGGCTCTATGCTCCCGCCCCCGGTCATGGCATCACGCTGAAAGATGGCACGCTCGTTTTCCCCACACAGGGAAGAGATGAAAACGGCGTTCCCTTTTCCAATATCACTTACAGCAAAGATGGCGGCAAAACGTGGGTGGCGAGCAATCCTGCCTACTCCAACACAACGGAATGCATGGCGGTGGAGTTGGGAAATGGCGACATCATGCTCAATATGCGTGACAACAGGAATCGTGGAGTCGAATCTCCCAACGGTAGGAGAATCTGTGTGACCTCGGATCTCGGCAAGACGTGGAGGGAGCATCCCACATCCCATCGTGTCCTGACGGAACCCACGTGCATGGCCTCCATTCACCGACACGTTTACAAGACAAAGGACGGGAAGACCGCCACGTTGCTTGCGTTCGTCAATCCCAACTCCCACAAATCACGCGACAAAATCACGCTAAAACTGAGCTTTGACGATGGGATGACGTGGCCGGAAAAGCATTGGCTCATGCTTGATGAATGGGGTGGCGCCGGTTATTCGTGCATCACCTCCATCGATGAACACACGCTTGGAATCGTTTACGAAGGCAGCGGAGCCCATTTGGTTTTTCAACAGATCCATCTTGATGAATTGCTGTGACGGCACGTCGTGGAAGCTTCAAGAGATGGATGTAATAACGAAACAGAAAGGAATCGTCCTCATGAAGTGGACAAACCGATCCCAGCTCTTCGGTAAGTGCGGAGGGGCAATGATGGCAGCGGTATTGCTGACCTTCACATGCGGGAGCAGCCCGCTACCAAGCGAAACCATCAAACGCTCCGGACAGGCCGATGTCGTCTCGTTCGACGATGACTGGCGCTTCATCCGGTACGGCTTGCAGGCCGATGGCACACACGTGAAGGAGCCGGAAAACCTCTTCAAGGCGGACGTGGATGACTCCGGCTGGACGGCGCTGGATGTCCCGCACGATTTCGCCATTGCGGGGCCGTTCCGCATGGATTTGGCGGGCAACACGGGGCGTTTGCCTTACCAGGGAATCGGCTGGTATCGCAAGACCTTCACGGTGGACAAAGCCGATCAGGGGAAGCGGTTCTACATCGACTTCGATGGCGTGATGGCCTATGCCAAAGTCTGGCTGAACGGCGAGTATGTCGGCACATGGCCCTATGGCTACAATTCTTTCCGCCTGGACTTGACGCCGTATATCAAAGTCGGCGAAACCAATGTGCTGGCTGTGCGGACGGATACCGAGAAGTGGGAATCCCGTTGGTATCCCGGGGCCGGCATCTACCGCCACGTTTGGCTGGTGAAGACCGGCCAAGTGCACGTGAAGCACTGGGGAACCAAGATGGAAACGGCCAATCTGACCGCCAAGAGTGCCGACTTGCACTTCGCGGTGGAAGTGGAGAGCCATTTGGACCAAGAAGCCTCCGCAGTGGTGAAGGCCGCCGTCTATGAGGTGGACCCGCAGGATCGCCTCGGCAAGCAGGTGCTCCGCTTCGACGATCAAACGCTGAAGCTGGCATCGAAGGGAAGCGAAAAGATTCAGTTGCGGAAGACGCTGAACGATTGCAAGCGCTGGGACATCGTGTCGCCCAATCGTTATATGGCTTGCGTGACGGTTGAGGTGAATGGGAAGGAAACCGACCGTTACTACACCCCATTCGGCGTGCGTGAGATCAGTATTTCGCGCAAAGGTTTCATGTTGAATGGCCGCCGGGTGGAAATCAAAGGCGTCTGCAATCACCACGACTTGGGGGCCTTGGGCGCCGCCTTTAACCTGAGCGCGCTGGAGCGCCAATTCCGCATCATGCAGGAAATGGGGTGCAATTCCATCCGCACCTCCCACAATCCCCCGGCGCCGGAACTGCTGGATCTGGCCGACAAGACCGGCATGCTGATCATGGACGAAGCCTTCGACGCTTGGGCGCGTGGCAAGCGTGCATGGGATTACAACAAGTTGTATGCAGAGTGGCATCAAAAGGACTTGGAGGCCTTGGTGCGGCGTGACTGGAACCATCCTTCCGTGGTTTTCTGGTCCATCGGCAATGAAGTCATGGAGCAGCAGAACGTGGAGATGACGAAACACCTCGTGGACATCGTCAAGGCGCTCGACAAGACCCGTCCCGTCACGAACGGCTATAACAACCCGAATGGCGGCCGTGCCTCCGGCGCGAGCTTGGCTTTGGACATGATGGGCGTCAATTACTTCTTCGGCCAGCAGGCCAAGTGGGATCAGGATGAGCGTTACAAAAACATGCCGACCATCGGCACCGAGACGTCTTCCTGCCTGAGCTCTCGCGGCGTCTATTTCCCGGACAACACGCTCCGCAAAAACTTCCAGATCTCCTCGTACGACAAGGATGCCCCGGGCTGGGGATGCAATCCCGACCGCCAGTTCGCGACGAACCATCGGTTCCCTCATCTGCTAGGTGAATATGTGTGGACCGGCTTCGACTATCTGGGCGAACCCACCCCGTTCAATTCGGACAAAACCAACCTGTTGAACTTCCGCAATGATCCTGCAAAACGGGCTGAGTTGGAAAAGCGGCTGGAAGAGTTGGCCCGGAAGCAACCGCCTTCGCGCAGCAGTTATTTTGGCATCGTCGACTTGGCGGGCTTCCCGAAGGACCGTTACTATCTGTATCAGTCGCACTGGCGCCCCGATCTGCCGATGGCGCACATTCTGCCGCATTGGAACTGGGAAGGTTACGAAGGGAAGACCATCCCCGTGCACGTCTACACCTCCGGAACCGAAGCCGAGCTGTTCGTCAACGGCAAGAGTTATGGCCGCAAAGCCAAAACGGAGGGCAAGGATTTCCGCTTGGTATGGGACAAGGTCGTCTATCAGCCGGGGACCGTGAAGGTCGTTGCTTACAAGGATGGGAAACCGTGGGCGGAGGATGAGGTCCAGACCACCGGCGCACCCAAAAAGATCATGCTCTCGGCGGACCGCACGTCGATTGCTGGCGGCGAAGACGAATTGGCCTTCGTCACCATCACGATTGTGGATGCCGAGGGACGAATGGTGCCGACCGCCTGCCTGCCGCTGAAAGTGGACGTTACGGGATGCGGCAGGTTGGTCGCCACGGACAATGGAGACCCCACCTCCTTCACTCCCTTCCAAAGCGCCGAACGGGCAACGTTCAACGGCCTGGCATTGGCCATCGTCGGCAGTAAGAAGGGGGCCACGGGCAAGGCGCAAATCCGTGTGAGTGGTGCTGGTCTGGAGCCTGCCACCATCGAATGCGACGTAAAGTAACGTATTTTTATGTATCCGCTTGCGATCCTAAGTGAACCTTTGGGTCGCAAGCGGTCAAGATGGGGGAGTGAGCGATGAAGTGGATATTCGTATGGAGTGTGTTGGGAGTGTTCATGGTCGCTTCGCTCTCTTGGGCGAAGGTTGTCCCGGAGGAGGTAAACTGCAAGGTGGAGTCCCTCTATGGTTATCGTGCCGACGGCCAACCGGGGCGCATTGTCTCTGTGGAACTGAAGGGGCGTGAACAGAAAGGGCCTGTGACCATCGCCGTTGTCTCCCAGCGCGCCACCCGGGCAGGACGTGGGGACTGATTCCGGTGATGGTGCAGGAAGGGGTGAGGCACATCATCTCCTGGCCAAACAGTGACCGTGGAGGGCACGTGCGCCAAGGTTTGAACGGTAGACTGTTTTGGTGGCTTGGGCCGGATGGCAAATCGAAGGTGCTCTTCTTTCAGCCTGGGAAATATGCCAGCAGCGGAAGTATGGGGAAGGGTCAGGAAACCGGGCGCCCTTGGTTTGGCCAACGCGATCCATCGAAGGTTCCTCTGCATATTCAGACAGGGCATGCGAACAGAACCTTCACCCGACAATTGGAGGCACTGGAAAAACGGAGATTATCCTTACGACTTTGCCGTCTTCTCGTGGTCACTGTGGGACAACACGCCCTTGGATGCGGGCGTGCCCTATGCCGTGGAGGAATGGAACAAAACATACGCTTATCCGAAGATTCGCATCTGCGGGGGCCATGACATCATGTCAATGATTGAGCGGAAGTATGGCGATCGGCTCCCGACGGTGTCGGGCGATTTCACAGAATATTGGACCGATGGCCTCGGGACAACTGCCGCGCTGACTGCGATGAATCGTAACACCAAAGAGCTCCTCTCGCAGGCCGAAACCGTATGGAGCATGCTGGCCAAAGGCAAAAAAGTTCCGTATGACGAATTCGACGAGGCCTGGAGATATATCCTCTTGGCCTCTGAGCACACGTGGACCTTTGAGAATCCGTTCGAACCGTTCTTCCAAAATGCCATTTGGAAGGAGAGGCAAGCCTATTTCCACGCGGCAAAGGAACGCGCCATTATGGCAATGGGCGAAGCGGTGGCCCCGGCGACCGATAAGTCCAACGGTGCATTGGGGCCAAGGGAAGGACCTTCCAAAGGAGGGATCTCCGTTCTGAACACGCATACGTGGGCACATGGTGGTATCGTCAAGCTCTCTCCCGTCGAAAGTCGATTGGGCGATCGGGTCGTGTCGGGCTTTGGGAAGATCATGCTTTCGCAACGAATGGCAAACGGTGAATTGTGGTTTCTCGCCGATTCAGTTCCGTCCCTAAGAGCGGCCCATTGTCGCTTGACACAGGGGGAAGCGCCCAAAGAAGGAGCTTGTAAAATCCAGGGAAATGCCTTGGAAAACGAATTCCCAAAGGTTACTCTCGATCCGAAGAGCGACAATATCACGTCACGTCAAAAACAAGGTGATGCCTGCAACTATATTGACGAGAAGGTTGACGGGGGTGCCAATTCCTTCGCGTGGATGCCCGCGAATAAAAATCTCCCTCAGGTGGGCACCGTGGAGCCCATCACCATCGTAGAGAAGGGGCCGCTGATCGCCGAGTTGAGGATTGATTCAAAAGCCCCCGGATGCCGTTCGCTTTCCCGCTCGGTCCGTTTGGTTGCCGGACAACCTTATCCTTGGGACGGCGTTTTTACCTTTACACATTGGTTTTACAAGAAAGACAATCCTTCAATGCACAATGCCCGCACGGTGATCGAGTTATTGTGTGACATTGTGAGCAAGAATGGCAACATGCTACTGAATGTCGAGTTGAAAGGCGACGGAACGATTCCGGAAGAGCACAAACTCATTTTGGATGGTGTGGGTGATTGGATGAAGATCAACAATGAAGCCATCTATGCCGGAAAACCTTGGCAGATATATGGGGATAATCTGAACTCCTGTAAGCGGGTGAAAGAGCGGAATATCCTCAATGCAGATGTGAATAATGTGTTGAACAATGCAACGGAAGAAAATTTCAATGCCCGTACCGTTTCCAGCACACCATATGGACACGATGAGGTTCGCTTTATCACGCGAGGCGATTATTTGTATATCTGTGTATTGAATCCGCAGCCCGGAAAGATTCAGCTTCCGGCGTTGGGCTTAGATTCGCCCCAGCATCCGGGAAACATCAGGCAGATCCAATTACTCGGAGCGAAGGGAACCGTCGATTTTACCCAAACCAAAGATCATTTGCTTTTGGATGTTCCGCAACAGTTACCAACGCCTTATGCCGCAGTCTTTAAGGTCCACGGTGCATTGGTGAACGAATAACTAAAAAATGGAGTGGCTATGACAATGAAGATGAAGTATGCATTGGCAGGCTTGGCCTGCTTGGCCGTAAATCTTCCGATGGCTGCCAAGTGGTTGCCGAAGACCTCGCAAGAAACGTGTTATCGCCTTCTGGAGTGCGTCTATCAAGACGCTCAACTGAAGACTTGCGATGAAATCGAGTCGGATGCTGACTGGACGGTCGTCCGCTCGGAAAGTGGTTCCGAAGGACGAAAAGTTTATACATTCACCTTCACCGCCCAGCGCGACATGGAGCAAGCCGGCGTGGCCGTTGCCTTCAACGAGTATGATTGGTGCAGTGACAACTACGTGATGATTCCCGCGGCGGTGTACAACGGCAACCGTCAACGGATTGTCAACCGTAGGTATGCCACCGGCTTGGACCCATCGGACTACTTCCGTCGAGACCTCGCCCTAACCTCGAATCCCATCCCGCAACTCTCGCCGGATTATGGGGCGGAATCCCGTCTCGAGGTGCTCGTGAACAACACCGCGACACCGGCTATCGCATATCTGAAGCGTGCCCAAAGGCAAGGGGTTCTCCTACTGACTGACCAAGGCATCGAGCGGAACGGCCAAATGTTGGACCATGCTCTCATCGTTGAAGAAAGCAAAGATCGTTCCACCGTTTCATTCGTGATCAGCGCCCCCGGTGTTCGCGAAAAGAAACCGGAGTTCATCGGTTTCAGCAAAAGTCCGGATCGTGGCCTTCAGGTTCGCAAAGGAGATCAAATCACCCTGAGGGTGACAAAGCTGACCTTCCCCTGTGCGAATGTGCCCGAACTGTTGGCACACTTCATGCGGCAACGCAAATCGCACATCGGCGGGTCGGCTCCCCGCAATCTCATGCCCATGAGCGAAGTCTTTGCCCGTATGGTGAAAAATATCGACGAGCGTTACTTCAAGGGAGCGAATTGGGAATATTACTGCCCGGAAAATGCCAACTGGATGTCGTATGGCTGGATTGGCGGACTCATGAACACCTACCCAATGTTGGCATTGGGCGACACGGAACATCTCCGCCGCGTGGCCAACACCTTCAACTTCGCCTTGCCTCGTGCCAAAGGAAAAAGTGGCTACTATTACGACGTGCTGGGCGCAGATGGAAACGTGCTCTACCGAGATGCCTCCGCACACGTAAAGGGTATTGGCCTAACCCGCAAAAACGCGGATATCCTCTACTGGATGATCAAGCAATTCAACCTCTTAAAAGCGCAGGGAAGAGCTAACGCCATCCGTCCGGAATGGGAGCAAGCGACAAAAGCCTTGGCGGATGCCTTTGTCTCCACCTGGGAAAGAGAGGGCACATGGGGCAACTACATACAAGTGGAAACTGGCAACGTCGCCGTCTTCAACACCACCGGCGGTGCAATGGCCGTTGCCGGACTGACCCTAGCCGCACATTACTACAACGAACCCACCTACCTGGAAGTGGCCAAAGCCGCCGCCAAGGCCTACTACGAAAACTTCTCATGCGTCGGCTTCACCTCCGGAGGATGCGGGGACATCCTGCAAAACGCAGACTCCGAAACCGCCATCGCCCTGACCACCTCCCTCGTGACGTTATACGAAGCCACCGGCGAGTCGCTCTATCTGAAGCAAGCAAAAGACCTCGCCCATCTATGCGCCACCTGGACGGTCTCCTTTCACTACCGTCTGCCGCCGAACACGCCTTTGGCCAAACTCGGGGCCAACCTAACAGGCGCCGTCTGGGCCAGCACCCAAAACAAACACGGAGCCCCGGGATTTTGCACCCAATCGGGCGATGCTCTGTTCAAGATTTACCGCGCCACTGGTGACGCCCTCTATGCGGAGCTGTTGCGAGACGTCATCCACGCACACGCCGAAGGCATCCAACCCAACGGAAAGATCACCGAACGCCTCACCTATTGCGATACCGATTCACGCGGAAGCCGCGGTGATGGCGGCAAAACCGGATGGAATGAAACCAACGGTGCCATGATGGCACTCGAAATCCCCGGTATCTACGTACGAACCGACCTACAGCAACTCTACGTGTTCGACCATGTCACGGCCGAGATCGTGAAGCAGACCCCACACGAAACCGTTCTCCGCGTAACCAACCCCACGAAGTACGATGCGAACGTTTCCCTTTTGGCCGAGACCGCCGAAATTGCCGCCAAGGCACTGGGCGACAACGCCTTCCTCAATTGGAAAGACAGCATTGCCGTGCGCGCCGGCGAAACGGTCCTCCATACCATCAAAACCAAATAAGAGGATTTCCACTTGAGATGTCCCATCGCGAGCCACCATACACACCTTCTGCCCCGCTAATGAAAGGCCCCGTCCCTTCTTGATTTTATCCACAAGAACCAGCCCAACACCATGCCATAAAAAAGAGGTTGCACCCGAAAGACCGCTTTGCTATAATTTGCGTGCTTTCTTCATCCGGGGAGGTAGCTCAATTGGTTAGAGCTCCGGACTGTCGATCCGGAGGTCGCGGGTTCGAGCCCCGTCCTTCCCGCCATTTTCAAGACGAAGAAAGACCTCTTTCGGGGAGGTAGCTCAATTGGTTAGAGCTCCGGACTGTCGATCCGGAGGTCGCGGGTTCGAGCCCCGTCCTTCCCGCCATTTTTAGTGTGAGTTCACACTCCTTTCGTGTTGTTGTGGCCGCGCGGATCCAAATCCGCGCGGTTCTTTTTTCATTCCCCCGAAACCGTTACAAAAGCTTCTACGACTCCGCCAGAGACCCAACACGTAACGTCAACCAAAGCTACTCCACAACAAGCCGAACGTAAAAAACAGTCCGCCTCATTCCGTTTCACTGCAAGATCAAAGCACCCTGGCGAAGGATCTTTACCCCTTGGGCCGAAATGGCCGCCACCGTGGAGGCGACGCCCAGTCGTGCGGCGCCGCCATCAAGCACCAAATCCACGGATTCTCCGAGCGCTGCGGCGGCCTCCTGCGCGTCTTTGGCCGGCGGCTCCCCGCTGAGATTGACGCTGGTACACCGCAAACACCCACCGCACGCCGTCAAAAGACGACACAGCAAACGATGGTCTGGCACACGGTAACCCTCTGTCCGCCCCTTCGCCGTTGGCAGAACCAACGTCAATGCGCCCGGCCAATAGGAGGCCAAACGCTCCGCTTCCGGGGTTCGCTCTGCCCCATCGCCCCAAACGGCCTCCAGATCCGCGGCCAACAACTGAAAGGGCTTGGCGGCGTCGCGCCGCTTCATGGCCCGGATGCGTTCCAATGTCTCCGGAAAGGCCGGATGGCAAGCCACGCCATAAACGGTATCCGTCGGCAGAATGACCACCCCACCCCGCAGAAGCACCGTAGCCGCCTCCGCAAGCGCTGTCTCATCAAAAGGAAGCACGCGCATCATCAAACCTCACAGGGAATCGTCAAGTTCAAGCACTTCGATGCGTTCAACGCGAACGCCAATGCCGTTGGCAATCAACAACTCCACCAACTGCTTGCCATTGACCAAAGAAATGGGGCTGTGTTTCGTCTCGTCACGCGCCTCCGTTCGGGCGCCTTTGGTGAAGTCGGAGGTCGTGATGATCAACCCAAGCTCGCCGGTTTTCAGGCTTCCCCGGACATTCTGAACGGTGGGGGCCTGAATGTTTCCCTTCCAACGCTTCACCTGAACGGCGTAGCGCTGACGAATGCCTCCGGCGATTTCCCACGTCCCACGCACATCAATGCCGCCATCCTTGCTGATGGGCGTGACGGATGTCTCCACAAAGCCCATTTCAATGAGCAACCGCTGAATCAACCGCTCGAACGCCGAGGGTGGCATCTTCAGAAGCCGTGCCAACAACTTCTTTCGGACGTCCGTGTTGTGCCGGTCCGCCAACCCATCAATCCCACTCTTGTTCCATGCGGAGAGCCCAACCATCCCCCGCCCATACTTCACGAACAGCGGTTCCGCCCCCTTTTCCTGCGCCCGGGAAATCTGCGTGAGGATTTGCGCATAAAGCGACGCCTCCGGCGTCTTTCCATCCGTATGCAGCCACCCCTGCTCAAGCGCCTTGCGCGTGATGTCCAAATAATGCATCGGCTGGCGGTTCGCGAAGGTCTCCAAGACCAACTGGGCACATTCGGTGAAGGTGCGGCGTGGCGAAGCGGCGACCGCTTGACGCGCCGATGCGTCCGCCTTCGGCGACACGTCGGCCAAAGAAAAGCGCTTAGGCTTCCCCTCATGAACGGCAAAACGAGAATGCGCCGCTTTCACATCGGTATACAACTGTGCCGCGAGGCTATCCTGCGGAGTCTTCCCATGGGAACCTAACTTCGAGACAAGCCCTCGGCGTTCCGCCTCATGCCAAATCTCTGCCGGGGTCATCGGCTCTTGCGCGGAACCAAGGATCTCCTCCGCCAAATCCTTAAAGGTATAAGCCATGGTCATCTTTCCTTTATTCAGCCGCACCTTTCTGTGAAACGAAAGAGAGGGACAGCGCGAACCTGTCCCTCTCCATCAACCCATACGCGATGCGTCGCTCCCATCGCTTAGCGCTTGGCGGCGCGATACCGGGCGATAAGGGCGTTGGTGGAGCTGTCGTGGTCAAGCGGCAACGCAGGGTCGGAAAGTTCCTTGAGGATCTTTCCGGCGAGCACCTTGCCAAGCTCCACGCCCCACTGGTCGAAGGAGAAAATGTCCCAAAGGATTCCTTGGACAAACACCTTGTGCTCATACAGCGCAATGAGGGCGCCAAAGGTCTTCGGCGTGAGTTCATCGGCAAGGAGCGTGTTGGTGGGGTGATTGCCCTCAAAGGTCTTGAAGGGAACCAGTTCCTCGGGGACACCCTCCGCACGGCACTGCTCGGCGGTCTTGCCGAAAGCGAGCGCCTCCGTCTGCGCGAAGAAGTTGGCCATCAACTTATCGTGATGGTCGCCAAGCGGATTGTGGCTGCGGCAGAAACCGATGAAGTCCGCGGGGATCAGGCGCGTTCCCTGGTGAATGAGCTGGTAGAACGCGTGCTGGCCATTGGTCCCGGGTTCGCCCCAAACGATGGGCCCCGTCATATAATCCACCGGCTCGCCGGAACGATCCACGCTCTTGCCGTTGCTCTCCATGTCAAGCTGCTGGAGATAGGCAGGGAAGCGGGCAAGGTACTGGTCGTAAGGAAGCACGGCATAGCTGTCGGCCCCATAGCCATTGGAATAGAGAATCCCAAGCAACGCCATGAGCACCGGCAGGTTCCGCCGGAACGCCGCCGTGCGGAAGTGCTTGTCCATCGCCTCATAACCGGAGAGCAGACGCTTGAAGTTGGCCCGCCCGATGGCAATCATCAGCGAAAGTCCAATGGCGGAAGGCAAGGAGTAACGCCCGCCGACCCAATCCCAGAAAACGAACATATTCGCAGGGTCGATGCCGAACTCCGCCACCTTTGCCGTGTTGGTGCTCACCGCCACGAAGTGCCGGGAAACCGCCGCCTCACCCAGGCGCTCCACCAGCCACGCACGGGCCGTGCGCGCGTTGGTCATCGTCTCCTGCGTGGTAAACGTCTTGGAGGCGATGATGAAGAGGGTCTGATCCGCCTTCACCTGGAGCAAGGTCTCCGCCAGATGGGTGGCGTCCACGTTGGACACAAAGAAACAGCGGATCGAGCGCTTCGAGTAAGGCAACAACGCCTGATACGCCATGGCCGGGCCAAGGTCCGAACCGCCAATGCCAATGTTCACCACATACTTGATGCGCTTGCCGGTGGCACCCTTCCACTTGCCGGAGCGGACAAGATCCGAAAAATCCCCCATCTGCCCGAGCACCTTGTGGACATCGGCATACACATCCTGCCCATCCACAACGAGCCCGGAGGTCTTTGCGCTGCGCAACGCCGTGTGCAACACCGCACGGTTCTCCGTGCGATTGATGTGTTCACCCGTGAACATCCGCTCGATCTCGGCCTTCAGATCCGCCTTCTCGGCCAACTTCAGCAACAGCTTCAGCGTCGGCTCATCCACAAGGTTCTTGGAATAATCCAGCGTCCAGCCCGCAGCCGAAACCGTCATCTTTTCGGCACGCTTGGGGTCGGAAGCGAAAAGGTCGCGGAGCGTCAGCTCCTTGCTCTCAATCTGTCCGGCCAACCGTTCGGCGGTGTCGATATCCATTGCGTGTATCCTTTCTAATCCGCGAAGCCCGCGGCGATGAGTTGTTCCAAAGAGCATCCGTCACGGCCCAACGCCCGGCGCACATAAGCCCCGAGCACGTCCGCCTCCAAATTCACGCGCCCCCCCACGGGCAACGCCCCCAGCGTCGTCTCCCGGCGCGTCGTCGGGATCAGCGTGACCTCAAACCAATCCGCCCCCACCGCGCTGACCGTCAGACTCACCCCCGCCACCGCGACCGACCCCTTGCGCACCACCCCACGCGCAAACGCCGCCGAACACCCAAAACGAAACGCAACGTCCTCTCCCTCCGCCCGTTGGGCCAGCAACACCCCCGCCTCATCCACATGTCCGGAAACGAGGTGCCCCCCCAAGCGATCCCCCAATCTCAGCGCACGCTCCAAATTGACGCGAGCCCCCACGGACAACGCCCGAAACATCGTACACCGCAACGTCTCTTCCAGAACCTCGGCCTCAAATCCATCCGCTCGCACCGCCGTCACCGTCAGGCACGCGCCATTCACGGCCACGCTCTCCCCCAACCTCAGCGGATCCTCCAAAGAAGCCAACGCCGGCGCCCGCACGGAAAGCACCATCCCCGTGCCACGCACCCGAACGTCGCACACATCGCCCATACATTGGACCAATCCTGTGAACATAGCCCCTTATTCTACACTGCCCCCTTCCACAAGGTCAAATAGTCCCCCGTGGCCCATCGTGTTCTCCTGTAGGATGCGTGAACAGTAGGAGGCTTCTTTTGGGGATGCAGTGCATCTCACGACAAAGGACAGGCGGCCCGACATCTCTTCGTTCGTTCCTAACGTATCGTCACAGCCGCGTACTTTCTCCACGGTCTAACGCTTTTTGAAGTTCCCTGAGATATTCCCCAAAGAACGCCTGAAGCTGCTCTGCTTCCTCGCCCTCATAAAGTAACAACGTACGGTAACAATTCACGAACGCGGCGATCGTTCTCCAATCACGTGGGCACCACTTTTCCTGTTTTGGGACAATAGGATACATGTCGACAAGTTCACATCGCGTTTTTACGCAACTGGCGTGTGCCGCAAAATGGTAATCCATTCCCTCATACGCTTCAATGCTCTTCCGCTGAAGAAGCCGCAAGAAAGCGGCCGTTCGCTCAAAGAGCTGTGTACTCTTGCCATTACAAAGCGACGGATTCTCCTTCACGACATACAAAAGTTCCAAAACCGTATGCAAAAACCGCCAATCTTGACTTCCAAGACCAACGAACCAATACTTCTTCATCTCCTCTTTGGAAAGAACCGCGAACCGTTGTGCGACGGCGCCACAAAGCCCCTCAGGCACCCAAACAAACCAATCCGGTTCAAGCTTGAGGGGGAAAACATAAGGACAGGGGATTTCGCATCGCTGACCATTCTTATATTCGTATTGCCATCTGCGATCGTTGCACGGCCTAACCTCTATAACGGTTCCTGGCGGGTAGATGTCCGTGACATAAACGATTTGGAACGGAAAGTCGAAGACCTTCACTGGGTTGTAGACGTGTTCTTCCGTTCCCCATAAAGGAAGATCGTTCACAACGATATAGTCTGTCGTCTTGACTTCTACCGACTCACCCCTGCATTCAAACACCTTACCAAAGGAAATCGCATTCAATTTCTCCATTCCGATTCTTGCCGCCTCGTTTGTACCGCACAAACCATGAGACAACACCACGCCGAAAAGGAAGCAAAACACAAGCAACGACTTCATCATTTCCTCCTATCAGATTACAGAGACTATAACACATTCATGGAAAGAGGAGGAAGGGCGACGTGAGGGAAAAAGCGACCATTTCTCACACACCCCCCGCCAATGTTTATGATTGTACAAAGACCCACTGATTTGGTAAGGTTGCGCGCGTTTTTTGCTTTACGGACTGCCCTGAACGTAATCGTTTTCCCAACGCCAAAAGAGGCACTTGAGACCCTTCGCCTGGGCGATCCAAGCTCGAAAGGAGTTTCTCATGCGTCATCGTCCGAGTTTTCCGCGCCAATGCCTGTTGTTGATGTCGGCGCTTGCGTTGATGGGGCTTGGTGTGGCACTGACCACCCGGGCAGGTCTTGGCACGTCGCCCATTTCTGCGGTTCCTTACGTTGTGACCTTCGGGGTGCCGGTTTCGTTTGGAGTGGCAACGTTTCTCGTGAACATCCTGTTGGTAATTGGGCAGCCACTGCTGATCGGATGGCGCAATTTCCCTCCGGTGCAGTATGGACAGCTGGCGGTCGTTTTTCTTTTCGGTATGTTCATCGATGCAGGGATGTGGCTTTGCAGTCCGTTGGTGAGCGGCATTTATGGAATACGTCTGTTGGAGGTGACGCTGGGAAGCCTTCTTCTCGCGGCCGGCGTGGCCTTGGAGATTCACGCGGATTTGCTGTTCGTTCCCGGCGAAGGTTTTGTGAAGGCCCTGTGCCGGCGCCTCCATGCGCCATTGGCATGGGTGAAGCTGACGTTTGACGTGTCTTTGGTGATATTGGCGATAGGGCTTTCCATCATGTTGTTGTGGGGGCACGTGGAAGGCATCCGCGAGGGCACGGCCATCTCGGCCCTGCTGGTCGGGTTGAGCCTCCGGTGGTTCGTGCCACGGTTGCGCCCAGCCCGCAAATGGATCATGGCGCGCGCCACGCGATAATCACCCCACTCCACCCACATGCTCGGAAAGCATGGCACAACGGTTGCCATGATGGGACGTTTTCTTCGACAGAATATTATGGATTCTTCTGCTACTCGATTTGCCGAAGGTATGATACAATCGTCCCATGAAACGTTTTCCCTTTGCTCTTTCGCTGTTGGCCGTTGCCCTGTTTTTGGCAACCCAGGGTCAGGCGCTCACACCGATCCCGATGCCCACATCCTTGCGTCTCACAGGCGGGGAACGCCCCGTGGCGGAACCTGTGGTGACGACGGACGCCTCGTTGCCGTCGGAGGGCTACCGCCTCAGCATCACCCCGGAGGCCATTCGCGTGACGGGCGGCGGCCCTGCGGGCGTTTTCTATGCGCGCCAGACGTTGGCCCAACTCGCCGCCCCGAAGGGAACGTCGCTTCCGTGTGCGGAGATTGAGGATGCGCCCCGTTACGCCGTCCGCGGTTTCATGCACGACACAGGCCGCAACTTCCAGAGCGTCGAAAGCCTCAAACATCAATTGGATCTCTTCGCGCGCTACAAGCTCAACACCTTCCACTGGCATTTGACGGACAATCCGGCTTGGCGCGTGGAATCCAAAGTCTTCCCGCAAATCACCTCCGCCAAGGGACGGAAGCCGGGGCGTGACCCGGAGGACACGTACACGTTCGACCAGATCCGCGACGTCATCGCTTATGCCAAGGCGCGGCATATCCGCGTGATCCCCGAGCTGGACATGCCCGGGCACTCCGCCTTCTTCAAGCCCGTCTTCGGCTTTACGATGGATTCCCCGCAAGGCATCGAGGTGTTGAAGCAACTGATTTCCGAGTTCTGCGCGGAAATCCCCAAGGAGGATTGCCCGATCCTTCACATCGGCTCAGACGAAGTGCACATCCGTGACCCCAAAGGCTTCATGAGCGCGATTGAGAACCATGTCCGGAGCCTCGGGCGGACGCCCATGGTATGGGCTCCCGGGCTCCCGCCGTTCTCCCCCGACACTTGGCAACAACGCTGGAAACTCTCGGCAAAACTCCCCGCCACCACAACGCCGTTGGTGGATTCCGCGGCAGGTTATCTCAATTCCTTTGACCCGCAACAGATCGTCCGCCTTCACCTCACGCACGCCTTCCCCAAGGGTGCGAAGGGCGGCATCCTGTGTTGTTGGCCCGACGTCAACGTGGACGACAAAGCCAACATTTTCCGCCATAACGCCGTCTGGCCCACCGTGTTGGCCTTTGCCGAAGCCTCTTGGAATGGCCCCGGCGACCTTGCCGCCTTCGAGCCCCGCATGGCGGCGCATCGTGATGCGTTCTTCGCGAGTGAACCCTTCAATTACGTTCCCCAAATGCAGCACGCTTGGCGGCTGGAAAACACCGGTGCCATCCTCAAAGGGGCGGCCTTCCTCTTCGGCGGAAGGGCCGGTGGCAAACTTCTTCCCGCCAAGGTGGGAACCGTGGCCGAATTGCGTGGCGTGTTCGACCTTCCTGAAGCCCGCACCATCCATCTGCGCGTGGGCTTCGAGAGCCCCGCGCGCTCAAATCGCCTCTCGGCCGGCATCCCCAAACAAGGGCAGCTCGACGCCAACGGAGGTGATGTGCTCATTGATGGTCAGCCGATTCCCCGCCCGCAATGGAAAGAACCCGGCAAATATCGCTACGACTTCGACACGTGGCATCACCCCGCCAATGAAATCCCCCTCGTGGATGAAGAACTGTGGTGGTGCCGGGAGCCAATCGCCATCACCCTGCCTGCCGGACGGCACGAAATCACCGTGCGCGCACCTCTTGCCTCCTCCAAACAGTGTTGGGCCGCCGCCTGTCTGCCCGTTCGCTTCAATGGCAAGCACTGGGTGGAAGATCCAAAGGTTATCATTCGCCCCGCCGAGCCCGTAGCCTCCCGCTAAGATTCGGCCCACTCAGAGCCCCGCCGCCCACGCAAAGCGGCGGGGCTTTGCCTATGTTATACTGGAGGCAATCCTCAACGCCATTGAAAGGATTGCGATATGGCAGAACTTATTGTTGCGCTTGATGTCTCCTCCAAAGCCGAAGTGGCCGGTGTGGTTGCCCGCCTCGGCGATGCGGTGGATTTCTACAAAATCGGCTTGGAGCTCTTCTCCGCCGAGGGCCCCGACGTGGTGCGAATGGTCAAGGATGCCGGCAAGCGCGTCTTTCTCGACCTCAAACTGCACGATATCCCCCGCACCGTCGCGCGTGCCGTGAAGGCTGGCGCCGGCCTTGGCGTGGACTTGATGACGTTGCACGCCTCCGGCGGAAAGGCCATGATTCAGGCCGCCGCGGAAGCCGCCGCGACCTTCGGCGCAACCGCCCCGAAGTTGCTTGCCGTGACGGCGCTTACCTCTCTTGACCAAAGTGACCTCACCGATTTGGGCATTGGCCGCGCCATGGCCGACCACGTGGAAGCCATGGGGTTGCTCGCCATCACCAATGGCGCGGACGGCATCGTCTGCTCCCCCAAAGAAGTGGCCAACATGAACCGGGTGCTCATCCCTGCGGCGCAGGGTCGGAGCGTCGTCTTCGTCACCCCCGGTGTCCGCCCTGCCGGGGCGGATGTGGGCGACCAGAAGCGCGTGGCCACGCCCGCCGGCGCCGTGCGTGACGGTTCCACCCACCTCGTGGTCGGGCGCCCCATCTTGGAGGCCGCCGATCCCGTGGCCGCCGCACGGGCCATCCGTGCGGAAATGGATGCCGCGCTCTGATGTCGCGGGATTGATCCGTGAAAAAAGGGCGTGAATACGTAACGCGAGGTCTTCCCCCCGTCCCTGACCGGCCCGCGCCGGAACCTGCGGAATCCGGGGAGGAAGTCGCGCCGCGGCTTTCTTCCGCCCTTCCCCCCGAATGGCTCCCGCGTGATTACGGCATGGCCGGAGCCTTCGGGGCCTACGAGGTTCGGCGTTTGGCACGCGCCATCCCCGAGAGTCTGCGCCGCCTCACGGAAGCGCTGGCGGACGATGATGACCCGGTGGCGGCGGCGAATGATGCTTTGGATCGGCTGTTGCCATCGGAGGCCCGCCGCCATGTGAACGCGGAAACGTTTTCGGATGGGGTGCTGACCCTTTCGCTCGCCCGTCGGGCGGACCGCTTCAATTACAGTCGTTCCCTCGTCCCGAAACTTCAAGCGATTCTGCGGCCCACCTTTGGCTATCTCCGAATCACGCTTGTCGCGCAGGGGTGAAGATTCTCCGCAAGGGCCGCGCGATCGGGTGCGCCCGTATCGTTCCGAACGCCAGACCGCCTCTTTCCCAGGTACTTTTCCCATGAAATGGTTCCTCTACAATCTGCTCTTCTTCGTGGCCTACGTGGCGATGATGCCGAAGTTCCTGACGCGAATGCTTCGACGGGGTGGATACGCCAATCGCTTTGCGGATCGGTTTGGCCGTTATCCCAAGGCCATTCGTGAACGCCTCGCCGATGGCACGCCGCGGGTGTGGGTGCATGCGGTCTCGGTGGGTGAGGTGGCCGTGGCGGGGCAACTCATGGAGGAGCTCCGCCGCCAGCGGCCCGGCATCGCCTTTGTCCTCTCCGTCACCAGCAGCACCGGGTGGACGCAAGCCATGCGGCAAGTCGGCGAAAGGGATGTGCTTTTGTATGCCCCGCTGGATTTTCCACCGTGCGTGCGGCGGGCGCTTGACGCGATCCGCCCGGTGGCCTATGTGATCACGGAAACGGAACTTTGGCCCAATGCCATCCGTTTGGCGACGGAGCGGGGGGTGCCCGCGTTCCTCGTCAACGCCCGCATTTCGGATCACAGCGCTCCCGGCTATCGGCGCCTAAAGTGCTGGTTTGGGCCCGTGCTCAACCGCCTGGAGCGCGTCTATGCGCAATCGGATCTTGACGCCCAGCGGTTGCAGGATGCCGGGTGCGAAAAGGCGCGGATTGACGTCACGGGGTCAATGAAGTTTGACGTTGCCCGGCGGAGTCCGGAGCGCGAAGCGCAACTCCGCGAATACCTCACCGCCGCCGGATTCGACCCCACGGCCCCCCTCTTGCTGGGTGGCTCCACGTGGCCGGGCGAAGACGTCTTCCTGCTCACCGTCTACCGTAAGGCCCGCGCACGCAATCCGCGCCTTCGCCTTATCATCGCGCCCCGCCATTTCGAGAAGGCCGACGACGTGGAAACCGCCATCGTCGCCGCCGGCTTCCCCTGCCTGCGCAAATCCAAGACGCCTTCCCCCACCCGTCAGCCGCAGGACACCGTGTTGCTGGCCGATACCACCGGGGAACTGATGGGCTTTTACGGCCTTGCGCAGACCGTCTTTGTGGGCAAAAGCCTCTGCGAGCACGGCGCGCAAAACATGATTGAGCCTTGCCTCTGCGGATGCGCCACGGCGGTTGGCCCCTTCACGGAGAATTTCCGCCCCGTGATGAGCGATCTGCTCGCACAGCAAGCCATCGTGCAAGGACGCGACCGCCCCGACTTGGAGGCCCGGTTGCTCGATCTCCTTGCCAATCCTGAGGCGGCCGAACAGCTTGGCGCACGTGCCACGGAGGCCGTCCGCCGCCGCAGAGGCGTGGTGCCCCGCCTTGCGGAGGATCTCCTTCGCCGTGTGGACGTGAGCGCAAAAACCAACGCCATCCCATAAGCGCATATGTCCTGTCCCAACAACGGATGGTTGTTGCGGCAGGGGTGATTCCGCCAACACCGCTTGCACCTCACACAAAAAACGCGGCCACCCTTGAGGGCGGCCGCGCTTTTTTCGGAATGACCCCGCTTACTTGGCGAGATCCTGATACATCTCGTAAGCTTCGGCGGGCTTGAGGCCCTTGTGGATCACAGCGCCGACAGAGCGAATCATCGCGGCGGGATGCTCGGACTGGAAGACGTTGCGGCCCATATCCACGCCGGCGGCACCATCGTTGATGGCACGGTAGGCAAGCTCAAGGGCGTCGCGCTCGGGCACCTTCTTGCCGCCGGCGATGACGATCGGCACGGGGCAGGAAGAGGTGACCGTCTCGAAGCCTTCGGTGTAGTAGGTCTTCACAATGTTGGCGCCGTTCTCGGCGCACATGCGCGTGGCGAGGCGGAAGTACTTCGCATCGCGGGTCATCTGCTTGCCCACGGCGGTGACGCCCATCACGGGAATGCCATACTTCTGACCAATATCCACCGTGTGATAGAGGTTGGCAACGGTCTTGGCCTCGGTGAGTTCATCCCCAATGGCCACCATCACAGCCATGGCGGCGGCGTTGACGCGCACAGCCTCCTCGGCGGCGATGACGACGTTGTCGTTGAGGTTGGTGAGAATGGAGGTGCCGGCATCCGAACGCAGGCAGACGGGAATATCGGCCGTGGGCGGAATGACCGAGCGGAGAATGCCACGGGTGCACATCAGGCAGTCGGCATACTTCAGCAGCGGCACAATGGAGAGATCGATACGCTCCACACCGCCGGTGGGGCCCATGATGAAGCCATGGTCACAGGCCAGCATCAAGGAACGGCCGTCCTTGGGGTTGAAAATGCGCGCAAGGCGATTCTTCATTCCCCAATCCAAATTGCCGCAACCCTTGAGGGGGAAACCGACGGTCTTCTGGGGGGTGCCCACGCCAAAGGCGGAGGCTTCTTTGAAATTGTCCATGTCGGGCATGGGAATATTCCTTGTTTGGAGAGTTGGAAACGGTGCGGGCGGGCGTCCCGCCCGCACGGAAATCAAGCAAAGGCTTCGAAGATCGTGGCCATCGAGGCGGAACCCGCATCAATGGCACCGATGGAACGCTCGCCCAAGTTCTTGGCACGACCGAACCGCGCCTGCAACTGAGCCGTGGCCTCAGAACCCGCACGGGCGGCCTTGGCGGCGGCGGCAAACATCGCGGCTTCGCCTTCGCCCTGCGCGGCCACAAGAGCCTCGGTGGCGGGCTGAAGCGCATCCATCATCGTCTTGTCACCCTTGCGGGCCTTGGTGAGGCAGCACACTTCCTCGAAACCGCCCTCAAACATCGCGGCAAGCGCCGCGGCGTCAAGCTCGGTCGCCCCGGCCGGAACGGCATCGGCCATGCCTTCGAACCATGCGCCATAGAGCGATGAGGTGGAACCGGAGGCCTCGGTCTCAAGGCGCTCGGCCATGTCGGCGACATAGCTCCGGAAATCATCCCCCTCAGCATGGACGATGGCCTTCAGCGCGGCGACGATGGCCGTGCCATGGTCGCCGTCGCCGCCGGTGGCGGCATCCAGTTCGGAGAAGTGCTTTTCGTTGGCGTTGATGGCTTCCTGGGCCTTGCGCCAAATGGCTTTGAATGCTTCAAGCGTCATTGGAACGGGATCTCCTTAACCGTTGCAGGTCCAGTACGGAGTGTTGGCCTTGGCCTTGAGGAGCGCCTCGCACGTGGGGCACACCTTCGCCAGAATCATCTGGAAGCCGGCCATCTCCTGCACGGTGAGCAGTTCATCGGCAATGCCATCCATGAGCGTGATTCCCCGCTCCGACAGCACCTTGGCGGCGGCACGATAACAAATGAGCATTTCCATGGTGGTGGTGGCGCCCGAACCGTTGATGATCAGCAGGGCACGGTCACCCGCCTGGAGCTTGGTGGCGTCGATCAGTTTTTCGACCATGATACGCGCGGTCGCATCGGCGCTCTGCACCTTCATGATGCCGCCGCCGCCTTCGCCATGCTGCCCCATGCCGATTTCCATCTCATCGTCAGCCAAAGCGCCAATTTCGGCGCCGTTCTGCGGATGGGTGGCCACCTTGAGCGCCACGGAGAGGGTCGCCAGATGCGCATGGAAGGCCTTGCCGATCTCCAACACCTCATCAATGGTCTTGCCCTGCTCGCAGGCCGCGCCCATCACCTTCATCAGCGGAATGCACCCGCCAAGACCGCGGCGATCCTCGGGATCGGCATCAATGCCAGGGGCAATGTCTTCCTGAACCACGATCTCCTTGACGTTGAGGCCGGCCTTCTCGGCAAGGCGCAACGCCTTGCGGGCCGCCATGCGGTCGCCGTTGTGATTGAGCGTGAGCAGGATAACGCCGGCAGGGCGGGCAAACATCTCAATGGCCTCGAAGACCTTGGGACCGCCGGGTGCGGCAAAGACGTCGCCCGCGACGGCGGCATCGGCCATGCCTTCACCCACAAAACCATGCATGGCAGGCTCGTGGCCGGTACCGCCGAAGCATATCAGGGCCACTTTGTCTTGGGCCTTGGGATGCGCGCGCACCACAATGCGCTCGTTGACCACCCGGACCTTGTCAGCGTAGGCCATCGCGAGACCCTCAAGCATCTCAGCGGTGAGGTTCGCGGGGTCATTCATAAACTTTTTCATGGGCATGAGAGGACTCCTTGAAAAGAACGTGGATTATCGAAGAACGCAAACTCAAATGAACGTGAGGGGCACCAACCCGCGACCGCCCCCGACCTCCCGCGGAAGCATTCCCGCAACGAGGCCGGGATAATGTGCGTCACCTTTGGCGATGGCGCCGCAAGGCATCACTTCTTGGGCTGATAGAACTCAACGACGGTGTCATTGTCATAGACGAAGGCGATGTAGGCGTTGCCCACGTCCATCTTCTGCCAAAGGATCGACTTCCCTTCGAGGGCGGCATCAATATCCTCAACCTCATAGGCCACATGGGGCTGTTCCTGGATGGCGGCGGCCATCGGGGAATCGACCTCAAAGTAGAGGAATTCAATGGAATACTTATCTTTGGAGGCATCGGTCACCCAGACCTTGAGGGGCTCCATGAACACCATATCGGGCAACTTCTCGCCGACAATCATTCCGGTGTGCAGATACTTCATGGCAAAATCCTTTCGTGTGAGAAGAAGAAAATACGCGACGGGAGCACGCCCCCGCCGCGCGGAAAACATTAGAACGCAACGTTCGGGCAGCTGAAGCGCAGGCCGTTGCCGTCATGGTAGGTGGCATATTCGGAGACCACCGCGCCCTCCGGGCCGCCCATCATGAAGTGCCACGTCTCATCCTTGGGAAGGGGATGAACCTGACCATCGGCTTCCCACTTTTCCACGTGGACGCTGTTGAGGTGAGGCACCTGGCACTTGGCCAGCATGGCCTTGGCCTCGGGGAACTTGTCGAGGTTGGGCTCGCCCACCTCGCTGAAGCCGTAAACCGAGCCATAACGGACCTGCCAGCGCTCATGCTTGCACTGCAAGGGCCCCTTGGCATCAACCGTGGGCAGATGGCGGTGCTCGGCGATGGACTGGCCGGGAAGCAGGAAGATCTCATGGGCGAAGTACTGCTTGTCGCGATCATTCACCCAAAAGACTCCGCCCATGCCGAAGGCCGCGAAGTCACCCTGGGCGAAATCGACCGCCCAGAAGAATCCAGGCTCTTCAATGTAGCGCTTGTAAACCGGGGCTCCCAGCTTCTTCATCATCTCGAAGTAAGCCTGCTTGCCCTTCTCGGCATCAAACTTCCCGTCTTTGTAGAAATCAGCGTTGTTCACTTGAACGATCTCCTGTTTATTGCACTGTGCGGAGCCACTGCAGCCCGCAGAAAATCCAATCACCGTAGCGGCCATCACGGCCATCGCACCAAAGCGCACTGCTGTCACTGTATTCATACCTGACGTTTCCTTTCTCGTTCGTTCAGGGGAGTCACGCCCCCATTCCAAACATACTCTGGCCATTATACGACCCAATTCCAAAACCCGCAAGCGGAAAACGTTGGGTGCGACAAAAAGTCGCACCCAACAGGAGAACCGAATCACTGTATCAGTTCGAGCGTTTTGAGCCATCGTTGCGCCTCATCCGACGCTCGTGCGGCACGGGAGCCACTCACCGCCAACGCACGCCCAAGAGGTTCCCCCTTGCATTGTTTGCGAAAATCCTGTTCGCAACGTTGCAGGCCTCCTCCGCCATGCGTGACGAAAAGGGCAACCTTTTTCCCTTTCAAGGCCGCGTTTTCAAGGAACGTGCTGACCGGTGGCGCCACCGTTCCCCACCAATTGGGCGAACCGACCAACACGGTATCAACGGCGGAAAGATCGGGAAGCGATTCAAGCGCAGGCCGAAAACCTGAGGCGATGTCTTTCTTTGCCTGCTCGGTGCATGCGTGATAGGCCGAGGGATAGGGCGTTTTGGGGGCGAGTTCAAAGAGCGTCCCGCCGGTGGCCGAGGCAAGATGCCGGGCCAGTGCACGCGTGTTGCCGCTCCAAGAATAGTAGACGATCAACGGTTTCATTCCTGCAACCTTTCCTTGTGTGTCAGACGGTTTCTCCCTCGCAGGGGGAATCTCATCGGCCCGTGAACATCCCACAAGCGAGACTCCCGCCGCAAAGGTCAACGAATGCGTGAGGAAACTTCTACGATTGATCCAATCCATGGTGTGTCCTTTCTCCAAAACAACGACACCATGATACGCATTGGAGCGAACTCCAAGTCAAGACACTTTAAGAGGATTCAGAAACACGTCATTCGCGCCGGAAACGGCGCGCAAGCTCGCGATAGGAGGTCAGAATCATGACCGGACGGCCACGGGGCGTCACATAGGGCATGGCACAACGGGCAAGTTGCGCCATGAGTCGCTCGGCGGAAGCGATGTCGTTGGCGTGGAACGCCCCACAAGCCGCTTTGGCGGCGGCCCGGGCAACCACCTCCCGACGCCAGGCATCCAGCCCTTTGCGGACTCCGGTCCGGTCCAACTCCGCGGCGATTTCGGCCAACATTTCTTTGGGCGAGAGTTCCGCCAAAGCCACCGGCAAGGCATCAATCAGAAAGGTGTCCGGCCCGAAGGCACTCACGCCAAAGCCACACGCCTCCAGCTCAGGCAGGAATCGCGTCACACGCTCCGCATCGGCCGGAGGGAGACGGAGCGTCTCGGGGAGCAACAGCGGCTGAGACGCCACCGTCTCCGCCGCAGGCGCAAAACGCTCATAGAGAATCCGCTCAAGCGCCGCCTTGGCATCCACCGTGACATAGCCCTGATCCGTCACAACCAGCCAATACCCCGGCTCCAACACATCGGCCACGCGCAACCATTGCCACGGCAAGACCGACGCACGCTTCTCCTCTGAGGTCGTCGGCGGGGGCGGAGGCACCAAAGGTTCCGGCGTGGCGGGCGGAAGATCGCGCAGGACGGGATAGGCCAAGGGCGCCGTCGGGAGCGGCAACGTCTCCTGACGCGCCGGCGGCGCTTGCGGCGTCGGCAAAGGCGCGATGGGCGAAAGCGGCGCAAGAGAAGGCGCAACCGACGGCGCTTGTGGCTTCGCCAATGGCTGAACGCTCAATGGCGGCACAGCCTCCGAAGGGCTGGGGCATCGCCCCGCATCCTCCGCACGATGGCCCCCCACGGCCTCAAGCGCCCCGACAATCGCAGAGCAGACCGCCTCAATGACGCGGTTGCCATGGCGGAAACGCACCTCTCGCTTGGCGGGGTGAACATTGACATCCACCTCCTCCGGCGGAAGATCCACAAAGAGAACCGCCACGGGCCGGCGCTCCTTCACGGGCCACGCCTCCCGAAGGGCATATTGGATCTGAGGGGCGGTTGCGGGGCGACGGTTCACAAAAACATACTGCTCCGGTGTGCCGCCACGAACGAACGTCGGTTGCGACACGTAGCCATGCACATGCACGCCGGCCTGCTCATGATCCACAGGCAGGAGCGCTTCGGCCGTCGGCTCGCCGAGAAGGACCCGCACACGATCCTCCAACGTGTCCCCTTCCGGCAATCGAAAGAGATCCCGTCCCTCCGAACGCAACCGAAAGGCGATCTCCGGGTGCGCCAACGCTATGGCCGAAAGCGTGGCGCGGATACGCGCCAACTCCGTGGCCGCGGCCCTTAGGAACTTACGGCGGGCGGGGACGTTGAAGAAGAGGTCACGCACGGAAACCGTGGTGCCCACCGGATGCCCCGCCGCGCTCACGTGCTCCAACGTCCCCCCCACCACCGTGAGTTCCGTTGCGGCATCCTCCTCCGCCGGCCGTGTCACAAGCGCAAACCGGGAAACACTGGCGATGGAGGGAATGGCCTCCCCGCGAAACCCAAAGGTCGCAATGCGTTCGATGTCGGCCGACGTCGCGATCTTGCTGGTCGCCTGCCGCTCCAAACAGGCCAAAGCGTCTTCCCGCCCCATGCCGCAACCGTTGTCGTCCACGATCACGGCCTTGGCGCCGCCGCCCTCCACCGCAACGTCAATGCGTGTCGCCCCGGCATCGAGCGCGTTCTCCACCAGTTCCTTCACCACCGAGGCCGGACGCTCCACCACCTCTCCGGCGGCGATTTGATTGGCCACCGTCTCCGGCAACACACGCACCGGGGCGCGCACAGCCTTGGGAACGACACCGTCAGCGTCAGACACGGCACGCCTCCCGCCACGCACGAATACGACGGATGAGACTCTCCGTGTCGAGGGAACCCCACGCGCGGAGCTCATCGTCCGTTCCCTGCGGGACAAAGCGATCGGGCCACCCAAGCGTCAGCAACGGCCCTCGATGGATTTCCGCCACGGCAGAACCAAAGCCTCCCTGCGCGGCGGCATCCTCCAACGTCACCACCGGACGCCCTTCCAACGCCTTCACCACCGGCGGAAGAGGCTTGACGGCATCAACCGCCAGCGACGGCATCCCCAACGCCTCGGCGACGGGCGCCGCCCACACCGCCGCGTGTCCCAACGCCACCAACACCGGCCCCTCACCCGAAGGCACGGCCGAAGCGGGAGGAGGCTCCACTGCCG
The DNA here is from genome assembly GCA_949282555.1 of uncultured Lentisphaeraceae bacterium. Classification (GTDB taxonomy): domain Bacteria; phylum Verrucomicrobiota; class Kiritimatiellia; order RFP12; family DVOR01; genus Spyradenecus. Next base: position 29,125 of record CASDPK010000011.1, on the reverse strand, counting down.
GAACCGCCCCGCGCGGATAACGGATCAGCGTCGGGCCATCGGAGGCCAACGCCTCCGCAAGCGCGGTTTTCAAGCTCTCTCGCCCAAGCGGCGCACGCACCGTCAGCCCCGGCAACGCACGGCACATCGCAAGATCATACAGTCCATGGTGGGTGGGGCCATCCGCCCCGACGGCCCCGGCGCGGTCAAGGCACAGCACCACGGGCAAACGCGGCAGGCAAACGTCGTGCATGAGGCAATCAACCGCCCGTTGGGCAAAGGTCGAGTAAACGGCCACAAAGGGGCGCAACCCCGCGGCGGCCAACCCCGCGGCGAAAACGACGGCGTGCTCTTCACAAATGCCCACGTCATAGGCCCGTCCGGGGAAGCGGCGGAAGAACTCCGCAAGGCCCGTCCCATCGCGCATCGCGGCCGTCACGGCGACGACGCGCGGATCGCGCTCAGCCAGTGCGCACAACGCCTCCCCGAAGGCCTCACTGAAAGATTCCGCCGGCTGAGCCGCAGGGTCGCCCTTGGCCGCGGAGGGGGAAGCCGGGCAATGCCAAGGCGCGACGCCATGCCATTTGGAAGGATTGCGCTCCGCAGGCGGATATCCCTTTCCCTTGACGGTAGCGATGTGCAATGCCACCGGCACGTGGCCCTCGGCCGCGGCACGCAACGCATCGCACAAGGCGAGGATATCGTGCCCATCAATGGGGCCGATGTACCGAAACCCAAGCTCCTCAAACACCGCAGACCGTTGGCGCAACAAGAGCGGCTTGAGCGCACCCTTGAGTCCGCGATAGAGCGCCTTGAGGCGACTAAGGCGCAGACGGTGCCCCGCGGCCTCTGCGGCGGCACGGATGCGGTTGTAACGCAATCCGGCCAAACGGCGGGCAAAGAGCCGGGCGAACGCACCGACATTGCGCGAAATGCTCATGCCATTGTCGTTGATCACAAGGATGAGACGTTCCGTGGTGTGGCGGACGGCATTCACGGCCTCCAGCGAGATCCCATTGGTAAGGGAGGCGTCGCCAACCACCGCCACGATGTGCTCCGCCCCGCCACGCGCATCCCGCGCCGCCGCCATGCCAAGGGCCGACGAAAGCGCGACGCCGGCATGGCCGGCGACCGTGGCATCATAAGGGGATTCCTCGGGACTGGTAAACCCGCGCAAGCCCCCAAACTGCCGCAAAGTCCCCATGCGATTGTCGCGGCCCGTGAGCATCTTCCAAGCATACGTCTGATGCCCAACATCCCACACCACCTTGTCCGCGGGAAAATTGAAGACCCGACAAAGCGCAATCGTCAACTCCACAACGCCAAGGCTCGGCGCAAGGTGCCCACCGGTGCGGGAAACCACGGAAACCATGCGCTCCCGAATCTCTCTCGCCAAACAAGGAAGCGCCTCCGCCGGCATCGCACGGACATCGGCGGGGGAAGAGATCCGCGACAGCCAAACCGTCTCTTCCGTCTCGGGAATCAATGGCGACGAAGCCCCCCGCCACAGCTCTCCAGGGCACACGGAGCCCGCGCCATCGCGAGGCTCCGCGGTGGATTTCTCGGAAGCGTGTGACGACGCGTGCCCCACCTCAGAGACCAAAGATGTTGAACAGGCGGTTCCCGAGATTTCCCTCGGTGTTGATCGGTTCATCCGGGCCGCCGCGCAACTCGATATAGTCCGCCAAGACGTTGAAGGCCTCGCGAAGCACGGGATCGTTCTCCACCGTGGGCCCCTGCTTCTTGGCCTTGGCGGGGCCGCTCAGCGCCTCATCCTGAAGTTTCTGCATCGCCCGCTCGGCACGCATCCGCTCGCGGCGCGTGTCAAGACGGAGGGGAACGGTCTTTTCGGCATTGGCCTTGCGGACGTGGTCGACCAGTTGCTTGGCGGCAACATATTGGGGATCCTTGGCAAGGCGACGCTCGGAATTGGCGCGCAACCGCGGCAAGAACGGCGCAAGGTCGGAGGTCTTGGCATAGTAAGCCGGCTTGATCTCCGTGTAGGGCAAAGCCCCGGGAAGCTGATCCTCTCCGAGTTCAAGGGCATCATAGATGGAGGGGATCACCAAATCAGGCACCACCCCCCGGAGCTGCGTCGTGCCGCCGTTGAGACGGTAGAAACAGGCGGTCGTGATACGGTTCGCGCCGTAGACCGTGTTGTCCCCCAACCCCTGAACCGACTGTACGGTCCCTTTGCCGTGGGTCTTGGAATCACCGATGATGATCGCCCGGCCATAGTCCTGCAAGGCCGAAGCCACAATCTCGGAGGCCGAGGCGGAATTTCTGTTCACCAGCACCACCATCGGCTTGCGGAAGGCCACCCGTCCCTGCCCCGGGAGCACCTGCACCGTGCGTGCGTCACGCACCTGCACCACCGGCCCGTTCACAAAGAGCGCATTCATGGCAAGCGCCTCCAGCAACGAACCGCCGCCATTGTTCCGAAGATCGACCACCAGCCCATCCACATGGTCGGCGTTGAAGCTCTGGATGTAGCGGAGCAAGTCGCGCGTCATCGAGCGGGCATCCGCCCCACCCTGGCCCCCCACGGCCCCGGCATAGAAGGTGGGAATGCGCACATAGCCAAAACGGCGCTCATCGCCCCCCGGCAACGTGAGGCGATCGACCCGACCGGTGACGGCCTGCTCCTCCAGCTTGATTTCGTCGCGCACCAAATCCACCAGCTTTGTCCGTGTGCCGGATTTGTCGGAGACGGGAATGACCTTGAGCACGACCTTGGAGCCCTTGGGGCCGCGGATCTTGCGCACGGTGCGCGAAAGCGGCTTGTGGCGGATATCCTCAATCGGCCCATCGCCCTGCCCCACGCCAATGATGCGATCGCCCTCACGCAAACGGATTTCGCGCGTGTCACGGGCGGCGGGCGCCCCCGGCATCAACTCAGCCACACGCACCAATCCATCGTCGTAACGCAACGTGGCCCCGATGCCGCAAAGCGTGAGATTCATCTCCATGTTGAAGTCTTCGAAATTCATCGGGCTCATGTAGTCCGTGTGCGGATCGTAGGCATTCGCCACCGCGGAGAGATAGCGCTGGAGCACCGTCTCGGAATCCATCTCCCTGTAGGCGTCGCGCAGGGTGCGATAACGCTTGGCAATGATCTCCGGGACGGGGAGTTTGAGGTCCTCATCCTCATCGTAAGCGGGTTCCTCATCCTTCTCTTCCTCTTCCGAAGGCTTGGCGTCTTTCGCCTCCTCGGCGTCCAACTCCTTGGTCAGCAGGAGGGCGAGCCACTCATTTTTGAGCGCGGCGCGCCAAAGGGCCCGCTGCTCCTCGGCATTGGCGGGACGCTCGGCCTTGCGGCGTTTCCAAACAAACTGCTCGTCTTTGGAAAAGTCAAAGGGATTGGGCTCTTTGAGCACCTCTTCGGCGTAATCGCAACGCGCCTCCAAACGCTCGCGCACCAATTGCATCAGGTCATACCCAAACGAAAGGTCGCCCTCGGCAAGCATGTCGTCAATCCGTCCGCGTTGCGCCTCCAGACGGCGCAAATCCTCTTGCGTGAGCAACGTGCGGTCAAAGTCGAGCGCATCCACCAAGTTCGTCCACGCCACGGCCGAGAGGCGGTCGTCGAAGCGTTCGCCCGAAAGGTGTGTCGCCCCCAGCTGGGTCACCACGCGGCGGGCAATCTCAGGATAGACCGGCTCCGGCTCGACCGCCTTGGGTTTGGCGTAGGCCGCCGAAACAGTCAGAAGCAAGGAAAGCAAAAACGTGAAACGCATCATCTCAGAGTCCTTCGGTAACGGTAAACGCGCCCAACCGGGCAACCATGCGCGCAAGCGCGGCGGCATCAAACACGATTGGGCCGGAGGTCAAAGCATCCACCAAGCCCAAATGAGAACAAACAAGCACCTCGTCGGCACGTGCGGCCCCCTCGGGGAACTGCCTTCCTGCGAAGCAAAGCACGCCATGCAAGGTCCCCTCGGGGACGGCGGCCACCGCGGAGACCGCCCCCATGGAACGGCGAACCTGCGCCACCGGAGAACGGCGGAGCGGCCGACCGTTGGCCAGCACTTCCCCTCCCTCCACCGTCACGGACCCGCTCCAATGCTTTGTCTCGATCACGAAAAGGCCCTGCGGCCCCACGGCCACATGATCGATGTCTTGCCCATCGGGGAGCAAAAGTCCATTGAAGACCGTCCATTCCGAGCCCAGGCGCGCCAATTCCCCGGCGACCATCTCTTCGCCGCGCGCGCCCTTGAAATACCCATAAACCAACGCCGGTTGCCGACGGCAATACACCGTCAGCCCCACCACCGCGAGTACCAGCAACACCACCCCCGCCACCGCGGGCAGAAGCCCAACGGCGCCGGCGCAGACTCCCAGCCCAAGGCCAAACAGGACCCCAAAACACAGCAGTGGGATCAATACGCGGCGGATGCCCCTGCGGCGGGCGGCATCCCCGGGAATCCCCTTCATGGTGGCGCGGCGTTCTGTCATGATATTGTTTCCCTCATCGCAACCGGCGGAACAGCCCAAACGAGGCCGCGCCAAACACAATCGAAGGCAAGGCAACCGCCAACGCCGGCTTGACAATGCCGTGGTTCGCCAACAGCATGGAAAGCGCCGTGATGGCGTAGTAGGCCAAAAAGAGCCCCAAGGCGAGGAGAATCCCGCGGAACACCGACTGCCGTCCCGAAGCGATGCCCGCCGGGATCGCAAAGAGTGTCACCAGCAGAATGGAGACCGGCGCGGCATAATGGTTGTAGGTGGCGTAGGAATCCTCGTGCTTTTGCCGCGTCGTAAGCCCCGCCTGATCACGGGTCTTTCGGTTGACCTTGCGATCCGCCGCGGAGGCCAATTCGGCATCCATGTTCTGCGCCCGGATCTGACGCGGCGTCTCCGTGGCTTCGTAAAGCGGCTTGACCGGCGTCTCGGCGGGCACCCCTTCCGGCGGGGCGACCACGGTGTCAAGCTCATCGTAGAACGTCGCGCGAACGCCGCCTTGGAGCCACCAAGCCCCGTCCAGCCAACGCGCGGTCGGCGCCTCGTACGTCACACGCTTCGATCCGTCCGGACGGTTGAAGGTCACGCGGACGTCACGCAGGGTCTCGGGCACGGCGGGGTCCAGTTCCCCAATCACCCACACGCGCACATTGCCCGGCGCGGCATATCCCACGCCGCGGAACGGTTCACGGCCGGAAAGCCGGAAGTCCGAATCCTTGATGGCCCTTGCCCGGGCCGCCGCCGTAGGCTTGATCAATTCCGTGTTGGCGAAGGAAAGCCCCGCGGCCACCAAGGCCGTCAGCAAGATCGGCATGACCACCGTCGCCATCCCAATGCCGCTGGCGCGCATGGCAATCAATTCCCCATGGCGACAGAACTGCCACATCGTGTAAAGCGTGGCCAAAAGGAAAACCGCCGGCAAAAGCCATTCCAGATAGGCCGAAAGCGTGCCGCCAAGGAAATCGAGCGCCGAACGCAGCGTCACATTCGCCTTGGGATCAAAGCACGCCCCAATAAGATCGAAGCTCATGAAGAGCAACGTCAGCGAGCACAATCCCGCAAGGCACAGCCCTGCCGGAACCGCAAATCCCCGGAGCACGTAGCGGAAAAGAATGCTCACTCCCCCACCACCTTTCCGAAGGCCAACGCGGCGGCGACACACAGCGCACCGGCCATGGTCAGCGCCACTCCCGCCGCACGGCGAATGCCGGGCCGCTCGGCCAGCCTGTCGCAAACAACACGCATCAGCCACGGATAAAACACCACGAACATCCCGAACGTGAGGCAAACATAACCCAACGTCACCGGCACGAGACGCCAAGCCGTCACTTGGTCGCGCACCGCAAGGATCACGGGCATGGGCCAGAGCATCAACAGCCCCCCCACCGCACGCGCACAAAGCAGGTTCTCAAGCAATATCCATGAAAGCGGGATGCAGATCGCGCCAAGCGTCAGCACCATCGTCGGCGACAGGAAGGCCAAAAAATCGATGGGGTGGAACCACAATTCCGCCGTGACCCAAATCCAACAGGCCGCCGAAAGCACCCGTCCAAGGATTCGGGCGCGCGGCAAAGCACGCACCGCACGCGGCGCCGCCGGATGAAACAGGGACAGCCCACACCCGGCGAACAAGACCGCCGGAACCAAGCAAAGCAAACGGGAAAGCAGAAGTTCGTTCATTCCTCAACCTCTGGGTTTGTGGGAATCGGTCGGCGCCACGCCGACGAAACGCTCGGACGTGTCGCGCCAACCGCTCCAAGAAGCCTTCACGAATGCCGTGAGCGGAATGGCCAACAGCAGGCCCAAAAAGCCTCCGAGCCGCGTCCAGAAAAGAAGCGCAAAGACAATTTGCCACGCCGAAAGCTTCATCCTTCCGCCCTGGATGTAGGGTTGCATCACATACCCATCGAAGGTCTGAATGCAACAGAACACAACAAAGATGGCCACCGTGTAACCGAGGCCCGCGTGGAAGAAGGCCACCGGGAGAGCCACACACAGGCCCGACATGACCCCGAGATACGGGATCAGATTCAGCAATCCAAGCACAAAGCCGATGATGAACCCATTGGGGAGCCCCATCACCTGAAACGCCGTGCCATAGAGAAATCCTTGGATGATCACGTCGATGATCTGCCCACGGAAGTAGGAGACAATGATTTCGCTGAAACTCCGGAAATGCCGCGCCACGGCCTCTCGGCCATGCCCGCTCAGGAAGGGCAGACAGGCGGCGAACCCTTCACCCGTCAGCGGCGCCTGCATCACGAAGATGATCCAATAGAAAAAGGTCAGCAACCACAGCAATGCCGCGGAACCCGCGGAAAAGACGGCCCCGCCCACATGCACGCCCTTGCCGGCCACCTCCACCAATTTCGCCAGCGACACCGAGCCATCGGGCGCAAGCACCTGTGCCAAATTGGGCAGGAGATTCCCCACCAACGCCTCGGATTCCGGAAACGCCCGAGTGAGCAACGCGCGCATCTGCTCGACGATTTTCGGCAGAACATGCGCGAGGTTGCTCCCCTGATCGACAATGAACGCCCCAAAAAACCAGCAAAGCAGCGCAATCGGCACCAAGAACGAAAGCGAGAACGCCAACACCGCCGGCACATCGCGCCCGCCAAACCACCGCCGCAACCGCGCATACCACGGACGCGTGAGCAGGCTCAGGAAAAAGGCCACGATCACCGGGCCGACAATGTGCAGGAAGTACCCCAATCCCTGCAACAAAAGCCACAACAGCAACAAGCACCCCACGGCCATGGCCACGCCGCACAGCAAAGCCAATGAGCCGGTGATGATGCGGTTCTGCGCCGGAGTGAACGTCAGGCGCTGGCGCTCCTCACTCATGGGTTGCCCTCCTTCCCAACCGAAAAGGCTTCCGCATGGACGGAATCCACCCGCAACGACGTCATCCGCCGCATTCCCTCCCGGCGAATCCGGAAGAGCCGCGGCACCCAACGCCCCTCCTCTCGGCCAACCCGCTGCACCCACATCAGCCGCGTGGGGCGGCCGGTCTCATCCAGCTGCTGCGTCTGCAACAAACTGCCCGTGGCCTTGTCCAGCCACAACCGCACGGCCCCCAAGCCCGGCACCGGCGCGGGAGACTTCACCTCCAGCACCACGCACGAGCGTCCACTCACACGCTCACCTTCCGGGATTTCCCCTTCCGCGAGTCGCCGCGCATTGGGCCACCAAAGATAATCGAACGCCAAATCCATCCACGTGAGGTCACTCTCGCCGACGGGAAGATTCAACCGGACGCCCTCGGTGCGCTTTCCATCCGCATCGATCAGCGCCAACTCCGGTTTCCCCGCCCGCCGCGTCAATTCCGCATGGACCAACGGTTTCGCGCTTCCCTCCGCCTGGAACAAACGGCAATCGGCCTTCGGCACGCCGCCCGACCAATCCAACGTGAGCGTATACGGCCGCACCGTCGCATTCATCCCGCGGGCCTCGGCGGTCTCCAGCGTCCCGGAAATCTCCATTCGCTCACTCGGGAACATTCCCCGGGCCTGCACCAACAACTGCCCCGGCGTCAGACCGTCGGTGGCATTTTCCGCGCGGAGCCCCCCCACGGCGAGGCACACCGCGGCAACGAGGGACGCAAGGGAACGAAACCTTCTGCTCATTGTTCTGCAGCCCATTCGACAAGCTCCTTGGAGAAAGTAAAAGACGACAACGGGCGCATCCACGCCGCCCGCAACGCATCGTCCCGCCACGGGGTGAAGGTGTCCACATCATGCGGCAATGGCAGGCGACGCCGCAGAAGGCGCCCATGCTTGTTGAAGAAAACGCCCTCGCGAACGTCGTCAAACCACCCCGGCACGAGCGGATTCACCCTCCGCGCCATGATCATTCCGGAAGTCAAGCCGATGCGGAGATCCGACAGCAAGTCCAAGGCCTCCGCCTCACTCATCAGCGTGGCGCACCTCAGCGTCGCCTTCGCCCGATTCAAGACATCCAAAAAGACGAAAGGCTCGTCGCGTATGAGCCGCCACCGCGCCTCCGTCTCTTGCTCGGAAACCCGCAAAAGGAACGCCCGATGCCGCTCGGCGATCTCCTCCGCCCTGGCCCCCAGCGAGAAACGGTTGAACAAAATGAGCAAGCTCCCCGGCGGAGGATTGTCCGGATGTTCCAGCTCCACATAGGTGCCCTTGGCCTCGGCCGCATTGCACAATTCGCGCAGATACCCAAAATGCGCCAGGCCGCCCAAATGCATCCAGCTCCGAATGCGCAATCCCGTGCCAACCAGCGACGTCTGCGCCGTGAGATAGCCCAGCCGCTCATCATACGCAAAGCCCACAGGCTCCGCCAAGGCATCCACGAAGTGCCGCAAAGCCTCCGTCCGCGCACCGAAATCGAGAAAATCCCCGCACACCGAAAAGGTCAGATGGTTGGCGCTCATCAGCTCGCACCACACCACCAATCCGTCGGACGACGTCAGCCGCAACAGACGATACCCCGGCCCCCGCTCCTTGCGCGGGGTCAGGCCATAGACCACCTCACCGGCATCCGCCAAAAGGGCATCCTCCGTGAGATCCTCGGCACGGGCGACGAATTTCGCCACCCACGCGGCCAATTGCTTCCCCAACGCCTTCGCCGCCTGAGGGGCCATCCGGAGCGGGAACGGCGCACCGGACACATTGCGCACAAACGAAATCTGCGTCTTCACGCAGAACAAGGGGAGATTTTCCTCGGAGGCTTTCGAGCTGCGTTTACGCGCCATGCCCATCCTCCTCCCCACCCTTCAGGCGGAGGATTTCCTCCGTCAAGCGCTTGGCCTCGGCATAATCCTCGCGGGCCACCGCCGCACGCCGGAGCTCTTCCAACCGTTTCAGGTTGCGCTCACGCTCACGCCCCGGGAAGGGATCGCCCCGATAGTCCAAGCACTGCTGTGTCTCGTCAAGTTGCCGCATGAGCGGCTTCCGAAAGGTCTTGTAGCACTGTGCGCATCCCATCATGCCCAGCGCCCGCAAATCATCCGCGGAGGCGCCACAGCGCGGACAGCGCGTCTCCCCCTCGGCCCCCAATTTCTCCGAAAGGCGGCCGAACATCTCCCCCAACTGCCCAAAAACCTCTTTCGGAAGGCCCAAAGTCTCCAGCCCTGCCGGAGGCTTCCCGGGGTTGGGAGCCGCGTCGGCCTCCATCGCCGCCACCTGCACGCCGCGTTCCTGACCAAAGGCCCTCTCCCGTTCTGCGCACGCATGGCAGACGTAGAGCTCCTCCTTGCGGCCGTCCTTCCCGGCCCGCCAAAGGACGGTCTCAGCATCGTTTTGATGGCACAGCTCACACTTCATCGTTCCGACTTCCCTCCGAGAAGAAGCGTCTGCAAAGCGGAAAAGAGGGCGTCGGGCCCCGGCAAACGCCCCGTCCCGCGCACGCCGCAGGCCAGCTCCCCGACCTCCGGGTCGAGCAACCTCACCCCGCGCGCCTTGAGCGTCTCGGCATTCGCCTGCGTGGCAGGATGCGCCCACATGTCCGCATTCATCGCGGGAGCCAGCACCAACGGTTTCCGACACGCCAGCGCCGCCTGCGTCAGCAAATTGTCCGCCAGCCCATGGGCCAGCTTCGCCATCGTGTTGGCCGAGCACGGCGCCACGACAAAGAGGTCACACCATCCCGCAAGTTCAATGTGCCGAGGGTGCCAATCCGCCGACTCGGCAAACGCGCTCCGCTCCACGGGGTGTTGGGACAGCGTCCGCCACGTGATCTCGCCGACAAAATCCAGCGCGCACGGCGTCGGGACCACCCGCACCTGCCAGCCCGCGCAAACCATCCGCCGCACCAACGTGCACACCTTGTAGCACGCGATCGCCCCCGTCACGCCCAAAAGCACCTTCGGGGGCTCAGAGGGCCGCACGGCGGCCTCATCCATGCACGTCTGCTGCTCCGTCATCGCCACGCCTCCGACCCTTACAGCACGCCGCTCTTGACCAACAAGATATCCCGCAGCCGACGATAGGCCATGTCCAAATCGTCATTCACCACACGATAGGTGAATTCCCCCGCACGATCCATCTCTCCCTGCGCATTGCGCAAGCGCAGTTCAATCGTTTCGGGCGCATCCTCCCCGCGGCCCTCCAAGCGCCGACGGAGCTCCTCCATGTCCGGCGGTTCCACGAAGATATCCACAAAGCCCTCCCGCAGCGGGTCCCCCGGAGGCAATTTCGCCACGGCCTCGCGCACCTGCGCCGCACCCGCCACGTCGATATCCATCAAAACGCTCTGGCCCTCGGCGAACGCCTCACGCACCGGATCGGCCGGCGTGCCGTAAAGATTCCCGTGCACCGTGGCATGCTCCAACAAAAGCCCCTCACGCACGCGGCGGTCGAACTCCTCCTTGGAAAGGAAGAAATAATCGATGCCATCCTCCTCCTGCCCACGCGGCGCACGCGTGGTGCACGAAACGGAATAGGTGATTTCCGGGAATTCCTGCAACAACAAATCGCACAGCGTGCTCTTACCCGCCCCGCTCGGCGCGCTCATCACAATCAGCAACGGCTTCATCAGACGCCTCTTTCTCACAATGGGTTCCATGAACTGTCCAGTATATCAACTTTCGCCATCCCGCGTATCCCTCCACGAGGGCTCCACAGGCAATCTCCGCGCAACGGCCACCCCCGCCCTAGGGGAAATCCGGAAGATCCCACGGGTCCGGCTCATCCCCAAGGCCAAGCTGGTCAAGGATCTGTTCCGCGGGCGTTTGGGCGGATTTCGCCTGATTGCAGGAAAAACACGCGGGGACAACGTTCGAGCGATCCGACCGTCCCCCCCGAGCCACCGGAATGACATGATCCATCGTGAGCTGATCCGGCGGGAAATGCCCGTGACAATAATGGCACTCCCCCTTTGCAAGCTGTTCCTTCCACCACGATGAAGCGCGCAACGCCCGGGCACGCTCACGCTCTCGGCGAATATGGCGCTCATCCGCCGGCTGATACCAACCGCTCATCGCTTCGGCACCTCTGGCACCGGAATGCCCCGCCAACGGCGATGAATCCAAAGGTACTGCTCCGGAGCCATGCGAATGACCGTTTCAAGACGGCGGATCATCTCCGCCGTAAGGTCGCGCAGCACAACATCATGCTCACCCTCCGGCACCGCCACGATGGGGTCGCCAATGGCCACCATCTTATAACGCAACGTCCCCGTCCGCAAAAAGCCGCCCACGATCACCGGAGCCCCCGTCCTGACATGGAGGCGCGCCGGCGATGTGTAGGCAGGGACCGTGTGTCCAAAGAACGGAACCGGCACCCCGGAACTGCACCACTGATCGAAGAGAATCGTCAGCGCCGCGCGCGTCTCCTTCCAACGATGCATCAGCGACCCCGAAAAGCCATTACGCTTGGAAAGGATGGTAATCCCTCCGCGGAAATTGTGCCGCTCAAGGAACCGCTGCACATAGCCATTGTCCATCATCCGAGCCACCGCAAGCATCGGCCGGGCACTCACGATTGCGGTGATGCCCGCCTCCCAAGAGCCCAAATGCCCCGTCGCCAAAATCACAGGCCCCGAAGGCGAAAACAACAATTCGCGCGAAGCCGGGGACATCTCAATCTCCACGTAATCACGCCAATTCTCCCGCGTGACCACTTCGGAGGCCCGCAAAGCCTCGCAGACATGCCCAACGAAATGCCCCGAGGAATTGCGGGCGATGCGGTAAGCCTCCCGGCGCGTCTTCGCAAGTCCGGCGATCAACACATTGTCCGTGGCCACCCGCGCGCGGCGCGTCCCACGAAGCAACGCAAAAGCCCCCGCTCCAATCCCCCACCCGATCCCATACGCCCAGCGCACGGGAACCAGCCGGTAGAGCCACCAAAGCCCTGCAAGGAGCAAATACTCGAAAAAGTGAACCACCTTCATATGATTAAATTATAACAAAAGGCCCCTTCCACGTCGGCAACGTTGAACTCCTTCCATAATAGTATTGCACACCTGAACGAAGCGAAGAAGGAAGAATGATAGACGAGTATTAGACGAACCAAGCCAGAAAAGACCGCTCCCCAAAAATCCCATGGCCACTCGTAGCCGCTTGGCACGTCCGTGCGATATCCAACGACACGACCGTCCGCAACACGGGTATTTTGGATGGTTTTCCCCATGCTTTCGTCTTTATGGTTCGCCCGAGGCGCACAAGGCGTGACCCCATGGACTCCGGCACGTAAGCCAAAAAGAAGGCCATCAAGGATTGTATACCCGTTGTAAACCTCCGAAAAGAGACCATCTCACGAGATATAGCGAAGGTTTACCACGGCATTCGGATAGGGCGTTGTCCCCCAATGCCATCCTTCGTCACATTCCCAACGACCATAAATGGGGAGGGGCGACGTCGCGTAATAGACAACAGGTAAAGGAAAAACGACCTCTCGACAGAGGATTTTGACGACTTCCCCATCCAGACAGACCTCTTCCTCTGCAAACGTTTCCACACGGCTAGGTCGACAGCCTTGCACATGGATCGCAAATATCGATACACTCAAGAGAGAAAAACGGTGCAAGGCAAATTCATCGCTTGGCTCCTAGGTTGAGTGTCACTACCTACGCACGAGAGAGTCTCGGGCACGTTCTCTCATCGGGCATACAAGTCGCGAGGATTTTGTCAAACACGTTGAGGACATCAGGACGCTCCATTTCTCCGTCTCCCTCGGGAACGGGTGCTTGATGGTGTACCGCATCTCCAGCGTTTGTCAAAGTACAAGAAAAACGACATTCCCAAAAGCCCCATGATTGATGAAAGAGGAAAAGGATTGTATTCACCAAGACAAAAGGGAAACCAAAGGTAAGCAAAGAAAGAAGGCTCCTTGTCCCAATTCGCCAGGACAAAGAAAATTTGGAGAAGAAAGGGCAAAAGTAACAAGCGCTTGACAACGTTTTTGTACGGATATCCTTGATCGAACACAAGCGCGTATGAAGGAATGAAAAGAACGTGAACAAGAACCAAATAGACCCGATACCACGGCGTAAGATTCGTAATGGCAAATGAAAGGGACATAAGGAAACTTATAAGAATAAACGAGCAATAAACTTGAAAAATTGTCCTATCGCGAAGCAATACCAGAATTTTCGTCACGGAAGATGAGAACGCAACGCTTGCAAGAAGGAAAAATGTGACACAAAAAAGAACGAACATAAGCAGATTCATGTGTGACCTCCTAGAGTATCGCCGTATGACTCGTCGTTCTGGCGCTACGACCGAAAAGGCCATGCATCGCCCTTCTCAACGTCCATGCACATGCTCCCGCAAACACCATGCGCCTATGGTATCACATACAAGGAGTGATTGTGCAACTCGTGTGTGAACATAAGCGCTTCGTCAGATGATGTGAGCAAACCGTTTGAGCAAAAAAGGTCAGACGTTAAAAGTCATACCTTTTCCCACCTTCCCTTCGTTCCATTCCCTCCGTATCCTCCCTTGTGGAGACAGAGCACCCTCCCTTCCGATACGGAGCCTCTCGATGTGGCCTGCGGGCGAGATGGTTGCGGGAGCGTCCGTTCTCCTTTTGAGAGACTCTAGCACACGGAGTTTTCTTAGGATTCGGAAAGCCTCAGGATACGAAAAAAGCCTCGCGCGATTGCGCGAGGCTTTCTGAATAGCCAGCAAAAGGTCTTACTTGACCTCGACCTTGGCACCCGCCTTCTCGAGGGCTTCCTTGATCTTGGCGGCTTCGTCCTTGGCGACGCCCTGCTTGACAGGCTTGGGAGCGCCTTCGACGAGATCCTTGGCATCCTTGAGGCCCAGACCGGTGATGGTGCGGACTTCCTTGATGACGGCGATCTTGTTGGCACCAGCCTCGGCGAGGATGACGTCGAACTCGGTCTTCTCCTCGGCAGGAGCGGCACCGGCGCCAGCGGCGGCCACGGCCACGGGAGCGGCGGCGGAAACGCCCCACTTCTCTTCGAGGGCCTTGACGAGGTCAGCGATCTGCAGCACGGTCATGCCGGAGAGGGCTTCAATGATTTCTTCCTGGGTCATGTTCTTCTTCTTTCTTTGGTGTAACCGCCCGGGGTCTTGCCCCGGGAGGGGGATGCATCAGGCGGCGTCCTCAAAGGGCACACCGCCCAACGCGGTTTTACGACACGGCTGTTTAGGCCGCAGGGGTGCCGTCGGCGGAGCCTTCGGCGGAAGCGGGAGCGCCTTCGCCCTCCTTGTCCACCTTGGCCTGCAACACGCGGGCCATCTGGGAGGCGGGAGCCTGGAGGGTGCCGAGCAGGCGGGCCTGCTGGGCGGCGAGCGAGATGAGCTCGGAGAGCGTCGTGACCTCGGCGGAGGTGATCACGTTCTTCTCCATCAAGCCGGCCTTGATCGTGGCCTTGTCGTTCTTCTTGACGAAGTCAACCACGGTCTTGGCGGTGTCGGCGATGTCACCGGTGCCGGTGATCACCGCGGTGGGGCCCGTGAGCACGCCTTCGGGGAACGCAATGCCCTGCTCGGCGGCAATCTTGGCGATGAACGTGTTCTTGATCACCATCATGCCCGCGCCCTTGGAGGCGAGCTGACGGCGGAGATCGGCGATCTGGGCCACCGTAAGGCCACCGAAGTTCAGCAGGAAGGAGAACTCCTTACCCGCGAGGAACTCAGAGACTTCCTTGTAGATGGCAACGATCTCGGGGCGTTTCTTCTGATTGGACATGGTGTGCTTACTCCTTCACAAGGACGCGCACGCCGACGCCCATGGTGGGGCTGATCGTGCAACTACGGACAAAGACGCCCTTGGCGGCGGCAGGACGCTCGTGCTCAACGGCCTCGATGATCGCGCGGATGTTGTCAACGAGCTTGGAAGCCTCAAAGCTGAGCTTACCAGCGGGAACGCAGACGTTCCCCGTGCGATCCATGCGGAAATCCACCTTACCGGCCTGAGCGGCCTTGACGGCGGAGGCGACGTCGTCCGTCACCGTGCCCGTCTTGGGGTTCGGCATCAGACCACGGGGGCCGAGCACGCGGGCCACGGTACGCACCTGCTTCATCGCGTCGGTGGTGGCGATGGCCACGTCGAAATCCGTCCAGCCACCCTTGACCTTCTCGATGAGGTCATCGAGACCGACGGCGTCAGCGCCGGCGGCCTTCGCGGCATCCGCCATGTCGCCGGCGGCGAACACCACCACGCGGACATGCTTACCGGTGCCGTGCGGCAGATGGACAACGCCACGGACGGCCTGATCGCTCTTGGTCGGATCAGCGCCAAGGCGCATGCCCACATCCACCGTCTCATCGAACTTCGCGCCGGGATTGGCCTTGATGAAAGCGACGGCCTCCTCAAGGGTGACGGCGGCCTTAGGAGCCTTCTTGAGAGCGTCCTGGTACTTCTTGCTATGCTTTGCCATGATGCTCAGTCTCCTCAGTCAACGACGTCCACGCCCATCTGGCGCGCGGTGCCCTCGATCATGCGGGCGGCGGCCTCGGGATCCGTGGCGTTCAGATCAGCGGCCTTGATCTTCACGATCTCGGCGATCTGCGCACGGGTGATCTTGCCGGCCTTCTCGGTGTTGGGCTTGCCCGACCCCTTGGGAAGGTTGGCGTATTTCTTGATGAGGGCCGAAGCCGGCGGGCTCTTGAGAACGAAGGTGAAGGAGCGGTCGGCATAAACGGTGATGACCACGGGGATGATCATGCCGCCCTTGTCCTGGGTCTTGGCGTTGAATTCCTTGCAGAACGCCATGATGTTCACGCCCTGGGAGCCCAACGCGGGGCCGACGGGCGGCGCGGGATTCGCGGCTCCGGCGGGAATCTGGAGCTTGATCATCCCGGTGACTTTCTTAGCCATTGGTATGGTCCTTTTGTCTTATGCCACGCTCCCGGGGATCCTTTCCCGGTGCAAACGCACGGCCGTCAACGATACGCCGAAAAAGACAGAGGGCGTCAGACGCCCTCGGGGTGGTCGGTCACCCGCTCCACCTGCCAATATTCCAGCGTGACAGGGGCACTGCGTCCGAAAATCGAAACGGAAATTTGCAGGCGCCCGCTGTCAGGATCGATTTGCTCGATCGTGCCATTGAAGTTCATGAACGGCCCTTCATTGACACGAACGGTTTCTCCGACTTGGAAAACGACTTTGAGTTTCGGCTTCTTGGCCTCATCGGCAGCCACACGGTGCAGGAGATTGTCGGCCTCTTCCTGCGTGATGGGCCGGGGCTTGGTGCTCGTTCCGCCAAGGAATCCGATGACGCCGGGGATGTTCTGGATGAACTGCCACAGCTCCTGACGGATCTGGCGATGCGCTTCGTCTTCGTAGAGGGCCATGCGGACAACCACATACCCGGGGCACAGCTTACGCGTGACGATGCGCTTTTTGCCCTCTTTGAATTCCGCCACCCGCTCCGTAGGCACCACCACGTTGAAGTCGTTGAGGACTTCGCCCTTCTTGGGCTCAACGGGAATATCGAAATATTCGCACAACCCCGCCGAACGGGCCTGTGCGACAATCTGACGCTGCGCCTTCTGCTCCTGACCGGTGAGGGCCTGGATCACATACCACTGCTTCTGCATTTCCGCCATTGCGCGCGTCCTTGAAAAAGGGGCTCAAAGAATTCAGGCCTCCCCGCCCAGCACCAAGCGGAGAAGCGTCCGGATGACTTCGTCGCAGGCCATGATCACGATGGCCAGCAAAACGATGAAGACAATCACCACGAGAGAGGAATCGACCAAATCGCGACGGTTGGGCCAACTGATACGCCTGCCCTCCAATGCGACGTCGCCGAGAAACTGTCTAATCTTCTGAAACATGGCGCTTGGCACTCCGGTCTTTATGGCAGGGTGGGAGGGATTCGAACCCCCATAGGCAGTTTTGGAGACTGCTGCTCTGCCATTGAACTACCACCCTATGGCAAATGGGTTGCCGCTGGAGCTTACTTCGTCTCGCGGTGAAGCGTGCGCTTCTTCTCGAAGGGGCAGAACTTCATGAGCTCAACGCGCTCGGTCTGCGTCTTCTTGTTGCGGGTCGTCGTATAGTTGCGGCGCTTGCACTCGGTGCAAGCCAAAATCGCGAGTTCACGGGGCATGGGAAATCCCTTTCTTCTCGGAAAAGCGGCTCTGGGGCGGGGCTTGCCGCCCCAGAGCCTAGCTGTTCACAGGAGGAGAGCTTACTTGATGATCTTGTCCACCGTGCCGGCGCCGACGGTCTTGCCGCCTTCGCGGATGGCGAAACGCATCTTCTCTTCGAGGGCGACAGGGGCAATCAGCTTCACGGTGATGCTGATGTTGTCGCCGGGCATGACCATCTCGGTGCCCTCGGGGAGGGTGATGTCACCGGTGACGTCGGTCGTGCGGATGTAGAACTGGGGACGATAGCCCTTGAAGAACGGAGTGTGACGGCCGCCTTCTTCCTTGGTGAGGACGTAGACGTTGCCGGTGAACTCGGTGTGAGGGGTGATGGAACCGGGCTTGGCGAGCACCATGCCGCGCTCCACTTCTTCCTTCTTGGTGCCGCGGAGCAGGCAGCCAACGTTGTCGCCGGCCTGGCCCTGGTCGAGGAGCTTGCGGAACATCTCAACGCCGGTGACGGTGGTCTTCTGGGTGGGCTTGATGCCGACGATTTCGACTTCTTCGCCAACCTTGATCGTGCCACGCTCGACACGGCCGGTCACCACGGTGCCACGGCCTTCGATGGAGAACACGTCTTCGATGGGCATGAGGAAGGCCTGGTCCACGAGGCGGACAGGGTCAGGGATGTAGGTGTCCAGGGTGTTCATGAGCTCGTCGATGCACTTGCAAGCGGGGTCATCGGCGGACTGAGCCTGGGTGGCGGGATAAGCGCAACCACGGATGATGGGGGAACCCTCGTAACCATACTTCTCGAGGAGTTCGGTCACTTCCATCTCCACGAGGTCGAGGAGCTCGGGGTCATCGACGAGGTCGATCTTGTTGAGGAAGACAACGATTTTGGGCACGCCGACCTGACGGGCGAGAAGCACGTGCTCGCGGGTCTGGGGCATAACGCCGGTGTCGGCCGCGCAAAGGAGGATAGCGGCGTCCATCTGAGCGGCGCCGGTGATCATGTTCTTGACGTAGTCGGCGTGGCCGGGGCAGTCAACGTGCGCGTAGTGGCGGGTGGGGGTGCAGTACTCAACGTGCGCCGTGGCGATCGTCACGATCTTCTTGGCGTCACGGCGGCCGGCGGACTCGGAAGCCTTGGCGACTTCGTCGTACTTGATTTCGGCGGAGAGGCCCTTGAGAGCCTGCACGTGGGTGATAGCGGCGGTGAGGGTGGTCTTACCGTGGTCAACGTGGCCGATGGTGCCCACGTTGACGTGGACCTTGTCGCCGCGCTCGAAGTTCTCTTTAGCCATTTCTCTGTCTCCTGTGAACAGAAGGGTTGGGTTGCCTGTGTTATGGAGCCTACGAACGGAATCGAACCGGCGACCTCTTCCTTACCAAGGAAGTGCTCTACCTACTGAGCTACGTAGGCACAAACGCACCCTCTCGGGTGCCCTTGCGTCTCTCCCTCCAACGTGCCGTGTGGGCACACCGAAGGAAGAAAGTCCCGCAACTATACCACACCCAGAGGGAACGGGTCAAGTACTTTGTTTTGCGCGGGGGATATGGAGCCTACGAACGGAATCGAACCGGCGACCTCTTCCTTACCAAGGAAGTGCTCTACCTACTGAGCTACGTAGGCGCAAAAACGCGGCGTAAGATAGCATAACGGCAAGGCATGGTCAAGGGTTTTCCACGGACGCATCATCCCCCGAGGGCCATTGTGCTAAACTAGCGAACATGAAAGCGATTCGCGGCATTGTCTTTGATTTTGGCGGTGTGATTTCGCTGCCGATGGACCCCACCTTCCTGCCTCGCGTGCAAGCGCTGACCGGCTGGCTTCCGGAACGGACACTGGAGGGTTGGCGGCGGCACCGTTCGGGCATGGACGCAGACACCCTTTCGGCGCAGGCGCTCTATCGCCGCATGGCCGAAGACTTCGGAACCCAGCTGACGGAAGAGACGCTGAACACCTTGGCGAAGCTGGATTTCGATGCGTGGGCGCGACCCAATCCCGAAACCTTCGCATGGGCGCAGGAGCTCAAGCGCCGGGGGTTTCGCATCGGCATTCTCACGAACATGCCCACGGCCTTTCTGCCGTGGTTCGATCGCTGTGCGGCGGGCTTCCGTGCATTGGCCGACGCGGAGGTGGTCTCCGGCGCCGAACACATCGTCAAGCCGAATCCGGCGATCTATGACCTCATGGTTCGGCGAATCGGCCTTCCGCCGGAGGCGCTTCTGTTCCTCGATGACACGCAAGCCAATGTGGATGCCGCCCGCGCTTGCGGTTGGCACGCCCATCGCTTTGTCTCCGTGGCGGAGGCGCAACGGGCGCTCCATGAATGTGGGGTGTGACCATGGGAAAGCGTGTTCGGCCTTCGCAGCCTGCCCCGGATGGACGCCCCGCCAAAGCGCCCACGCCGGCGCCCGAGCGTGCCTCCGTGTGGCGGCGCGTGCGTGTGCGGCACCCCGCGTTCCTTGCGTGCCTGCTTTCGGTCTGTGCCGTGGCGGCGGCGGAATGGCCGTTGCTCCATAAACTCGGCGTGCGAACCTGTGCATTCGCCGATTGGGCGGGGTTCTGCGAAGCCGCGCTGAGCCCACTCCCGGGGGGCGCCTTGCACTGGTTGGCAGGACTCCTTTCCGCATTTTGGGCGCTGCCTGCGCTGGGACTGACGCTGTTTCTGCTCCTCGGGCTTGGCGTCACCGCACTGGGCCGCCGTTGGGCGCGTCTGCCCCTTTGGGCGGCTCCCCTACCCTTTGCCGTCGTGGTTTGGCAAGTGGCCTACTGCGGATTCAGCGTGTGGCTCTTCGCCGATGCATCCTTCCCAATGCTCTATCTGCTGGCATGGGCGGTTCTCCTGTCGCTATCGGGAAGCGTGACACGTTTCGGAGGCTGGGCGGCGTTTCTGCTCCCGGTGCTTTACCCACTTTGCGGAACTCCGACCCTGATGGGAGGTGTGGTCGCGGCAACCCTGCCCAATCAAACACGACGGACGCGGGTGCTGCTCTTGGCGATTTCCGCCCTCTTGCCTTGCCTATGGCAATGGGGCAACCTCGCTGATCCCGCGTGGGACACGCTGCTCATCGCCAACGTCCCCATTCTCGTGGAGAAGGGTGCCTTCTTTTGGGACACCGCCACCCTCCTCCTTTTCCTTGCGTTGACGCTTGCCCCGTGGCAAAGCCGAATCCGTCTGCCCAAGTTCCCGTGCCGCCCAAAACTTCCGTGCCCCGTCGCGTCTCTCTTGCGCGGCGCCGCCCCCACGGTCTTTTTTGGGATCGCGATTTTCTGCGCGATGGATCCGATTCATCCGCTTATGGACGTGCTCGCCTGCGAACGGGCGCTGGAGCGGGGCGACATGGCGCGCATCCTTGCCGTCCCCGACGAACGTGTGGTGAACCACCGGATGCTCGCGGCCTACCGCATCCATGCACTTTGGCGCACCGGACAATTGGAAGACCACCTCTTCGATCTCCCTTGGAAGGTCTCCCACAACGCCACCACCATCGATACCATGGAGTTGGATGGCTACACCCTGCTCTACCACTACGGCATCGTCCAACTCGCCCGGCGCTGGTGTTACGAAAGCGTCGTCAATAAGGGATGGTCAGCCCCAAAGCTCGCGTTGCTGGCCCGAACGGCGCTGGTCTGCGGGGAATCCGCCCTTGCCCGCCGCTACGCCCTCCAACTGCGGCGCATCCCTCTGCGACGCTCCGAAGGCGACACCCTCTTGGCCCTCTCCCGGGGAGAAGGTCGGCCCGATGGCGAGCTCCTGCGCGTGGCCAACCTCCACCGCCGCCTTTGCCTTGATTCCGGGAGCCCCATCTTCGAAGGCGACAAGCGGCTGGAACCCGGCATCTACAACCGCTACGCCGTGTTGAAAAACGGCGACCGCGACATGGTCGCCCTCTACCTCTGCGCCTCCCTCCTGCGAAAAGACCTTACGCCCCTGATTGAGAACTACGACGTCATTCTCCGCGTTTGGACCCAGCGGCCCCTTCCGCGGGCCTTCCAGCAGGGGTTGCTCGCCGCCGCCTCCACCCTGCCGCCGGCCGAACAGCCCCGCCTCACCGCCGATCTTTTCTCCCCCGGAATGCCGCAAGCGTTCGCCGACTTCCAACGGCTCTCCCAAAATCGATCCGCCCCCTCCGACCCCGCCTTCCGCAATCGCTTCGCCAAAACCTTTTGGTTCTATGCGGCCTTTGTGCCCTAATCCCAGACAACGGCCGCACCGCTTCGGAGCCCATCATGATCTACCGCTTTCCCATCACGGCCGCGCAATGCCTCACCGGTCTCAAGGCCTCCCTGCCCGCCCTCACCGACCTCCTCCAAGAGGCCGCGGGACTCCACGCCGACGCCCTCGGCGTTGGCCTCCAAACCCTCCGCGACGCCGGCCTCACATGGATGCTCGGACGCCTCGCCCTCCGTCTTCATGCCCTCCCAGCGTGGAAAGACGAGGTCTGCGTGGACACTTGGCCCAGCGGCGTCCGCGGACGCCTCATCGCCGAACGCCAATTCCGAATGACGGGCCCCACGGGCGATTCCCTCCTTGAAGCCTCCAGCGAGTGGCTTTGCGTGGACTTTGCGGCTCAGAAATTGGCCCGTCTCCCCGAAGCCGTCCATGCCCTCGCCCGCCCCGGGACCCTCAACCTCGGCCTGTGCGCCGAACGCCCCCACCCGATTCCTTCCGATGCCCCACTCTTGGGCGAAGCCATCTTCCCCGTCCGCCGCGCCGAGATCGATGCCAATCTCCACGTCAACAACGGACACTACACCCGCTGGATGTTCGAGACCTTGCCGGAAGCGCGCTTCTTTGGGTCAGCCCCCGTTGCCTTCGACATCGAGTACAAACAGGCCGCCCGCCTCGGCGACACCGTCCGTGTCCGCACCTACGGCCTCGCCCCCAACCGCTACGCCCACACCGTCACGCGCGAACCCGACGGGCTCCTCCTCGCCCGCGCCACCGCCACCTACGCACCACCATCCCCGCAGTCCCTTTCATGAAAGGAGCGAAATGGGATTCATTACAAAAAAGAGCAGCAGCATGAACCTAAAAGAGAAAATAGTGTCGTGGCTCCGAGATAAAGAGGAAATGACGCAAAGCGAATTGGCAGAAGCCATTTATGGCGACAAACGCCACGCGCCCTACATCTACTCCACACTCAAATCCCTTGTGGGTAGCAATCGAATCAGCCGCTCAGGGGCACGCCCTGCACGATATTCTCTTTGTGAAGTGCCTTCTTCTAAGCGAAAAGAAAACAAAAAGACCCGCCGTTCAGACTCAGTGGCCACGAAAGTGTCGTCCCCTAAAGCGAAACAGCAGACCATCACAATGACAGCGAAACGAGCCAAAGGCCTCATAAATAGGTATTACGGCAAAACCCGAAAAGACAACCACCACAGATATCTGTCTTGGGAACACTGCTATAAAGCCTTTTCAGAAAAAAGAAACAACGCCGATGAGCAAGCGATCGACCATCTGGCGCTTCATCTCGCGTTCTATCTAGCCAGTTGGGGGATGTACCGAGGGTCTTCCTTCCTGTTGCAAAAGGATTACAAGGTGCATATTCCTGTTGTGAATATAATTCTAGAAGAGGAATATAGCGTGCTCTTCGGCATTTCCGCCCAAGACCTTTGCCAAGACAAAACTCTTTCCCTATTGGAAGAAGTCAGTAAACAAATCAAAGTCTGCTATAAACACAATGTGACAGATACGCTCATAACGAAGATTCTGCTTGGCACATTCGGTTGCGTGCCAGCTTATGACCGTTACTTTGTGCACTCCATCAAAAAGCACCATGTATCGAATGGCAAATACGATTCAGATTCAGATTCTGTCCGGAGAATCGCCAAGTTCTATTGTGATCATTTTGACGTGTTTGAGCCGTTACGTCGGGAATTGGGTAATGCACATGGCATTGATTATCCACCCATGAAACCCATGGATATGTGCTTTTGGGAAGATGCGTACGAAGAGTTGAACCCCAAACAACGTTCTACGCATGAAGGGAAATCATAAGGCCCGTTGAGCCAATCATTTTCCTTCACCATTCCGAGGAGCCTGAACGTTCGGCGGGGTAAGGCCGTCCCCTCGTTTGGTTCTGCCCTTTTCGTCTTTAGGGCGATAGTCATAGACTACACATCGTGTCGTTTCGTGAACTTTCTGAACATGCGCCGAATAAACGCAATCATCGCCCCCCATAACAGACTGTTCAAAACAAAAAGCCCCCACTCCCCAAACGATCCACCTCTCACCCCAAAAGATTCCGCAACAAAAAACGCCGGTTGCCCCAAAATGGAGGGCAACACATCCAAATGCACGCCCATCACGAAACGGTCAAAGGCCTCGGCGTACCCATCAAAGGCCGCCATGGAGGAACCGTAACAGACCATAAGAGAACCCACCAGCACAAGAAAGTGCAACAGCGCGTAACCCAAAACCGACCAGACCATGCGTAGCATTGCCTCTCCAATGTTGTCATACACCGCAAAGCGCACGTCATAGCTATCCGCTCCATGACCCGCTTCGACGAGGGGAGTATATCACACCGTCCCGCCAATCATGAGCGACCTTGGACATGCTTAGCGGCGCTCTCGTTGGGGGTGCTTGTCCTTAAGATAGTGCCAAAGGACGGCATTGCGCTCTTCAGGCGTTGTTGCCGCTTTCAGTTTCTCTGACACAACATCCCACTCTTCTTGCGATAGCACGCCTTTGGAGACGACATATCCATAAATGACCTCCCACTGTTTGCGCAAATTATTCATAAGTTCACTTTCGATCTCTCCTTGCCTAAGCTGAAGGTCATTTATCTTTTCCCAAAATGAATCATTGTCAAAGACTTCATAGAAACGGTGTTGCAAAGGGGTCCAAGACGATTTTGGTTGCATCGATCCCATCGACAACCACGCATCAACGATGGTTGCCGACTCCGCCGTGAATTTTTGACGCGAACGCGAACCGGACTTCACCAATTCCCGGAAGCGAATCCCGTGCAACACCGCCAAAGACTCTCCGCAACATCCCCAGTGTTCACTCGAATCTCCATAGATTGGAGAGGAAATGCCAACCTCCGCAGATCCCTCAATCGTGGTAGCACCATGCACGCTCTCCACGTCGCGGTTGGATTCTCCAAACGCGACATGAAACATCGCAAGAACCGTCATCCCAAATAAAACGACCTTCATAATCTTCTCCATTAGCGCGTTGAGGGGGCACCGTGAGGGCAAGGACGTTTCCACAAAGACGCATAGGGCGCGGGAGAAAACACGGGTTTGACCGTTTGGAATGAGAATAACTTCCTGCGCGATGAAAGATAGTCACGCCCACGCTCAATGTCCTCAAGCGCCCACGCATACAGAACACACCTTTCTTCCATAACAAGGCGGCCACGTGGGGCATCATAATCACACCATCCATTGACTTGAAGCAACGTGTCCCCCTCTAAAGAACACACGTTGTTTGTTTCCCGCTCACGGTCAAGGCACTCTTTTTGAAGTACCAATGTGTCGGTTATCCTTTTGGTCAGAAGATAGCCTACGTCTGGATTTGGATCAAGTTCCCATCCATGACACCGCAACCGCATCAAAAGAGGTGTCAAATCTTCACCACCATAATATTCACTAGGTTTGGGCTTGGAAACGTAGTGATAGCCTGGTGGGGAAATTCGCCCGTCAAGCGTCCCCCACGAATCGGGCATTAGGTTGACATAAACGTGCGTGTCGTCCAAGAACACACCGCCGCCGTTCCATGTGCCCCCATTTTCCCAAGGGATAAAATCGACCGCCGTGAGATAAGGCGCACGTGAAATGGCCGTCCAACTCTCCGGAGGACGCTTCGTTTGAGAATGTCCGTATGAACCGGCAAGATTGTCCCATCGTGGTTGATACGCAAAATAGATGAAATAGTTTCCATCATGTGACAAATCGCACCGACACTGGTAAATCTTTGCGCGTATCCACTGTCCCACTTGAAATGTGTCACTTTCAAGATCCCATCCATAAGTCCCCATCGTTTCACGTCCTATTCGACACAAAACGAGGCCTTTGGATTGGCTTAAAAAAGGGTAAACGTGAACCATATATGCCTTTCTATCGCACGCTCCCATACAATGAAGGACATCCCACGATAAGGATGCTAGAGACCCATTTGCCCACAATGCAATGCTCCCTTGCCTAAGAGGAGAAGACGGACAGGCTCTGACCGAAGGCCTAACTTCATGATGACACCTCGTTGACAGACTGCGCCTCCGCGCATCAGGACAGAACCAAAACGCAACCACAGTATATCCCGCAACACGGGCATTGTCCAGCGAGAAATCACACGACTGGTGGCAAGGAATCCAGTGGCGCTAGAACGTGTTAGTGTTGCCCAAGAAGATAGGGCGAATGGACACAACGTTATTTAACTTCATATCCCAATCGAATGGCTCGATTTTGCAAACGCCATCCACGCTTTAGATTTTGCGCGACACCGTCTCCATCGAGGTATGAGACTGCAACGTTATGGATTAAAATGGCATCTTCATGATCTCTCATCGCCAACTTGGAGAAATGAAAACCTTTCCGAGTATTACGTTGCACGCCAAGCCCTTCATAATAGTAATATCCAAGTATACTTGCTGCAGCATAATATTTATATCTTTTCCATAGCCAATGAAGGCGTTTGGCTGTCTCTGCATAATCTCCATTCTTGTCCAATGCTTCACATTGGCCAGCCAAACGAATGGCTTCCCGCCTCATAAGGAGGCCCTTTAGCCTGTTCTTCATCTGTTGTCTATAACTTCTCATTTACAGTATCTCTCCCGTAAAGTTCGTGTGTCAGTCACATGCTGGCCGGATTCTCCTTCCCTCGCATCTCTCACATTTAGATATAAAGTACCCCAACAACTCCGCAGGATATGACACCCATATAATATTATCCTCTGTTGTCGAATAAGCTAAGCAAATGTCGAAGGGTCTGCCTTTTGGATGTTGCCAACGGATTTTTTCTGAAGAGCCTTAAACCAGATAAGAAAGAAAGGTTCCTTTTTCTAGGGTGTGTAGGCGTGGTGGACGGCGACACCGGAAGCACCTCTTGCCATCACTTGAATTGCGGAGGATGGGGAGTGCGCTCCTCCGCTTGAGGCGCTCTATTCCTCAAAGCATCCAAGAGCCCCTGCACCTCTTGATCCCCCTGTGCGAGGGCGCGCAAATACCATTTTCGTGCGAGACGGGGACTTCTTCTGACGCCGAGGCCTGTGGCATAGAGATAGCCGAGGAGTTTTTGCCCCTCCGGATGTCCTTGCCGGGCAGCTTTTCGTATCCACAGAAGGGCTGTTGTCTCATCCGTTGACTGTTGTTTTTCGTTGAGCAAGCACACGGCCAAACTCACTTGGGCCTTTGGGTTTCCCTGTTGCGCCGCAGATTCAAAAAGGTAAATGGCATCTTCAACACTTCTCTCACAGGCGATTCCGTTGTAGCAGAAAACGCCCAGCCGCCAGATGGCATTCGTATCCCCAAGCATCGCCCCTTCAGTATAGTAATTCATCGCCACGTTCTCATCTTTTTCCACTTCCAGACCAAACTCATGGCATTGACCCAGCAAAAAGTAGGCCGGTGCGACCTTTGCCTCTGCGGCCTGCATCAAAAGCGGAATCGCCTTCTTGATGTCTTTCCTGATCCCATCACCATGAAACAAATGAAGTCCCAGATTAAAGATTGCGGGAATGCTTCCCTGCTTTGCGGCCTTTTTCCAGCAAGCAAGGGCCTTGCTGATATCTCGGGCAACGCCGAATCCGAGCTCGTAATATTTCCCCAAATTGGTCAAAGCCCACGGATGTCCTTTACGTACGGCTTTTCGCATCCACAGAAAGGCCTTCTCCGGTTCATCGCAAACGCCCCCCTTCGCCCGGTCATATGCACATGCAACCAGAAAGCAGGCGTGCGCATCGCCTGTTTGCGCCTTCTTCAACAACCGTTCCAATTTCTTCATCGTACAGGTTCCTTACATTCCAAACAGCATTGGAGATTTAAGTACTAAAGACCTTTGATTATGTGTGAGAATCGTATCGCTTCCAACAAAATATGATTCACCTCAACGCCAAGGTTGTACACCTTTTGTGGCTTAATGTCTGCACCATTGATTTCACCAATACGTATGGGGAAAAGACACCGGAGAGGGATACAAGGTCGGAGACGTTTTTGTTGCCGTCGTGGAAGTAGTAGGAGAGGATGCCGGAAGGAGGGGGGAAGATGAGAGGGCGGGTGGCGATGGGTTCCGTGGGATCCCAAACGTAAGATTGGAAGAGGGCGTTGTCGGCGCCACGGAGTTGCTGGACGCAGAGGTAGTTGTCGTAGACGAAGCGTTGAAGAGTGTCGGAATCGGCAGACTGGGTGCGCATTTCGATTCGGCGCCCCATGCGGTCGAAGGCCATGGTGATCACGGTGTCGCCGGATTGCCAACGAACGGGGCGGTTTTCGGCATTGTAAACGACCGACCAAATGCCGGTCTCGGTCTTGATGAGGGTTTGGTTGCCGTCGGTGTCGTATTGGGGCACGAAGTCGTCGATTTTGGTGTATTGGTTGAGATTGTTGGCGATGTAGGTCTTGCCCTCGGCGGTGATTCGGTTGCCGATGTCGTCGTAAACATAGGAGAGTCCTTGGCCGGAGATGAGTTGGTCGCGCGTGTCGTAAGTATAGGTTTCCGTCACGGGCGAAGTGTAGGCGGAGCCTGATTTGACGATGGTGGCGCGACGATTGCTCGCATCGTTGGTATAGACGTAAACGGAGTAGTCGACGGTGGTCACGCGCTCATCGCCCACACCGAAGCTCAACAAACGCTTAACGCGAAAGTCCATCTTGCGTTCCCTCATGCCCAGTGTCACCTAGAGCGCTTGTGGTTTGTTCTCTGAATACCGTTCCGATAAGCGGGATTTCATAGATGGAATAGCGTCGTTCATTTCCATTCGGTTGCGCCACCACATAAAACGTGCTCGTATCCCTCCAGCACCGATAGGACATCGCCTCGCACTGGAAGCGCATGCAACCGTGATTAACAGCATAAGTCTCACAGATGGGTGCAACCGTTTCCGCAACAGCCACACCTAAGCCATCTTCAGACATTGGCCAACCGATATACATGAAAAACCAAGTCGCGGCAAAAAATAGTACACAAAGGAATGTCGCCCACATTTCAAATCTCCTCGTCAGAGAGGCACTTTCCCGACAAGACTCCAACCATTTTCCGTCTTGTAGATTCGAAAACATTCGCGTTTACCAAACCACAGATCGACCTTCTCAATATCACAGGATGTCCCTATAAACCTGACATTGAAGCGATACCCACGCATTGTGAAATGGAAGTTGTTTTTATCCATGGACTGCAACAACGCATACGCGATTCGTTCAGGTAGCAAAACTTCGGCAAGTCGCCACATTTTGAATGCAAACGCAACCGTATATGCAAGGAGAACCGTCACGACAATTTGTCGCGTCAAACGTAAAACACCCATTATAGGGCTCCAGATGCTTTGTTTAAAAGAGGCTGATCCGTTTACCATTTTGATAAGTTCGCCGAATGTACAAATGCGGCGCTATTCGTCAAATAGAAAAGACACCGAAGGGGTGAGAGGGGTGGGAAAGTGTTCGTCATTTACTGGACACTGAAGGATGGAGGGAGTGGGGCGAGGTGAGGTGTTGGGTGGTGTGTCTGGTGGTAGGGGCGCGGGGTGTTCGAGGGG
>CASDPK010000010.1 GCA_949282555.1 uncultured Lentisphaeraceae bacterium | reverse complement strand
AGTTCTCTACAGGGGGCGCGGGGATTTTCGAGTCCCCGGCGCCCCCTGTCGGGAACTCCCTTCCTTCTATGGCTACCCACACAGATTGACGAAGAGCCCGTTAAAGAAGAGGACACTTGATTTTGCGTTAAAGACTTGCTATCTTTCTTCCCATGAGGCGTATTTGTTTATTTTCTTTGCTTTATTTTGGACTGATGGTTCCTGTTGCCAAGGGAAGTCCCACGGGGAAGGTCTACCTTTACTTCGATCCGCAGTATTCGATGCTTTATTCTGAGGCATCTGCTCTTCCATTGGCGGAGAACGAAGTTTTCCGGTGTGTCTTGGTTACGCCGCCGGCGGGGGTGGAACTGACGGCAGAGACCCCGCTTCCCTTCTCCATCGACCAAGGGGGAAATCTGCTTGTTCCTGAAGAGCTTTCCAGTCAGGGATATTCGGCAGAATACTATCGTTGGGGAGGAGAGACGGATTATCAGTTGATTCCGAAGGATGGGTTAGCTGGTAGATTGCTCTTGACGGTAAGTTTTTCCTCCCCGGTCTATGTCTATCTTGTCGCGCAGGATACACGTGACGGTCAGGGAATTTGTGGAGGAACACCAGATCGTTGTGTTGTTGCCTTTGGTGCGACACTTTGTGGAAAGCTTGGTGGGGGCCTTATTCCTGGGCCTGGCTTGCCAGAGCTCTATGCCGTGATAGGACAGGGGTGGGAATGTGCTGAATCAGATGCGGAGGGGGTCACGAATGTTCCTTCTCCGTTCCCAATAATTGCGTCTACTTCGCTTTCAAAGCTTGAGATGAATGGGCAAGTGGTGACGGATCGCGAACAGATCGATGCGGCCCTCACGCCCTCGGTCTCCGCGTTCGCGATGGAAACGGAGGGAGTCTATGCCTTGACGCTACAGCCTCCGACAGCACCCGGCAAGGTGTTTTATACCGTGGAGACAGCCGAAACGTTGCAGGGTCCATGGCTTCGCGTGGAGGACGTGGTGGCCGAGATGTCGGAAACCGAAAAAAAAGCGTTTGCAATTCTTTCGGACGCGTGCTACACTCGTCTCAGGATTGGTGAAGAAACCCGGCTAGTGTTGCCGGAAATCCCCAGTGAAACAGGTTCTCGGTTCTATCGAGTCGTTGGAGAATAATGACAGGAGGAGTCCTAAATGAAAAAGACGCTTATGTTTGCTGGTGTTTTTATGGCACTCGGAGCGGGGTTTGCCGCCGAGGTCGCGGGGAATAATACGGCGGTTGTGATTCGGAAGACTGCGGTCAATAGTTCCAACAAATATCAGTTTCTCTGTGCGCCCGTCGCGGGTTTTGACATCACCGGGACGGAGAGCGAGAAGCCGATTCTCTTGGAGGACATCCTTCCCGCCGCAACCGCTCCGGATGGAGCGGAGGTTACCGTTGGCACCATAACATACGTGCCGCAAGAGATAGATGGGACGAAGACGTGGGTTCTTGCGGATACCGGAGCTAGGGCCTCTTCGGAGGGCAGTGGCGTGACGTTGACGCCTGGGACGGTGTTTTGGGTCAAGAATGTAACGGGAGAGACAATTTTCTGCGGGCAGGACAGCGACAAGGGGATTCACTTCACCGATGCGACTGCCACCACGGGAATTGTTGAGGCCGGTAATGCGGATTCAAATGCGATCTCAATTCAAACGGGAATTACGCCTGACGTTTTGGGAAAAACCTTTGGGGCCGGTTCTCAGCTCCTCGTCGTTGAAGAGGGTAAGGCGGATTACAAGGTCTATTTCTACGATGCAACCTCAGAGGGCGGGTGCACGTGGACGCAAGCGGTATCCGGCCAACTTCGCCGTCAGGCGATTGGTGATGATGTGGTGATTGAGCCGGGAGAGGCATTTTACCTCTACATGGTGGGTGGCGCTCAGCAGTGAGGATGAAGATGATTCGGACGTTCTTGAGTTTTCTTTCTGTCGGTCTGCTTGTCGCGACGGCCTCCGCCATCTCCGTCCGGTGGAATGTCCCGGACGTGGATGGGTGGTTAACGGGTGCCGAAGTTCTGAGCGGAGCTAACAGTGTCTATCTTTATTCGACGGACGCGGTGGAGACGGATGCAAAGACGGTCGTTGAGACGACGACGGGGACACGCTACATGGGTGGCGGGGAGTTCTCCTATCCCCTAGAGGGCGGGAGTGCGGTTGCAGGGAATGGGCTTTCCTTGGAAACGGGGAAATACTATTACCTTGTCGTTTTTACGGGAGCGAGCACTGTTGACGACCCGGTGAGTTATGTGGCTTATCGTGCCGCGCAGTACACCGGAGTTCCCACGACTGACAGCGCAAACGGGTACTACCAGTCTACGGTGGATCCTGAGATTCCGCCAACCCTCGGGGACTACATTAATTTGACGTATGTCGGGCGTGTCGTGCCCGAACCGACGGCGTTGGCGTTGTTGGCGCTGGGCGTGGCGGGCTTGGCCTTGCGTCGCCGTATGTGAGTTTTTGACAGAGAAGGTGCTATGAAAATGCGGAAGGTTGGATTGTTGTTGCTGGGAATCGTCGGTGCGGTTTCTGTGCAGGCGGTGACGATGAATTGGGCATCGACGAATTCGGATGTCTCGTGGTACGATTCGATGACCTCTGTCGCGGTGGTGTATTCCGCGAGCGGAACGGATGTCGTTTCCGCCGCTCAAGTCGCGATGAGCGGGACGGTTGAGGGTTATGGCACCGTCCCCGGGGGCACCTTTTCTGGACCTCTGACAAGCACGACCTCGCTGAACGGGACATTCTCGCTTTCGACTTCCGCCGAGGTGAGCGGAACTTACTTTCTTGTGATGTTCAACAGTGAGACACAAGGATATGCCGTCATGAATATCTCTGCTGAGGCGGCGGCGGAATATTGGTATGAGCCGGGTCCCCCGGCCTCGGGAAGTGGGATTGGGAAGACGTTTTCGGGCGAGTTTGTAACGGGGACGTTGGTGCCTGAGCCGACGGTGTTGGCGTTGCTGGCGCTGGGCGTGGCGGGATTGGCGTTGCGTCGGCGCACGGTTGCGTGACGGCGCGGAAAACGGTATCCACTGCGGGGGGCACGGAGGTGTCCCCCGTGTTGTTTTTGGGGGTGGACGCTTTCTCCGCGGAGGGGGGAGATGCGCTTGGGGTGGAGGCGTGGTATACTGGTGGGCATGGAAGTGGAAGTGCAGCTTTATGTGGTGGCGACGCCGTTGGGGAATCTTGAGGATGCTTCGCCTCGGGTGAGGTCGGTTTTGGCGGCGGTGCCGGTGATCGCGTGCGAGGATACGCGACGGACGTGGCAGTTGCTTTCGGCGTTGGGGATTCCGCGGCCGGAGCTCTTTTCGTATCGTCAGGGGAATGAAGAGGGGGTGTCGCATCGGATTGCGGGGCTGGTGCGCGCGGGGACGCCGGTGGCGTTGTGTTCGGATGGGGGCTATCCGGGGATCAGCGATCCGGGTTATCGGGTGATCCGTCTGTTCGCGACGGAGGGCCTGCCGTACACGGTGTTGCCGGGGCCGTGCAGTGTGGAGCTGGCGTTGTTGCTGTCGGGGTTGCCGACGTCGAGCTACACGTTTAAGGGGTTCCCGCCACGGAAGTCGGGGGCGTTGCGACGGTTTTTTGAGGCGGAGCGGGCGCTGCCGCACACGTTGGTGTGTTTGGAGTCGCCGTTTCGGGTGGCGGCGTGTTTGGAGGGGGCGTTGGAGGCGCTGGGGGACCGGGAGGCGGCGGTGTGTTTGGAGATGACGAAGTTGCATGAGCGGGTGCACCGTGGTACACTTTCGGCATTGGTGGAGCATTTTCGGGCGCATCCGCCGAAGGGTGAGGTGACGGTGGTCGTTGCCGGGGCCCATCCGAAGTTCGACCATTCCGAGGATCGCCAAGCCGAGCATGCGAGTGATGTTTAGAGGCCTTTTGCTGTTTTGCCTTGCGCTGGGCGCGTGGGCGTTGCGTGCGGACACGCTGACGACCACGGGGGGCGATGTGCTCCATGGCACGGTGAAGGGAATCAAGGGCGGGCGGATCTCGTTTGAGACGTCGTTCGCGGGGACGCTGTCGATCGCGCAGAAGGATGTGGCGAAGCTCGATTATGCGTCGGATCAACCGATGTTTGCGCGTACGGACCCTTCTTCCCAGGCGAAGGAGGAGGTGCGGGTCGCCAAGGATGCCGAGGGAAACACGGTGTTGATTCCCGAGGGGAAGAAGGCGGAGGCGTTGGCGCTCACGGAGGTGGCGACGTTGTGGCCGACGGATGCGACGGACCCGGATTTCCCGCCGATCAAGCGGTGGTCGTATAGCACGAGCCTTGGCTTTACGGGGTCGTCCGGGAAGTATACGAAGGATCTCTCGATGTCGCTCTATCTCGATGCGGTGCGCACGGGGGAGAACACGACGCTCAAGCTCTATGCCTCAATGGACAAGGCCCGCAGCAATGGGACGTTGACGGCGGAACGGTATATCGGGGGCGTGGATTTCGAGCATCGGCCATCGGACTATTGCACGTGGTATGTGCGTGATGAGGGGCAACATAACCGTTTCAGCGATTACAAGCTCCGGAATGTGCTGGGCGGCGGTTATGGGCTTTACCTTTGGAACACGAAGACGAATGGGCGGACGTCGCTCTTGAGGTTCCGTCTCGGCATGGCGCACACGTATGTGGAGCACTACACGCGCAAATGGCCGGGCACGGCATCGCTTGATAGGGTGTTGGACAGCGACTTCGCGTTGGACGTCGGGTTGCTTTTCCATTACGACTTCGAGTCGGGCGTGAGCTGGAACACGGAGCTGACCTACACGCCGCTGTTGGAGGATCTCGACAAGGGCACGTTGGTGCACGAGAGCAAGTTGTCTTATCTGATGAAGGAGCTTGGCCTTGTGGATGAGCGGTTGTCGGACATTTCCCTCGAGATGGGGATGCGCAATGAGTATCAGACGCGCCCTGAGCCCGGCAACTGCAACACGGACACCACGTGGTATGTGCGGTTGAAGAAATCTTGGTAACGAAGACGTTTTGTTCACGAGGAGTCGGTTATGGAGCCTATCAAACTGGGAGTCAATATCGACCACGCCGCCACGTTGCGTCAGGCGCGTGGGGTGGATTATCCCGATCTTGCGGAAATCGCGCGTTTGGCGGAAAGCGCGGGGGCGCATGGCATCACGTTGCACCTGCGTGAGGATCGCCGCCACATTCAGGATGCCGATGTCTATCGTTTGCGCCGGACGCTCACCACGCGGATGAATCTGGAGATGGCCAACAATCCGGACGTTTTGCGTGTGGCGCTGGAGGTGGTGCCCGATGAGGTGTGCCTCGTGCCGGAGCGGCGTCAGGAGCTGACGACGGAGGGCGGTTTGGATGCCGCCGGGCAGTTGGAGGCGTTGCGCCCGACGGTTCGTGCGCTCGCCGCGCAGGGCACGCAGGTGTCGCTCTTTGTGGCGCCGGATCGCCGTCAGCTGGAGGCGGCCGCGGCGTTGGGGGCGCCGTATGTGGAGCTTCACACGGGGGCCTATGCCAATGCCACCGGCGATGCGGCCAAGCGGGAGCTGGAGGCCTTGCACGAGGCGGCGGCATGGGGCGCGGAACTGGGGCTTCGGGTGAATGCCGGCCATGGCCTGACCCTTGCGAATGTGGGGGCGTTGCTGGACATCCCGAACCTTGACACGTTGAACATCGGCCACAGCATCGTGGCCCACGCGCTCACCGTGGGCATGGCGCAGGCGGTCCGCGACATGCTCGCGGCGATTGTGCGCTGAGGATGATTGCGGAAGGACGCTGTATGCCCGGAACGCCCCCCGTCGGAACCTACGAGATTCTTCACGAGGACGCAAAGAGCGGCGCCCGCCTTGGACGGTTGTGGACGCGCCATGGGCCGGTGCCGACGCCGGTTTTCATGCCCGTGGGGACCCAAGCCACCGTCAAAACGTTGGACGCGGAGGATTTGGAGCGGTTGCGCGCCCCGATTATCTTGGGCAACACGTATCACTTGATGTTGCGCCCGGGGATGGAGGTCATGGAGGCGCTCGGCGGGCTTCACGCCTTTCAGGATTGGCATGGGCCGATCCTGACGGATTCCGGCGGGTTTCAGGTCTTTTCGCTCTCTTCGTTGCGCAAGATCACGGAGGAGGGCGTTTCCTTCCAGTCGCACATCGATGGCAAACGCCTGTTCATGGGGCCCAAGGAAAGCATGGCCGTGCAGCGCGTGCTGGGTTCGGACATCGCGATGCTTTTCGATGAGTGCATCCCGTATCCTTCGGACGATGCTTACGTGGCCCGCTCCGTTGAGCAGACGCTTCGGTGGGCGCGGGTGTGCTTGGAGCAGCCGCGTGCGGAAGGTCAGCTCTACTTCGGCATCGTCCAAGGTTCCGAATATGCCCATCACCGGAAACATTGCGCGCTTGAACTCGCCGCGATGGAGAAGGATGGCCTCGATGGGTTTGCCGTGGGCGGCGTGAGTGTTGGCGAGCCGGAGCCTTTCATCCTGAAGGGGATTGCGGATTCCGTGCCCTTCATGCCGCGCCACCGCCCGCGCTACGTGATGGGGCTGGGCGACTTGTGGCAAATGACGGAAGCCGTCGGCATGGGATGTGATATGTTCGACTGCGTGATCCCCACGCGCAACGCCCGCAACGGATCGGCCTTCACGAACGATGGCCCTTATCCCGTCAAGGCCGGCGCGTGGAAATCGAGCACCCTGCCGGTGGAGCCGGGATGCGACTGCCCCTGTTGCAGCCGCCACACGCGCGGCTACGTGCGCCATCTGCTCAATGCCTCCGAAATGCTTGGCTACCGTCTGCTCACGCTGCACAACATCCACTGCTACCTTCGTTTCATGGAGCGGATGCGCGAGGCCATCGCCAACGATTGCTTCCTCGATTTCCGCGCGGAGGCCTACGCCCGTCTGCGCGAGGCTCCCACCCGGGGCGGCGTGCGGGGCTGAGCCGGCGGACTGTGCCGGCCCCGTCCGGGGGCGTCGGGGCTCGACGAAGGATGGGGGCAGGTTTTGCCGCTTGCGTCGAATCCCTGAATATGTTATTCTCGCTTTTCCCTTTTCCTGCGTGGGAGAAGGATTTACGCAAACAACCGGGCGCTTAACCACCCCGAGGCCACAGAATGCCGCGAGCGGCAGGCCAAGAGGAGCGCGCCCGTTCAACGGAAAGCAACAGGCCAAATGGCTATTCGCAAACCTCAGAAGGCGGTCGAGAAGACCGGTGCCCTGTACGACGAACTCCTCGCTGCGCTGGATCAGCAGAACAGCGTCCCCGCGCCCGGCTCCATCGTCAAGGGCAAGGTCACCGGCAAGCGCGGCAACGAAGTGCTCGTGGACATCGGCTGCAAGAGCGCAGGCTCGATCAACGCCAATGAGTTCGAAGACGTGGAAGCGGTGAACGTGGGCGACACGTTCGATGTGCTCCTCATCGACCTCGAGGGTGACAACGGCATGGTGGTGGTCTCCAAGCGCCAGGCCGACGAGAAGATCCGCTGGGAAGCCGTCCTCGCCAAGTACAAAGAGGGCGACACCGTCTCCGGCGTCATCAAGAGCAAAGTGCGCGGCGGCATGATCGTGGCGGTGGACGGTGTGGACGCCTTCCTCCCTGGCTCGCAGGTGGATGTGAACCCCTCCCGCGATCTCGACATCTACATCACCGAGCAGCCGCAGGAATTCAAGATCATCAAGATCTCCGACGAGCGCCGCAACATCATCGTTTCCCGCCGCGAGCTCCTCGAGGCGCAGATGGCCGAGAAGAAGCACGCCCTCCTCGAGACCCTCCAGAAGGGCCAGATCGTCCACGGCAAGGTGAAGAACATCACCGACTTCGGCGCGTTCGTCGACCTCGACGGCATGGACGGCCTGCTGCACATCACCGACATGAGCTGGGGCCGCATCAAGCACCCCTCCGAGCTCCTCAAGGTGGGCCAGGAACTCGACGTGATGATCCTCGACGTGGATTTGGAGCGCGAGCGCGTCTCCCTCGGCCTCAAGCAGGCCCAGAGCAATCCTTGGGACGACATCGAAGCCCGCTATCCCGTGGGCTCCCGCCTCCGCGGCAAGGTCGTCAACCTCGCCCCCTACGGCGCCTTTGTCGAGCTTGAGCCCGGCATCGAAGGCCTGGTGCACGTTTCCGAGTTCAGCTGGACCAAGCGCATTGCCCGCGCCTCCGACGTCCTCGACGTGGGTCAGGAAGTCGACGTGGTGGTGCTCAACATCGACACGCAGAACCAGAAGATCGCTCTCGGCATCCGCCAGACCGAGGCCAATCCTTGGGACACCGTGCAGGATCGTTATCCTGTGGGCTCCCGCATCACCGGCAAGGTGCGCAACTTCACCACCTACGGCGCCTTCGTCGAGATGGAAGAGGGCATCGACGGCATGATCCACGTCTCCGACATGAGCTGGACGCGCAAGATCAACCACCCCTCCGAAGTGCTCCAGAAGGGCCAGACCGTCGAGGCCATCGTCCTCGAGATCGACGCCCAGAATCAGCGCATCTCTCTCGGCCTCAAGCAGGCCCAGACCGATCCTTGGAGCTCCATCGCCTCCACCTACCAGATCGGCCAGATCGTCAAGGGCAAGGTCTCCAAGATCGCTTCCTTCGGCGCCTTCGTGGAGCTCGAGGATGGCGTGGATGGCCTCGTGCACATCTCCCAAATCTCCGATCAGCACGTGGACAAGGTCAAGGACGCCCTCAAGGTGGGCCAGGAAGTCGAGGCTCGCATCGTCAAGATCGACCGCGACGAGCGCCGCATCGGCCTCTCCATCAAGGCCGTGAACATGGATGAGGGCGAGGTCGCCCGCCTCACCGCCGAGGCCGAGGCCGAGACCCCTGCCGCCTCCACGCCGCTCGGTTCCTTCGCCAACGCCTTCGAGGAAGCCTTCGCCTCCTCCGAAGAGTGGCAGCCCGGCCAGCGCTAAGCCGCCGTTCGGCACGAAAAAAGCCCGCAGGGTTCCTGCGGGCTTTTTTGTTTTCCGGTGGGCGGAAAGGCCGTTGTCGGCATCTTTGGACGCAGGGTGCCCCGTCCTTGGAGGCGGGAGACGGAGCATCCCAAGGCGGAGGGCTCCGTATCTCAACCGGCGATGCGGAGCCTCACGGAAGGTCTCGGGGCGCCGTCGGTTCGTCCAAACGGGGCGGTTTTGGGTTGCCTCTGCGCTTACGTGTCATGAGGCCCATGGCAATGACCCAGCAGATTCCGCCGACAAGCCCTCCGACAAGGGCTTCCTTCACGAACACCGTGCGTGGGCTTGCGACCGGTTGGGTCAGCGGATACAACACAATCCGGAGCTTGTCTGCCTCGCCTTCGGCCTTTCTCAACGCCCTTCGCAACGCCTCGAGTCGCGAGGCTTCCGCGCCTTCCGCCTCCGCTTCAGCCAGCGCCTTGGTCGGAGCCGCGCAGAGCCGTTCCTGCGCTTTGGCCGATACGGCGTCGCCCCGGGCTTTCAAAGCCTTCACGCGGCACTGCAAGGTTGCCAAGGCTTCTTCCTCGGTGGCGGCATCTTCCACGCAGACTATCAGCAAATCCGGGCTTTTGTCCTTTTGGCACAAGATGCCTTCTCCCCATGCCCATGGGCCAACGGTGCCGTCGCGCAGGGCCAGCGGCTGACTGGCCACCCATCGGGGCGGGCGGGTGTGGGCCCATCCGATGCCGGCGCGCCCACCCAACGCAACGCAAACGGCCAATCCGAACGCAAACGCCAATCCTCGCCGAAGACTCCGCAAGAAGAGTGCCCCCCACAGGAGCAACAACAAAATCCCCAGCAGGCCTATCCGCACCACACGCCAAATCCAGTCGGCCCGGACGTCTGGAGGGGTGGGGGCCGCATGGATGCGCAGGTCGCCGACAGGTTCCAACATGAACCGCTGAGCCCGGAGCTGTTTGCGGCCCTCGGCTTTGCGCCGAAGCAGATCTTCCCTTACGGCGACGTCTTCCGCGGGCAGTTTGCTCAGGTACTGGTCAATCCATTGAAACGCATTCTTCTCCCATGAGGCATGGGTTCGCCGACGGGCCGTCCGCACGGCCTTGAGAAGGAGCGGCTTCCAGTATGATGCCTCCGAAGGCCCCCAAAAGCGGAAACGAAGGGTCAGCGCCTCGGGGGAACCTGAGCACACAAGATCCTCCACCTCCCGTATTTTCCACTCGTAAAGGAGCCGGTCGACCATCCCGCCGAGGACTTCCAAGGCCTCGTTCCAGTCATAGGTGTCCGGGCACACCCACGGCTGGGGCGGCGTGTCGGGGTCTTCGGACACGGTGACTGCCCGGAACGTCCATTCCGCCATGAACGGCCCCTGTTGGCGTTCCTTTGCGCGTTGGGCCGCTTCCACCCGAAAGAGGTAACCGAGGAAGCCAAAAATGAGCAGGAGCAAAAGGAGATAGGCGCACCGTTTCATGCGCACAGCATACCATATCCCCCAACTATGGAATCAGAGCGGAAGCGCGTCGACCAACCGGAGCGAGGGGCAAGGCTCACGGAACGTGTCGATGTCAAGGGTGAAGAGCGCACGCAAGCGCAGACCCACCCGCCATGTGCGGGCACGTTCGGCCGCGCCGAACCAAATGGCCTTGAGCAGGGCGCCGCCATCGTCCGGGCGGAGCTGGAGCGACAGGTGACTGCCGTCGGCCCCCACGGGGCGGAAGGACTCCACCGAAAACCCCTTGAGAAAGATAGGCTTGGGGTTGCCGTGGCCGCAAGGCTCCAAACAGGCGAGTTCGCGGCAGAAGGCCAGCGTCACGGGGCGATGGGAGAGGTCGGCATCGTAAATCGTCGGGGGCTCGGTGCGGGGGCCCTGGAAAAGCCCCGGCAAGCGCTCGCAGAAGGCCTCGTAGGCCCCCGGGAGCAGGGTGAAGCCCGCGGCGCCGGCGTGGCCGCCATAGGGGCCCAGGAGATCGCGCACGGCATCCAGCGCCTTCACCGCGTGCCAATCGCCGCAAGAACGCATGGAGCCGTGCCCGCCGCCATCGGGCGTGCGACAGACGAGGGCCACGGGCACGCCCACGCGCTCCATGAGCCGCGCGGCGACAATGCCCACCACGCCGGGATGGAAATCCTCGCCGCCCAGCACCAAGGCACCCTCAACCCGCTCCGGAAGATCCTTTTGGAGTCGTGCCAAGAGTTCGCGTTCCACGGTGCGGCGTTCCTCGTTCACGGCGCGGAGAATGGGGGCGTGGGCCTCGCGCCCCATGCCAATGAGCGCCCACGCATCCTTCAATCGGCCAAGGCGGCCGGCGGCATTGACGCAGGGCACAAGGGAAAAGGCGACACGTTCGGCCGTGAGGCCCTCGGCCGGGGTGAGGCGAAGGGTTCGCAGGAGCGCCCGAAGCCCGGGGTTCCCCTCCGGGCCGCCGAGGGCGCGGAGGCCCCGAGCCACAAGGGCGCGGTTTTCTCCTGTG
Organism: uncultured Lentisphaeraceae bacterium; assembly: GCA_949282555.1. Lineage (GTDB taxonomy): Bacteria > Verrucomicrobiota > Kiritimatiellia > RFP12 > DVOR01 > Spyradenecus. Next base: position 128,513 of record CASDPK010000010.1, on the reverse strand, counting down.
AGCTCCATCACATCGGCCACGGTGGCCACCGCCACCAAATCGAGGAAGTCCTCCGGCGTGGCGTCCAACCCCTCCGCCGCCAAGGCCCGCACGAGCATGAAGGCCGTGGCGCAACCGCAAATCCCCTCCGCGCCGGGCGGGGCCGAGAGACGCGGATTGACGATGGCCACGGCATCGGGGAGCTGGGCGGGCGGGGTGTGATGGTCGGTGATGACGGTGTCGATGCCTTGGGCGCGGAGCGTCGCCACCTCGTCCGCGCAGGTGATGCCGCAATCCACCGTGACCACGAGAGAGGGTTTGGGCGCATAGGTGAGGCATCGCGCCACGGCATTGGGCGTGAGGCCGTAACCTTCCTTGGCCCGGTCGGGGAAGAACGGTTTGACGTTGGCCCCCAAGCGCAAGAGTGCCCGCGTGAGCAGGGCCGTGCCGGTGATGCCGTCGGTGTCGTAGTCGCCAAAGACGGTGATGGGTTCCTTCGCGACGATGGCGCGGCGCAGGCGCTCCACGGCGCGGCGCATACCATCGAAGGCGAAGGGATCGCAGAGGGCCGCCGTTTCGGGCGACAACCATTGCCGCACCGAGGCCCCCGCACGGCGGACGACGATGGCCGCCACCTCGGGCGAGAGCCCGGTGGCTTGGATCAGCGCGGCTACGGCTTCGGGGTCCGGCGGGGGCGCGGGGTGCCACCGGGGGAACTGCCCCGATGGCGTCTCTGCGGAACAATCACACTGCATGGGAGGCATTCTCCCACACTTTGGGGGTGTTGACAAGCCATGGGCTCACCAAAGCCGTGCCCTGTGCGTCATTTTTTGTCCGGCGCCGTGTCCAGCCCCTTGAGCGGGAAGTCCGGATTGGGCGTGTGGGCGGCCTGCATGAGGCGGAGACCGTGGGCCACACGGTCAGGATATTGCGCGGCGAGGTTTTTGCGTTCGCCGGGATCGGAAGGCAAGTGGTAGAGCTCGGTTTTGCCGGAGGGGCAATAGTGCACCCAGCGCCAGTCGCCTTCGCGCAGTGCCTGGCGGTGGACGAACTCCCAGTAGAAGGGGGGACGCTTGGGCGCGGCGCCGCCGGCGAGCAGGGGCAGGATATTGACGCCATCGAGCTTGGCAGGTGTCGCGACGCCTGCGGCGGCGCAGAAGGTGGGGTAGAGATCCACGTGCCAGATGGGTGTGCTGGAATGGCTCCCGGCGGGGACGTGTCCCGGCCAGCGCACCACGAAGGGCACGCGCAGGCCGCCCTCGTAGATGGAGGCCTTGCACTCGCGCAGATTCCGCGTGGCGTCGAAGAAGGCGCGGTCGGTTCCGCCATTGAAGGTGGTGCCGTTGTCGCCGGAGAAGATGAAGAGGGTATTCTCAAGCTGTCCCTTCGCGCGGAGGGCTTCGGCGATGCGGCCGACTTCGGCATCGACGCGCGAGACCATGGCGGCATAGGCGGCACGGGGGCGGCGCTGGGGAGCGTAGCCGGCGCGGCCATCGTAGGGCGTTTCGGGGAAGTCGTAGGCGTCGATTTCGTTCTCCGGCGGGGTGAGCCCGACGTGGGGGAGCGGGGTGGCATAGAAGATGAAAAGGGGCGACTGGCCGGCATTTTCGTTGATGAAGCGCTCGGCCTCGGCGATGATGAGGTCAGGGGCGTAGGCGCGCCCGCGGTATCGCTCGTAGGTCTTCGGATCTTTGGGGTCGGCACCTTTGGGGAGGCGTTGGTGGGGGTGGATGACGGGATTGTCCACGGGCACGCGGGTGTCGTTGCTCCACAGGTGCGTGGGCCAATACTGGTGGGCGTGGCGCTGGCAATTGTAGCCGTAGAAGCGGTCGAAGCCTTGGAGGGTGGGGCGGCCATCCGTGTCGGGTCCGCCCAGTCCCCATTTGCCGAAGCACCCGGTGCGATAGCCGGCGGATTGGAGGCGGCGGGCGATGGTGTCCGTGCCGGGCTTCAAGGGCCACTGTCCCTCCTTGGCCCCGGGCTCGAAGGCGCCGCGTTCCCAATTGTTGCGCACTTGCGCGTGGCCCATGTGCAATCCGGTGAGAAGGCCGCAACGGGAGGGCGCGCAGACGGGGCAGGCGGAGTAGCAAACGTCGAAGCGGGCACCCTCGGCGGCCAAGCGGTCGATGTTGGGCGTGCGGATCTTTTTCTGGCCGTAGCACCCGAGCTCATAGGGGCTCAGGTCGTCCGCGAGCACGAGGACGATGTTCGGGCGTTCGGACGTGGTGGAGGCGGATGCGCAACCGGTCGCGACGGCCGTTACGGCAAGGCCCGTGAGTTTGAGGAAGGTTCTGCGGTTCATGGTGGCTAGCCATTGAATGTGAAATCCGTAACACCATAGCATATCGCCTTGCGGGCGCAACACACCATCCGCAAAAAGGAGTCTCCTGCCTACCGGAGGACACAGGGAATGAGAGGCATGGGATGGAAATGGTCGGGGCTGAGCGCATCGGATTCGCCCTGTTGTCATGCGCGCACGCTTCAATGTCGTAAGAAAGCGCTTGCGTTTTCGGACGAGATGGGGTAGCATACGAAGCAAACGTGAGCAGAGGCTCCCGTGCAAGCATACGGAATCACCAGTGAGGATGCTATGAAGAAACTGACCGTGGCCCTTTTCGCCTGCGTTACTTTGGTCGCCGGGGCGTTTGCCCAAGAGGCCGCCGGGGAGCAGCCTGAGCGTGTCGAGACGCGTACCGTTTCGCCCGTCTGCTTCGCGTTGCAGGGGGATGAGACGATTGACATCATCGGCCTGCGCCTTGGGGTTTGGGGAACCTGCCAGAACCTCACAGGCTTGGATCTTTCCATCGGCGGCGAGGCCGTCAATGCCTATGGCCTCCAGTTGGCCTTGGTGCGCAACAAGGTGTTGGATCGCGCCGGTGCGCTCCAAATCGCGATTGGCGCGAACCATGCCACCAACCTCACGGGCGCGCAGATTGGCCTGTGGAACGATTCCTTGATGGCCAAGGGCCTCCAGATCGGGCTCGTGAACAGCACCAGCGACATGCGCGGCGTGCAGGTGGGCCTCATCAACTCCACCGAGATGATCTATGGCTACCAGATCGGCCTGATCAACGTGATCAAGGGCGGCCCGGTGCCCTTCTTCCCCATTATCAACACGATGCTCTCCGCGGAATAAGCCATGGGTGACTGGAAGCTGGAGCTTGAGGATATCTTCCTGAGCGATTCGCAGGCCTCCCGCGCCGAGCGGGAGAATGCGCGTTTCGCCAAGTTCCTGCGTGAGGTGGTCACGCCGGCGTTGACGGAGGTGGCCGAGGAAATGCGCCGGCTGGGCCGCACCGCCACGGTGCGCGAGGCGCCGGCCTCCACGATTCTCACGGTCTACCGTGACGCCAACGTGGAGGAGATTTGCTACTCCGTGACCCGGCAGTTCGTCAACGATGGCATCTTGCCGCGCGCCAGCGTGCGTGTGGTGCGCACGAATTCCCGCGCGACCAGTCACGACGAGCCGCTTCGCCCGGTGGATGAGCGGTATACGATTGACGACGTGACGAAGGATGACGTGATTCGTTCCTTCCTCACGTTCTATCGCATGACGAAGGGGCAGTGAGGATTCCAACATGGGTTGGAAAGGGAAAGACCCCTATGAAGGACAGCGCCCGGAGGCAACCCTGGGCGCCTCTTTTTCGCAACGGCTTTGTGTCTGGCTTGGAACGGGTTTCGGATTGGGCCTTGTGGCGCCCTGCGCACCGGGGACGTTTGGGTCATTGCCGGGCGTGGCGCTTGCGTGCGCCTTTGCCGCGTGGCTTCCGCTTTGGGCGCAGGTGCCGGCGTGTTTGGCGCTGACGCTGCTGGCGGTGCCCATCTGCACGATGTCTGAGCGTACGCTCAAGAAGAAAGATGACGGGCGCATCACGGCCGATGAGTGGATGCTTTATCCCATTGCGACCATTGGGCTTCCGCTGACGCAGGCGCTGTGGTTGATTCCTGCCACGTTTGTCGTCATCCGCGTGCTTGATGTGCTCAAACTTCCCCCGGCGCGGCAGATCCAATATCTTCCGGAGGGGTGGGGGATCGTCGCGGACGATTTCGCTTCCCAGCTTTATGCCCTCGCCGCCAATTGGGCCTTGTGGCATTTCCTCGGCTGACGCCTTCCCTCTTTGCCACCAAGCCCAAGAATATTACGGCGTGTGCCGAACGGGAACACGCCGTAGTGATGTCGAAGGGTTAGGCCTCCGTATTGGGCATAGGTCCATAACGATTGGCCGTGGGGTCACTGCGCGTGCAGATCAAGACAAAGAGCACAATCCACCCAATGACGGGAAGGATTGTAAGCCAACACCACAAGCCTGAGTGATTGGTGTCGTGCAGACGACGTACCTGGAGGCAGATCCCAGGGACGAGTGTGGCAAGGAGCCAAATCAATCCGAAGAGGTCTGCGAGCGCATCGCTGACGGGTGCGTCCACCTCCATGGCAGCAACCAAGAACCCGAGAACGAAGGAGAGCCCGCAGTTGACGAGGGTGAGTGTCAATTGTGCCCACCAATACTCAGAGCGTGAGGCGCGACCGGAGAAGGTCCAGCGCGTCCAAAAATACTTCCATGCGGTACCCATGGAAACCATGTGCTGGGGACCGGGAGGTGCAAGGGGGACTTGCACATGCAGGGGGGCTTGGGGGTAGCGTTCGGTTTCGTTCAGGGGAGGACTTCTTGTGTCGTTTGTTTGGGTTGGGTAAGTGGGGGGTGCGCACCCATGTCCATCTCCAAGACGCCCCCGGCGGTGATTTCCTTGTGGGAGATCCACAGACGGTTGAGGGGGCGTCCGTTCAGTCGGAGGGTTTGGATATAGACGTTTTGCGGGGAGTTGCGATGGGCGATGATTTTAAAGGTCTTGCCCGTGTAGTAATTGGAATCCAGTTTAATCTCCACTTCATCGAATACGGGGGAGGTAATTTCGTAGCGGGGATTGCCGGGACATATCGGATGGATGCCCATCGCGGCGAGAACGTACCAAGCCGACATTTGCCCGACGTCTTCGTTGCCGCAGAGCCCCGCAACGTCCGTCCCGTAGGCGCGGTCGCAGATCGCGCGGGTCCAGTATTGGGTCTTCCAAGGGGTTGAGGTGTAGTTGAAGAGGAAGGGCACGTGGTGGTTGGGTTCGTTGGGATGGTTGTACCAGTCATTCCAGAGGAAATCTTTGGGGACTTTGGCGAAGAAGGCGTCCATCTCGGCATCGAAGGCGTGTTGGCCGCCCATGAGACGCTTCAACCCCTCGATGTCGTGTGGGACGAACCAGCCTTGCTGATAGGGATTGCTCTCTGTGGTGCCCTGATTTTGGACGGTACGTCCGCGCCACGGCATCCAAGTGCCATCGGCCAAGCGGGTGCGGAACCAGTGCACGCTGTCGCACCAGACGTTGCGGTAGGCTTGGGCACGTCGATCGTGGCGTTCCACTTCCTCCTGGGGATGGCCCAACGCTTCGAGCAGGCGGGCGAGGCACCAATCGGTATAGGCGTATTCCAAGGTTTTGGAGAGGCTGCCGGGCGTGTAGCCGCGGTCGCCATTGCCTGAACGTTCTTGGGTGAGGAGGGCGTATTTCAAGGCTTCTTCGGCGTCGTATCCCCGGATGCCTTTGATGTATGCGTCGGCCAACACGCTGATGGCCGGATTGCCCAACATGCAGCCGGTGTAGGCGTTCAGCAATTCCCAGCGGGGATAGTAACCTTTGCCACTGAGGCGGGCGATTTGCATCAGGGAATTGATGGTGTCATCGACCATGCGCGGATTGATGAGGGTTTGCAGAGGGAATTGGCTGCGGAACACATCCCACCCACTGAAGAGTGTGCGGTAGGTGAATCCGAGATCGGCGGAGGTGTGAACCTTGTCGTCTGCCCCAAAATAACTGCCGTCCACATCGGCGGCACAGCGCGGGTCGATCATTGTGTGATAGAGGGCTGTGTAGAAAATGGTCTTTTCGCGTGCTCCGCCTTCCACGCGAATGGTGGAGAGGGCCTTGTCCCATTGTGTGTGGGCCTCTTGTCGGACACGGTCGAAGTCCCAGTGGGGAATGTCGTGCTTCAGATTCCGTTCGGCGCCCTCAAGGCTGGTGAAGGAGATCCCGCACTTCATTAGGACTTGCTCGTCTTGACGGGTGGGAAACTCGGCGTAGAAGCCCAAGTGTTCGCCCTCCATGCGGTCGCAGGAGGGATGTAGGCGCGCGGCTTTGACGCAAGCGGCATAGGCAGGGTTGTCGTTTGCGTCGTTCTTGCGGCTCATGCCGTCGGGAATGTCCGCGCTCCAAACGCCATAACGCGACAGAGGGCGGTCGAATTGGCAATAGAAGTAGACGGTGTAGCTCACTTTCCCGGCACCATTGCCCCATCCTCCGCAGGCAGGGGTGCAACGCATCCATCCGCGGATGGTGCGGTCGTCGATGCGTTCCACATATTGGCGGTCGGACGAGCCACCGATGCGGCGGGCCAAATCGATTTGGATGCGCGAGGTCTCCGAGGCGGGATAGGTGAAGCGCAGGATTCCGGCGTGCGGCGCTGCGGTGAGTTCGGTGCGGATGCCGTAATCATCCAACGTGACGGCGTAGTAGCCGGCCTGTGCTATCTCCGTTTCGTGGCGATAGCGTGAACGGTAACCTTCGTCCGGATGCGTCTCCGTGCCTTTGTAGGTCCTCAATGGCCCGGTGGTGGGCATCACAAGGAAGTTGCCCAAGTCGCCATACCAGCCGATGCCGCTCATATGCGTGAAGCTGAAGCCTTCGATGGTGGTATGGTGCCAAGAATAACCGGGGCCATTGTCACCACCGGTCTTGGTGTCGGGGCTGAGTTGCACCAGTCCAAAGGGGGTGCAGGCGCCGGGGAAGGTTTTGCCCAAGCCGTGGGATGAGCGCGCGACTTGGGTTGAGGTGGATGCGCCAATGATGGGGTTGACGTAATCCGCCGGGGTTCTTTGGGCGTGCAGAACGGGAAGGAGCCCCATCAAGGCACTCACGCTCCCAATGGATTTGAGGGCTTGTCCCACGAAAAACGTGAAGCGTTTCATACGTTCCTGACCTTTTGTGCAAGTGACCACTTCTCGTAGTCTATCATAACGTGCTCATTGTCTCGCAACTTGACACTGTTTCCGCCCGGATGCTGGCTCCCCGTGGGTTGAGGACTATGCTATAGTATTCGCGGCAATCAGGCCAAGGTAAAGGAAGGACATTCCAATGAAACACTGGTTACTCGGATTGATGGCGTTCGCCGCTGCCGGCGCATCTGCCGTCGTTCCCGGAAAAGTGCTGAAAATGGTGCCGCAGAGCGGAACCTCCAAGAGCTTTGATCTCATCACTGAGAACGGCATCACATTGCGTGTCCAGTTTTACACGCCGCAGGTCTTCCGCATTCTTGCCGCCCCTCAGAAGCTTGAGCCGGTGCGTGACCGCGCGGGAAATCCCGTGAAGGACAAGGACGGCAAGGAAAAGACCTATATCTCCGCCGACTTCTCCGACCCCAAGAACGATCCGAACAAGGCGCAGATCTTGGTGGGAGTGCCTGAGGACAAAACGCGCGTGGTCTTCGCCGACAACCGCGAGGCCGGCACGTACACGTTCTCGACGTCGGTGCTCACGCTCACGGTGAACAAGGCAGACGCCACGTTCTCGCTCGCGGGAACGGACGGGTCACCCATTTGGGCCGAGGCGGCCCCGCTCGATTTGGATGCCGAAAAGGGCACCACGCAGTCGCTCAAGACCACGCCTGATGAGTATTTCTACGGCGGCGGACAGCAGAACGGCGATTTCTCCCACAAGGGCCGCAAGATTGAGATTCGCGCCGATGGCAACTGGGGCGAGGGGGGACATCCGAACCCTGCGCCGTGGTACATGACGAACACCGGCTATGGCGTGTTGCGCCACACCTTCGCGCCCGGTGAGTATGACTTCACCGGTGACGTGGTGCGCACGACGCACAAGGAAAACCGTTTCGATGCCTTCTACTTCGTGGGTTGGGATTTTGGGAAGACGCTGAACCTCTACACCCAGTTCACGGGCCGCCCCAACTTGATCCCCATGTGGGGGCTTCAGCTCGGCGATGCGGATGCTTACATCACCCGTGACAAGGAGACGCGCGATCCCGCTCAGAATGAGGATGGTTCGTACAAGGAGATCACCCCCGTTGATGCGGTGAAGGTGGCCAAGAAGTATCGCGAGAACGCGATGCCGGGCGGCTGGCTCCTTGTGAATGACGGTTACGGTTGCGGACATATGCAGTTGGGTTACACGGTGGATGCCCTCGCCGACCTCGGATTCCACACCGGGCTTTGGACGGAAGGCGCGCTTGATCGCATCAAGTGGGAGGTGGCTTCGGCCGGCAGCCGCGTGCAGAAGATCGACGTGGCGTGGTCGGGCCCCGCCTATCAGCACGCCTTGGAGTGCAACAAGGTCGCGGCCGAAGGCATCGAAGGGAACGCCAATGCCCGCGCCTTCGTCTGGACCGTCCAGGGCTGGGCGGGAACGCAGCGTTATGGCATTTGCTGGACGGGTGACCAGTACGGCTCTTGGGATCTCATCCGTTACCATATTCCCACGCTCACCGGTTCTTCCATGAGCGGCCAGGCCTATGCCACCACCGATGTGGACGGCATCTTTGGCGGAAGCAATGAGACCTTCTTGCGCGATCTCCAGTGGAAGTGCTGGACCACCGCCATCTACGTGATGAACGGTTGGAGCCACATCAACAAGGGGCCTTGGAGCTATCCCGAGCCGTACCTCAGCCTCAACCGGAAGGCCCTGCTCCACAAGAACCGCATGGTGCCCTATGTCTACAGCTACATGGCCGAGGCGTATGCCCGCGGAACCCCGATCGTGCGTCCGCTCGTCTACAACTATCCCAACGATCGCCACACGTGGGGCGATGAGACGAAGTATCAGTTCATGCTCGGCGACGATTTCCTCATCGCTCCCGTTTACAACGCGATGAAGCTCAACAAGGGCTGGAAGAAGGATGTCTACCTCCCCGAAGGGCTTTGGGTCGATTACCGCGATGGCCGCCGCACCCGTGGCCCCGTGACGCTCCCGGCGGTGCCCATCACGCTTGAGGATATCCCTGTCTTTGTCCGGGCCGGGGCGATCGTTCCCATGTATCCCGAGATGCTTGTCCTCGGCGACAAGCCGTATGATCCGCTCACGCTTGACCTCTATCCCGATGCCTCCGGTGTGCCCTCCAACTTCACGTTGTATGAGGACGACGGCTCCACCAAGGATCATCGGATTGGCGCTTATTCTCAGCAGACCTTCACGATGCAGGCCGTCTCCGACGAGCGTGGCGGCGTCATCAACGTGACCATCAACGGTGCCGTGGGTTACTACGAGGGAATGCCGGGCACCCGCGCCTACGAGCTGGTGGTGCACACCCGTGCGAAGCCCCGTGCGGTCGTCTTCCGCGATGAGGATGGCATGGTCGGGCAAGAGATTCTCGCGCTGGAGGGCGAGAAGGCGGCGGAGACCTACGCGAATAGCCGCCAGGCTTGGTATTACAATCCGGAGGAGAAGTTCGGCACGCTACGGATCAAGCTTGCCTCCTTCCCCACGGGTGACACGGTTCGCCTTGCGATTCTTACCGAGCCCTTCTCGTCCATCAAGGAAACGCCGGCGTATCCCGTGCCTGAAGTGACGGATGAGCTGGACAAGGCCGACTTCGTCGTGACCGCGAATTCCTGGGCGAATGACTCCCCTGCCAAGAATGCCTTTGACGGCACCGATGAGACCATGTGGCATTCCTATTACGGGAAGGACGGCAAGCGGCCCACCAAGTTCCCCTACACGATTGACGTGGATTTGGGCGGACTCTACGCCGTCAACGGAATCACCTATCTGCCGCGTGCCAACCTCGGCAATGGCGTGATCAAGGGCTACAAGGTCGAGGTCGCCCGCTTCCCCGGGAAGTTTGAGCAGGTCGCCGAAGGCGAATTCGCCAAGTTCACCAAGGTGGAGACCCGCGAGGTCGCCTTCCCCGCCACGTGGGGCCGTTACCTGCGCATCACCTTCACCTCCGCCCAGAACGGCGCCGACTTCGGCTCCGCCGCGGAAATCGACGTGAAGCAGGACCTCAAGGCCAAGCCTTTGCCCGATGAGACCCAGCCGATCGGCAAGGACACCATCTCCGTTGAGGGGACAGATTATCCCAACTGCCGGAAGGACAAGGTCGGCGCCGAATGGACGCTTGATCTCGACGGCACGTGGGAGAAGGTCAAAGGTCACGCCGGCATGGCCACCGGAAACGCCAACAAGGGGAACGTCACCTTCCGCATCTTTGCCGATGGCAAGGAGATCTTCTCCCGCGTGGGCATGAAGCCGCAAGACGTGAAGCAGCTGATCGACGTGAATATCCCCTTCGGCGCGAAGCAACTTCGCTTCACGCTCACGGGTGAGGATGGCGCCGATGCGGCCGATACGGGCGTTTGGACGGATCTGCGCCTCTTCCGCGCCGGTTCCGGAAGACTGTAAGCCCTTTCGCAACGTCGAAATGCACAAACGCCCGGCGGTTCGCCGGGCGTTTTTTGTGCGTATCCGCCAAGAGGAGACGGACGCCGGGCAAGGCGCTCATGGGTTGTGGGGCATGGGCGGCGGCATTGCCTGCTGCGGGGAACAATTCAAGAGCGAGAGGGCCTCATTTCGCACTCCTCCGTATCTCGACCCGCACCCCTTCGTATCCGGATGCTTCCCCCTCCGTACCTCGTTTCGGGGCACAGAGGAGGGCCGCGGGCGGAGGGTGAAAACACGGAGGCGGGACGCCAAACAGCGCCCCGCCTCCGGTGAGAGGGAATGTGCTTCCCGAGGGGTTATTCCTTCCCGTGGTCGTGTGCCACGCGCGTGGTGCGGCGCGTCCGCGGGGGCGACTTCCGGGCGACTTTCCGCGTGGGGGTCGGCGCGGCCTTGGGCGTCGCGACCAGCGTCCGCTCGCCGTTCGGCAGAGGCTCTGCCGCGGGCGTGAGCAGGAGGGTGGCTTTTGTGGGGCCATCCCGCAGGAGGCAATCGGCCAAGGGGTCTTCGACCATGCGTTCCACCGCGCGGCGGAGCGGACGCGCCCCCTGTTCCGGGCGGAATCCCTGTTCCAGCAACAACGCGGTGGCGGCGGCATCGAGCTCGAAGTGAACCCCCGCGGCGGCGAGACGCTTGCGCACGCCTTCCAGTTCCAACGAGAGAATCTTCCCCACGGCCTCACGGTCGAGGGAATGGAAGACGACCACCTCGTCGAAGCGGTTGAGGAGTTCGGGCTTGAGGGCTTTGCGGACTTCCGCGAGGATTTTGGCGCGGAGCGCGTCATGCGCCATGAGCACACCCTTGGCGGCCTCTCCGGGCAGGAAGCCGACCGTCGGCGCCTCGCCTGCGAAATCGCACCCGATGTTGGACGTCAGAATCACGACGGTGTTCCGGAAGTCCACCCGGCGGCCGAGGCCATCCGTGAGGCACCCTTCCTCCAAAAGCTGGAGAAGGATGTTGGTGACGTCTGGGTGGGCCTTTTCGATCTCGTCGAACAGCACCACGGAGTACGGCCTCCGCCGCACACGTTCCGTCAGCTGGCCGCCTTCCTCGTGCCCGACATAGCCGGGCGGAGAGCCGACCAAGCGGCTGACGGTGTGCTTCTCCATGTATTCGGACATATCCAGCTGAATCAGCGCCTTGGCATCGCCGAAGAGCGCACGCGCCAGCTCTTTCGCAAGCAGGGTCTTTCCCACGCCGCTGGGGCCGAGGAAGAGAAACGAGCCAATCGGGCGCGCGGGGTCTTTCATGCCGGCGCGGGCACGGCGCAGGGCGCGGGTCACGGCGGCCACGGCATCCTTTTGGCCGATCACATGGCCATCCAGCTCTTCTTCCAAGGCCATCATCCGCTGGCGGTCTCCTTCGGTCATTTGGTTCACGGGCACGCCCGTCATGGTCGCGACGGTGCGGGCGATGGCCTCGGCCGTCACGGTGATGGGCTTGGCCCGCTGGCGGCCCTGCCATTTGGCAAGCTCGGCTTCGAAGCGTTCGTTGGCTTCGGTCTCACGTCCGCGCAGTTTGGCGGCGGAGTCGAAATCGTCACGCGCGACGGCGGCTTCCTTCATGCGGCGCAGGTCCTTGGCCTCCCGTTCCAGCCGGCGAAGCGCGGCCGGACGCATGGCGGCGGCGAGGCGGAGTTGTGACCCGGTCTCGTCGATGGCGTCAATCGCCTTGTCCGGCAACTGGCGGGCGGGCTGGTAACGGGCCGTCAGTCGGACGGCGGCCTCGAGCGCGGCGGGGGTGTAGGTCACGCCATGGTGTTCGGCATACTTGGGGGCCACGCCTTTGAGGATGGCGATGGCCTGCTCCGTCGTGGGCTCTTCCACCATGACGGTCTGGAAACGGCGTTCCAAGGCGGCGTCCTTTTCGATGCCCTTGCGGTATTCGTTGAGGGTGGTGGCGCCGATGCACTGGAATTCGCCGCGCGCCAACGCGGGCTTGATGATGTTGGCCGCGTCCATGGCGCCTTCGGAATCGCCCGCACCCACGATGGTGTGCAGCTCGTCCAAGAAGAGGATGACGTTGCCGCTGCGCGACACTTCGTCGATCACGCGCTTCAGGCGTTCCTCAAACTGGCCGCGATACTGCGTGCCCGCCACGAGCAACGCCATGTCCAGCGAGATCACGCGCTTGCCGAGCATGGCTTCCGGCACGGCGCCTTCGGCGATCGCTTGGGCAAGCCCCTCGACGACCGCCGTTTTGCCCACGCCGGCCTCACCGATGAGCACGGCGTTGTTTTTGCTGCGGCGGCAGAGGATCTGGATCAGGCGGCGAAGCTCGGCGTCGCGTCCGATCACGGGGTCCAAGCGATCCTTTGCGGCCAACGCCGTGAGGTCGCGCCCGAAGGTGTCCAACGCCGGGGTTTTGGTTTTGGCTTGGAGAGGCGTGGGGTCTTGTTGCGGGAGGGCATGGCCGTCTCCCTCGGGCGGAGGGGGAAAGCCCTGCGGCGGCTCCTCGGTCGCGTCGCGCTGCGGCATGAACCGCTCCAACGTCTCGGTCGTCACGTTCAGCTGAGTAAGCACCAACGCCCCCAAACCGCCGCCTTCGGAAACGGCGGCGAAGAGCAACGCCATGGTGTTGACGCTTGCCATTCCGCGGGATTCCGCGACCAAACGCGCCGCATCGCACACTTTCAGGGCGCGCGGCGACCATGGCAAACTTTCGGGGGCCCCGGCTTCCGCCACGCCTCCGACGGTTGTCTGAGCCTCAATGCGGGCCCGCAAATCGTATTCCGACGTGCCGAACGTTCTCAGCGCACGTTGGGCCGAGCACTCCACCGACATGAACGCCAGCACCATGTGCTCCGTTCCCACGTGGTCGTGCTGGAGCTTCTGCGCCTCCACCTGCGCTTGCCGCAACACACGCACGGCGTTTGGGGAAAAGCCTTCCAAATTGGGATGGTCCATACTCACCTCCTTTGATCTTATATGGACAAAACGGGGGCAGTCTACCATATTTCGTGGGGCAATGCTGTCTCCGAAGGCTTGGAATGGAAGAACGGCATTGGCGCGGTATGGTACAATTTGCCCCACAGAATTACAGGGGAAGCGGATATGCCGAAAAACCGAACGTGCTGGGTTTGGACCGCCGGGGTCTTCGCGGCGGCGTTGCTTTTTTACCTTCTGACGGCCTCTTTTGTGCCGATTCCCGGGGCTTCGGCGGAGTTTATGACCGCCCTGGCGTTCCCCGGCCGCGTCCCGGTGGCCATGCAGTATCCGCTGGACGCGGTGTTGGGCGGGATGTTGGCGGCATTGGCGGGACCGGAGCGGCTGGGGGCGGCGCTGACGGTCTTTGCCGCGCTTCTCGGGGCCTTGACGGTGACGGGCCTTTTCCGGGCCACGGTGGCGGGCGTGCGCTTTTCCTGTTTGGATCTCACGGGAATCCGAGAGGGGGAATTGCCCCGCGTGCGCGCGGACATTTTTGCCACGGCCATGCTTTCCGGTGTGGGCGCGGCGATCGTGGGGGCGGTGGCGTTGCCGGTGTGGGCGTTGGGCACACGGCCTTTGCCGGGAGCCCTCTCGGCGGTGCTTGGCGTGGCGTTGCTGACCTTTGCGATGGGATGCCGTTGGCGGGCCGCCACACGGTTTTTGGAGGGGCCCCAACCGCCGGCGTTGTTCCCTCGCTTGCTGATGGGGGCCGTCTTCGGCTTTTCGGCGTTCCTCGGGACGACGGCTCCGTCGTTGTTGCCGGTGGCGGTTTTGGGGATCATCCTCGCCGGAGGGCCGTTGATTGACCGTGAAACGGAAGATCGGCTGGCATACGTCCCATGGATTGTGGTGGGCGTGATCGGAGGGGTGGCGCTTTCGGTGCTTTCCGTGTGGTTGTGGCAGGGGATGTTCGGCGCGGACACGGAGGTGGGGGCTTTGGCGCTTTGGGGGCAATGGATGCAATCGGCCTTGCCGGAGCTCACACGGCTCTTCCTGTCGTTTGAGGGTGCCGCGCCGTTGGCCCTGTTCGCGTTGGGCGCGGCTTTTTTGCTCGGGTGCTTCCCTGCGGCGTACCTCCGCTTCGGCGTGCCGTTGGTGGGACAGGTCGCGGCGGTGGCGCTGATGGTGGTGGGTGCGTTCCGTTGGCCTGCGGAGTTGTGGGATGGGATGGCGGAGCCTTCGGCGCTCGACACGGTGGGCGTGGTGGTCGCGGTTTTGGTCTTTGGGCTGACGGTCGGTTCGTGGGCCCGCAATTGGTTGGATGTCCACACGCATTGGGCGCTTGGGAAGGCGCATACGGTGGCCGCGGCTTTTGTGGCGGTGCCATCGCTTTTGTTGGCGGGCGCGTGGGTCATCGTCAATGTGGCGGATGGTGCGGGTAGGGTGGCCCAGTGTGCGTTGAAGGGGCTTTGGGCGAAGACGGATGCCGCGCTGTCGGAGACCGCTGAGGTGTGGTGGTCGCCATCGGCCGAGGCGACCGGGCTTCTGTTGCGCCGTGCGGCCACGGGGAAGGCCATTTGTCCCGTTCAGGGACGTGCCGGAGTCTTGCGCGAGTTGCCGGAGAGGTTCGCCGCACGGCTTTCCGGAGATCCCGTCCCGGCCGTGTTGGAAAAGGTGGGGCCGGAGGCGTTGCGGCTTTATCTGGCCTATGCCCCCGCGACGGCCGACGCCTTCCTCTCGGGAGCCGTGCCGGACGCCGTGTCGGAAACCTTCGGGGAGGTGGCGGCGGCGCTGGAGAAGACGACGTATGGCCGCACTCCCCTTGGCAAGCGGACGATCCTGGAGCTTCGTGCTGAGGCCGCGCGGGCGTTGGTGAATCGGGCCGCTTCGCTCCCCTCGGAGGAGGCGATCGCGTTGTTGCGCCGCGCGTTGGCGCTCAATCCGAAGAATCCTGCCGCGGCGTTGGGGTTGGATGCGTTGGGGGCGTTGCCGCAAGAGGCCACGCAACCTTCGCCCGCATTGCTGCTGTTGGAGCGTTTCCCTTGGCTTCGGAAACCTTTGCCTTCCCGTGCGCGGGCGTTCGAGGAGCGTCATGGGCATGTGCGGACGCCGGCGTTCGATTCTGCGCGGCGTCTGTGGGCGTTGAGCCATGGCGATTATGGGGACGTCCTCGCGGAGATTCTGACGCTTGCGCGGGAGAACCCTGCCTTGCTCAACCGCCAAGAGCGCCTCCTTGCGTTGCTGTCTTTCCCGGAGGCGGAGGCCTACGCATGGCTGGACAAGGCGACGTCGGATGCGGATTTGCTGGAGGCGTTGCTGTGTGTGTATCCGTGGACGGAACGTTCCGAGGCGCTGTTCGCCAAACATCGGGAGTCGCTGAAGGAGCGTGACGCCCTTGCGCTGATGTATCAGGGGAAAGGACGTCTGCCCGGACGGCGCATTGGGGACAAGGTGCTGGCCTTTTTCTTGCGCGATGGTCGCTTTGCCTACGCGCGTTTCTATGTCAATGGACTTCTCAAGGAGGGACAGATCGATTCCGCCGTTGCGTTCGTTTCGGGTTTCAACGTGGCGGAACGGTTGGCGAACTTCCCCGCGTTGGCCGAGCGGCTCCGTGCGCGGACGTTGGAGGCCTTGACGCGTGAGCATCCGGCGGATGCTCTGGAAACCGCGCGCGCTTGGGTGGCTTCCGATCCGTGGCAACCGTTGCTGTGGTCGATTCTGCTTGCCAACCCGGCCCAACCCGAGGGTGCGGAACGCGACGTTCTTCTTTGCTTGGCTTACCTTCCGCTTCATCCGGAAGCCTCTCGGCGCTTTGCCGAAAAACTGCGCGCGGAATCGGGAGAGGCTGTTGCCGCGCGTTATCTGGAAACCGTCGCACGTGCCCGGAAGGCTCTTATTGATAAGGAATCCCATGCTCACCGCTGATTTTGATTACGCTTTGCCCGAAGAGCTCATTGCCCAAACGCCTCCGGAAGTGCGCGGGACTTCCCGCATGATGGTGCTGGATCGCGCGAAAACGGGGGTCGAACATCGCCACATTGCCGACATCGTGGACTATCTCCGTCCCGGGGACTTGCTGGTGCTCAATGACACGCGCGTGTTCCCTGCCCGCATCCGCGGCGTTTGGGAGGATACGCAAGGCGCCGCGGAGTTGCTGCTGACCGATTGCCGGGAGCCGGAGCGTTCGGAGGCGGGGGACTTCGTTTCGGTGTGGCGCTGCATGTGTGGCAGTGGCCGGAGGGTGCGTGCGGGACACGTGATCCTTTGTGCCGAGGGCGTGTTGCGGGCGGAAGTGCTCGACAAAGACGAAGAGGGCAATTCCAACGTGCGCTTTCACGCCTCCGAACCGTTGATGGCGGTGCTCGAACGTTATGGCCTCACCCCCGTGCCGCCCTATATCCACCGCAATGCGGATGACCCCGCGCTGGCCCGATTGGATCGTGAGCGGTATCAAACCATCTATGCGCGTGCGGTTGGGGCCGTGGCGGCGCCCACGGCCGGGCTCCATTTCACCGAGGCCATCTTCGCCGCGCTGGAAGCCAAGGGCGTGCGCCGGGCGTTTGTGACGCTCCATGTGGGGCCGGGGACCTTTAAGCCCGTGAAGGCCGAACGTGTGGAGGAGCACCGCATGGATGCCGAGCACTATGAGGTCCCCGAAAGCACCGCGCGGCTCATTCGTGAGACACGTGCCGCCGGCGGCCGCGTGATTGCGGTGGGCTCCACCTCGGTGCGCACGTTGGAAACGGTGGCCGCCGCCAATGGCGGTGAGGTCGTCGCCACGCAGGGCAGCAGTACGGCGTTCATCTATCCGCCTTACCGTTTCCTTGCCGTGGATGCGATGCTGACCAATTTCCATTTGCCGCAATCGACGCTCATCATGATGGTTTCGGCTTTGGCCGGTCGTGAACGGATTTTGGCGGCCTATCAGGAGGCGGTGCGCGAACGCTACCGTTTCTTCTCCTATGGCGACTGCATGTTGATTCTGTGATCCTTGGTTTGTGCCCATGAATGTTTACGCTTTTATCCTTGCCGGTGGCCGTGGTGAGCGCTTTTGGCCGCTCTCGACCTTTTCCCGCCCCAAGCAGTTCGTCACGCTGTTTGGAGGCAAATCCCTTTTGGCGCACGCGGTTGATCGGCTGGAGGGGCTTGTGCCGCAGGAGCGCATCCATGTGATCACCTCCGCCGATCTCCTGCCGGCCACGCGGGCCGCGCTTCCCGGTCTTCCCGAGGAGAACTTGTTGGGTGAACCGATGGGGCGGGACACCGCCGCCGCCGTGGCCCTGGCTTGCGGAACCGTGATGGCGAAGGACCCACAGGGCGTGGTTGCCATTCTGCCCGCAGACCCCATCATTGGGGATGTGCCAGCCTTCCGCGCGGCGTTGGCCGATGCCTGTGCCGTCGCCGCGCGTGAGCCCGTCATTGCCACGCTGGGGATTGCGCCGACCTTCCCCGCCACCGGCTACGGTTACATTGAGTGCGGGGAGCCCTTGGAGGGGCCGGAGAGCACGCCTTTGCGTCGGGTGCGGCGGTTCGTTGAGAAGCCTGACCTCGCCACGGCCAAGGCCTATCTGGAGACCGGGGCCTTCGTGTGGAACGCCGGAATGTTCATTTGGCGGGCCGAGGTCATGGCCGAGGCTTTCCGCCGCCATGCGCCGCAGTGGGAGCCACTCATCGAACACCCGGAGCACATGGCAACGCTGTATTTGACGTTGCCCAAGCTTTCCGTGGATTATGCCATCATGGAAAAGAGCGACAACTTGGTGGTGGCGCGTGGGGATTTTGGGTGGGACGATGTGGGCGCGTTGCCCGCGCTTGCCCGTCAATTCCCCGCCGATGCCGAGGGAAATGTGGCGCTGGCACCCACCTTCGCGTTGGACGCGCATGGGTGCATCGTGGCGGCGGAATCGACGGAACGGGCCACGGCACTGTTGGGCGTGGAAGACGTGATCGTCGTCCACTCCGAGAAGGTGACCCTTGTCTGCGCCAAAACCGCGGCCGACCGCCTCAAGGCGTTGGTCGCCACGCTCCCTGAAACCCTTCGCTAAGGATCCCCCATGTCTTCAACCTCTCCCGTTCCTGCACAGCGCCTCCGCTCCCTAGACCTCCTGCGTGGGCTTGACATGTTGTTGCTCACCGTCGTGGGGCCCCTGCTTTGGGCGGCCCATCGCGTTTGGGGGCTCCCGCAGTGGGTGTGCGGACAGCTCACCCATGTGGCGTGGGAGGGGTTGACGCTGTGGGATCTCATCATGCCGCTCTTCATCTTCATGTGTGGGGCGGCGGTTCCCTTTGCGTTGCCGCGGCGGTTGAGAGAGGGCCGGGCGGGGTGGGCCTTCTGGCGGCATGTCCTTGGACGTGTGGCCCTGCTGTGGGTGTTGGGCATGGTGACGCAGGGGAACTTGCTGTCGCTCGATCCGAACCGGATTGTCTTTTACAACAACACCCTCCAAGCGATTGCCGCAGGTTACCTTATCGCCGCATTGGCCATCCTTATCCCTTGGCAATGGGTGCGCGTGGCGTTGCCGTTCGTGTTGGCCGGAACGTATGGCGTGATTTTGGCGACGTACGGGGATTACACGCCGGCGGGAAATGCGGCGATTCAGGTTGAACACTGGGTCTTCCCCTCCAACCATGATGGCTATGGCTGGACGCTCACCACGCTCATGTTTGGCGCCATGACGCTGTGCGGGATGCACTGCACGTTGCTTTTGCGTTCGGGGCTCTCCGCGTGGCGGAAGGTGGGCGCGTTGGCGTTGCTCGGGGTGGTGCTTCTGGGCGGGGGGCTCCTGTTGGGGCCGTGGGAGCCCGCGGTCAAGCGAATCTTTACCGTCAGTTTCACGGCACAGGCCATGGGGTGGGGCGTGTTGGCGCTTGCCGCGCTCTATATGCTGACGGATGTGCTTGGGTGGTGCCGCGGCCCGGGCATTGTCACGCTTTTCGGGCAACACGCGCTCCTTGCCTATCTCTGCCACGAAGCCTTTTTCCCCGTGTTCCGGACGGCCGCGGGCATCCTTGTGCAAGGCGTCCCCCACTGGCTCGGCCCGAAACCTCAACCCTTTGTCCAAATGGTCGCGGCCACGCTTTTGCTGATTGCGGTGCTTTTGATCCGCCGCCGCCTTACGATGGCGAAATGACGGATGCCGTCAAGGCTCTTTGGGTGCGTGATATTCTGCCATTCCAATTCTTGGATCCACCAGCCCAAGCAACGTCGGGAAGATGCAAAGGCCAAGGACGAAGAAGAAACGCCAGTCCCATCCTGTCAGTAACAGTGCGGTTCCGCCGGCGTAAGACAGGAAAGGGAGGCAATAAACGGTGCGCCCGAATCCATAGCGTATCCAGCCATAGATACCAAAGAGAATCCATAAGAGAACATAGAGGCCAGGGGCGTAGAAAAGCCATCCAACAGGAGGTGTTCCAACAGTGCCTCGTAAGAGATAGGCGATCCGTCCCCTAATTCCCGGTATTCCGTTTTGTCCGAACCCGTTGAAACTGGGTGACCACGCCACAGAAGTCACGCGTAGGAATGCGCGGAGGCATGTAGAAGGCGCGGCGACAAAAGTTTTTCCCATGAGTCGGGCAAAGTCCGCTGGAGTGATGGCACGTTGGAGTTTTACCCCTGTGTCCTTAAAATTAAACTTAACGGAGTTGAAATCCCCGTGGTAGTGTCTCTCCCAAAGCTCCCGAGATGCTAGAGCTTGGCAGAGTTTCGTTAATTCAGGGGGTGCCTTCTCAGGCTTTGTTACGTAGACCTCCGCCATCATGGAAAGTGGAAGCCCGACGGATTCGATGAACACTTGGGACTTGTTCTGTTCAATGTGTCCTGTTCGGATGAGCGAGGCTCGGAGGCATGGATAACCGATCAGGAGAAGGCCACAGACCAGAGACAGAGCCAATAGGCGGAATGTTGGCTTCTTCTCCCCTTTTATTGTTGAAACGAAAGGCAACAGAATCAGGAGCGGCACCGTCAGAAAGATGCCATTGTGGCGGAAGAAGGAGGTCAGGAAGAGGAGTGCCACAAAGAGCACCCAGTTCCATGTGCGCTCAAAGAGCCACCGTCCCGCACTGTGCCCCACATGCAGAAGAATGATGGAGAGCCCCATGGCGGTCAAGGCAAAGGCTGTGTCCTTCCACAGCACCCGCATCAAGTCGGTGGTGGGTGGTGAAAGGACGATAAAAAGGAGGATGCCTTTGCGGATCCACGGTCGGTACCCATAGCGACATAATGTGGCGTAAAGCCATCCACACAGAGCCGCAAAGCAAAGGCATTGCACCCAAACGACAAAGAAGGTTGATTCCCATACTTGTGCGACCAACCAGAGCATGATGGTGTGGATGACGGGGTGCCAGTCGTTGAAGTGGGCTGTCTGCACTTGTTCCCATTGGTTGAGGGTATCGGTCGAGGAAAATGTCCCCAAGGTGATCAATAAAAGCGTGTAGAAGAGAATTACACCCAGTGCAACACCTCGAGGAGACCATGTGTCATGCTTACGTGCCACTAGCCACGTGATGTCCCTCTGTGCCATTTTCCGCCAAAGGGCGGCCAAGCCCACATAGAAGAGCGGGAAAAGGGAGACGGCCGAAAATGGGCGACAACTCTCGAGGTTGGCGGCCAGCGCGACCACAAGAGAGGCATAGCCCACCGCACCCACAATCGCACACCACCCCAACCATGGTGACAGAGATCCTTCCCGGAGGAGGTCTGCATACGTCTCAGTCGCTCGGCGGAGGTGCCTTAGCGCCCATTTAACGAGTACTCTCATGATATTCCTCCTCGGTGTTGACGGACCAGACGGCGGCTTTTGGGGTGCCGTTGAGCAGGGAGCGGACGGCCTCCATGCCGCAGAGCATGGAGTGGTCCATATTATTGTAGCGGTGCTGGCCGTTGCGGCCGATGCACCAAAGGTTCGGGATGGTGTCGAGCCATGCGCGGATTTCGCCGAAGCGGGCGTAGGCACCGAAGTAGGCGGGATAGGCTTTCTGTACGCGGAGGCGGACGCTGTTGAGAATGGGGGTGTCTTGGGCGAGGAGTCCGGTCTTGCGCAGCTCATTGGCGGCAAAGGCAATGAACTCCGCTTCGGGCATGGACCATAGGGCGTCGCCTTCCGTGCAGAAGTATTCGAGCCCGATCCAAACGTGATGTTCGGGATCGTCGATCATGTAGGGGGACCAGTTGTTGAAGATTTGCAGGCGGCCGAGGCGGACGTCGCGCTCTTGAATGTAAATCCACGTGTCGGGGATGAGGCCGTTGAGTGTGGGGATCTTGGTTTGGTTGCGGAGGGCGAGGCGATCGACGAGAAGGCCAACGGTGACGAAGTCGCGGTAGGGAAGGGCGGAGGCGACATCGCGGACGTTGGCGGGTGTGCCCGGAAGGGCTTCCACGAGGTCCTTGATGGGCATGGAGGAGAAGAGTGCGTCGCAGGGGAGGCGTTCGCCGTTTTCAAGGTGGACGGCGGCGATGGCCTCGCCCACACGTTCGAGGCGGAGGGCCTTGGCGTGGAGGCGTACCTCGCCGCCAAGCGCACGGATCTCGTCAGCCAAGTGTTCCCACAGTTGCCCAGGGCCCTTTTTGGGGTAGAGGAAGGATTCGATCAGTGAGGTTTCGCGCTTGGCCCCTTTGGGTTTGAGCACGTTGAGCACGGCTTTGAGGAGGGAGAGCCCTTTCACGCGCTGGGCGCCCCACTCGGGGGAAATCTTGGAGGGATGGATTCCCCAGAGTTTTTCGGTGTAATCCTCAAAGAACATTGAATAGAGCACGCGCCCGAAACGGTTGATGTAGAAGTCTTCAAGGCTCCTCTCTTCGCGTTTGAAGAGGGCCGCATGGAGGTAACTCCACCCAGCCTTCCACGTCCGCCACAGGCCCATGTTCAGGAAGGTGGAGGGTTTGAGAGCAATGGGATAATCGAAAAAATGGCGCAGATAGAAGATACGGCTCACGCGGTCGCGCAGGAGCATCACACGGTCTTCGCGCTCAGGGTTGGGCCCGCCGTCGGCATAGGGCTTGGCGCGGTTTAACTTGAGATCGTCCCATGCCGGGGCGCCTTGCGTGGGCATAAGCTTGGCCCACAGGGCGTTCACTTCCGTGTTCTTGGAGAAAAAGCGGTGTCCACCGATATCAATGCGACAACCCTCATGCACGACCGTACGGGCGATGCCACCAATCTCACCGCTGGCCTCCAGCACAATGACGCGCCAATCATTCCCTTTGGTGAGGAGTTCATAGGCGGCCGTCAATCCGGCGGGGCCTGCCCCAATCACAATCGCTGTTTTCATTTGGTTCCTTTCAACGGAAGATAAGGATTTTTCGCCCTAGATAGTTCCACACGAGCACCGCACCCGTCACGAATACTTTCACAAGCATGTAATTCCACTCGAGGATCTCAATGCCCAGCCACATTCCGAGCTCCGTCCACAGCAATCCCAACAGCCCCACTATCCCAAAGACGACGAAGGCTCCCACACTGCGCCCCTTCCCACGATCCTTCGGTTGCGTGAAGACAAACAGGAGCGAGAGTGCATAATTCACCGCAAGCCCAACGCCAAACCCGGTGGCTGTGGCGGCATAAATACCCCAATCCAATGACGAGAAAAGTAACTCCTGGCACGCCACCAACGTGCCGAAATCCGCGACAAACGCCACCCCTCCCACGACAACGTAGCGCAGGAACTCCACCATCAGCGCCCTCGGCGCCCATCCATTTGGCCATGCCATAAATAAAGCGTGCCTTCCTTTCATACTCACGGGAGGCTTAGGACGGCCCGGAATGAATACGACAAGGAAAAAGCACGCTGACGCGTGCTTCGACCCAAAACCGTCGTTCATTCCTTGGAAGGTCCTAATTTCCCGTGAACAACTTTGTTTTGCGTGAAGCAAAGTGGGATGCTATGGCTCTCCCATAGCGTGTCCAAGAGTGTAGCAAATCTGGGCGATACGTGCGTTGGCGTCGCATCTAGGCGCGAGCGCCCGGAGGAGTGCGTTTGGGGCCGTGGCGGTTATGGGGCCTTCGCGCCGGTTTTTTCTGTTTTCCAGAGGGAAGAAACAATGAGAAGCTCCGTATCTTGGGGTGAGATCGGAGCCTCTGGGGTTGGGATGCACGGCATCCCGTTTGGAGGTAGGGCGTGTTATGTCTCGGACGAGGGGAGGGCGGCGAGGCTTTGGCGCATGGCGGAGGCGGAGGCCAGTTGGAAGCCCGACAGGCCGAACTCGGGCATGATGGCCAGCAGATGGTCGAAGAGATCGCTTTGGATGGCTTCGTAGTTGGCCCATGCGGTGTCGTTGGTGAAGCAGTAGATTTCCAGCGGGAGGCCGCGTTCGTTGGGCTGAAGCTGGCGTACGATGATGGTCATGCCCTGATGGATGCAGGGATTGGCGCGGAGGTAGGCCAAGCAGTAGGCACGGAAGGTGCCGATGTTGGTGAGTTTGCGGGCGTTGGCCACGGCGATTTTGGAGGAGGGATGTGCGGTGTTGTAGGCGCGGACTTCGCGGATTTTCCCTGCGATGTAATCGCGGATGAGGTCGATTTCTTTCCACCGTTCCAGCATTTCCTCGCTGGCGAACCGCACGGAGTCGAGGTCGATGAGGATGGAGCGCTTGATGCGGCGTCCGCCGCTGTCACTCATGCCGCGCCAATTCTTGAAGGGCTTGGCGACGAGGTCATAGGCCGGGATGGTGATGATGGTGTTGTCCCAATTCTGCACGCGCACGGTGGTGAGGGCGATGTCGATCACGGTGCCATCGGCGTTGGCCCCGGGCACTTCGATCCAGTCGCCGATACGCACCAGCCCGTTCCCGGAAAGCGTCACGCCGGCGGTCAGCCCGAGAATGGAGTCTTTGAAGATCAACATCAGCACGGCCGAAAGCGCGGTCATGCCCGAGAGGATGTAGGTGGGGTCGCGGCCCGAAAGCGTGGCGACGATGGCCACCGCCGCGAAGGCGTAGCCCATGAGGGAGAGGACTTGGAAGATGCCTTTCTGCGGGGATGCCGAAACGCCGCGCCGCCAGTTGGTCAGGCGGTAGGTAAGGTTCATGACCGAGGAAAAGACGTTGGCGCAGATGAAGACGAAGTAGGCCCGATTGAGCGCCAAGAGTGCCGTCCTCAACGGGCTTGCCTGAAAGAGCGTCCACGTGAGAATGCCGGCGACGATGAGCGGCACCACCTGCAAGATCCGCGGGATAAGGCGTGTGCCCAAGAGAATCGTTTTCACGCTTTCCCGTTGCGGGGTTTTCAGCAACCGCCCCTTCACGATGCGGTAAAGGAGGCAGATGACCGCGTAGGAAGCGAGGGTTCCGATCGCCACCAGTAGCAACTGCAAGAGGCCCAACAACCAAGGATTCTCAACGGACGCCATCAATGTGGCGCGCACCGATAACAACCAAGCAATCATCTCTTTCCACATAGCGCCCACAGTCTATCATAACCGCATGGTTGGGGCGCGCCGTTCTTGCGCGGCAACGGTTGCCGGAGGCGGCGAGGCCTTTTCCGAAAGGTCCTTTTTGCGGTAGCGAGGCGGTTCGCCGGGGGTGCGTTCTGGAGTAGGCAGAGGCGGTGGGAAATCCGGAAAAGAGATTGCGGGTTGGGGAGTGACGTGCTTTAATCCCGTATACGGAAACTTGAACGAAAGGATACGGTTTTATGCGAATGTTCTTGATGTCGTCCCTGCTGCTGTGCACAGGGGTCTCGTTCGCGGCGGTTTCGGGAACGGTTTTCATGGACAAGAACCGGAATGGAACGCGCGATCCCGGCGAACCCGGCGTGGCGGGGGCGGCGGTGTCGGATGGACTGGAAGTGATCAAGACCGATGCGGAGGGGCGTTTCACGCTTCCGGCGAGCCATCCGAAGGCGCGCTTCGTGATGCTGTCGGTGCCGAACGGAACGCGGGTGGCGCGCCATTACATTCCATTGTCCGCAGAGACGGCGGCGTATGATTTTGCGCTGACGCCGTGGGAACCCTCGGCCAAGGGCCCGCACCGCTTCATTCAGATCACCGACACCGAACTCACCGGCGGCGTGGAATCGCACCACAAGGACATGGCCCAAGAATTGCGGGATCTCGCCGCCAGCGAGCGGGCCGCCTTCATCATTCACACCGGCGACATTTGCTACGAGCGCGGGCTTCGCGAACATATCACCCTCGTCAATTCCGAAACCATGGGGGTGCCGGTCTTTTGGTCGATTGGCAATCACGATCTTGTGCGCGGGAAGACCGGCGAGGCGCTCTTTGAGAGCCTTTACGGCCCCACGTGGTATTCCTTCAATGCGGGTGGCACCCATTACGTCGTGTTGCCGATGCCCGGCGGGGACTACCGCCCCTCTTACTCCACGGATGAGGTGGCGCGGTGGTTGGCCAATGACCTCGCGGCAATCCCCAAGGGGACGCCGGTGGTCGCCGCCTGCCACGATCTGCTCTTCCAGGGAGATCGGTTTGTCTATGGCGGGGTGGATCTCGTCGCGCACAATCTGAAGGCGTGGCTCTATGGCCATTGGCATATCAGCCTTGTGCGCCGTCAAGGCAAGGTGCTGACCTACGGCACTTCCGCCCCGGAGAAGGGCGGCATTGATTCCGCGGCGTCGGCGTTCCGTCTCATCCGAACCGACGCACAGGGCAATCCCTCCTCGGAATTGCGCTATGCCCCTGTTCCCGGCAGCCTCGCGCTCAATGTCTCGGCCAGCGGCACGCTCCATGCCAATGCCTATAAGACCTCCGCCGTAGCGACGGGACTTTCTGTCGGGGATCGTCCTTTGGAGCGCAGCTCCGCTTGGGGGTGGACGCTTCCGCTGGGCAAGGCCGCGCAAAACCTCACCCTCACGGCCCGTTTTGCCGATGGGACGACACTGTCCCAGCCGGTGCCTGCGCCTTCCCAACGGCTTGTGTGGGCCTCCTCCGCCAAGGGAGAGATTCTCTTCTCCTCTCCGGTGGCCGAGGGTGGGCGCGTTTTCGTGGGCACGGTGGACGAGAACTTTTGCGGCGAGGGCGGCGTGGCGGCCTTTGATGCGGTCTCCGGGAAGCGCCTTTGGAAGGCGAAGACCCGCAATTCGGTGAAGAATGCCATCGCCGCCGCCGAGGGGCGCGTCTTTGCCCAGGATGCCGAAGGTTGGGTTTACGCCTTCAAGGCGCAGGATGGCACGTTGCTGTGGGAATCCAAGTTGCCGAACGCCGCCCTTCCCGGAATCGTGAGCGGCGTGACGCTGGAGGGCGGCACGCTCTATGCCGGCGCGGGGCAGAGCCTCACCGCCTTCGATCCTGCCACCGGTGCGAAGCGTTGGCAAGGGGGCGGTTGGCGGCTTCGGGAAGGCACGCCCGATCGTCCCACCCTTGCCGACGGGGCCATCATTCTTGGGTCGCACTGGAATGCGCTCTACGCTTCCGACGCAAAGACCGGAAAGTATCTTTGGGCCCAATCGGGGCCGGATTTCCGCTTCCGCGGTTCGGTGGCCGCGCCAGATCCCGACGGCAAAAGCGTGTGGGTGCCGGCGCGGCAGACGCTCTATCGGCTGGAGGCCCGAACCGGCAAGATTTTGGCGAAAAAGGAGCTTGGCACCAGCGTGGAGAATGGCGGGCAGCCTCTCATCACGGAGCGGCTCATCGTGCTCACCACCGTTGATGCGGGCGTGCTTGCGCTGGATCGCGAGACGTTGAAGGAGGTCTGGCGGCTTCCCGTTGGCGAGGGGCTTACCTACACGGCGCCCTATTCACACAAGCCTCAGCGTCCCATTCAGGGCTCCGCCGTCCGTTCGGGAAACACGGTCTTTGCCGCGGCGAATGATGGAACGCTTTACGCCATTGACCTCGCCACGGGCAAGGAGCTGTGGCGTTACGTTACCGGTGCGCCGTTGTTGGGCACGCCGTTGGTCTGCGGAGATCGCCTCTTTGTCGCCGATCTCGGCGGAACGCTTCACTGCCTGAACCTTTCGGCGCAGTGATCGGTTGAAGCGACAGCCAAAAAAACGGCGCACGGACCGGAGTCCGTGCGCTTGTTTTTGCGATGGGAAACGCACTCAGGGCGTGTAGATGCTTCCGACGGCGTTTTTCGCGGGGTCGAAGTAGTATTCCTGTCCCGTGGCGTCGAGGACGGAGGCCCAAAGGTTGGAGGTCAGCTCGACCTTCCGGCGCTCGATGGTGGCGAGCGGGATGGGCACGAGGGAATAATCGTCGTTCAGGCGGCCCACCACGCAGTTCGTGCGTCCGGCCATGGCGGCATGGACGGCCATGCGGGCGAGACGATAGCAGAGCACGGCGTCGGAGGCATCGGCCGGGCAGCTGCGGATGGTGTAGGACGGGTCGATGTACTTGACGGTGACATCTTCCTGCTTGGCCTTGAAGTGATCCGTGATGCGCGTCTTCAGGTATTCGCCGATATCCTTCTTCAGGATGTTTCCGGAGGCGTCCTTCCGCACCTCGCCCTCCATCAGTTCTTGGCCGGCGCCTTCCGCCACAACGATGACGGCGTGACTCTTGCCGGACTTGAAGCGGCGCTCCAACGCGGCGAGCAGGCCGTTTTCGCCATCCACGGCGAAGGGCGATTCGGGGATGAGGCAGAAATTGACCACAGGGTTGGCGAGGGCGGCGTAGGCGGCGATGAAGCCGGAGTCGCGCCCCATCAATTTCACCAAGCCAATGCCGTGATAGGCGCCGAGCGCTTCGGAGTGGGCGGAGCGGATGGCGGGAACCGCCGCCGCCACGGCCGTTTCAAAACCGAAGGTGCGGCCGACGAAGTGAAGGTCGTTGTCGATGGTTTTGGGGATGCCGACCACGGAGATGTTGAGGCCGCGCCGACGGCATTCGTCGGACACATCGCGGGCGCAACGGAGCGAGCCGTCGCCGCCGATGGCGAAAAGCACGCTGATGCCCATCCGCTCGAGGGTGTCGACCATCTTCACGGTGTCCTGCTGTCCGCGGGAGGAGCCCAACATGGTGCCGCCATTCTCGTGGATGGTATCCACCACGTCCGGCGTCAGCAACATGGGCTCGTAGCCATAGGAGGGGATCAGCCCGGCATAACCATAGCGGAAGCCGTAAATCGTCTTGATGCCGTAGTCAAACGCCAACACTTCCACGAGGCCCTTGATCACGTTGTTCAAGCCGGGGCAGAGGCCGCCGGCGGTGACGATGGCCGCACGGGTGGTCTTGGGGTCATGGAAAATCTTCCGGTGGGGGCCGGCGCTCTCCAGTTTCGGCACCGTTCCGTACTTCTTCACGAATTCGTGAACGTAGCCCGCACGGACGCTCAACAGGGAGTACATATCCTCCGGTTCGGCGAACGTTGTGTTGCGGATGGGGGAATCGATGGTGCACTCACCGAGGTTCTCGGTCAGAAACGTAAACTTGGAGGGGTCCTCGAAGATGCGCTCAAACAACGATGCCATAACCTTTGCCTCTCTTTTGCCTTGCGCCCAAAATGGGGGTGAAGTTGACATCTCATTATACGGTTTTGCCCGTACAGCGTCAAATAGGACGGGTCCTTCCCCCATTCGGAGCGGGCCGGAAATGGCGATGCATAAAAAGGCTTGCATGGTGTGTGATGTTTTGGTACAATGCACGCCGTTTTCCAACTTGGTGGGTTACCAAAGTGGCCAACTGGGGCGGACTGTAAATCCGCTGGCTTTGCCTTCCTACGTTCGAATCGTAGACCCACCACCATCTCTTGCCCGTGAGCTTGCTCACGGGTTTTTGTTTACGCTTGCCTCATGCAA
Source organism: uncultured Lentisphaeraceae bacterium (assembly GCA_949282555.1). Taxonomy (GTDB): domain Bacteria; phylum Verrucomicrobiota; class Kiritimatiellia; order RFP12; family DVOR01; genus Spyradenecus. The sequence continues at coordinate 99,493 of CASDPK010000010.1, read as the reverse complement.
AAAGTGGATCTTGACGGCCCCCCTAGGTTTGCCTTGAAGATTTCGGCTTGGGGCCTTGGCCTCATTTGGCGTTTCGAAGGGGAATCACGAGCCTTCGCAAATTCCAGAGCGATTTTTCTTGAATGGCGTTTCGGTATTTGATAAAATGCGCCCCGTTTTCATGACACCCTCTTGGCGAGGTAGCTCAGTTGGTAGAGCAGCGGACTGAAAATTCGCGTGTCGTCGGTTCGATCCCGACCCTTGCCACCATGATACACAGACGCCCCCATCGTCTATCGGTTAGGACACGGGCTTTTCATGCCTGTAAGAGGAGTTCGACTCTCCTTGGGGGTGCCACTTTTGAGGGTCATGAAGCCAGGTGTTGGCGAGGTAGCTCAGTTGGTAGAGCAGCGGACTGAAAATTCGCGTGTCGTCGGTTCGATCCCGACCCTTGCCACCATGATCTCCGCGAGCCCCCATCGTCTATCGGTTAGGACACGGGCTTTTCATGCCTGTAAGAGGAGTTCGACTCTCCTTGGGGGTGCCACGCTCAAAAATTGAATGGGGCGGAAGGGGATATGGCGGAACCGGATTGGGAGGCTCAAGCAGAGGTGGCGCAAGTGAGGGCACGAGCCCTTCTTCGGGCGTCACGTGTGGTGGAAGCGTGGGAATCCGTCGGAGCACAGGTCAGCCTTGTGGGGTCGTTGGCCACGGGATTGCTCATGACGCATCGCGACATCGATCTTCACTGCTATACTCGGGCGCTTGATTCTTCGCTTGGTTTTCAGGTGATGGCAACGATACGGCCGCGCCGCTTGGAGTTCCTTGACCTTTCCATGTCCGCGGATGCCTGCCTTGAATGGCACGCGTGGGTGGATGACGCCGAAGGAGCCTCTTGGCAGCTGGATATGATCCAACTGCCGGAACATTCTCCGTGGAGGGGCTTTTTTGAGCGCCGGGATGAGCGTTTGCGTGCCGTGCTCACGCCTGAGACACGGCGGGCCATTCTTGCCTTGAAGGCGACGCTTCCCGAACATCCGCACATTCCCGGGCTGGAAATCTATATGGCAGTGTTGCGGGATGGCGTACGATCGCCGGAGGCCTTTCACGCTTGGCGAAAGACGCACCGCTTGGAAGGCATTGAGACGTGGTGCCCGTGAGGCGTTACGCGAAGCCTTGCACCTCTGGTTCGGGCACGATGCCATAAGCCTCTCGACAGGCTCCTTGGAGGCGCAGTGTCAGCGCGAGGAGGTCGGAGGCGGTGCAGCTTTCCCCTGCGGCGATGACGTTGGCATGGTGCGGTGCGACAAAGGCGCCTCCGATTCGCCACGTTTTCGCGCCGAGGGCATCCAGCATCATTCCGGCCTTTTGCCCTTCCGGATTGCGGAAGAGTGATCCGCAACAGCGCAAACCGGCGAAATCGGCACGCGCCGCGGCCGCAGTGTGGCGGGCGGATTTGATGTGTTCCGGCGTGGCGGCGGTCAGGCGGAGGGTCACGCCGATGATTGCCAAGCCCGAAAGGCCGATCACGGAACGGTAACCCGCCGTAACCGCTTGGGCCGGGAGGTGGCGCAACTGTCCATCGTCGGTGATGGCGCGGATTCGTGTGACCCGTTCCCAAAATGCGTGTCCGTGGGCGCCGGCATTCATGCGCGTCCATCCACCGATGGTGCCGGGAATGCCCTGCATGAATTCCAGCCCGGAGAGACCGTCGCGCTCCAGTCGGGCCAACAACTCGGCCCCAACCATGCCTGCGCCGATCTCCACCTCTTCCCCCTCTCGGCGATAGCCGGAAAAGACAGGCGAGGAAAGGACACACAGCACGCCGGGAAGGCCGAAGTCGGAGAACCATGTGTTGGAGCCGCATCCGTGGAAGCGGACGGGGATGCCATGGGTTTTGCAGACGAGACGAAGCGCGGAAAGCGCCGGAACGTCGCGTGGGGCGGCAATCAACTCGGCACATCCGCCCACCCGATAGAACGAATAGGGCGCCAAGGAGGCGTTGGGCTCCAACTGGGCTTCTTCGGGAAGCAACTTCGAAAGGGTTTGGAGGGGCCGGTTCTCCGAGAGCGGAAGGGTGGGGCCTTCTTTCAATTCGTGGGCGATTCGCTCCACATCGCCCGCCCCGACCACGAGGATCAGGTCTCCGGCTCGGGCGGTTCGCCGGAGATATCCCACCGTTTCCCCCACGTCGCGGGCGAGGAGCAAGGGGCGGATGGGGTTGTTGCGCCGAAGTTCGGCATAGAGATCGTGGCTCGTGCCGCCGGGGACAGGGTGCTCACTTGCGGCATAAACCGGCAGAAGGATAAGCTCTTGGACGCCTTCGAATGCCCCGACGAATTGATCCATCAGTCGAAGCGTGCGCGAATATCGGTGCGGTTGGAAGACGACGCGGAGGCGCTTGGGGTTCTGAAGCCGTGCCATGGAAAGCATGGCTTGGATTTCGGTGGGGTGGTGGGCGTAGTCCATCACCACGCGCACGGCGGCATCGCGTGGCGTCATCCATTGGAAGCGCCGTTTGGGGAGCTCGTCGCACGCTTGGCTGAGCGTTTCGGCCAAGACTTTCACGTCAAATCCGAGCAGACGTGCGGCTGCCAAGGCCCCAAGCGCGTTGAGGACGTTGTGGTCTCCGGGGACGGGCAGGGAGATGTCGGCGATTCGGTCGTTCCCCTGCCAAAGAATGAATGTGGAACCCTGGGCGTCGCGGCGTATGATTTCGGCACGAAGCGCCGCTTCCTCGGAAAAGCCGTAGGAAAGCACCGGGCCGCGGAAACGGGCGGCCACGCGCATCGCGCGGGGCGCATCGGCACAGACGGCGACGGCTTCACGTGTGTTCTCGACCACGGTGGCGAAGCAACGTTCGATTTCCTCGCCATTGCGGAAGTGGTCGAGATGATCCAAATCGATATTGGTGATGACGGTGACGGCGGGGTGCTCACACGCCAAGGTGCCATCGCTTTCATCCGCCTCGGCCACGGCAAGCTGATCGGACGCGATGGAACCGGTCAGATCGTTATGGCGCGGGCCGGCATTCGTGAGCAGACGTGACGTGTAGCCTCCCAGGCACCAAAGCGGCTTTTGCCCGATACATTGCAGGAGGCGCGTGAGAAAGCAACTGGTGGTCGTTTTGCCATGGGTGCCGCACACCGAAACGGAGCGCAGGCCGCTGACCCAGCCCGCCAAACATTCGCCTCGGGAGAGCACCGTGAGGCCGCCGGCGCGGGCCAGGGCCAATTCCGGTTCGTTGGGGCTTACCGCGGCGCTGTAAACCAAGGCATCGCAGTCTTTCAGATGGGCGGGTGCATGATCTTGCCACACGGCGATGCCGTTCTTCGCAAAGAAGGCCCCGAGCGTGGGCGGGATGTGGCGATCGCATCCGGAGACCTTCCAGCCGCGCAAGTGCAACATCCATGCGACGCCGGCCGCGCCAACGCCGCAAATGCCCATGATGTGCACGCGTCCTGGCGTGCGGGTGAAGAGGTTGGGCAATTCGGAGGCGTTCATCGGTTTTCCCCTTCGTTTCTTGCGTGATGCAAATCCATCAGGCACTCGATCAGGAATGGCCCCTTCCCTTGGGCGCAGCATTCCCGCGCCCGCTCCAATGTCGCTTCCAACGCCTCGGGCCGAATCCGTGCGCCCCGGATGCGGAAGGCCGGGGCGAGATCCACCAAGCATGGATTGGCGAAGGCCATGGGGAGCGGCACGCCATTGGCCTCGCCGGCGTTGCGCACAAGATAAATCACGGGCGCGTGCCGCAGGGCATCGGCGTTGAGGCGCAGGAAAAAGCCCTCGGCCAGCAGATCGCCGGGGGTAAGTTCCCGCAAAATGACAGTGGGTTCACTCAAGGTTTTGCACCTGTTCCCGAACGGTTTCAAGCAATGTTTTGAAGTCAATGACCTTGCGGGCAATCGCACCATTGCCACACTTCGAGCCGGTGGTGTTGATTTCCCGGAAGAATTCCTGACAGAGAAAATCGAGTGCGCGGCCACAGGGGGCATCCCCGGAGAGGAGGGTCTCGGCATGGGCGAAATGGGCGGAGAGGCGCGTCAGTTCTTCGGCGATGTCCACCCGTTCCGCGAAGAGCGCGACTTCGCGCTCCAAAACACCCTCATCGAGCGTCCGCCCGTCCGGAAGCAAATCCTCGATGCGCTTGCGTAGCGTATCCCGCCATTGGGCCGGGAGGGTCGGGGCAAGTTCCGCGATTTCCGCATGCATGGCGCGGAGCTTTTCCAACCGCTCGCGAAGGTCTTTCGCGATGCGCTCGCCTTCGTGCAACCGCATGGCGCGGAGTCCCTCCAGCGCCTTCCGCGTCGCCGCTTCGAGCACTTCCCAAAGGGCCTCCGTTGGTTCGGGCGCGGCCTCGTCCCCGGCGGCGCTCAGTGCGACAAGATCGGAAAGCGTGCCGCCTCCCTGAAGTCCTAGGGCTTCCGCCGTCGCGCGGAGCCGACGGAAACGCTCCCGCAGTTCGGGCATGGCCGCGGCATCGGAAAGCGGCTTCACCGTCACCGAACACTTCACCGCCCCACGCGCGATTCCCTCGCGCAACAAATTGAGCAGTCGGGCCTCAAACCCCATCCATTCGCGCGGCATCCAAAGCGTCGCGTCGAATTGCTTGCGGTTGACGGTGGCGATCTCCACTGTGATGGCATGGGTGGCGCCTGAGGCACTTCCCCGCCCGAATCCTGTCATTGACTTCACCATAGCGCCCCCCATTTTAGCAAACGCAGGAGCGTCGTTTTAAGCGAACGGAGGGTAAAGGCCAGGGAAGAGAAGAAAAGAGCCCCCGCTTTCGCGGAGGCTCTTTGTTTCCCATCTCGGGAAAGACCTTACAGGCAGCTGTGGCAGGTACGGGCGATGACCTCGTCCTGGTGCTTCTTGCTCAGGTTGATGAAGCGCACGGCGTAGCCGGAGACGCGGATGGTGAGGTTCGGATACTTGTCCGGATGGGCCTGGGCGTCGCGCAACAGATCGGTGTTGAAGACGTTGACGTTCAGGTGGTGCGCACCCTGCACAAAGTAACCATCCATCAGGCGGGTCAGCTTCTGGACCTGCTCAGCCTCTCCCTTGCCCAACGCCATCGGGTTGATGGTGAAGGTGTTGGAGATGCCGTCGCGGCAAGCGTCGTAATTGAGCTTGGCGACGGAGTTGAGCGAGAAGGTCGCGCCGGAGGCGTCGCGTCCGTGCATGGGGTTCGCGCCGGGAGCGAATGCTTCGCCCGCCTTGCGGCCATCGGGGGTGGCGCCGGTGTTGCGGCCGTACATCACGTTGGAGGTGATGGTGAGCAACGAGAGCGTATGCTCCGCACCGCGATAGCACGGGGTCTTGCGGAGTTCGGCATAGAAGAACTCGGCGAGTTCCTTGGCGATGGCATCCACGCGGTCATCATCGTTTCCGAACTTCGGGAAGTCGCCTTCCACCTTGAAGTCAACGGTGAGGCCATTCTCATTGCGGATGGGGGTGACCTTGGCGTACTTGATGGCGCTCAGGGAGTCGGCGGCCACGGAGAGGCCGGCGCAACCGAACGCCATCCAGCGGTGGGCCAGATGCGTATCGTGCAGGGCCATCTGGATCTTCTCGTAGGCGTACTTGTCGTGCATGTAGTGAATCACGTTCATGGTGTTCACGTACTGGTGCGCGAGCCAAGAGAGAAGCTTCTTGTAGCGGGCCATCACGTCGTCGTAGTTCAGCACACCCTCGGCGGGGAGATCGCTGACGGGGCCCACCTGCTTGCCCTTGATTTCCTCACGGCCGCCGTTGAGGGCCATCAGGAGCACCTTGGGGAGGTTGCAACGGGCGCCGAAGAACTGCATATCCTTGCCGATGGTCATGGCGGAGACGCAGCAGGCGATGGCGTAATCATCGCCGAAGCGCTCGCGCATGAGGTCGTCGTTCTCGTACTGCACGGAGTCGGTGACGATGGAGACGTGGGCGCAGTAATCCTTCCAGCCCTGCGGCAACTTCTGGGCCCAAAGCACGGTCATGTTCGGCTCGGGCGCGGGGCCGAGGTTCTCCAACGTGTGGAGCACGCGGAAGGTGGTCTTGGTCACCAGCGTGCGGCCATCCAGCCCCATGCCGCCGAGGGATTCGGTGGTCCACGTGGGGTCGCCGGCGAAGATGTCGTTGTACTCGGGCGTGCGGAGCTGACGGTTCATGCGCAGATGTAGCACGTAGTCGTCGATAAGCTCCTGGGCGGTCTCTTCGGTGAGGACGCCGGCGGCGAGGTCGCGCTCAATGTAGATGTCAAGGAAGGTCGCGGTGCGGCCCAAACTCATGGCGGCGCCGTTCTGTTCCTTGATGGCGGCCAAGTAACCGAAGTAGACGGCCTGAATGGCCTCGCGGGCCGTGGTCGCGGGTTTGGAAATGTCGCAACCATACATCTCGGCCATCTTCTTCAGGCGGCCAAGGTAGTCGATCTGGCGCCACACATCCTCGCGGAGGCGGACGAGCTCATCGGTCATCACGTCTTCGGGGCCGGTGCCGATGCAATCGAGATCTTTCTGCTTCTCTTCAATCAGCCGATCCACGCCATAGAGCGCCACACGGCGATAGTCGCCAATGATGCGGCCGCGGCCGTAGGCGTCGGGCAGGCCGGTGAGCACGTGCGCCGAACGCAGGGCGCGCATATCTTTGGTGTAGGCGCGGAAGACGCCGTCATTGTGGGTGGTGCGGTAAGTGAACTGCGTCTTCAGCTTCTCGCTCAGATGGTAACCATAGGCTTCAGCGGCCTGTTCGGCCATGCGCATGCCGCCGAAGGGGTTCACGGAGCGCTTGAGCGGCGCGTCGGTCTGAAGGCCGACGATCAGCTCATTTTCCTTGTCAAGGTAGCCGGGCTTGTGATTGAGCAAGCTGGAGGCGTTCTCCACATCCACATCGAGCACGCCGCCCTTGTCGAACTCCTCCTTATGGAGGCGCTCATATTCGGCGTTCACCTTTTTCGTGCGCTCGGTGGGCCCCACCAAGAAGGAGGCATCGCCTTCGTAGGGCGTGTAGTTGGTCTGGATGAAGTCACGGACATCGATACTGTCCTGCCATTTGCCGGACTTAAACGCAGGGTACTGGAACATGAGGTGCTCCTCGTTTGCGGTGATATCCCGGCCTCCGCGGAAGCCCGCTAAACCGACCGAGAAAATGACAGAACTGTATCAAATACAATTGCCCAGGTCAAGCCTTTTCTTAGTCCCACCTAATCCATTTGCTCCTTCCGCAGGGTTCGGAAGCGCCTTTGCTATAATGCGCCCAAAAGGAATCCGATCATGATGAAGCGTTGCCTACCGATGTTGCTGATGCCTTTGTGCCTTTGGGCCACCGAGCCTGTGCCGATGCCTCCCCAAGAGGAGGCACCCTTCCGGGTGGTCATTGAGGAAGTGGTCGAACCGGCCCCGGCGGCGGAGGAAACGCCTGTCGACGATCCGGAGACGCCGGTGGCGGAATCCGTGGAAGAGGAGCCGATGACCGATCCGGTTCCGAATTGCGGCCACGTGACGGCCCCACCGAAGGCATATGACCTTGAAGTGTTGATGTTGCAGATCTTTTTGGATCGCCACAATTTCTCCGGAGGCGTGATTGACGGCGTTTGGGGGCAGGCCTCCCGTGAGGCGATGCGCGCTTGGCAGCGTTCCGAAGGGTTGCGCCCGACGCAATGGGTGGATGTGGCGCTCTATGGCCGCATCGCCGAAATGCCCGAGCCGCTCATCCGCTACACGGTCACGGAGGCGGATGTCGCCCTTGTCACCGGCCCCATGCCGCCCACGTGGGCGGAGCGGGCCCGCCTTTCGCTGATGGGATACGAGACGCTCGGGGCGTGCCTGGCCGAACGATTCCACACCTCTGAGCGTACGTTGCGCCGTCTCAATCCCGCCATCATCAATTGGCCGGAGGATTTGGCGGTGGGAACGGTGCTCATGGTGCCCAACGTGCGCATGGCTGCGCTGGAGCGCCCCGCAACCATTGTCATCGCCCTTGAGGATTGCGTGTTGGCAGGGTTCGACGCGCAGGGGGTGATGCGGTTGCGCTTCCCGTGTTCCATCGCCCGCAACAAGGCTCATCTCCCCAAAACCGGCGAGGTGACGGTCAAGAACATGGCCCCCGCGCCGAACTACACCTATGACCCCGCGAATTATGGGCAGGACCCCAGCGTGGGCAAGATGGTGGTTCCTGCGGGGCCGCGCAACCCCGTGGGAAGCCGCTGGATTGGGCTTTCGCTCCCGGGCTACGGCATTCATGGAACGCCGCGCCCGAACACCGTGGGCCGCCCCGAATCGCGCGGATGCTTCCGCCTGACGAACTGGAACGCCGAAAAGCTCTTTGAGTTGATCCGTCCCGGCACGCCCGTTGCCATCGTGCGTTCGCTTAAGGAGTATCGTCCGCCGGTCGCGCCCGCGGCCGCCACCCCTGCGCGGGAGGCCACCCCCGCCCCGGCGGAGAAACCCGCGGAGCCGGAACAGAAGGCGAAAGAAAAGGCGGCGGAGGAGATTCCGGCCGCCGCAGAGCCTGAGCAAGAGTCCACCCCGGAGCCTGCCCAAGCGCCAGAGCAGAAGGAGGCGGCATAATGTTGGAAGCCGTTGCGGATGCGCTCCCCACCATCTTTCGGGAAGTCCTGCCGGATTGTGGGCTGGTGTTGGGTTCGGGCTGGGGGGATGTCCTCAATCCGGAGGCGGTGTTGGCGCGCGTGCCCTATGCCGAACTCGCGGGATACGGCGCCAGCACGGTGGAAGGACACCACGGGGAACTGTTGCTCATGATGCTGGGTGGGCGGCGGGTGGTCGCTTTCAGTGGCCGCCGCCACTATTACGAAGGTTGTGGGCTGGAGCAGGTGGTCTATCCCGTCGAGCTTCTCCGGTGCCTTGGCGTGCGGACGGTGCTCTTGACCAACGCCGCCGGAGGGTTGAATCCGGCGTTTCTCCCCGGAGACTTGATGGTGGTGGAGGATCATCTCAATCTTTCCGGGGTGAATCCCCTGCGTGGCCCACACCGCCCCGAATGGGGCCCGCGTTTCCCCGACATGACGCATGTCTACGATCCACAACTTGCGGAGACGCTTCTCCGTTTGGGCGGGGAGCGCGTCCGCCGCGGGGTGTACGCCTTCTCGGTTGGCCCCTCGTACGAAACGCCCACCGAGGTGCGCGCCCTTCGTGCGCTGGGCGGCGATGCCGTGGGCATGAGCACGGTGCCGGAGGCGGTGTTGGCCCATGCTTGCGGAATGCGGGTGGCGGCCCTCAGTTGTATCACCAACCTTGCCGCAGGGCTTGGCGGAACGCCCCTCAGCCATGAGGAGGTGCTTGCCGAAAGCGCGGCCGCCAAGCCCCGCATGGCCGCCCTGGTTCGGGCCTTCGTCTGCGCCATCTGACGGTGCAGGGCATTCGAGGCCGAGACGCTCCGTATCTCCATGCGAGGTACGGGGCGTCTTTGTGTGGCCTCCGGTGCAGGTCACGGAATTTCCCCGGGGGCTTTGCTATAATGCGGCGCATGAACTTCAGAGCGGTCCTTGCGGTGTCGGCGGCGTTCTGCGCGGTATTGGCGCAGGCGCAGTATCAAGATTATTCCCGGATGGGGAAGACCCCCGCGGAATTGCGCTTCATTGAGGACCCGATGGAGGTGGAGCTCAAGGAGCCTTCGTGGTTGTGGCACAGCCCGAAGAAGGACACCCCCGCCGAGCAGTTGGCCTATGCCGCCGCGCTGGAGCGCGAGGGGAAACCCGAGAAGGCCGCGGAGGCCTATGACGATTTGGTGCATGAGTGGCACGCCACGCCGGAGGCCCTCACGGCGCAATTGGCCTTGGCGCGGATTTGGTCGTCGCTGGGGGAGGCCCAAAAGGCCTACGATGCGGATATTTACCTGTTGGCGCACTTCAATGGACGTTTTGTGCTGGAGCCGGTGTTGAAGGACGCGGTGGCGCAGGCCGACCTTTTGACGGCGCGGGAGCAGGGGCGCACCTTTAGCACAACCTCGCGCAAGGCCTTGCGTGAGAATTACGAGCGGATCATCCACTTCGCCCCGCGTTGGCCGCGCGTGCCGGAGTTGTTGTTGCGCATTGCACTGTTGTATGCCCAGCAAGGGGAATATGCCAGCGCCATCACCGTGTGCGACCGTATTTTGGTGGACTGGCCCAACTGCGCGAAAACCGATGAGGCGGTGCGTGCCTATTGCCAGGCGTGCCGCAATCAGGCGAACACGTGGGCCAATGACGTGGGCCGCTTGCGGCATTTGGAAGGATTGATTGCTGGGGCCCGCACGTTCCGTCCGGGACACCCCGATGTGGCGCTGTTCGATACTTGGCGGCGGGAAATCTACGAGATGCGCCGGGCCAAATCGTATGCTCAGGCAGTGTTTTACGACAATCCCGCGGCCTATTCCGCCGAAGCCGCCCAGTTGGCCTATCAGGCCTTCTTGCGTGAGTTCCCGGATGCCCCGCAGGCTCCGGCCGTTCGGGCCCGCCTTGCTGAGCTTTCGTTGGCCCGGAACACGCCCGCCGCCGAACCCGGCACAGCCCCCAAGGAGTCAAAATGAAGCCGTTGTCCGCCGTTGCCTCGTTCGTTTCTGTCTTCGCCATCCTTGCGCTCTTTGCGGGGTGCAAGGGATACACGCGCGGCTCCTCCGTGCCGGAAGCGTTGCGGAGTGTCCATGTCGCGGCGTTTGAGAACCGCTCGGAATATCCGAAGGTGGGCGCCATCGCCACGCAACAGTTTTTGGATGCGCTGATCGAGGATGGAACGTTCCGGCCGACCGATTACGCAACGGCGCGACTTCGCGTGCAGGGCATCATGAGCAGCCCGAGCAGCGACGCCGTCAGTTACGACCGCAACAACATCATCGTGCCGGACGAGTATCGCTTGACGCTGAAGGTGCGGCTCTATGTGTTCGATGCGGTGACGGGCGAAACGCTGATCAACGGCAAGACCTTCTCCGCCACCGACACCATGATGACCCGCAACGATTATCAGACCGGTGTGACGGATGCGCTCCCGCGCGTCTCCCGTCAGTTGGCCAAGGTGCTCGTGGAGGCGCTTCAGGCCCTCGAGGCGGATCTCCCCGATCTTCCTGCCGAAACCCCGGCGGCCGAGCCGAAGGAAGCGACGCTTCCGCCTGAGGCCGAGGCGGTCGCCCTCCCCGCCGCGGAGTGAGGCGGCGCTTTCGGGTCTTGCCATGTCTGCGTTGTTTTCCGGCTTCCGCACGCTGTGCGGTTATTATCGCGCCCAGAGGGGATTGTTGGCGCTTGATCTTTCGGCGATTGCGCTGCACGCGGCGGTGCAGGTGGCGATTCCGTTTACGGCGCTTCGGGTCTTTCAAGTCTACCTTCCCGAGGGGAACCTTCGCGCGACGGGGTGGGCGGCGCTGGCGTTTGCGGGGCTGACGGTGGTGGCCGCGGGGCTGGAGTGGTGCTACATTCTTTTCGGGCACTGGCTGGGGATTCGGGTGGAGGCGGCGATGCGGACGGCCTTCTTCGACCATATCCAGCGGTTGCCGTTCGCGTTTTTCGATCGCACCAAGACGGGCGAGGTGCTCAGCCGCATCACGTCTGACCTGATGTTGGTGGGTGAAACGGCCCATCACCTGTTGGAAGATCTCTCGGAAGTGACGTTGATGCTGACGGGGGCCTTTGCGGTGATGTTTTGGGTGAATCCGACGTTGGCGCTTTTCACCTTGCTGCCGGTGCCGTTCATCCTTGTGTTCGCGGGGGCCTTCCAAAAGCGCATCCATCGGGTGTGGCGCGAGAATCGCCAGGAGGTCTCCACCCTTGCCTCGCATGTGGAGAATGTGGTGCAGGGGATTCGCGAGATCAAGAGTTTTGTCCGCGAGCGCCGCGAACGTCAGGCCTTCCGCCGGGTCAATTCCCGTTTCCGCCGTTCCTTCGAGAAGGTTTATGTGCTGTATGCGCCCTTGTTTGCCGGCACGCAGATGCTGTTGGAGGGCTATTCGCTGATGTACATTGCCTTGGGCGCATGGATGGTGGTCAATGACGCCGCCACCTTGCCGCAGGTCTTCGCGTTTTTCATGTACTCGCGCTACGTCACCACGCCCATGCGACGCATTGTCAATGGGCTGGATATGTATCAACAGGGGCTCGTGGGCTATTGCCGCTTCCGGGAATTCGTCTCTCAGCCGCCCGAGGCCGATCCCGCCGCCGATGGGGAGCCTTTGGGAGAGGTGCACGGCGCTTTGGCTTTCCGCGGTCTCCGTTTCCGCTATCCGGGGACGACGCGCGATGTGCTTGACCTCCCTTCGCTTGACCTCCCGGCGGGGAGCGTCTGTGCCTTGGTGGGCCCCAGCGGGGCAGGGAAGAGCACGATTGCCGCGCTGATTCCCCGATTTTATGAGCCAACCGAGGGGCACATTCTGCTGGATGGGCGCGACACGGCCGATATCCCCAAGCGTTCGTTGCGTGAGGCGATCGGCATCGTGGCTCAGCGCCCGTTCCTGTTTGATGGCACCATCCGCGACAATCTCCAGTTGGGGCGGCCAGGGGCTTCCGACGAGGAACTCTTTGAGGCGCTGGCGCTGGCGAATCTCGCGGATTTCGTCCGCGGATTGCCGGAGGGGTTGGCCACGCCTGTGGGTGAGCATGGCTTGATGCTTTCGGGCGGTCAAGCCCAGCGCATCGCCATTGCGCGCGTGTTCTTGAAGAACCCGTCCATTTTGATTCTTGATGAGGCCACCAGTGCGCTGGATACCTTCGCCGAGGCGGCGGTGCAGGAGGCCTTGGGGCGTCTTTCCAAGGGGCGCACCACCCTCATTATCGCGCATCGGCTCACCACCATCCGCCATGCCACGCTCATCTGCTATCTTGAGGCGGGGCGCATCGTCGAGCAGGGAACGCACGAGGAACTGGTGGCGCGAGGCGGCAGGTATAAGGCGTTGTTGCAGGCCGCCGGGATGGTGTGAGTGGCGCGTGGTTTTGGCCCATGGCGGGGCAGGGTCGCTTCGGGCTCAGTGGGGGCGTTCGGTCGTTCCCTCGCGGCGGAGGAGGCCCATCAGCGTGTCGGATGGCAGACGGGCGAGGAGCGCCGCCGGGGTGGGGGCGACGATGCGTTCGGCCAAGTCGCGCTTCTCGCGCAAGAGACGGTCGATGCGGTCTTCCAACGTTCCGCGACAGAGCAGATGATGCACCACCACCGTGCGCCGCTGGCCGATACGGTGGACGCGGTCGGTGGCTTGCTCCTCAACGGCCGGATTCCACCAGCGGTCGAGATGGATCACGTGGTTGGCTTTGGTAAGCGTAAGGCCAAAAGCGCCTGTTCTCAACGAAAGGATGAGCACCCCGGGGCGGGGATCTTCGGAGAAACTCCCGATGGCTTCTTTTCGCTGGGACGCCGTGAGACCACCGTGAACAAAGGGAACCGGTCGCCCCAAACGCTCTTCCAAGACACGTTTCACCCATTCGCCCATCGTCACGAATTGGGTGAACACCAATACGCTTTCCCCGCCGGCGAGGATGTCATCCAGCAAGGGCAACAGAACCAACAGCTTCCCGGAGACGGGTACAGCGCGCTCGGGTTGCGTCTCCTCGTGGCTTTGTCCGTCCGCGAGGGACGGAGGCTCGATAAGGCCATCGCAGATTTGTTTGAGGCGGGTGAGCAACACCAGCACAGCACCGGCGCGTTCGCCCGAAGGATGATTCCGCGCGTCGCGGGCATATTCCGCCAGCGCGAGGTCGTAGGCCGCGGCTTGCAAGTCCGTGAGCGGGGCATAATGCTCCTGCACGATCTTGGGCGGCAACTCGGCAAGGATGCCGGGATCGCGTTTCAGACGGCGCAGGAGAAAGTGAGACACGGCGCGACGAAGTCGGACGGGGTCCGCATAGGTCGTGGCAAAGTCCTTCCGAGGGCCGAACAATCCGGGATTGAGGAAATCCAAGAGACTCCACAGATCGTCGAGACGGTTTTCGATGGGTGTGCCCGTGAGTGCGAGGCGGAACTCCGCGCCCAATGACCGCGCCGCTTGCGATTGCCGCGTGCCGGGATTCTTGATCTGTTGCGCTTCGTCGAGCACCAACGTGGCCCAGTCAACCCGGCGCAGGCTCACGTAGTCCCGCCAAAGGTAGCCATAGGCCGTGAGCGTGACATCGGCCTCCTGTGCCAATTTGGCAAAGCCGGCGTCAAGCATACGCTGGGGGCCGTCGTGCCGATACACATGGAGATTGGGCGCCCAACGCGCCAATTCGCGTTCCCACACCGGCAACACCGTGAGCGGGGCCACCACCAACGCAGGGCCGGGACGCGAGAGCAGAAAGGCGATGGTCTGGAGCGTTTTGCCCAGGCCCATGTCGTCGGCCAGGCACACCCCAAGGCCATGCGCGGCGGCTTGCATGAGCCAGCAGACGCCTTGCGCCTGGTAGGGGCGCAGAACCGTTCTCAACGGGAGGTCTCCCGAGGGGGGCGATGTCATCTCACGCAGGAAGTCGCGGACGTCCTGAGCATCGGGGGCGATGCGCAGGGCTCCCGCCATCAGCAGGGGCAACGCGCGGTGCCGCGACACTTCCGCCGGGCCAAGGGCCTCCAATGCCCGCCGCAGCGCCTCCAAATCCACATAACGCCATTCCCCATGGATGAAGGCCAAGGGCTCCCCCGCATCGAGGATGGCTTGCGCCTCCGCCTCGGAGAGTTCCGTCCCCGCAAGGCACACCGTTCGGGCCACGCGCACGTGTTCGCCATCGAGGCTCAGTGCCGTTTCCCGAACCTCCGGAACGGAAGCCTCCAAGGCCGATGGCAACGTCACCACAAAGGCCGCCGCCCGCAATGCCGGCACCGCCTCGCGCAGGAAACGCGCGAACGTTTCCTTGTCCCATGGTTGGGGCATCGCCAACAGAGGCGCCACCGCGATGGCTTGGCCGAGGAGGCGCAACACCGCCGTTGAGGCGGAAGCGCCTGCCTCCCCATAGTCCAAATACCATCCCTCCTCGGTGTGGCGTGGAACAAGCGGAAGTGCGGCACGGCCACCCTCAAAAAGGGGCGCGGCCCAGTTGCTTAGGGCGGAGGCCAGCTCGGGACTTGTGGGGGAGACGTGCGCATTGGGTGCGCGCAGGGCGGCCAGCCAAGCGTCGTCGGCGGTATAAAACTTTGCCTTTGCGGCTTGGGCTCGCGTGAGCGTGGTGCTCGCACAGGTGCGCATCCAAAGATCGGCCAACGCATTCGCCAATGCGGGGTCATATTCCTCGGGCAACACCGTCAGCCGCCAACGCGCTTCGTTTTCTTGAAGTGTCGGCACCACTCGTCCTGCCGCGATGAGGCGAAGGACAACGGTCAATGCCGCCGCCGCAGTTCGCACCGAGGCGTCATAGACCAGCAAAGGGGAGGTTTGGCCCCGGGCGACCCCGCGGAGCACTTGAAGGACGCCTCGCCCTTCCAGCACAACGTCTCGCCAACCGACGAAAAGGAATCGGAGCGACGGGCGCAGTTCCTGTGCGGAGACACGCCGCCCGAAGGACTCCCCCCAGAGGGAGAGCCGGTCGCCTTCGCGTCTCAGGTGAAGGATCATAACAACGCCTCACGGCCCGGGCGGACCGTAAGGCTGGGGCCCTGCGGGTCTCTCCGGGGAATGTCCCCTCGTCAGAATCCAAAGGTTCGGCAGATGGCCTCCGGCACGGCATCACGTGCGGTGACGGCTTCGTGCAGGATCGGGGCCGAACGCAGATCCGCGAGCGCCGGCATTTGCCCGGTGATGGCCGCGAGCTCTCCGGCGGCCGCGAACTCGTCTGCCACGGTCTTCCCGGTGAGGGCACGGAGCATTGTCACGGGGAATTTCCACGGCGAGGCGGTGGCCGCGACGACTGTCGGGCGGCCGGTGGGCGGCAATTCGCGGGCGACCTTCCACCCGATTGCGGTGTGCGGATCGGCCAAATAGCGGGATTCACGCCAAAGGTCGGCGATGGCCGTTTCCGTCTCTTCGGGCGTGGCCCATCCGGCGGCGAAACGCTCCTTGAGATCGTGCAGGGCATAGCCGCCGATTTGGAAGGCGCCCTCGGCTTTGAGCTGGGATTCCCACGTGCGCACCTCCACGTCGTTGCCCTTGGTGAGGAGCCAAAGCAGACGCTCCACGTTGGAGGAGACAAGGATATCCATTGAGGGCGAATTGGTGATGCGGAATTCGCGGTGCGCATCATAACGTCCCGTGCGAACGAAGTCGCAGACCACGCGGTTGGCATTGGAGGCGACGGCAAGGCGGCCAATGGGCGCCCCGAGCTGCCAAGCATAGTGCGCGGCCAAAATGTTGCCGAAGTTCCCCGTGGGCACCACCACGTCGAAGGGGCCGCCGATCCGGCGGGCGCAGTCAAGGTAATAGCAAATCTGCGGGAACAACCGGCCGATGTTGATGCTGTTGGCCGAGGAGAGCAGGCATCCGGCCGCTTTGGCCCGAGCCGCCAACGCCGCATCGGCAAAGGCGGCCTTGACGGCGGCCTGGGCGTCGTCGAAGTTCCCCTTGATGGCGCACGCCGAAACGTTGCCACCGGGACAGCACACCATCTGGCGCCGCTGAATCTCGGAGGTGCCGACTTTGGGATAGAAGACGAGCACGGAGGTGTCCGGGACGTCCGCGAAGCCCTGCATGGCGGCACTGCCGGTGTCGCCGCTCGTGGCGGTGAGCACGCACACACGGCCCACGCCGGCGGCTTGGGCCGCATAGGCCATCAAGTGCGGCAGCAAGGTCAGCGCCACATCCTTGAACGCATACGTCGGGCCATGGAAAAGCTCGAGGAACGAAACGCCGCCGCCCTCTTTGAGCGGCACGACCTCCGGCGCACGGAACCGCGCGAGCGACTTCGCCACCGCGTCTTTGCGGACGGGCTCCGGGATTTCCCCAAAGAACCGTTCCAGCAAGGCTTCCATCGTGGCGCGGAAGTCCTCGCCCGGCGTCAGCGGCGCCAACGGCTCGGCCGGCACATACAGGCCGCCATCGGGGGCGAGCCCATGAAGCAGTGCGTGCAGGCTGTCGGTGCGGGGTGCGAGCCCACGGGTGGAGATGTATTCCATTGCGCGTTCCTCCTTGTTCGGAAGGTCTCAGTATAGCACAAGACGGCGTCTTCCCCTTGGGCGCGAACGGGGCGGATCAGAGAATCCGGGCGAAGCGCTGGAGATAGGCGTCGGTCATGCCTGTGACGAAATCAAGCATGGCATAGAGCCACCATGCGTAGGGGCGATGGCGATGTTGCCGCACAAAGTCTTCCCCAAAGGTGTACTTCACGAACAGCGCGTCGCCATAGGAAAGCTCCGGATCGCGGATGTGCTGGAGCGTTTGGAGAAAGCAGTCGAGCGTGCGGCCGATGATGACCTGCGCTTGAAGGTCGTTGCGGATTTTTGCCTGATCGTCGAAGACGATGCTGTAGCTGCTCTTCAGCTTCTTGAGGCGTGCCCAGGTGGGCGAGGTGGCCTCAAGCCTTGGCAGGGTCGCGGGGGCACGGAAGGCGGAGACGAGCTCCTCGGCGAATCCTTCCATCAAGTGCCCGATGACTTTGGCCCGCAGATGTGGGATGGAGAGCGCACGCGCGGCGTCACGTTCGGCCTCGGCCCCGAAAAGCTCCAAGAACCATTCCCGAACGGTCGCCTCGTCGAGGATGCCCAAGGTCACGGCATCCTCGCAGTCCGTCACGCAATAGCAGAGATCGTCGGCGATTTCCAAGAGGTAGGAAAGCGGATGACGCTCCCAAACGCCGGGGGCGACGCGGAGGCCCAATGCCTCCATCACGGCGTCGAAACACGGCTCCTCGGAGGCAAAGCAGGAAAACTTCGCTTTTGCGGTGTCACACGCCCGGTAGGGATATTTCACCAACGCACCGAGGCTGGCGCAGGTGAGGCGGAAGTAAGCGCTGTCCCGCGGCGCGGGATTGGCGAGCAGACGGAAGGTTTGGGCGTTTCCGTCAAACTTCCGGAGATCTTCCAATGCGTTCTCGGAAGAGGCGCCATCCTCACGCAACAACGCGCGCAGCTCGTCCATTCGGCGTTCCGCCCAAAATCGGATGGCATATTCCCCCGTGTGCCCATAGGGAGGGTTGCCGATGTCGTGGCCCAAGCAGGCGGCGCGCACGTGAAGCGTCGCCGCACGTTGCCATGCCTCAGGAAGGGCCATCCGCCGCATGACGGCCTGCGCCAGCCCCGCACCCGTCTCCGCCACCTCCAACGAATGCGTCAAACGATTGTGCACATAGTCCACCCGCGCGAAGGGGTGCACCTGCGTTTTGCCTTCGAGACGGCGGAAGGGAGCCGAGAAGACGACGCGCTGGACGTCGGCCTCCGCCGGGGTGCGCGGCGCCTGCTCCGCACGCGTTTGCAACACCACGCCGCCCTCGGCATTCAAGCCGGGACGCTTCGCGCAGAGCAGGCGCTCCCAATCCAAGGTGTCCATGCCGGGGCCGACGGTTACGAGAAGTCGAGCGCCAGCGTGCCGTTGACGATGGCGATATCGTTCAACCGCCCGCCAAGGACGATGCCGCGAAGATCGGCCAACGTCCGCAGGGCCACCGTCAGCGTGTTGCCGGCCACGGAGAGCCCGGGCTTCCCGGCCACGGCCGTCGCCAGTTGCCCCATCAATTGCCCGGCAATCGCGTCACCGCCCATCATGGCCAGCGACACCTTCGCCAGCGTGATGTCCAGCGCCGTGCCGTCCTGTGCGGGCGAGAGGCGGATTTGCGCTTCCACCGGCACCGGGAGGAAGCCCATCGAGGCCTTGCACTTGAAGATGAGGGTGCCATCCTTCAGCGCCACTTTCGGGTCTTTCACCTTCTTGAGGGCTTCGCCCTGCGTCTCGGCCATCTTGGCAAACGCGGCCGCAAGGCCGGAGTTGATGTCGTCTTCGGTCAGGGTGAGCGCGAGTTTGCTGATAATCATCGGTCGTTCTCCATGCGATTTCGGAAAGCGCCCATTATACCATCCCTGCCAGCTGGGCGGAATCCGATGCCAAGGAATCCGACATACGGAGCCTCGGCCATTGGGATGCGGAGCCTCTCAGGTTGGGATACGGTGCGTTTCGTCCCATGCGGCGATGCACGTGCGCAGCCGCTGGGCGAGCGTGGTCTGCCGGCGGATGTCGGCCTCGGCATGGAGGGCAATCCAAACCGCCTTGGGGGAGCCGATGACGACCACCAACCGTTTGCCGCGCGTGATTGCGGTGTAAAGCAGGTTTTTGCGCAACAGCTTGAAATGCTGGGTGTGAAGGAGAATGACGACGGCGGGATATTCGCTGCCTTGGGATTTGTGAATGCTGGTGGCGTAGGCGAGGGTGAGTTCGTCGAGCTCGTCCTGCCGGTATTCCACGGGGCGGCCGTCGAAATCCACCAGCAGGGTGCGGTCTTCGGGGTCGACGGCTTGCACAAACCCGATATCGCCGTTGAAGACGTCTTTGTCGTAGTCGTTGGCGATTTGCATCACGCGGTCGTGGACGCGGAAGGCGGTGGCACCCCGAAGGAGTTCGGGCCCCGTGGGATTCATCTGCCGCTGGAGCTCTTCGTTGAGGCGGTCCGTGCCCAGTTCGCCGCGGCGCATGGGGGTGAGCACCTGGACGTCGTGCAGCGGGTCGAAGCGAAAACGGGCCGGGATGCGCCGCGTGACCATGCGAAGGAGCATCTCGCGAATCTTCACGGGGTCCATCGCCTCCATGAAGTAAAAGTCGCTCTCGTGGCCGGGTGGGGGAAGCTCAAAGGTCTCGCCGGCGTTGACGTGGTGGGCGTTGCGCACGATGTAGCCCGAGGCATCCTGTCGGAAAATGGCGCTGAGGCGGACACAGGGAACGGTTTCCGAGGCGATGAGGTCGCCCAAGACGTTTCCCGCCCCGACGCTGGGGAGCTGGTCGGTGTCGCCCACAAGCACGAGCACGGCCGCATCCGGCAACGCCTCCAAAAACTTCCGCGTGAGCGAGGCGTCCAGCATGGAACATTCGTCCACGATGAAGACATCGCCCGGGAGGCGGTTGTCGAGGCCGTACAAGAACCCCCCGGTCTGCGGTTGGTAACGCAGGAGGCGGTGGAGCGTGGTGGCGGGAGTGCTTGTGGATTCGCTCATCCGTTTGGCGGCACGCCCCGTGGGGGCCGCCAGGAACAACCGAAGTTTGCGGGCGGAGAAGATCTCACAGAGAGCCCGGATGATGGTGGTCTTGCCGACGCCGGGGCCGCCGGTGACGATGGAGACCTTTTCGGAGACGGCCATGGCGAGGGCGCGCCATTGCGCGGAGGCCAAGGTCAACCCCATGCGTTGTTCGGCCCAAGCGACGGCCTTGTCGGCGATGATGGGGCGGAAGGTGGCGCGGGTCTTCAAGAGGGCGGCCAAACGGTGGGCCACAGAGACTTCGTCGGCATAGGCCTCAGCGAGATAGACGCGATCCTCTTCCAAAGTCACCACGCCGCGCTGGGCGTCGGCGGTGAGGGCTTCGGAAAGGCGTTCCACGGAGATGCCGAGGGCGTCATTGGCGGAGAGAAGGAGCTCGGATTGGCGGAGGTAGACGTGGCCGCCGTCTTCCGCCGCCGTTTTGAGGCAGTGGAGCAGGCCGGCCTCGGCACGGAGCTCGGAATCGCGGGCGATGCCCATGCGCAGGGCGATTTGGTCGGCCGTGAGAAAGCCGATGCCACGCACATCTTCGGCGAGGCGGTAGGGATTGCGTTTGACGATGGCGATGGCGTCCGGCCCGTAACGCCGCCAGATACGCGCGGCCTGCCCTGCCCCGATCCCTTGGGATTGGAGGTAGATCATCGTCTCGTGGCTTTGCCGCTGTTCACTCCACGAGCGCCGGATTTGCGCGCACTTCTTTGCGCCCACTTTGGGCACCTCGCGCAAGCGATCCGGCCGATGGTCCAAAATGTCGACGGTGTCCGAGCCGAACCGCGCCACGATGGCCTCGGCAAGTTTCGGCCCGATGCCGCGAATCAACCCGCTGGAAAGGAAACGGCGGATGCCTTCAACGGAGGTGGGGGCCACGCAAGTGAGCGTGTCGGCGCGGAATTGCCGGCCAAAGCGCGGATCGTCGGCCCAGCGCCCTTCCGCCGTGATTTCCTCCCCGGGCCACACGGTGGCGCACTTCCCCACCACCGTGTGACGGCGCGTGTCGCTCTGCGCTTCCGCAATGGGGCGCACGGACAGCACGGTGTAGCCGGTCTCTTCGTTCCGAAAGACCACGCTCTCCACCGTTCCGGAAAGGCGTTCGGGGCCTGAGGGTGTCACCGTGCGACCTCTTCCAGCAATCGTGCGAAATCGTCTTCGCGGAGGCTTGCCGTGAGGGAGAACCGCAGGCGTGCGGTGCCTTCCGGCACGGTCGGGGGGCGGATGGGCAAGACGTGGAAACCGGCTTTGCGGAAGCGCGCGGCGGCCTCCGCGGCGGCTGTGGCGGAGCCGATGACGTAGGGCACGATTTGGGAATCGCTTGGGCAGTCAATCCCCTTCGCGCGGATGGCTTCGCTGAGCCGTTGCCCCATGGAGCGAAGACGCGCCCGGCGCTCTCCCATGTCGGGGAGCGCGTGCAGCACGTGGCGCGTCCAGGCCAAGTTCACGGGAGGGAGCGCGGTGGTGAAGATGAAGGGGCGCATCCGATTCACCAGCGTGTCGCGAACCACGCGGGAGCAAATGAGGTAGGCACCCGTGGAACAGAGGGCCTTGCCGAGGGTTCCCACGAGCAAGTCGATGTCGCGATGAAGGCCTGCGGCGTGGGCACAGCCGAGCCCGGTCTCTCCGAAGACGCCGACGCCGTGCGCTTCGTCCAAATAGAGCACGACGTTCGGGAAATCCCGTTTGAGGGCCACGAACTGCGCGAGGTCGGTGCGGTCTCCGTCCATGGAGAAGACGCTTTCGGTCATGACAACGACATCGTCAAAGTCCGCCGCCATCCGTTCCAACAATTGGCGCGCGTGTGCGAGGTCGTTGTGTCGATAACGGAAGAACTTGCAGCCTGAGGCACGGATGCCGTCAATCATGCTCGCATGGCTGAGGCGATCGGCCAGCACCAATGTGCGCGGCCCCGCCAAGGCCGGGAGGATTCCGGTGTTCGCGTGGTAACCGGAGCCGAAGACAAGCGCCGATTCCGCGCCGTAGGCGGCGGCAAGGTCGGCCTCCAAGGCTTCCGCGGCGGGGGTGTTGCCTGTGAGCAGGCGCGAACTGGCGGCGCTGAGCTGCCGATCCGCTCCGGAGAGGGACGCATAAAACGCTTCCCGCAGGGAAACGTCCTCCAGCAGGCCGAGGTAGTCGTTGCTCGAAAGATTCACCAGCCCACGGGAATCTTCCTCTTTGGGTAAGGTCCGTAGGCACCCGCGGGCATCCAATGCCGCCAACGCTTCCGCCAGTCTTTGCTCAAAATCCATGCCATTACTTTATCAAAATGGGGCGGGATTCTGTCCGGAGCGATGACGCTGGCCCCGAAAACAAAGGCCCCGGGAGAAATGTCCCGGGGTCGCGGAAGCGGATGTGGCGCGGTGGCGTCAAACGACGCCATGCTTGGAGGCATTGGCGTAGAAATCCAGCAGGTGGCGGATTTCGGGGCACTGGGGCAATTCCTTGGCAATTCGCTCAAGGGCTGCAGAGCGGGGCAGACCCTCGGAGTAGAGGAATTGATAGGCATCTTTGAGCGCACCGAAGGCTTCCGGGCTGAAAGCGTCGGGATGGCGGCGGATGGCCACGGAGTTGAGGCCGCGCACCACGAGGTTTTCCACACCCATCGTCACCATGTAGGGCGGCGCATCCTTGCGGAGCTGAGTGCCGCCGCCGACCATCGCGAAGGCTCCGACATGGGTGAACTGGAGAATGGCGGTGGTGCCGCCAATGACGGCGTTGTGCTCAATGACGCATTCGCCGGCGATCTGGACGCCGTTGGACATGATGACGTGGTCACCCAGCACGCATCCGTGGGCAACGTGGCAATAGGCCATGATCAGGCAATCGGAACCGATCACCGTTTTGGAACCGTCAGCCGTGCCTTGGTGGATGGTGGCACATTCGCGGATGACAGTGCGGGGGCCGACCTCCACACAGGTGATGTTGCCGGGGCGCCATTTCAGATCTTGCGTCTTCGTGCCGACGCAGGCCTGCGGGAAGATCTCGCATTCTTCGCCCAGGGTGGTGTGGCCCTCTACGGTGGCGTGATGGTGGAGCTTGACGCCCCGGCCAATCACGGCATTCGGGCCGACATACGCAAAAGGACCAATCTCGGCCTCGGGGTGGATCTGGGCACCTTCACAGACGAACGCAAGCGGATGGATGGCCATGAAGGACTCCTTTTATTGGTGTTTGGGAATAAGATGGCAGGCAACGCCCACGCAGAGAATCACTGGCGTCCAAACCAGCACCCATGCGAAGGCCGCCGGTTTGTCGGCCAGAGCCTGAGAGAGCATGATGAAGAGGAAAAACGCGATGCCGATGGCGATGCCGAGCGCCATCCCGCGCGAGGATTCCTTGCGCTGGCTTTGGCACCCCAAGGGAACGCCCACGAGCACGAAGCAAAACGCCGAAAGCGCCCACACTGCGCGGTAGTTGAGGAGGAAACGCAATCGCGATTGCCACTTCCGCGCGGCTTTGCTCGACAAATCCCCGTGCGTCGCCTCCCGTTCGGCCGCCAGCAACTCGCCGAAGTCGAAATCCTTGGGTTTCTTCAGATACTTTCGGGACCGTGAAACGACATCTTGGCACACGTAGGCGAATTCCTCAAAGGAGGCCGTCCCCTGCACCCCTTTGTCCGGCGGGGAGACGGTGCCCTGATGGAGCGTAAAAATCAAGTCGCTCCCTTCGGCGCGCATATCGGCGCGGTCGGCTTGGATTTCCCGGAGGAAGCCATCCCGTCGGTCGATCGCCAACAGATTGTAAAGGACGGTGTATCCCTTTCCGTCCGCGTCCTTCATGTCCACTTTGCGGTCGCAAAAGACGGTGACGTTGTCGATCTCGCTGATGAAACGCCCGGGCTCAATCAGTTGCACCCCGGCATCAAGCGCCAAACGGTTTGCGATGGTTCGGCGCACATAATGCCCACGGGGCATCGCGTAATTCTGGAGATAAAACCCCAGCACCGAACACAAAATCCCCACGATCAGCGGCCCCCGCATGATCGTGAGGAAACTCACGCCGCAGGCCTTCATCGCAGCGATCTCGCTATCCGTGGACATTCGCCCGAAGACGAGCAGCGAGGCCACCATGAGCGCCAACGGCACCGTGAACCCCAACACTTCCGGGAGCGAGGCGGCGAGATATTGGAGAATCAACCCCGCACTCGCCCCCTTCATCACGAACTGGAAGACCTGAAACAGAAACCCCACCGAGAGCACGAACGTAAGCACCAATCCCGTGAGCCCTGCGGCCACAAGAAACGAACGGAGGATGTAACGTTGGAGTGTGCCCATATGCGATAGCGGTTGGCGGAGTGTGGGGTCGTGACGGTTTGTGGAACGCTCCGCAACGAACAGAAACCCCCGGAGGCGCCGAAGCGCCTTGCCGGGAGCTTGTGTCCATTACTTGCCGGCGCGAATCTTTGCGCGGGTCGCCTCGTCCACGCCATGGATCACCACTTCGGTGCGGCGGTTGGAGGGCGTTCCCTTGTCCAGATCCACGGGATCCTTGGGCTGGTCGAAGGAGTGGCCGGCGGCCTTCATCTTGTTGGCGGGCACGCCGTTGGCGGAGATGTAGGTGAGCACGCTCTTGGCACGGTCCTCGGAAAGGCGCTGGTTGTAGGCATGGTCAGAACCATGCTGGCGGTCCGCGTGGCCATCGATCGTCACATAGACGTTGGGGTTGGCGGCGATGGCGGCACGGATGATGCGGGTGAGCTCATCAAGCGCAGGATAGTTGGAGGGCTCAATGAGGGCGGTATCCTTGGCGTATTGCACGCGGAGTTCCAGCATCATCTTGTCTTCCGAGCCGATGGGCGTGACATCCTTGAGGATGGCCGTGTGCTTCGAGGCATCGTCATACGCCTGCGCGCCGGGTTCCAACGGGCCCACGGGCATCAACACCTCGGCAGAGGCTTCCTCGCCGTCGCCAAACGTGTAGGTCAGCCCAATGTCGGCCGACGTGAAGGCCATATACGAATGCTCCAAGGCCACGTGATAGCGCAAGTCTCCGCGCAACGAAAGGTTTTCGCTCAGATGCCAGTTGGCGCCGACGCCGGCCTGAACAAAGAGGTTCGTGTCATCGCCGTTCTGCCACACGGGCCCATGACCGCCGCCATAGACGCCAAGACCCGCGGCCAAGAAGGGGTCAAAACGCGCGTAACGGTCGAAATGATAGAGGGCTTCACCCCCCACGCCGAAGAGCGAGCTGCTTCCCTTGCCGCCCTTTGTGTTCGTGCGGCCCAACATTCCCGAGATTTCCGCGGACCACGGGCTGTCGGCGAAATCGTGACCAAGGCGCAGAATGACGTAGGGCTGAACACCGCGCAGATTGCTGCCGGGGGCCGGACGCGCCGCACGATGGAGACGGGCTCCGCCCACGCCCAATTCGGCGTACCACCGGCCTTCGCCCTTATCCTCTTCGGTGACCGCAACGGGCGCATCATCCCGGGCCGTGACCACCGGCCCTTTGGTCTTCTGGGGCTCCTGCGCCACCACGGCACCCGCCACGCTCAACGCGGCGGCCAACGTCCAAACCTGTTTCATCTGTGTTTCCTTTGCGTTTGTGGCTTGTTATTGCCAAAATCCTCTCAACCCCACCATGATAGCAAAATTTCCCTCCAAGGGGGAAAGGCTCGAATGCTATCTGCTTCCTAAACCACATTGTTGTACACAACTGTACTCACATTTGTGAAGATTCGGTCGGCACCTAGCGGAAGCGGTGCATGTTTCCCCAGAAAACAAAAGCCCCGGGTTCTTGAGAACCTAGGGCAAGCGGAAACACGCGGAGACGTGTCTTAGCTCAGGCGTTTCTTTCCTTCGAAGTGGGCCTCAATCTCTTCCAACGTGCGGCCCTTCGTCTCAGGCAGGAAGAAGACAGCCGTGATCCAGTAGATTACGGTGCAACCCGCGCAGAAGAAGAAGATCGTGGAGTATCCCCAATTGGCCACAACAGGCAGGAAGGTGCCCGCAATGACGGTGGAGACGCCTTGGTTGATGAGCAGAGCCACGGACATGCCAACGGCGCGGATGCGGTTGGGCATGAGTTCGGAGAGCGCCAACCACACGCATACTCCGGGGCCGATGGCAAACGAGGCGATGAAGAGCGCGAAGAAGAAGGTCACCAGCCAGCCGTTGGAGGCGCTGGGCAAGGGGCCAACTTCGAAGCTCTCGAGGGTGAAGTCTTTCTTCCCTTCGGGGAGTTCGCGACCAAAGACTTTGTTCATCAACTTGTCCCACCATTTGGCTTCACGCTGCTGAGCGGCGACCTTCACGGTGAGGTCGGCCGTCCATGCCTTCAGCTTCTTGGCGGTGGCCTCGGTCGCGACTTTGAGGGCCTCGGCCTTGGCTTTGGCGGCGGCAATACCCGTCAGTTGCGGGTCGATGGGGGCAGCTTCAACGGGCACGAAGGGCTTGATAACGACCGTCTTCATGCCCATTTCGCCATCTTGCTTATAGACGAACTTGACCTGGGCTCCTTCCGCGGGGAGTTTCTTTCCGATGAGAGCGGAGAGGACTTTGGGCTCGAGAACCGCATAGAAGTCGTACGAGTTCTTTTCCTTGACGAGGTTGCCTTTTTCGTCTTTCACTTCGGCGCCGGCCTTGGTGACGACTTCCTCAATCTCCTTGGTGTAAGAGGAGAGGGCGGGAGTGAGTTTGGCGGTGTAATCCTCCATCTTACGTTCGGTGTTGAAGAAGAGGACAGCCACGCCGAGGAGGCCGAGAATGATGCCGGACGTGCCGATGGTGAGCAGGAACTTACGACCTTTACGGTCAACCAAGAGCATGGCGAAAATGGTCATCACCATGTTGAGGATTTTGACCACGAGATCGCCCCAGTTGGCGATGGCGCCGTCGAGACCGGCTTGGCGGAGCACGTCTACGATGTAAGCGAGCACGGAGTTCACACCGGTGGCCTGATTGCAGGCGAGGATGATGACGGCAAGGACAAAAGGCACGATATACTTTTTCTGAAGGAGGGAATCCTTCGGCTTGTCGGCCTCGGCGGTCGGGGTGTTCTCGGTGGGAGCCTTGTCCATTTCGGCGAGTTCAAGCTTGGCCTGCTCAGGGCCACGAGAGCGGGTGAGAGCTGCGAGGGCGAGCTCCTTTTTACCCTTGCCGAAAAGCCAACGAGGGGATTCGGAGATCGCAAAGGCTCCTGCGGTAAAGATGACGCCGGGCACCGCACACGCCCAGAAAATGGCCTTCCATGCGAATTCCATGGCACCGAACACGTTGCCACCTGCGGCCTTCACGGCGTCCACATGCATGGAGAACCCGAGCCCAACGAGGGCGGCAAAGACAAGGCCGATGGTGAGCATGAACTGGAACATCCCCGTGCCGAAGCCGCGTTTATCCGGGGTGAGACATTCCGCAAGGTAGAGCGGCACCACCACGCCGATAAAACCGGCGGCTGCACCTTGGAGGATACGGCCCGTCACCAACCATGCAAAGCCTGAGGGCAGACAGATGACGGGAACGCTGAGTACAAAGCAAACGCCCGAAAGGATCATGAGCCATTTACGCCCCATCCACTCAGCGAGAGAACCGGCGAAGAGAGAGGAAAGCACTGAACCGAGCAACACGGCGGCCACAACACTGGAAAGTTGGGCTGGGCTATAGTTGGTGGTGGCTTGGAGGTAAGGAAGTGCGCCAGCGATGACGCCGACGTCGATGCCGTAAAGCAGACCGCCAAGGCCGGCAATAAAGAGAAGATATTTGTTGTAGAAGCCGGTCGTCATTCCGGGACTCCGTTGTTTGGGGCTGAAAAAGAGATAGGGGAAACGGCCGCGCGCCGGGGTGGTGCCCACGGCGCGCGGGGAGGAGGTTAGCACTCGGGAAGCGAGGCGGCGGCGGCGGACTGGCCGAGGCGGCGCACCTGCTCATCGGGCATGAAGATGTCGATCTTGTACTCGGGGAATTCCGCGGCGAGCACCTGCTTGGCGGTCTTGAGGATCAGATCGCCGCCCTTGCCGGAGGAAACGCGGCCCAAGAGCATGAGGGAGGTGTAGTCGTAGAACTCGGCGTACCACGGGAGCGTGTAGCCCAAGTAAATGCCGATGGCTTCGTAGATCTTCACGGCGGTGGGGTCGTCGGCCTCCATGGCCTTCTGCACTTCCTTGAGGCGCAGAGGGAGGGTCTCTTCCTTGAAGGGGAACCCGGCGGCGAGGCCGAGTTTGTTCACGGCCTGCTGGGAGAAGTAGAGCGCTCCAACGCCGATATCCCCCGACCACGGGTCTGCCGCGGCCTCGCAGTTGAGATCCACAGGGGCGAAGGCCAGCTCGGAGATGCGGCCGGTGAGGACGCCCTTCTCGGAGTTGTCGATGTAGCCGACGGCTTCGGAGGTGCCCATGGCCAAGCCGATGATGCCCTTCTTGTTGAGGGCAAGCCGGCCCACGAGCGCGGAGACGTCGCCATCGTTGGCCACCTCCATCGGCACGCCGTAATCGGCCTTGAGGCGCTTGAAGAGGAGCTGGGCCTTGCGGTATTCCTCGGGGTCCTTGATGCCCTTGATGAGGCCGGCATGACGGAGCTCGTTGTCCACGATGACGCCGGCGGAGGAGCCGCCGATGGCATCGACCTTGCCGCCGGGGAGGTGGGCGCGGGTTTCCTCGAAGCCGGCCTTGATGCGGTCGTAGTGATAGGCGGCATCGGTGGCGTTGTAGGGATCCCAGGGGATTTCCTTCTGCCAAACGCTCTCGCCGTTGACCATGGCGGTGAGCTTGAAGTCGGAACCGCCGAGGTCAAAGCCGATGCGGTTGCCGTTCATGTTGCCGCCGAGGGAGATGGAGAGGTCGTGGCCCTGGGGGATCTCCGCGGCGGGGACCTCGACGATCTCGATGGGGCGGCCGTAGACGGTCTTGAAGAAACCCCAGTCGAAGGCGCGCGCACCGGTCTCGGTGTAATCGGCCTTGATTTTGGCGACGACGGCCTCGGGGGCGTCAATGTAAATCTTGTAGCCGCCGGCGGACCACAGCATGAACTTGACGAGGCGCTCGACGAAACGGGGGAAACCATTGCAGTCAAGCGCCTTCTTGGGATAGGGCAGCTCGTAGCGGGCCACGGCGCCATTGTCACGCTCGATGGCGATGACGACGGTTCCGGCGGGGTCGGCCTTGGCCGCTTCGCGGATGGCGCGGAGCTTCAGGAAGGCCGGCTTGAAACCGGGGTCAAAGGGTGGGGTGAACTTCAGTTCGGAACAGGTGCACTTGGACATCGTTCGTTGTCTCCTGATGAGGTGTTGAAGTGAAAAGGGTTACGGCAGGGTTCAGACATTGAGCTGCTGGCCGGCCTGCGCCTTGTCCGCGTGGCGAGCACCGACCACTGGCAGGATTCGTAGACGTTGATGTCGAGCGGCAGGCCGTTCTGGAGGCAGTAGCACAGGCGGAGATCCATGAGGAAGTCCATACCGCCGTGGCCGCCCATCTTCTTGGCGATTTCGCCGGATTCGCGCCACAGCGGGTGACGATACTTCGCCAGGATCTCGTTCATCTGCGTCTGATTCGCCCAACCCAAATGGGGTGCCTGATACTTCGGATCCAGCGCGATCTGAAGGGGATAATCCTTGAGGATGCCCTTGGTGCCGCTGATGAGGTTGATGCGGGAGTAGGGGCGGGGGCTCGTGGTGTCGTGCTGCACCATGATGGTGCGCCCCATCACGGTCTTGATGAGGGCGGTGGACATGTCGCCCTGCGCCCACGGCCCGAGCAACGCACGGCGATCGGTCATGCCGTACTTGTTGCCCTTCGACTTTTCAGCCAGCGTTTCGATTTCGGTCTTGTGGGCCTTCACATATTCCGGGAAGCCGAAGCAACCCGAATTCATGGCCGTGAGCACCTTCATTTGGTCGCCGCGGCCCACGTTCATGTACTGGCAGATGGGGCCCAAGCCATGCGTGGCGTAGGGGTTGCCCGTGTGCTCGGTGTTCCACTTCAAACGCCAAAAGCCCTCGTAGGAGCCTTCACGGAAATTCCAGCCGCGCAAGTCGTGGATATAGGCGCCCTCGCCGTGCACCAACGTGCCGAGGATCTCGTTGCGCACCAAATTGAGGGCGAGCATCTCGCTTTCGCCATAGCAGCAGTTCTCCAGCAACATGCAATGGCAGCGCTGCTTCTCGGCCAAATCGATGATGTCCCAGCAATCCTCCACGGTGAAGACCATCGGCACTTCGCAGGCCACGTGCTTGCCGCAGGTCAAGGCATACTTCACCATCGGCACGTGCATCTGCCACGGGCTGGCCACGTAGACCAAATTCACTTCCGGATCTTCCACCAACTTCTTCCATTCGTCGGTGGAGCCATAATAACCCTTCGGTGCGGCGAACCCACGCTCCGTGAGCCACTTGGTCGGCCCCTTCACGCGGCTCTCAAAGAGATCGGAAAGCGCGACCACACGCACACCGGGAATGGCGGAGAGGCGATACACCGCGCCGGGGCCGCGCATGCCCAAACCAATCACGCCCACCTTCACCGTCTCCAACGGTTTGCAGGCCAAACCGCCCACGTGCGGGTTCTTTCGTCCCGGCACCTTACAGCCCACGGCCCCCATCATTGATGCGGCACCCACCATTCCCGAAGCCTTCAAAAAACCACGGCGGGTAGAAAAGAAACTCATTCGTCATCCTCCTGTCTTATTAGTATGCTCTGGAAGCCTCACCCGTCACCTGACGGGAATCTGTCCATATAATAGAAGAACCCCGCTTCCGGGTCAATACTGCGGCTATTTTCGCGATTTTGGACATTGCAAGGCTCAGAGAACAAGGGGACCTCCGGCGACACATTGTCTCTGCCGGGGTCCCCTGGGGATATCCGCCCATGGGCCCGAGTGGACGCCATGGGCGAATGGGGCGGCAGAACTCAGACGTTGAGCTGCTTGCCAGCCTTGGCCTTGTCCGCGTCGAGATCCAGCTTCACCGTCTCGATGCCCAAGGGCTTGAGCTCCTGCCACGCGCCGCGGGTGAAGTCGGGCACTTCCACGGGGGCGCCGTCGTTCTTGGCGGAGGTTGGCGAGCACCGACCACTGGCAGGATTCGTAGACGTTGATGTCGAGCGGCAGGCCGTTCTGGAGGCAGTAGCACAGGCGGAGATCCATGAGGAAGTCCATGCCGCCATGGCCGCCCATCTTCTTGGCGATTTCGCCGGACTCACGCCACAGCGGGTGACGGTACTTCGCGCGCAACTCGTTCATCTGCGCACCCCCCAGCCAGCCGTGGGCGTTCGGCTCCAGCGCCACCTGCAAAGGATAATCCTTGAGGATGCCCTTGGTGCCGCTGATGAGGTTGATGCGGGAGTAGGGGCGGGGGCTCGTGGTGTCGTGCTGCACCATGATGGTGCGACCCTTCACGGTCTTGATGATGGCGGTGGACATGTCGCCCTGCACCCAAGGCCCGGTGAGCGCCTGCTGGTTGGTCATGCCATAACGCTTCTCTTCGGGGAGGGAGGCTTTCAGCTTCTCGAGGCGATCCTTGTTGGCCTTCACGTATTCCTGGAAGCCGAAGCCGCCCGAGTTCATGCAGGTGAGCACGCGCATCTGGTCGCCGCGGCCAATGTCCATGTACTGGCAGATGGGGCCCAAGCCGTGGGTGGGGTAGGGATTGCCCGTGTGCTGGGCGTTCCACTTCAGACGCCAATAGTTCTCGTACGAATGGTTGGCGAACTGCAAGCCGCGCAAATCGTGGATGTAGGCGCCCTCACCGTGAACCAACGTTCCGAGCACGCCGTTGCGCACCATGTTCAGCGCCAGCAACTCACTCTCGCCGTAGCAGCAGTTCTCCAGCAACATGCAGTGGCAACGCTGCTTCTCGGCCAGCTCGACGATCTCCCAGGATTCCTGGACGGTGAAGACCATCGGCACTTCGCAGGCCACGTGCTTGCCGCAGGTCAGGGCATACTTCACCATCGGCACGTGCATCTGCCAAGAGCTGGTGACGTAAACCAAGTTCACTTCCGGATCTTCCACCAGCTTCTTCCACGCCTCGGTGGAGCCATAGTAGCCCTTCGGCGCCGCGAATCCACGGTCGGTGAGCCACTTGGTCGGGCCCTGCACACGGTTCTCAAAGAGGTCGCAAAGCGCCACCACGCGCACGCCGGGGATGGCCGAGAGGCGATACACCGCGCCGGGGCCGCGCATGCCCAAGCCAATCACGCCCACCTTCACCGTTTCCAACGGCTTGCAGGCCAGACCGCCCACATGCGGATGCTTCCGCTCGGGGAGCTTGGCGCTCAGCGGGGCCACCACCGAGGCGGCGCCCACCATCCCGGAAAGTTTCAGAAAACCTCGACGGGTAGAGGAAAAACTCATGGGTTTACACTCCAGTCTCATTCAAATGCAGATCGTCAGGCCCTTCCGTCACTCAACGGACAACCTAGGCGCCATGGTAAGGGAAGCCCGTTTCCGGGTCAATCAAGAAAACGAGGTTGCGAGGGGGTGGATACTTTAGAAAGCATGGGGCGGCGGATGGGCCCAATCGCCCGGCGGCTTGGTCGGCGACGCGGCGGGAAACAAAAAACGCGCCCTTGGCTTGCAAGGGCGCGTCCGGATTGGTGGAGGTGGCGGGAGTTGAACCCGCGTCCAAGACAGCTTCACAGCGATGTCTACGTGCGTAGCCGGTCTATTGTCTCGCGTCCGGCAGGCCGATCGGCAGGCTTGGCCGGGCGCTTACCCTCATGAAGGTACAGGCACGTGTTCCCGAAGGCACGGTCCACGGCGGGGTCTGCTAGTCGACGCTTCCACCCTCAGCAGACATCGGGGCTTCAGCGACGGGCCGTTTCGTTAGGCCGCGTAGGCGAAGTTATCGTTCGCAGTTAGGTTTTGATCGATGTTTTACGGGGCCAACGATCATCCCCGGCACGCAACCGAAGTTCCGACATGCCCTGTCGAGACCTGGTCACCCCCAAAAAGGGAAAACGCCCAAATCATAGCAAACGCAGCCCCTCTTCGGCAAGTTACGGGGGCGCACAACGTGCTTCCTTCGGCTTCCGTGAAAAAAGGCTTGCTCCCCTTGGCGGTTTGTGATATCCTACCACCCACAACAAAGGCGCGATAGCCAAGCGGCTAGGCAGAGGACTGCAAATCCTTTTAGACCGGTTCGACTCCGATTCGCGCCTCCATCTTGCAAACCCCATGCTCTCGCATGGGGTTTGTTTTTTTGTGGCGTGGGCGTTTGCCAGATGGGGCTTGGGCGGCAAAGCGAATCGCTTTTTTTGCTGGGATGTGGTTTACTTTTGGGAGAAGCGAGATTGTATGGGCCGGCGTTCGTCTCTTTGGAAAAGGAACATCCCCTTTGTGGGCGGGCGCACGCTCGGGTGCGCGTGCGCCCGCCGGTTCGTTCCCGCGCACTTGCGTGCTTCAGCAATCCTCGTTTCCCCGCTGATCGTTGGCAATGAACCAGGAGTCCCCCATGAGCCGAATCACACGCCGAACCTTCCTTTCCGTCTGCGGCCTCAGTGCCTGTGCCGGATGCCTCGGGGCCGCCGGGGGCAAGCGTCCGCCCAATCTTGTCTTGGTCTTTCCCGACCAGATGCGGGCGCAATCCATGGGCTTCATGGGGTGCGACGCCGCCCATACGCCGCGTTTGGATGCCTTTGCCAAGGAGTCCCGCGCCTTTACGCAAGGCGTGAGCAACTACCCCGTGTGCAGCCCCTTCCGCGCCATCCTGATGTCCGGCGCCCTGCCGTGGGTGAGCGGCGTGACGGGGAATTGCGTCTCCACCGAAAAGGCCGTTGGCCCCGAACTTCGGGCGGATATCGACTGCTGGTCGGACATTCTTTCCCGCGCGGGCTATGATCTGTGCTACATCGGCAAGTGGCATTTGGACGCCCCCCATCGCCCGTGGATTCCCTCCGCCAACAACCGAGGCGAAAAGAAATGGAACGAATGGTGCCCGCCGGATCGCCGCCATGGCTTCAACCGGTGGTACGCTTACGGCACTTATGATTACCACCTGCGCCCGATGTATTGGGAGACGAACGCCCCGCGTGACGGCTTCAAGTATGTGGAGCAATGGGGGCCGGAGCATGAGGCCGACAAGGCCATCGCCTATCTTCGGGAGGCGAAGGGCCCCTTCGCCATGGTCGTCTCCATGAACCCGCCCCACACCGGCTACGAACTCGTTCCCAAGCGTTACCTCAAGCGTTACAAAGACCGCCCGCCGGAGAGCCTTGCCAAAGGAGTCTACCCATCCGCCGAAACGCCCATGGGCAAACACTTCCGCCACGCGATTCCCTATTATCTCGCCGCCGTGGAGGGTGTGGACGAACAGTTCGGCCGTATTTTGGACGCGCTGGAGGAGACAGGCCACGCGGAGGATACCGTGGTGATCTTCTGCTCCGACCACGGGTGTTGCCTCGGCGCCCACGGACTCCTCGCCAAAAACAATCCCTACGAGGAATCCATGCGCATCCCCTACATCATCCGCTGGCCGGGGAAAATCGCCCCCGGTTACGATAAGGGGCTGGTGGACGCCTTTGACCTCGCCCCAACCATTTTGGGCCTTCTCGGGCAACCCATTCCCGAGCACATGGTCGGGCGTGACCTTGCGCCCTACCTGCTCGGCGAGGCGGCGTCCGATCTCACGGAGCCTCGGATCTATTTCCACCTTTGGAAGGCCGCCGTGGGCGACGCCATCCCCACCTCACCCATCCCCGCCGGCCCCTTCCCGAAGGGCCTCCCCGCAGGCCGTCGCGGCCTTCGTGGCACTCGCTACAAGAGCGTGTTCGCCTACGACAACGAGAAACAGACGCTCAGCGCCGCCCTCTTCGACCTCAAGGAAGATCCCTACGAACGCCACGACCTCGCCGCCGAACGGCCCGACATCGTGGCGTCTGAGCGCGCCGCCCTCAAAGCCCGCCTCACCGCCCTCGGCGATCCCTTCGCCGCCGTGCTCTGAGCCCGCCTTCGCGCCACGCCGTATCTCTCCTCCGGATGCCGTGCATCTCACCCCGAGATGCACGGCATCCCGTTTATGGGCCCCGTGGGCGTTGTCATTCGCTGAAGAGGGCGATGTCGCGCAGGAGGGCGCCGCTGGCGGAGGGGAAGCGCACGCGCACGTAGCGCATGGGTGCTTTGGGGAAGCGCCAGGCTCCGTCGGGGTCGCGCGGCACGGGTTGGAAGGCGGAGCCGTCGGGGGAGACTTCAAGGGTGGGGGAGCCTTCGGCGTTGAGTTGCGCGCGGCGAAGGGGGAAGCGGAACTCGAGGTCGAGCGTCCATGCGGGGGCGGGGTCGTCCGCGGCGGGACGCCAAAGGGTGGCGGGGTCGCCGTCGTTGGCCTTGGGGGCGTCGGCGGTGTTGGTGGAGGCCCGGCAGGGGCGATTGGGGGCGAGATCCGCGGCGGCCAGCGGCTTCTTGGGGGCGACGTAGCGGCCGGCATAGGGGCGGTCGGGCGTCTGACGGCTCACGCTAGGCACGAAATCGGCGTCCGGGTCGGTGCAGGGGCCCTTTTGGGTCACGATGCGCAGCTCGGCGGGGGGCAATCCTTCGGCCGTCGCCACGAGCCGGGCTTCGCCCGCGAAGTGGGAACGGAAAACGATGGCGGCCTGTCCCTCGATGAGGTCGATGTCGGAGCCGGGCACGAAGGTGATGGTGCGGCCCGTCGGGAATTCGCCGGGGCCTTCGGCGACGGTGAGGGTCACGGGGCGGACGTCATCCACCGTGGCGCCCTTTGCGTCGGTGAGGCGGAGGGTCAGAAGCGTGTCGTCCGTGCCGTCGCAGGCGGAGAGGACGGTTTTCTCGGCCTCGAGGCGGAGCGCCTCGGCCTTGGCCTTCCGCGGCCATTCGGGCGGGGGGAGGCCGCGCAGGGCGTTGCGATACCAGAACCACGCGCGCTTGGGCAGGCGGAAGTAATCGACAATGCCCATCCGCGAGCCGCTTTCCCAAATGCTGCCGTGGTCAAAACCGCACCAGACGGCCGCCCCGGAGCGCCACGCGGGGCGGTCGTTCGCGAATTCCCCCCAGCCCGGGGCGTAGGCGCCCGGGCGGCGGGTGATGACGGAGCCATATTCCGCCACAAGGCTTGGCCCGGGCGGATCGCGATAGAGGCGCGCGCCGTCGCCGTTGTATCCGATGACCTCCGCGCCGAGGGCGTCAAATCCGCCGCGTTGGGCGCCGCCGACCGCGGCCGGACGGGTGGGGTCTTCCTCGCGCACGACGGCCAGCAGACGGCGGACAAGGGCTTTGGACGCCTCTTGGACGCCATTGCCCCCAGCCAGGAAGAAGGGCTCATTGCAGACGCTCCACGCGATGACGCAAGGGTGGTTTCGGGCATCGCGCACCATCTCGCGCACCAACGTTTCCGCGGAGTCGGCGAAGGCGGGGCGGTCTTCGGGCAGGTGGGGCACGGCGGAGGCGTTCCAGCGGGTGTCTTCGGCGCGGCAACCGCCCATGCCCCACACGCCGCCCTCGCTCCAAAAGAGCATTCCTTCGCGGTCGCAGGCGGTCAGGAAGGCGGGGTCGTGCGGATAATGGGAGCCGCGGATGAAGTTGAAGCCGGCTTCCTTCATCAGGCGCACATCGCGGGCGTGGGAGGCGTTGGTGACGCCGTCACCCCAGCCGGCGGTGTCCTGGTGGACATTGGCGCCAAGGAGGAAGAGGTGTTCGCCATTGAGGAAGAAGCCGCGCTCCTTGGTGAACGTGAACCAGCGGAGGCCGACCTCCGCCCGGGCTTCGGAACCCTCGGCAACGACGGTGAGCGGGTAGAGATGCGACGTCTCGGGTGACCACAACCGCGGCGCCGTCACCGTGAACCGATGGGTGATTTGCCGCTCGCCCTTTGGGGGGAGGGCGACGCGGACCGTGGCCGACGACGGCATGCCTTCGGCGGCGGTGACGGGTTGCCCGCGAAGGGTGGGGGCGCCCAAGGTGAGGTCGCACGCGACCGTGCGCAGCTCCGCGGAGGTGTTGCGCACGGTCACCGTGGCTTGCACGGTCGCTTTTTCGCGGGACACGTCCGGCGTGGTGACGGTGAGGCTTTGGTAGGCGAGGTGAACCGGGCCTTCCGAGACAAGGCGGACGTCGCGATTGATGCCGCCCGTGAAGATGTGTTCGCCGGCGCGGGGCGCGGTGCGGGCGTCCCAGGCGTTGGAGACGCGGACGAGCACCTCTTGGGCCTGCCCCCGCCGCAACGCGGGCGTGAGATCCACGCGAAAGCCGGTGTAACCGCTCCGATGGCCGCCCACGCGGACGCCATCGAGCCAAACGTCGGTGAACTGGAAGGCCCCCTCAAAGTCGAGAAAGAGGTTTTCGCATTGGGTCTCTTCCGGGCGGAGGCGTTTGCGGTACCATCCATCGCCCACATAGAAATCGGGGCCCAAGAAATAGGGAGCGCTGAAGGAGTGCGGAAGATGGCACGCTTGCCACGTCCGCATGTCGCCTCGGCGGAACTCCCACCCACGATTCCAAATCTTGCTCTCGGCATGGAGCGCCCATGCCACACCGGCTGCCATCAGGAGGAGAAGCGCTTTCATGCCCTCAGTATCACACATCCCTTTGGGAAAGGAAAGGGGGCACTGGAAGGTTCTTTGGGGTGCGCACAATCAACCGCAGGGGGACAAACGAAAGGCCCTCCCGCGCGGGAGGGCCTCATGCGTCAAAGGGCGTTCAGGTCACGGCGCTTGGTCTTCGAAGGTGGAGACCAGCTCGGCCTTGATGAAGGGGCGCTCCTCGCCGTCCTTCTCGCGGGGCAACACCAAGGTCACGTTCCCCGCGGCGTCGAGGTGTGGCTGGGCATAGTATTCCGGAGCCGCGGAGGCGAGGCCATCAAGCGTGGCGGCGCGGCGGAGGCGGACTTTGGAGATGCCCTTGTTGAGCGCGGCGGAAAGGTTGCCGCCCTCGGGCCCACGGAGGGTCAGGGTCACGGTCTCCCCT
Organism: uncultured Lentisphaeraceae bacterium; assembly: GCA_949282555.1. GTDB lineage: Bacteria > Verrucomicrobiota > Kiritimatiellia > RFP12 > DVOR01 > Spyradenecus. The sequence goes on along the minus strand of CASDPK010000010.1, from coordinate 61,659 downwards.
TCCGGAACGATGCCCGAAACCACGAGGCGGCGCACGACCGTGGACGCGGGGTCCATGTAGAGCAGGAAGGCATCAAAGGCTTGTTCGCCATTGCCGGAGGCGGCCGCGGAACGGGCCCGAGCGGAGGTGGTGAGATAGTCGGAAAGGGTCACGCCATAAGTCGTCGCCCAATCGGAGTAGGCCGCGAAGCTTTGGGAGTTGATCCCCGCGCTGAGGTAGGGGGTGAATTGCCCCGCGTCCAGGCCCCGGTTGGCAAGGTCGGTCGTGGTTTGGAGGGAGATGTCCACGCCCAGCCACGCATTGAGCAAGCCGCCCTCCGAGGCGGAGAAACCCATCTCGGAGAGGGTGTTGAGCGTAGTGTCGTCGTAGGTGGCGAGGCCATCTTCCGAGAGCACCACGGCGCTGTCGAAGGCGTAGAGCCACTCGCTGGCGTCGCTCGCCTCCAAGGATGACCAGTCGAAGGCATAGTTCTCGCCGTTCTCGGTCATCTGCTCGGCCCAAGCATAACCGCGCCCCGCGGTGAGGCTGACGTATGCCTCGTCCCCGGCATTGGCGGGCTTGATGAGGATGCGGAAGGCCCGCGTCACCGGCCCGGCCATACCGCCTTCTTCGGCGGGGGGAAGCTGGAAGGAGCGGAACTCCAAGCAGAGGGTCACATCCCCCTTGCCTACGTACAGCTTCTTCTCTTCGTCCGTGGCATTCTCGGGCGGGTCTTCGTAAAGGATCTTGGTCTGGCAGAACTCGTAGACGAAGTTCTCGGGACGGCCCGTGCCGCCGTCATCGCCCGAACCGCGCACGCGCGACACATAGAAGTGGCCATCCTGAAGGACGCAAAGCCCCAGTTTCGCCGCGGTGGGCACCGGCTCCCCTGCGGTGGGCTGACTTGCCTCGTAAGAGGGATACATCCGCTTGAGCGCGTCCACATCCGGCGTGGCGTCGGAGGGGATGAAGCGGACGGTGGCATAGACGCGATCTGTGCGCAAACGGCCCTTGGTCTGATCCGGCACCATCCTAATGCCTTCGCTTCCGTCATCGGACGCGCGGATGCCGAGCGTGAGATAGGCCTGCTCGTCTTCCTGCAATTCCGTGGGGGGATCGAAGAAAAGGGTTCCCGGCGTGTAGTCCGGTTGGGAGTCCGCCGTCGTCGCCGCATAGGGCGCCTGCGCTTCGGCGGCCAAGGAGGAGGGGTTGAAGACCGACCATCCCGCATTGTTGGGCAACGTCAGCGCCTCTCCGGGGGTGAAGCCGTAGGGTGCGTCGATGGTGTGGCTTGGCGTCAGCCAACCCGTCGCTGCACGGGCGCACCAAGCCACGCTCAGTGCACCAGCAAGGAGAAGAAGATGTTTCCGCAAAACCATAACGCAATCTTTCTGCGCATAGCATACCGCTTCCCTGAGGATTTCGCAAGGAAAAAGCACGGCGCGGTGAGGCCATCCGTTCGCCGCTTCGGAACGTCCCCGCGTGGCTTTGGGCGGTTATGCTATACTGTGGGGGTCACCCGGCGGCGGAGGGCGCGGCGTTCGCGCTTGGCTCCCTTGGGGGTGAGGACAGTCTGCGCGGGATGGCCGGCAGGAAGCGGGAAGGTCTTTTGTCATGGCGGAAGCGAACACCGGAACGAGCGATTTTGAGAAGCGGATTTGGGAGGCGGCCTGTGTGCTGCGGGGCAATCTCGACGCCTCGGAGTACAAATCGGTCGTCCTCGGCCTCATTTTTCTCAAATACATCTCGGATCGCTTCGACGCGAAGCATGCCGCGCTGGTGAAGGAGGGCGACGGCTTCGAGGAGGACAAGGACGAATACACCGCCGAAGGCATCTTCTTTGTGCCCGAGAATGCCCGCTGGCAGGTCGTCGCCGCGGCGGCCCACACGCCGGAGATCGGCGCCGTCATCGACGAGGCCATGCGCAGCATCGAGCGGGAGAACCGGCGCCTGAAAGACGTCCTCCCCAAGAACTTCGCCCGCCCCGAGCTCGACAAACGCCGCTTGGGCGAGGTGGTGGATCTGTTCACCAACATCCGCCTCGCGGCCCATGGCGGCAGCCAGGATCTGCTGGGCCGCACCTATGAATATTGCCTCTCCCGCTTCGCCGAGCAGGAGGGCAAGCTGGCCGGCGAATTCTACACGCCCGCCTGCGTGGTGCGCACGTTGGTGGAGATCCTCCAGCCCTACAATGGCCGCGTGTACGACCCCTGCTGCGGCAGCGGCGGCATGTTCGTGCAGTCGGCCAAGTTCATCCAAAACCACGGCGGCAACATCAACAGGATCTCCGTCTTCGGGCAGGATTCCAACCCCACCACCTGGAAGCTCGCCCAAATGAACCTCGCCATCCGCGGCATCGAGGCCGACCTGGGCAAGTATAACGCCGACACCTTCTTCAACGATTGCCACCCCCGGCTGAAGGCGGACTTCATCCTGGCCAATCCCCCCTTCAACCTCTCCAACTGGGGGCAAGACAAACTCCTTGACGATGTGCGCTGGGCCTACGGCACGCCCCCCGCGGGCAACGCCAACTTCGCGTGGCTCCAGCACATGATCTGGCACCTCGCCCCCACGGGCCGCATGGGCATGGTGCTGGCCAATGGCGCCCTCTCCTCCCAAAGCGGCGGCGAGGGCGACATCCGCAAAAACATCATCGAGGCCGACTTGGTGGAGTGCATCGTGGCCCTGCCGCCCCAGCTCTTCTACACCACCCAAATCCCCGTTTCCCTCTGGTTCCTCGCCAAGGCCAAGCGGCAGAAGGGCAAAACCCTCTTCATCGACGCCCGCAAGATGGGCACCATGGTGTCCCGCAAACTCCGCGACCTTCCCGAGGCCGACATCCAATGCTTGGCTGCCACCTACGCCGCCTACGCCGAGGGCACCTTGGAGCCCGTCAAGGGCTTCTGCGCCGTCGCCACCACCCAAGACATCGCCCGGCAGGACTACATCCTCACCCCCGGCCGCTACGTGGGCATCGAGGAACAGGAGGAAGACGACGAGCCCTTCGAGGAAAAGATGCACCGCCTAACCTCGGAGCTTTCGGAACTCTTCGCCCAGTCGCACGAACTGGAGGCCAAAATCAAAGAACAGCTGGGGGCGATTGGGTATGAAGTGTAACTTGTCTGAGATAATGAATATTATCGGGGGAGGAACCCCAAAAACGACAAAGCCCGAATATTGGAATGGAACAATACCATGGTTGTCTGTAAAAGATTTTGCCAATAGCCAACGATATGTGTATACAACCGAAAAGTGTATAACGGAAATTGGACTTCTCAATAGTTCCGCAAACTTACTACGTAAAGACGATACTATTATCTCTGCCCGGGGAACGGTGGGTGAATTGGCAATGATCCCATTCCCAATGGCTTTTAACCAGTCGTGTTATGGATTAAGAGCGAAAAGGGATGTTGTCGATCCTGTATTCCTTTATTATCTCATGCGATATCATGTCGGAGCTCTGAAAAAGAATACACATGGATCTGTTTTTGACACGATTACTCGTGACACGTTTTCCAATATTGAGGTGGAGATTCCCTCACTGAAACTACAAAAGCGGATTGCCGCCATCCTCTCTTCCCTTGATGACAAGATCGAACTGAACAACAAGATCAACGCGAACTTGGAGCGACAGGCGCAGGCCGTTTTCACCGCTTGGTTCGCTGAAGCGAAACCAAGTGTCTCATTTGTTTCACTTGTGCGAGTGCTTGGAGGTGGTACCCCTAGGACAAGCGTCGCAGAGTTTTGGGAAGGAGAAATCTCGTTCTTTACGCCCAAGGACGTATATGGCGTTTATACGCTTGAAACCGAAAAGTCGCTAACAGATGATGGCCTCGCCCATTGTAATAGTTGTCTCTTTCCCACAAACACTGTTTTCGTGACAGCACGTGGCACTGTAGGAAAACTTACGCTTGCAGGTCGCCCGATGGCAATGAATCAGTCGTGCTATGCACTTCTAGGCCAAGAGGGATACGGCCAGTATTTTGTCTATCATCTCGCCCAACGCGTAATAACCCATCTTAAACATAAAGCAAATGGGGCCGTCTTTGACGCAATCGTTACCCGAGACTTCGAGAGTGAGTTTGTCCCAGACATCAAACCAAGCGAAGCGGCAAACTTTGAGCTTAAAGTGAAGCCTCTTTACGAAGCGATACTTCGTAATTATGAGGAGAATTACCGCCTTTCCGCCCTACGTGACATGCTTTTGCAGCGCTTAATCTCGGATGATCTTTTACCGCTGGAGTTCCAATGAATTATACCGTTCTTTTGGATACGAATATTCTTATTCCATTGGAGGATAGTTCTAAGCGACTGCCTTTTGACTTTGCGGAGTTGAAAAGGCTCTTGGGAGAGACAAGATGTCAGATTTTTGTTCACCCAGCGCAACTTGAGGACTTGCAACGCGACACAAACGAAAGTCGACGCAAGATTGTCCTGTCTCGAATTAAGGGCTATTCGCTATTGCAAGATCCTCCATCCTTAACCGAAGAGGCGTTAAGGAGAATGGGGTGGAAACAAAATAATAATCACGACAAGGTCGATAATGAGTTATTGTATGCATCGTATTGTGGTGCTGTCCATTTTTTGGTTACAAATGACAAAGGAATCCTTCGTAAAGCACGTAACACAAAACTTCAATCGGTTGTTTATAATTTGTCGCAGTTTATTGCGTTTCTTCTACAACTTAAGCCGCCAAAAGTCAAACCTCCGGCAGGAATCGGGATACATTACCTCTACCGTTTCCCTGTCGATCAACCATTTTTTGACTCTTTACGTTCAGCGTATCCAGGGTTTGATGACTGGTACAATAGAGTTGCGAAAGAGAGACGTCAGGCATGGTGTCTTTGTGAGGGGTCAACCGTATACGGAATTTGTATTTTTAAAGAGGAGGATCACCCAAGTATTGTAGAAGGTGGTGCCCCTCTTGATGGTAACGCTCTGAAATTATGTACATTTAAGATTGGTGAACAATTGCGGGGTAGAAAATATGGTGAAAGACTCCTTTATTGTGCATTTCAATATGCCCTAGAGAAAAATATTAAATATGTGTATCTCCATACATACGGACCAGAACAGCGGACACTTCTTTCACTATGCAGTGATTTTGGGTTTCAGGGGGTTGGGCAGTATAAACGAGATTTTGTTCTCTTAAAAAAAATGACGGTTGAGGGTGAGGAACGTTTAGACCTTACACCTCTTGAATACGTAAAAAGGTTTTACCCACATTATCGAGATGATGGTGCGATAAGAAAATTTATCGTGCCGATTTTACCACGGTTTCATGAAGACCTTTTTTCCGATGTCAGCGACATCGCAGATGGACTCTTTAAGGATCGACCTGAAATATATTCTCCGCAGAGTAATTGCATAAAAAAGGCATATATATGCTGTGCGAAAACAAATCAACTCGAGGCTGGCGATTTGCTGTTCTTTTATCGCACACATGACAGGTGCTCCATTGAATGTGTCGGGGTCGTCGAAAGTGCCACACGTGAATCTGCCCCCGGAAGGATACAAGCGCTTGTCGCGAAGAGAACCGTTTTTTCGGAAACGCAATTAACGGAGATTGCACGGGCAAATCCGTTGATTATCTTATTTCGCCATGTTAAATCTTTTCCTCCAATCACGCTGCAAGACCTTAGAGCCGCAGGAGTGAAAGGTGCGATACAATCCATTCGTCGACTTACGGAAGAACAGTACGAAAGGCTTTTTAGAGATGTCTGATACGATTTTACTGGCTATTCATCCTAAATATTGGGAGTTAATCAAGACAGGGAAAAAAGTTTTCGAGTTCCGGCGTATCGTTCCTAAAAATGCCGTAAATCGAATTGTCTTCTATGTTACAGCTCCAATTTGTAAAATTGTAGGCTATGCTAATGTTAAGTCAGTACTCGTCGCTTCGCCAACGAAACTTTGGGCGCGAGTAAAACATGGGGCGGGGATTTCAAAAGTTTTTTTCAACGACTATTTTAGAAGTCGCCCCGAAGCGTATGCATTTGAATTAAATAGTGTCTATCGTTTCTTGAGCCCGTTGCAACTCTTAGATGTTCGTAAAGGAGGCGTTCCACCACAATCATTCTCGTATCTTTCTCAATGCGAGGCCGTAAAACTTTTCAAGAAACGAACCATTTTGGAGACGTCCCAAAGTTCTATTTTCCTCGGCGGTATTCATGGTGTAGGTAAATCTTCATTATGTGAAAAGATTTTTATCCCTTTTGGATATGAATGTTTCACCGCAAGTCAACTCATCAAAACGAGCGGAGGTACTTTACGGAAGGACAAGGCCGTCGAGAATCTTGATCAAAATCAGGCACTTTTAGTCTCGCGTGTGCGTTACCAACAAAAGAAGTCTTTCCGTTTTCTTTTGGATGGTCACTTTGTACTAAAAGATATAAACAGCCAATTGCAAAAGATACCACTTGAGGTCTTTCGTTGCCTCAAATTGACGAAATTGATTTTACTTACGGATAATGAGCAAGACATCGCACAACGTTTGACCAAGAGAGATGGACAACGATGGGAGGTCGGATTTTTACAAGACTTCCAGAACTGTGAAAGAGAACATGCCCACTTCATCTCGGAAGAGCTCGGTATTCCCCTGCTCGTTTGCGACATACATAATTCTCTAAATAAGATTAAGAAGTTTTTGTACAACGAGAATATTTACACATAGAACAGGCAACCCGGCCGGGCCGCCTGACAGCTGGCGAAACGATGTAGTCAAATCAGGGATCGTAACTCGTAGCCCGTAAGAAGTCTTGAGGTGTTCATCGGGTTAACTACGGTGGTTTGATAAAATCTGCACCATATCTCGGGATATTATGCCTTACACAGAATCCGACTACGAAGACGCCGTGTTGCAGCTGTTCACCCAGACGTTGGGCTATGCCTACGTTTATGGGCCGGACGTTGAGCGGGATTATCGCTCGCCCTTGTATGAGGAGGCGTTGGCGGCGTCGCTTCTGGAGCTGAACCCCGGGTTGCCGCAGGCGGCGCTGGATGACGCGATGGCGCGGCTGAAGACCTTTGACTCGGGCTCGCTGGTGCAGAAGAACCGGGTCTTCACGGACTATTTGCAGAACGGGGTGCCGGTGAAGTATGTGGCGGGGGGAGAGGAGCGGTCGGGGCTGGCGTATGTGGCGGACTTTCGGCGGCCGGAGCGGAACCGTTTCATCGTGGCGAATCAGTGGACGGTGGTGGAGAACAGCGAGCGGCGGGCGGATGTGGTGCTCTTCGTCAATGGGTTGCCGCTGGTGGTCGTGGAGCTGAAATCCCCCTCGCGGACGGAGACCGACGCCTCCGAGGCGTATCGCCAGCTGCGCAATTACCAGCACGACATCCCGTCGCTCTTCATCTACAACCAGGTGTGCGTGATGAGCGACCTGACGGTGTCCAAGGCGGGCACCCTGACCTCGGGGGAAGACCGCTTCATGGAGTGGAAGACGAAGGACGGGAGCTACGAGAACACGCAGGCGGCGCAGTTTGACACGTTCTTTGAGGGGTTGTTCGAGAAGGCACGGTTTTTGGACATCTTGCGGAACTTCGTCTGCTTCAACGTGGACGGGGAGAGGACGTTCAAGATTTTGGCGGGGTATCATCAGTATTTCGCGGTACGGAAGGCGATCGCCTCCACCGAACGGGCCGCGAAGACCGACGGCAAGGGGGGCGTGTTTTGGCACACGCAGGGCAGCGGGAAGTCGCTCTCGATGGTCTTTTACACCCACGCGCTGCAACAGACGCTGGAGAGCCCAACGGTGGTGGTGATCACCGACCGGAACGATTTGGACAATCAGCTGTATGGGCAGTTTTGCCGGTGCAGCGACTTTCTGCGGCAGACGCCCGTGCAGGCGGAGAGCCGGGAGCATCTGCGGGCGTTGCTGGCGGGGCGCAAGGCCAACGGCATCATCTTCACCACGATGCAGAAGTTTGAGGAGGTGGGCGAGGCGCTCTCGGAGCGGCGGAACATCGTGGTGATGGCGGATGAGGCCCATCGGGGGCAGTATGGCCTCACGGAGCGGATCGTCACGCGGCGGAACGCGCAGGGCGAGCTGGAGGTGCGAACCTCCGTGGGCACGGCCCGCATCATTCGGGACAGCCTGCCCAACGCCACCTACATCGGCTTCACGGGCACCCCGATCTCCACCAAAGACCGGAGCACGCGGGAGGTCTTTGGGGACTACATCGACATTTACGACATGACCCAATCGGTGGTGGATGGGGCCACCCGCCCGGTCTATTACGAGAGCCGGGTGATCCATCTGAAACTGGACGACGAGGTCTTGCGGCGCATCGATGCCGAATATGACCGGATGGCCCAAGAGACCGACCCCTACGTGATCGAGAAGAGCAAAAAGGAGTTGGGCAGATGGAGGCCGTGTTGGGGGCCGACCAGACGATCGCCTCCTTGGTGGATGACATTCTCGACCATTACGAGCGCAACCGGGCGGGCCTGCTCACCGGGAAGGCGATGATTGTGGCCTATTCCCGCCCCATCGCCCTGAAGATCTATCGGCGGATGTTGGAATTGCGGCCGGGGTGGAAGGAGAAGGTGGGCCTGGTGATGACGCAGGGGAACGACGACCCCGAGGATTGGCGCGAGATCATCGGCAACAAGGCCCATCGGGAGGCTTTGGCCCGGAAGTTCAAGGACGACGACGACCCGCTGAAGATCGCCATCGTGGTGGATATGTGGCTGACGGGCTTTGACGTGCCGTCGTTGGCGACGATGTATGTTTACAAGCCGATGGCCGGGCACAACCTGATGCAGGCCATCGCCCGGGTGAACCGGGTCTTCCGGGACAAGGAAGGCGGGCTGGTGGTGGACTATGTGGGCATCGCCGCCGCCCTGAAACAGGCCATGCACGACTACACGGGGCGGGACCGGAAGAATTACGGCGACCCTGACGTGCGCACGGCGGCCTATCCCAAGTTTTTGGAGAAACTGGCGGTCTGCCGCGACCTCTTCCATGGGTTCGACTATGCCGGCTTCCTGACGGGAGACAATCTGGAAAAAGCGCGGATGATCAGCGGCGGCGTCAACTTTCTGCTGGGGAAGTCGGTGGCCGAGCGGGCGCGGCCCGAAGGGGAGCGCACCCAGAGCGTGTATGTCCGGGAGGCGTTGCTGTTGCGGCAGGCGCTCAGCTTGTGCGCCAGCTTGGTGGAGGCCGACGTCCGGCTGGAGGCGGCCTACTTTGAGGCGGTGCGCACCATGCTCGTTCGCCTGACGGTGGGCGGCAACGGGCGGAAGTTCTCCTTGCAGGAGGTAAACCGCCACATCAACGCGCTCTTGAAGCAGAGCATCCAGAGCGAAGGGGTGATCCCGCTGTTTTCCGACGTGGGCGCGGCGTTCTCCCTGTTTGACCCCGCGTTTCTGGAAGAGGTCGCCCGCATGAAGGAAAAGAATCTGGCCGTGGAGTTGCTGAAACGGCTGATTGCGGAGCAGGTCACCGTCTATCGGCGCACCAACATGGTGAAGTCGGAGAAGTTCTCCGAGCGCATCCGGCAGATCATGAACCGCTACCTCAACGGATTGCTGACGAATGAACAGGTCATTGAGGAGCTCCTGCGGCTGGCAAAGGACATCGCCGCCGCCGGCGCGGAGGGTGAGGCGCTGGGATTGAGCGCGGAAGAGCTGGCCTTTTACGACGCCTTGACGCAACCGCAGGCGGTCAAAGACGTTTACGACAATGACGAGCTGGTGCGGATGACGCGGGAGCTGACGGATCTCCTGCGGAAGAACCGCACCATCGACTGGCAACGGAAGGAAAGCGCCCGCGCGGGGATGCGTCGGCTGGTGAAGCGGCTTCTGAAGCGGTATCGCTACCCGCCGGAAGGGGTGGAGGACGCGGTGCGGATGGTGATCGGCCAGTGTGAGCTCTGGGCGGACAACGCCCCTTGAGGTCGCGGCCGACGCTCGCGCCTTTGCTGTCGCCGCCGGGTGGCACGTGGTACAATGACGCCATGAATGTGTTTTCTCCTGCCAAGGTCAATTTGACGCTCCGTGTGCTGGGCACGCGGCCGGATGGATTCCATGAGCTGGATTCGGTGGCGGTGCCGCTGGGGCTGGGGGATGAGGTGACGTTGGAACGGGCGGGGGAGACGTCGCTGGAGATGGTGGGGGACGGGGTGGACCTGTCGGCGATGCCGGAGGACGTGGAGCGGAATTTGGCGGTGCGGGCGGTGCGGCTGTTGGAGCGGACGGTGGGGCGGGCGTTGCCCACGCGGCTTCGGATTCGGAAGCGGATTCCGTTGGGCGGGGGGCTGGGCGGGGGAAGCTCGAACGCGGCGGCGGTGTTGCGGGGGATGGATGCGCTGTGGGAGCTGGGGTTGGGGCGTGAGCGGTTGTGCGCCTTGGGGGCGGCGTTGGGTTCGGATGTGCCGCTCTTCGTTTTGGATGGGACGGTGCGGATGCGGGGCCGGGGGGAGCGCGTGGAGCGGTTGCCGATGGAAGGGGCGTCGCCGTTGTGGGTGGTGCTGGCCAACGGCGGGGGACATTGTCCGACGCCGCAGGTGTATGCGGCCTTTGACGCGGGAAGGTCTCAGGGTTCCTTGACAGATGGGGGGACAATTTGCGATACTTTGTGTCTCTCTCTCCGGACGGGAGCGTTTGAGCAAGTGGCGGAAAGGGTCGGCAACGACCTTGAGGCCCCGTGCTTTGGGCTTTTTCCCGGGGTCGCCCGCACGGCGGAGGCTTTGCGGACGGCCGGTTGCACAGGGGTGACGCTGTGCGGCAGCGGCGCGACGGTTTTCGGGCTGGTCGGGTCTCGTGAGGTGGGAGAGAAGGTGCTCGCGCATCCGGCGCTGGCCGGGTGTTGGCGTGCGTGCACACAGACGCTGCCCGATGGTGTAATGGCAGCACACGGGCCTTTGACGCCCATAGTCATGGTTCGAATCCATGTCGGGCAACCATTTGAGTGATGCCCCAGCGTCTGAACGAAGAGGAAAGACAATGGAAAACCTGCAGGTGTTTTCGGGAACCGCGAATCGGCCGCTGGCCGAGAAGATCGCTGCGTGCATCGGCACGACGCTGGGTGCCGTGGACATCCGTCATTTCCCGGACGGCGAGACGTGGTGCAAGTTCAGCGACAACGTGCGCGGCGCGGATCTCTTCCTTGTGCAGCCGATTTGCCGGCAGCCCAATGAGATGCTGATGGAGCTGCTGATCATGATCGACGCGGCGCGCCGGGCTTCCGCCGAGCGCATCACCGCGGTGCTCCCTTATTTCGGTTATGCGCGCCAGGATCGCAAGGATCAGCCGCGCGTGCCCATCACGGCCAAGCTGGTGGCCAACCTTTTGGTGGCGGCGGGCGCCCATCGTGTGCTGACGATGGATTTGCACGCGGCCCAGATTCAAGGCTTTTTCGATATTCCCGTGGATCACCTTCACGCCGCGCCGGTTATGGTGAAATACCTGCGCGAAATGAAGCTCGCTAAGCCGCTTGTCGTTTCACCCGATACCGGCGGGGTCAAGACGGCTTACGCTTATTCGCAGATGCTGGGCACTGGCCTGGCAATCGTGGCGAAGCAGCGTTTGGGTGCCGCGGAAGTGGATGCGTTCAGCGTCGTCGGCGACGTCGACGGCTGTGACGTGATCATGGTGGATGACATGACGACGACCTGCGGGACGCTTTGTGCAGCTGCAAAGCTCCTGAAGTCGCGCGGCGCCAAGAGCGTCCGTGCCGTGGTGTCGCACATCCCCCTCACGCAGGTGGGCATTGACCGCTTGCGCGCCAACGATGGGCTCCTCGAGGAGCTCATCACGACCGACTCCATCCCGCTCGATGAGACCATCGAGGGGTTGCCGTCGCTCAAGGTGCTCTCCGTGGCGCCCCTGTTGGCTGAGGCGATCACCCGCATCCATAACAACCAGTCCGTCTCTTCGCTCTTCCGCTTGTCGTGAGTGCGCGGAGGCCGGGCTTTTCCCAGAACCAAGGACACATCACATCCATGAATCAGATCACACTCAACGCCGCCGTGCGCACCGAGCAGGGATCCAAGGCCGCCGGTCGTCTTCGTCGCGCGGGCAAGATCCCGGGCGTCATCAAGCGCATGTCGGGTGAATCGACGCTCATCGAGCTGGACACCCACGCTTACGAGATGACCATGCGCGGCCATCACGGCGACCAGATCCTCGTTTGCATCGACTTGGACGGGACCAAGGTCTCCGCCCTTCTGCGCGAGCTTCAGCACGATGTCATTTCCGGTCAGGTCATCCACGCCGACTTCGGCGAGGTGGACATGGGCCACGCCGTCCGCGTCGAGATCGCCATCAATTTGGTGGGCATCCCTGACGGCGTGAAGAATGCCAACGGCGTGTTGGAGCAGGAGCTCCGCGCCATCCATGTGGACTGCTTGCCCACGGACATCGTCGAATCCTTCGACATTGACGTTTCGGCCCTCAAGGTGGGTGACAAGTTGCTCGCTTCCCAGCTCAACCTGGGCGACAAGTATCACGTCACCACGCACAAGGACACCGTCGTGGCCGCCGTCGTGGCCGCCGACGAGGAGATTGAGGTGGCCGCCCCCGCCCCTGCCGCTGAGCCTGAAGTGATCGGGGCCAAGAAGGATGCCGCCGCCCCTGCCGCCGCGGCCGACGCCAAGAAGTAATCCCACGGTCGGCCGCGTGAGTCGGTCGGCCGGCGCAGTGCCATGAAAGTGCTTGTTGGCTTGGGGAATCCCGGCGCGGAATACGCCGAAACCCCCCACAACCTCGGATTCTGGGCGATTGATGCCCTTGCCGCGCAACTTGGCGCGGAGTGGAAGGCCGAGAAGCGCTTCAAGGCCCTGGTGGCCAAAGCCCTCAGAAAGGGCGAAACGCTGTGGCTCCTGAAGCCGCAGACCTACATGAACCTCTCCGGGGAGAGTGTGGGGCCCTTTCTGAAGTATTACGGCGCGACGGCAGGCGATTTGCTGGTGCTGAGCGACGATTGCGATCTGCCTCCAGGGAGGCTCCGCATCCGCCCCTCCGGTTCGGCCGGAGGCCACAATGGGCTCAAGAGCATCATCGCCCACGTTGGGACGGAGGCTTTCGCCCGTATCCGCTTGGGTGCGGGGCGTGAAGCCGGGGAGCGCAGAGGACTGAAGGATTTTGTCCTCCACCGCTTCTCTCCCGCCGAAGCCGCCGTGGCCGCCGAAGCGGCGCAAGTCGCCGTCGAAGCCGTCCTGTGCTGGATTGACCATGGACTCAGCGAGGCCCAGAACCGCTACAACGCGGCCCGGCCCAAGAACAGTTAGGAAACAGTTGCAATGAAGAAGTACGACGCGAACTTCATCTTCGTCCAGACCGGCCGTGAGGAGGCTTGGGCGAAAACCATTGAACGCATGCAGGGCGAGATTGCCCGCATCGGCGGCAAGGTGCTCAACACCGAGGATCTCGGCAAGAAGCCTTTCGCCCGCCCGCAGCAGAAGCAGGAGAGCGGCACCTATCTGACCATCCGCTTTGAGCTGGATCCGGCCAAGGTGAACGAGCTCCGCGCCCGTTACGCGCTGATCGAAGAGATCTTCCGTCTCCAGATCATCGCCATCGATCCCATCGTTGAGCTCAAGCTCGCGAAGCAGGCCGCCGAGAAGAAGGCCCGTGCCGAGGCCGCTGCCCAGCAGGCCGCCGCCGAGACCGTCGAGGCCTAATTCCGCGAGGAGGTGCTTCGATGGCCGCCACCCTCAACAAGGTCTTTCTGATGGGGAACCTCACGCGGGATCCCGACATCAAGCAGACGCCCGCAGGGGACACCGTCGCCGAGCTCGGCTTGGCCGTGAGTGAGCAGTTCCGCTCGCGCACGACCGGCGAGGTTCGCGAGGTGGTCACGTTCGTGGACATCACGGTGTGGGGAAAGGTCGCAGAGAATTGCGGCCAGTACCTGACGAAGGGCCGCCCGATCTTTGTTGAGGGCCGTCTCGTGCTGGATTCATGGGACGACAAGGCGACGGGACAGAAGCGCAGCCGCCTGCGTGTGCGTGCGGACCGTGTCCAGTTCCTCTATGCGCCCGATCGCGTCCGCCGCGATACGAACGGCGCGACGATGGGGAGCGATTGGGCCCCGGCCAATGTTCCGCCGACGGCTCCCGCCGCCCGCCCCGCCCCGGCGCCTTCCATCCCTGCCGATTCCCCAGCCCCCATCGCGGAGCCCCTGGCAGAGAGCCGTGATCTCGAAGACCTCCCGTTCTGATACTCGATTCTGACAAGCAAGGAATTCTTACCATGCCTATGAAACCCAAACGCCCCGCTTCCCGCAAGCCCAAGACCGATTTGGTCCCCCGCAAGCGTCAGGCCGCCCTGGAGCCCACCGAGCTGGTGGACATCAACGATGTTGAGCTCCTCCGCCGCTTCGTCACCGAATACGGCAAGATCATCCCGGCCCGTGTGACTGGCGTTACCGCTTTGCAGCAGCGTCACATCAAAAAAGGCATCCGCCGCGCCCGCAACATGGGCCTGCTCGCCTAAACCGAAAGGAAAGACACCATGTCCGTTCAAGTGATTCTGATGGATGATGTCGAGCACCTCGGCAAGATCGGCGACACCGTGCATGTCCGCGATGGTTATGCTCGCAACTATCTTCTGCCCCAAGGTCTCGCTGAGCCCCTCTCCAAGAATGCCCTGCGCAAGCTGGAGAAGATCCGCAAGGAGCGCGAGGAGTTGCTGAAGATCCGCCGCGCTGAGGCGATGGACAAGGCCTCCAAGCTGAAGGGCCAGACCCTCACCGTGGCCGCCAAGGTCGTGGAAGGCGACGAAGAGGGCAAGCTCTACGGTTCCGTGAGCGCCGCCGATATCGCCAAGGCGCTCACCGAAGCCGGCGTGGCCGTGGATGCCGCGATGGTTCGCCTGAGCGAGCCCTACAAGAAGCTCGGCACCTACGAGCTGCCCATCGCCCTCATGCCTGAGGTGGTGGTCAACCTGACGCTCGCCATTGTGGCTGAGTAAGGTTTTCGGGGCTTCCGAAAGGCGCCGCCCGTCCGAAGGATGGGCGGCGCTTCTTTTTGGGCATCTCAGGGGTGGGGCGCATGCTCCGTCGGTGGGCCGAAGGTGATTTGGCCGAGGCCCATGGGGGCTTGGAAGTCGCAGCTCCGCTCGACGAACCGCGCGAAGAGGTCCCATTGGGGCGGGCGCACGTGCATGTGCAGGTGGAGGGGGCGGTGATTCTCTTGGACGATGTCGAGCTCCCACGAGGCATAGCGAAAGGGAACCTCTCTTTCGCGGCCACGTTTGGCGGCGTTGCACGCTTGCTCCCAAGAGAGGAAGTCGCAGGCATTCAGAAGCGGTTGGGCGAAGGTTTCCCACGCATGGTCGGTGAAGGTGAGTGTGAGGGTGGCGGCTCCCCACGTTCGGCGGAGTCCATGTGTTTTGGGGCGTAGCTCGATCTCCTCGTCAGCTCCAGAGTGGGGATGAAGGCGAAGGCGGATTTGCGTGATGGTGTCCAAGGGGATTTCGACGCGCCGGAAGACGTCAAAGTGGAGCACGGTGGCGTGGGAACCGTAGGTTTCGCACCGAAGGCCGATGAAGCGCTCGCCGCCATCGAGGCGGGGTGCCCATTCCGCGGCGATTTCCTTTGGTACGTAGCCCAAGAAGGTGCCGTCGGCATCGTGGCGGATGCGGATGGCGTTGGGGTCGTGCGGGTTGTCGGGTTCGCGCACGAAGGAGACCCGCGCAGCCTCGGGGAGCGCTTTGACAACGGCTTTGGCCTCTGGGATGGCGAAGGTGCCGGCGCTGCGAATGGTGCGGATGAAGGTGTGTATCTCGGGGTTGAGGTGCCAGCGGAGACTGGCTTCGCCACGCTTGGGGAAGTGCGTGCCCCATCTTGCCAACATACGCTGTGTGAGGGTCTCGGCCTCTTCCACTGTCGGCTGATGGGGGAAAGGTCGGTAGGCGCCGAAGCCGCGCAGGATCGCGAGGGCGGCGGCGCGGGTGGGCACCGGGGTGGCAAGAACCTTGGCCCGGGGCGCTTCGAAGAAACCGTACAACGTGAGGAGGATGGCCCGAGGGTCACGAATCCAATAAAAGGTCGCGGTGCGTCCGTAGCGAGAGCCCAACTCGCGTGAGGCGATGGAGGTGATCGCTTCGCAGGGCCCTTGGAAGTGGCAGGGAATGCGCTCCGGAAGGGTGGGGAAGCGCTCGTGTTCCTTGGGATCGACGAGAATGGCTTGGCGAGAGATGGGGGTGTAGAGATGATCTTTGAGCAAGAGGGCGTTTCCATCCGCACAGTGGAGTGTCGCGCCATACCCGGTCTCGAAGGTGACGCCCTTTATTGCCCCTACGTCGAAGCAAAAGAGGTTAAGGACGTCCGTTGGATCCGAAGGGCGCGCGTCCGGGCCTGACTCCGGGCCAATGTTCATTGCTATCCATGTGGCACCCATGCAATCTCCTTTCTCCTTCAAGATAACACAGCGTTTTGGGGAATGCACGCCTTGTCTGTGGTGACGTTGTTTGGGATTCCGCCCGTAAGGTGTCGGTTTTTGGTATGATGTGAACAGTATGCGAGTGCTCTATGTATTTGTTGACGGCGTAGGCCATGCACCGGCGGGGGAGATGAATCCCATTTGCCCGGAGGTGTGCCCTACGTTGTTTCGCCTAATGCAGGGAGCGGTGTTGTTGGATGCGTGTTTGGGCGTGCCGGGGTTGCCGCAGTCGGCCACCGGTCAGGCGACGTTGTACACAGGGGTGAACGCCTCTCAGGTGATGGGACGCCACAAGGAAGGTTTCCCGGGGCCGACGCTGTGCAGGCTGTTGCAGGAAGACAATCTTTTCATGGCCTTGCGGCGGCGCGGCTTGCGGGTCTGTTTTGCGGATGCTTATTTCGCGGATATGCCCGATGAGTTGGAGGCGCGACGCTTCAAGAGCGTCACAACCATCATGGCATTGACGGTTCCGGAGACGTTGCGTTTCCAGCGGGATCTGTTGGCGGGGCGCGCGGTGGTGCATGATCTGACGCGGGCCGCGCTGGTGCCCAAGGGCTATATGGGGCCGCTGATCACGCCGGAGGAAGCGGCGGAGCAACTGCTCTCCATCGTGGCGGAGAATGATTTTACGTTGTTTGAGTATTTTCTGACAGACATCGCCGGGCACTCGCAGAACCGTGCGCGCGCGGAGGCGGTGTTGCGGTCTTTGGATGCCTGCTTGACGCGCTTGGTGGAAGGGCGCGATGCGGACACGTTGCTGGTGATCACGTCGGATCATGGCAACATTGAGGATTTGGGCACTCGGGGGCATACGCTCAATCCGGTGCCTTTGATTGCGATGGGGCCCCATGCGGAGGAAATCCGTGCGGGAGCCACGTCGCTGACGGATGTGATGCCGCGCCTGTTGCGCGCCATCTAACGGGAAGAGGGAGACAGACCATGAGGACGATACCGATTCTTTTTGCCTTGCTGGCGGCGGTGCCGCTGTGCGCACAGCAGGAGGCGACGCTTCAAGTAAACGCCGCCCCGACGACGGAGGCGTTGACTGAGGCGACGGTGAAGGTGGCTAAGACGGTCGCTTCGTCGACGGGAGAGACGGCCGTGCTGGATGCGCAGATGACCTTCTCTCGTCCTACGGAAACGTTGACGGCGCCGAGTGCAGAGGATAAACTCACGCTGGCAGTCGATGCCGACGGCACGATAAAGGTTTCCAATGGAACGGATTGGATTGCAACCGGTGCGACGGTTCCGGAAACGGGTGCCACTTTTCAGGTAAAAGTGACGACGATTGCCGGTGAGGATGGTCTGACGTTTCAGGTGAAGGTGGGAGACAGCGAGCCGGTCTCCGTGACCTCGACGGTTGCGGAACTGGGCGTGAGCGAGCTGCTCTTTGACGGTGAAGGCTCCGTCACGCAATTGGCGATGGCGGCGGTGGGTACCACGATCCTTCCTCCTTCGGAAGATGGACAGAGCCCGGAGCTTGTTGAGAAATATGCGGAATGGGAGCGCACGCCTGAGAAGGGCGGGGCAATGGGGTCGGCTTCAGACACCGAGAAGGCGGATGCCTTTGCCATGAACGTGGGCGGGAAGCCCACACTGACCGTCACCGCGATTGAGCCACAAGCGGATGGCTCGGTGAAGATCACCGTGAAGGGTGCCTACACGAAGGGGGATGTCGAAGCGGAGGCTCCCTTGGCCGCCATCAACGGCAAACTGTACGTGACCTATTCCGAGACGCTTGGCGGGACGCCGACGGTGGAAGAAGTGGCGGTCTCCGCAGCCGATGGCGCGACGGTTGAAATCACCGTTCCTGCTGAAAAGAAAGCTCGATTTCTCAAGGCCAGCGTGTCGCTCGTGACACCCGAGGCCACGCTTTGATTTTAGAACCCTCCCAACAGAAAGATCCCAGATTCATGGACAAGAAAAACAGCGCATACGCCGCTGCCGGCGTGGACATTGACAAGAAGATGAGCGGCATTGAGACCATCAAGCAGATGGTGAAGAAGACCGTGACCCCGGGAGTCGTTGGCGGCATCGGCTCGTTCGGCGGGCTTTTCCAGAGCCCCGGATCGGACACGCTTCTCGTGGCTTCGGCCGACGGTGTGGGCACCAAGCTCAAAGTGGCCGCCATGGCAGGACGCCATGACACGGTGGGGCAGGATATCGTGAACCACTGCGTGAACGATATTTTGGTGCAGGGCGCAACGCCGCTCTTCTTCTTGGACTACATCGGAGCTTCGGTGTTCGATTCCGCCATCTTCAATGACGTGGTGAAGGGCCTCTGCAAAGCGTGCGCCGAGAACGGATGTGCGTTGCTGGGAGGCGAGACGGCCGAGATGCCGGGCCTTTATCCGGTCGGCGAATATGATCTCGTTGGCACCATTGTGGGCCAGGTCAAGAAAGACAAGGTGATCACGGGTGAGAAGATCGCGGTGGGCGACGTGTTGATTGGTCTGCCTTCCGGCGGCCTCCAAACCAACGGGTTCTCGCTCGCGCGCAAAGTGATCTTTGAGCAGGAAGGGTTGAAGCCTGAGGATCTCCTGCCTGGCACGGAGACAACCTGCGCCGATGCGTTGCTTGCGGTGCACAAAAGTTTCCTCAAACCCGTGCTTGCCGTGATGGAGGCGGGCGTGGATATCCATGGCATGGCCCATATCACCGGCGGTGGCTTCTACGACAACATCCCGCGCGTGTTGCCCAAGCATGTGGATGTGACGATTGATTCCGCCGCATGGGAAGTCCCGCAGATCTTCCGCTTCATTGGCGAGAAGGGCGGCGTCGAGAAAGAAGAGATGTACCGCGTCTTCAACATGGGCATTGGGTTCGTGTTGATGGTCGCTTCTGCCGATGTCGGGGCCACCTTGCGCGCCCTTGAGGCGGCAGGGGAACAGCCGACGATCATCGGTGGGGTGAACCCCGGCCGTAAAGTCGTCCATGTGCTCTGATTTGGTGCACTCAGCCCTGCGTTATGAAGTACGCAGGGCGATTTTGTTTCCGTGGGCTCTTGCCAATCGAGGCAAAAGGCGATATTCTAACCACTGAGTAACTGGACAAGGAGTTTTGACGTATGAAGTGCACAAGTACTTTGATATTCGTTGCGGCGTTGTTGTGTGCCGCGCGAGGGTTTGCCGCGGTCGACGCGCGGTACGTCATCGTGGACATCCCCAAGGAGCAGGCGACGTTGTCGCTTGCGGAAGTGGAGGTCTTCGTTGGCGGGCAGAATGTGGCTCCTTCCGGTAAGGCCGAACAGAGTGACATTTCCAATGGGGGCGAAGCAAAGCGTGCCATCGACGGAAATACGTCCGGAGCATGGTCGAGCGGCACGATCACCCACAGTGTTGAGGGTACGGCTTTCCCTGCGTGGGAGCTCGACCTCGGCAAAAACGTTCCTGTTGAGAAGATCGTGATTTGGAATCGCGAGGATGGCCTCGGCGGCCGTCTCAATGGCGTTCGTGTGGTGCTGTTGGATGGGGAGCGGAAGATTATGTGGGAAGATTCCCGCGTCGAGGCCGCCCGCACTAATTTCTTCGTGCCTGAGGCCGGAAAGGGTGCCCGTGCCGGACAGCGTGCCGAGACCCTGAAAGAACGTGCGGAGCGTGCCCGGATCGCCGCGTTGATGAAGACCATCAACATCAACGCCCTGCGTGATGGTTTGAAGGCCTACGCCGCGAAGTATCCCGACAGCTACACCAACGCCGCCGAGATTTCCGCTGGGATCGATGCATTGCAGAAGCGCATTGAGGCCGGGGAGAATGATCCTTCCAAGCTGTATGGTGATTATCGCGATTTGCAGAAGAAGCTGTTGCTCCAGCATCCTGCCGTTGATTTCGACGAGATCATCTTCCTTTCCCGCCAAAAGGGGTCGAAGCAGGGACTCTTTGCCAACTGGGCCGGCAACACCGGTTGGGTCGGTAACAACAACGGTTCTCTGCGCGGATATAAGGGCAAGTTGCTTCGTGGGCCTCTGGATCAGGACAAGGCCAAGGAGCGTCAGCCCACCGTGTTGCGCGAATCTTCCGCGTACATGGGCGAGCTCTGCTTGGATTGGGATGCCAAGAAATTGCTCATGTCTTCCGGTGACGAAAAGTCTGGTCCTTGGGGCCTTTATGAGGTGAACGTCGACGGCTCCGATTGGCACGTCGCCTATCGCGACGCGAGCGACGACGTCGACTTCTACGATGCCTGCTATCTTCCGGATGGCCGCATCATTTCCTCGGCCACCATGGGCTTCCAAGGTGTTCCCTGCGTGGGCGGCAACGATTACGTCGCCAACCTTGTGTTGATCTCTGCGGATCGCAAGAATGTTCGCCGTCTCACCTTCGACCAAGACGGCAACTGGAACCCGGAGGTTTATCCCAATGGGCGCCTCGTCTTCCTGCGGTGGGAATACACCGACTCCGCACACTACTTCTCCCGTGTGCTCATGACGATGAACCCCGATGGCACCGACCAGCAGGAGTTCTACGGTTCCAACAGCTACTGGCCCAACTCTCTCTTCTACCATCAGAACATTCCGGGCAGCTCCACCAAGTTCGTGGGCATCGTTTCCGGTCACCACGGTGTCGCCCGCAAGGGTGAGTTGGTGATGTTCGATGTCTCCAAGGGGCGTATTGAGACGCAGGGCGCGATTCACAAATTCGCCCATGCCGGCAAGCCCATCGAGAACATCACCAAGGACCAGCTGGTCAATGACGCAAAGCCGTTCTTCCTCCATCCCCGTCCGCTCAATGACGAGCTCGTTCTCACCGCGATGCAGGAGGATGGCTCCAAGAACTTCAAGATTGTGTTGATTGACATCTACGACAACATTCTCACCCTTTGGGATATTCCCGACGCCAACCTCTATGAGCCCATCCCGCTCAAGGCCCGGAAGCGTCCGCCCGTCCAGCCCGACCGCGTGAACCTTGACTCGAAGACCTGCAACGTCTACATGGCCAACGTCTATCGTGGTCAGAAGACCCTCGAGGGCGTTCCGAAGGGCACCGTCAAGAAGCTTCGTGTCTTCCACTATGAGTATTCTCCTCGCCGTGCCGGCGGTCACTACGTCATCGGTATGGAAGGCCCGTGGGATCCTCGCGTGCTCCATGGCACCGTGGATGTGGAAGAGGACGGCTCCTGCATGTTCGTCTTCCCTGCCACCACGCCGCTGAGCGTCCAGCCGCTCGATAGCGAAGGCCGAGCCCTCCAGCTCATGCGCTCTTGGCTCGTGGGCCAGCCGGGTGAGACCATCAGCTGCATCGGTTGCCATGAGAACCAAAATGCCGCTGCCCCTGCCGGACAGGTCACGGCCGCTGCGCGTAAGGCCCCGCAGACCATCAAGCCTTGGTATGGTCCGCCCCGCGGTTGGTCGTTCGAGCGCGAGCTCCAGCCCGTCCTTGATCGTAAATGCGTGGGTTGCCACAACGGCGCCACAAAGGCCAAGACCGCTCTTGGTACGCCTATCCCTAACTTTGAATACAATCCGAAACTGGGTTGGAACCGCTTCAGTGAGTCGTATCTCGCCCTCCACCCCTACGTTCGCCGTAATGGCCCCGAGGGCGATTACCATGTGCTCACACCGCTGGAGTTCCACGCTTCCACGTCCGATCTCTACCAGATCCTCAAGAAGGGCCACCATGGCGTGACGCTCACCCCTGAGGAATGGGATCGCATCATCACTTGGATTGACCTCAACGTGCCCTACTATGGAACGTGGACGGAGCGTGGCGTCATCCAGAAGATGATTGACGAGCGCCGCCGTTATGAGCGCGCCACGACCAACCTTGACTTCGACCCCGAGCGCATCATCAACCCCTATAAGCCCGGCTCCGTGGCCTTTGAGGCGCCCACCGGCAAGCAGATTGCGAAGGGGAATGCGCCCAAGGTGGAGGGCTGGCCTTTCGATGGCGCCGCCAAGCAAGGCAAGCGCGAAACCGTTGAGCTCGATGTCGGAGGAGGTCAAAAGATCGTTGCCGTGAAAATCCCTGCGGGCAAGTTCGTCATGGGCTCCGATGAAGAGACCAATGCCGAAGCCCCCGCCCATGTTGCCGAAGTCACCAAGCCTTTTTACATGGGCACCACCGAAGTGACGATGGGCATGATGCAACAGTTCGATCCCACCTTCGAGAACGGCGTCTACGATATGCACTATAAGGACCAGGTCAGGCGCGGTTACTTCGTCAATGGCCCCGATTTGCCGGCCATTCGTGTGAGCTACGACAAGGCCCAGGCCTTCTGCGAATGGCTCTCCAAGAAGACCGGCAAGAAGGTTCGCCTTCCCACCGAGACCGAATGGGAATATGCCTGCCGTGCGGGCACGGCCACGCCGATGAATTATGGTGGCTTCAACGATGACTTCTCCAAGCACGCCAACCTTGCCGATGTCACCATGAAGCAACTCGCCGTCCATGGCGTTGACCCGCGCCCCATCCGCAATCCTGATCGCTGGATGGACTACGAGTTGAAGGATCCTCGCTTCAATGATGGCGTCCTTCATCTCGCCAAGGTCGGCTCCTACCAGCCCAACGCCTTCGGTCTGCACGATATGCACGGCAACGTGGCGGAATGGACTTCCTCGCCCTTTGTCGCCTATCCCAATGGCACAGGCTTCGAGGGCGCGAATCCCGATCTGAAGGTGATCCGCGGCGGTTCTTGGTACCAGCGTCAGATCCGCGCTTCCTCCGCCAACCGTTGGGGCTATCCCGCGTGGATGCGTCCCTACAACGTTGGCTTCCGCGTGGTCGTCGAAGACTGATTTACCCCAACTCAAACCCCAGCCCCGGACGGAATTCCGTCCGGGGCTTTTTTGTTTTCTCGCCCGAGACAAGAGGAAGGGGTATGTGATGTGTTACAACAAAATCCTTGGGGATTTTTTTGAGGAAGAGGCTTTGATTGTTGAGAGGCTCCGTATCACACTAAGGAATACGGAGTCTCTCGACATCAGATACGGAGGGGATTCTATCGACGCAAAGGATATGTTTTGTGTGGTTATGGCTGTTCTTAACCAGTGTTTCACGAGTGTTACTTTGTTACGAGGCCAAATGTTCGTCCATCGTCTTACGAATGCACATTCACAAATCTATCGAGCGGTTGGTCGGTTGTGTCCGTTAGGTCTCCTGTAATCTCAGGTTTTTAAACAGGTCACGCTAAGTTCTTTGCTGAGGGAGATTACCGCGGCGCGTTCTTTGCCATGGTATCGCTGAGTTTCAAAAGCTTTTTTTAAACGAAATTGATGATACTCCTCATTTCGTTTACTATCCATTTCCAAGAATTGAGGTTGGCGAGCGAGAAACCATGGGCGTAAAAGTGTCCACACTTTTTCTTTAGTGTCTCAATCGTTTTGCTGAGTTACATTGAATCGGCGCCGATATGGACTTTTACGACATTGTCTGCCATAATGGCCTTCATCATGAAATCGGAAAGAAAAACGGATCAGATGGTCAAGGCTGGGTTTAAGCTTCCCGGTCCACCGACTCCGTTATGGGTTTCCCTTTCCGTTTATGGTGTCGTTGCGGTGGTGTGGTTGTTGGTTCTAGCAATCAAAGGGTGCTAATGTTGATTTTCGCCGACACAACCGCTCGTCGGTGCCCTTGCTCATGCAGCACGCGCCAGACCATCAGGTGTACAATGCCTGGAAGGTGGCCAAGAGGCAAGAGGGCGTTGGTGGAGACGGCAGCGTAAAGAGAAAAAGGCCCGGCGGAGGCCGGGCCTTTGTTGTTGCCGTGAATGGCTGGGATTGCTTACTTGGCGATCACGCGGCACATCTCGACGACCTTGTTGGAGTAGCCCCACTCGTTGTCGTACCAAGCGCAGACCTTGACGAAGGTGGGGTCGAGCTGGATGCCGGCCTTTTCGTCGAAGGTGGAGGTGCAGGGCTCGCCGCGGAAGTCGGTGGAGACGACGGCGTCGCTGGTGTAGCCGAGGATGCCCTTGAGCTCGCCTTCGGAGGCCTTCTTCATGGCGGCGCAGATTTCCTCGTAGGAGGCGGGCTTCTCAAGCTCGCAGGTGAGGTCGACGAAGGAGACGTCGGAGGTGGGAACGCGCACGGACATGCCGGTGAGCTTGCCGTTGAGGGCGGGGAGCACCTTGCCGACGGCCTTGGCGGCGCCGGTGGAGGAGGGGATCATGTTCTCGAGGATGCCACGGCCGCCGCGCCAGTCCTTCTTGGAGGGGCCGTCGACGGTCTTCTGGGTGGCGGTGGCGGCGTGGATGGTGGTCATCAGGCCGCGCTTGATGCCGAAGGTGTCGTTGAGCACCTTGGCGATGGGCGCCAAGCAGTTGGTGGTGCAGGAGGCGTTGGAGATGATGTCCTGGCCGGCGTAGGTCTCATGGTTCACGCCGTAGACGAACATCGGGGTGGCGTCCTTGGAGGGGGCGGACATGACGACCTTCTTGGCGCCGGCCTGGATGTGCTTGCGGGCGGTCTCGTCGGTGAGGAAGAGGCCGGTGGACTCGACGACAACGTCGGCGCCGACTTCGTCCCACTTGAGGTTGGCGGGGTCCTTCTCGGCGGTCAGGCGGATCTTGTGGCCATCGACGATGAGGGTGGAGCCTTCGACCTTGATGTCGTGGTTGAAGCGGCCGTGGACGGAGTCGTACTTTAGCATGTAGGCGAGGTAATCGGGATCGAGCAGGTCGTTGATGCCGACGATTTCGACGTCCTTGAAGTTTTCGACTGCGGCGCGGAAGACCATACGGCCGATGCGGCCAAACCCATTGATGCCAACTTTGATGGACATTTCTGTTACTCCTTGTCGTTTCCCGGAGGCCTTCCGTCGCCACTGCGCGGGACGCCGCCGAATGAATGGTGAAAAGATACCGCAAACCTTCCTTAAAGTCAAGTGGTTGTCTTCCTTGGGGCGGCTTTTGCGGGGGGACGGATGGTTTTGTGGCGGCAAAGAGTTATCGCGCTCAACGTGGTGGGAGGAGCGTAGCGGGGGAGGTGTGGATGGGGCCGCGTGGGGTCAGACGTCGGTATTGTCGACCACGAGGTTGGAGAGGATGTATTGGCGGCGTTCTTGGGTGTTGGCGCCCATGAAGAAGCGGAGGGTCTCTTGGACGTAGACGTCGTTGTGGACGTTGACGGGGGTGAGGCGGATGCCGTCTCCGATGAAGTCCTTGAATTCTTTGGCGTTGATTTCGCCGAGGCCTTTGAATCGGGTGATTTCGGCCTTTGCGCCGCAGGCTTTGATGGCGCGTTCGCGTTCGGCATCATCGTAGCAATAGTAGCTCTGCTTGGCGTTGCGCACGCGGAAGAGAGGGGTTTCGAGGATGAAGAGGCGGCCGTCTTTGATGACGTGGTCGAAGAAGCGAAGGAAGAAGGTGATGAGGAGGTTGCGGATGTGGAGGCCGTCGACATCGGCATCGGTGGCGAGGACGACTTTGCCGTAGCGGAGGGTGTCGGGGCTTTGCTCGATGCCGAGGGTTTTGACGAGGTCGTAGAGCTCTTTGTTTTTGTAGATGGCGTCGCGTTTCAGGTCGCAGACGTTGAGGGGTTTGCCGCGAAGCTTGAAGACGGCTTGGGTTTGGGTGTCGCGGGCGGTGGCGACGGTGCCGCCTGCGGATTTTCCTTCGACGAGGAAAATCATGGTGTCTTCGCCTTTGCCTTTGGCTTTGTCGAGGTGGCGCTTGCAGTCCACGAGCTCTTCGACGCGGACGGCGCTTTGTTTGGCGCGTTCGCGCACGACTTTTTGGAGCCCTTTGAGCTCGGCGCGGATCTTGGCGGTTTCCTCAATTTTGTTGATGAGGCGTTCGGCGTCTTCGGGGTGGCGGTGGAGTTCGTCTTCGACGACTTTTTTGACTTCGGCCACAAGTTCGGCGCGGATTTCGGGATTGCCGAGCTTGTTTTTCGTTTGGCTCTCGAAGACGGGTTCTTTGAGGCGGATGGCGATGGCGGCGATGATGCCGTCGCGCGCGACGTCGCCTTCGTAACGCTTCTTGGCGAACTCCTGAACCCCTTTGAGGAAGCCCTCCTTGAAGGCGGTAAGGTGGGTGCCGCCGTCGTTGGTGTATTGCCCGTTGACGAAGCTGTAGTAGTCTTCGCCCATGTGGTTGGAGTGGGTGAAGGCCACTTCCAGCATTTTGGAGCGGAAGCTGATGGGTTCGTAGAGTTGCTCCATGCCGGCCTCGGCGTTGATGAGGTCGGTCAGGCCGTTTTCGGAGCAGAGGGTTTCGCCGTTGAGCTCGAGCGAAAGCCCGGCGTTCAGGTAGGCGTACATCCGCAGGCGGCGCTGCACGTGTTCTTCGCGGAAGGCGAATTTGGGGAAGATGGTGACATCCGGCAGGAAGGAGACGAAGGTGCCGTTGCGCTCGCGCGTTTCGCCCTCATGGCTTTCAACGAGGCGCCCGCGCGCGAAGGAGGCCTCGAAGAAGCGGCCGTCGCGATGGGAGCGCACGGTGAAGCGTTCGGAAAGCGCATTCACGGCCTTGGTCCCAACGCCGTTCATGCCCACGGAGAATTGGAACACGTCGTCGTTGTATTTTCCGCCCGTGTTCATTTGACTCACGCAGTCAATGACTTTGCCCAGCGGGATGCCGCGCCCGTAATCGCGCACCGACACTTCCCCCGAGGCATAGTTCAGCCGGATGGCGATGCGCTTGCCGTACCCCATGACGAATTCGTCGACGGCGTTGTCCAAAACCTCCTTCAGAAGGATGTAGATGCCATCTTCGTATTGCGCGCCATCACCCTTTCGGCCAATGTACATTCCCGTACGTTGGCGGATGTGCTCCAAGGGGTCAAGGGTCTGGATGCTGTCTTCGGTGTAAAGGGCCGGGGTCTTCGCCATTGTGCTCCTTCAAGAAACGTGAAAAGCGGAGTATATCAAAGCCGCTTCCGGCGGCCAAGCACCCCAACGCGGGGCGTACGGCGGGGGAGGTTTGCGTTTTGGGGACGCTTTTGATATTTTTATATGGTTTATTTGAGGGCGTATTGTCCTCAGATACCGTCAGCCTCCGGTCTGCGATACAGCCGTCTACTGTCGCACGGGGGTTCGGCACACGCCGGGGCGGGGGACGTTGGAGTCGTCCACGCCGACCTTTTGGACCTCCCGCAGGGAACTGCGGGGCGATTCGGAACAACCCTCAGAGAGGTGTCAGGCATGGCCAATGACCAGGATTACGTGTTCGGTAAGCTGAAGGCAGCGATACAGCCGCCGAACCTGATCGAGATCCAGACGCAGTCGTTTGCGGATTTCCTGCAGGCGGATGTGAGCGCGAGCAAGCGGCAGACGAAGGGTCTGCAGGCAATCTTCAAGGAAGTGTTCCCGGTTGTCTCGAAGGACGGGCGCTTCACGATCGATTTCGTGCGGTACAATTTGGAGAAGCCGAAGAAGACGGCGTTTGAGGCTCTGCGCGACGGCGACACCTTCTCCGCCCCGCTTCATGCCACCTTCCGTCTGAAAGACGGCGACGAGGTGCGCGAGGACGACGTGTACTTGGGCGAAGTGCCGCTGATGACGCGCGATGGCGCGTTCATCATCAATGGCGCCGAGCGTGTGATCGTTTCCCAGTTGCACCGCAGCCCGGGCGTCTGCTCGGAGAAGACGGTGCATGCCAATGGGCACGACCTCTACTCGGTGCGCATCATCCCTGACCATGGTTCGTGGATTGAGATCCAGTTCGATGCGTCTGACGTGATGTGGGTGTACTTGGATCGTCGCCGCCGTGCGCGCAAGTTCTACGTCACGACCTTCCTCCGCGCGCTGGGCTACGGTTCGGACGAGGACATCTTGCGTCTGTACTACACCTTCCACACCATCTCCACCAAGGATCGTTGGTCCGATGAGGAGTTGGCGAGCTATGTGTTGAAGGATGACCTGATCGACATCAATTCCGGCTCGGTGCTGGCGCGCCGTTATGAGCCGGTGACGCCCTCGTTGGTGGATTTGGCCGCGAAGGCGGGGATCCCGCTCTTCGACGTGGTGGATACCTCCTTTGACAAGGGCCTGTTGCTCAAGACGCTGAAGAGCGACCCCGCCCACAATGAGGAAGAGGCGGTGCGCGACATCTATCACCGTCTGCGCCCGGGCGATCCCGTGACGGCGGCCAATGCGCGGGCTTATGTGCATTCCCAGTTCTTCGATCAGCGCCGTTACGATTTGGGCTATGTGGGCCGCTACAAGGTGAATCAGCGGCTGGGCCTGATGGACAAGGCCGACTTGAAGCTGCGCGTGCTTTCCGACGATGGCATCGAGGTGGTGGAGGCCTTGCGTCTGCTCCTCAACATCTCTGCCGGCCGCGAGACGGTGGACGACATCGACCACTTGGGGAACCGCCGCATTCGCACCACCGGCGAATTGCTGGAGAACGCGTGCCGCGTGGGCTTGGCCCGCACGGAGCGCCTGATCCGCGAGCGCATGAGCACCTATGATCCCGGCGCCACCGGGGGCGTGCTTTCGCCCATCAAGCTCGTGACCTCGAAGAGCCTTTCCGCCGTGATTCAGGACTTCTTCGGGCGCAGCCAGCTGAGCCAGTTCATGGACATGACGAACCCGCTCTCGGCCCTTGCGCACAAGCGCCGCCTCTCGGCGTTGGGCCCGGGCGGCCTTTCGCGTGAGCGCGCCGGCTTCGAAGTCCGCGACGTTCACCCCACACACTACGGCCGCATCTGCCCGATTGAGACGCCTGAAGGCCCGAACATCGGCCTCATCTCCTCGCTGGGCATCTACGCCAAGATCAATCAGTACGGCTTCATCGAAACGCCCTACCGCGTGGTTCGCAAGGGGCAGGTGACCGATGAGATCCTTTACATCGACGCCGACGAGGAAGAGAAGCACGTCATCGCCCAGGCGAACGCGCCGCTCGATGCGAACGGCCGCTTCGTCAATCCCGTGGTGAAGGTGCGCCGTCGCGGAGAGTTCATGACCGCCGCGCCCGATGAGATCGACCTGATGGACGTGAGCCCGATGCAGGTGATTTCCATCGCCGCCGGCCTCATTCCCTTCTTGGAGCATGACGACGCCAACCGCGCGCTCATGGGCGCAAACATGATGCGCCAGGGTGTGCCGTTGATGCGCACCGAGCGTCCGCGCGTGGGAACCGGTCTCGAAGGCATCGCCGCGGCCGACAGTTGCGTGACGGTGCTTGCGGAGGAAGACGGCATTGTGGCCTACGTTTCGGCCACCGAGGTCGTGGTCTCCAAGGACGGGAAGTGCCCGCCGCGCGTGCGCAAGGGCGAGAAGGTGCCCGGTTGCCGCCGTTACCTGATGGAGAAGTTCCGCCGTTCCAATGCCGGCACCTGCGTGAACCAGAAGCCGATCGTCAAGCTCGGGCAGGCCATCAAGAAGGGGCAGCCCCTTGCCGATGGCCCGGCGACCGATGCGGGCGAGCTGGCCCTCGGAAAGAACCTGCTGGTGGCCTTCATGCCGTGGCGCGGGTTCAACTTCGAAGACGCCATCCTCATCAATGAGCGTTGCGTGAAGAACGACACCTTCACCTCCATTCACATCAAGGATTTCGAGTGCGGTGCGCGTGACACCAAGCTCGGCCCCGAAGAAATCACCCGCGACATTCCCAACGTGGGCGACGACATGCTGCGCAATCTCGGCTTTGACGGCGTGGTGCGCGTGGGTGCTGAGGTCAAGCCCGGTGACATCCTCGTGGGTAAGATCACCCCGAAGAGCGAGACCGAGCTGGCGCCCGAAGAGCGCTTGCTGCGCGCCATCTTCGGCGAGAAGGCCGCCGATGTGCGCGACACGTCCCTGAAGGTCCCGCCGGGCACGAAGGGCATTGTGATGGATGTCCGCGTCACCAACGCCGATGCCGGGGCCGCCGTCAAGACGGCCAAGAAGGCCAAGGCCAAGGGCAAGGGCGTGCTGATGGACGATGGTGACATCGTGGATTCCTATCTTGACGGTGCGGCGCTGACCGGCGGTGACGCAGGTGAAGCCGATTCCCGCAAGGCCGAGGATGTCCGCCGCCGCCGTGAGGCTCAGTTGCTTGACGAAATGGCCAAGGCGTTCAGCGACCGCTTCCTGAATGAGAAGCTCCCGGTGGACGTGCGCGACGCCGAGACCGGCGACATCATCATCCCCGCCAACCGCAAGATCACCAAGACGTTGCTTGCCAAGCTGGCCGAGGCGCATGACCACATCCAGGAGGTGGAGTTCGCCACCGCCCAGCAGCAGATCGAGGATGTGCAGGCCATGTTCGCCCCCAAGTTCGCCGAGCTGGACATGATCGGCATCGAAGGCTTGGGCGAAGACGGCATGGTGGACGAAGAGCGCGTGGTCAAGCAGGTGCGCGTGTTCATCGCCGAAAAGAAGAATCTCTCGGTGGGTGACAAGCTCGCCGGCCGCCATGGCAACAAGGGCGTGGTGTCGCGTATCCTGCCGGATTGCGATATGCCCTTCTTGCCCGATGGCCGCTCGGTGGATATCGTGCTGAACCCGCTGGGCGTGCCTTCGCGCATGAACCTCGGGCAGCTCTTCGAGACGGTTCTCGGCGGCGCTTGCTCCGAGCTGGGCATGCACGTGAAGACCCCCGTCTTCGATGGTTGCTTGGAAAGCCAGATCGATGAACTCTTGGCCAAGGCGCGCCGCCACCAGGAGGAGAACACCGCCCCCGGCTCCGTGCCGTGGATCAGCCCCGATGGCAAGACGCAACTCTTCGACGGCCTCACCGGCGAGCCGTTCAGCCAGCGTGTGGTCGTGGGCACCATCTACATGCTCAAGTTGCACCACTTGGTGACCGACAAGATTCATGCGCGTGCCACCGGGCCTTACTCCCTCGTCACTCAGCAGCCGCTCGGCGGCAAGGCGCAGGCCGGCGGTCAGCGTATGGGTGAGATGGAAGTGTGGGCGCTTGAGGCGTACGGCGTGGCCTACGCGTTGCAGGAGCTCCTCACCGTCAAGTCCGACGACGTGGTGGGCCGTACCCGCATCTATGAGACGATCGTGAAGGGCACCAACACGTTGGAGGCCGGAACGCCCGAGTCCTTCTCCGTGCTCGTGAGCGAACTCCGCGGTCTCTGCTTGGACATGCGCCTGCTCGGCGGACCTGAGCAGGAGGCCAAGCCTGAGGTCACGATGGCTTCGTTGACCGGCCCCGCCGCCACCCCGTCCTTGACCCTGTGAGATCTTCGGAGGTTTTCCCATGAGCGCCTACGCAACGAAGGAAATGTTTAAGCTCCCCGCCGACGCGCAGTACGACGCGGTGAGCATCACCCTTGCCTCCCCCGAAACCATCCGCGGATGGTCCCACGGCGAGGTGAAAAACCCCGAAACCATCAACTACCGCTCCTACCGCCCTGAGCGCGACGGCCTCTTCTGCGAGCGCATCTTCGGCCCCACCAAGGACTGGGAGTGCGCCTGCGGCAAGTACAAGCGCATCAAGCATCGTGGCATCGTCTGCGATCGCTGCGGCGTGGAAGTGACCCAAGCCCGTGTGCGCCGTGAGCGCATGGGGCACATCGAGTTGGCGGTGCCGGTGAGCCACATTTGGTTCTTCAAGTGCAACCCCAGCCGCATCGGCGCGATGCTCGACCTTTCGAGCACGGTGCTTGAGCGTGTGCTTTATTACGAAGACTACCTCGTCACCGATCCCGGTGAGACCCCGCTCAAGGAGTATCAACTCCTCACCGAGCCGGAATACAACGAGGCCGTCGCGAAATATGGCGCCGAGGCCTTCGAGGCCGGCATGGGCGCCGAGGTCATCCGCACCTGCCTGCGCCGCATCGATTTGGACGAGATGATGGCCAAGCTGGAGGAGGAGATCGAGAACACCCGCTCCAAGCAGACCCGCAAGAAAATCACCAAGCGCATGAAGATCGTTGAGGGCTTCCGTGCCTCCGGGGCCAAGCCCGAGTGGATGATCCTTGAGGCGTTGCCGGTGATTCCGCCGGAGTTGCGCCCGTTGGTGCCGTTGGAAGGCGGCCGCTTTGCGACGTCCGACCTGAACGATCTCTACCGCCGCGTCATCAACCGCAACAACCGTCTGCGCAACCTGCTTTCGCTCAAGACGCCCGACGTCATCATCCGCAACGAGAAGCGTATGCTTCAGGAAGCGGTGGACGCCGTCTTCGACAATGGCCGCCACGGTCGCGCCGTCGCCGGTGCGGGCGGGCGCCCCCTCAAGTCCCTTAGCGATATGCTCAAGGGCAAGACGGGCCGTTTCCGCCAGAACCTCCTCGGTAAGCGTGTGGACTACTCCGGCCGTTCCGTGATCGTGGTGGGCCCGCACCTGAAGCTGCACCAGTGCGGTTTGCCCAAGAAGATGGCGTTGACGCTCTTCGAGCCCTTCATCATCCGCCGGCTCAAAGAGCTTGGCCTCTGCCACACCGTGCGCACGGCCAAGAAGATGATCGAGCAGCAGAAGCCCGAAGTGTGGGACATCCTCGAAGAGGTGACCAAGGGCAAGACGGTGATGCTCAACCGCGCCCCGACGCTTCACCGTCTCTCCATCCAGTCCTTTGAGCCGGTGCTCATCGAAGGTGAGGCCATCCGTCTGCACCCGATGGTCTGCACCCCGTTCAATGCGGACTTCGACGGTGACCAGATGGCCGTCCACGTGCCGCTCTCGGTTGAGGCCCAGTTGGAGAGCCGTTTGCTCATGCTCTCCACCAACTCCATCTTCTCCCCTGCCAGCGGCGACTCCAACAAGACGCCGACCCAGGATATCGCGTTGGGGTGCTACTTCCTCACCGTGCCCTCCCAGCCCGACAAGAACGCCGGCAAGCCGGTGGGCAAGGGCGTGAAGCCCGACCCGACGAAGGATCGCCTCCCGCTCTTCGGCTCCACCGATGAAGTGATGCTGGCCTTCAACGATGGCGCGGTGTCCGTGCATGACCGCATTTGGTTCTGCAACCCCGACTTCGGCCGTCCCGAGCGCGCCAATGGCGACGCCACCGCCAAGGTCATCGTCACCCTCGTGGGGCGTGTGATCTTCAACGAGGTGTGGCCTGACGAGATGGGCTTCTGGAACGACAAGGTCACCAAGTCCACCCTCGGCAAGCTCATCCTCACCTGCCACCAGGCCGTTGGCCACGACCGCACCATCGTCACGCTCGACAAGCTCAAAGCCCTCGGCTTCGAATGGGCCTGCCAGTCCGGCGCGTCCATGGGCATCAAGGACATGATCCGCCCGGCCGACAAGGACAAGATCCTCGAGACCTCCGAGAAGGAAGTCAACCGGGTCACCAAGCAGTTCCGCCAGGGTGTCATCACCGAGGGCGAACGCCGCGGTAAGATCACCGACATCTGGTCGTCCGCCACCGAGCGTATCGCCGATTCGCTCTACAAGACCATCGAGCAGAACGTCTCGCCCGACAACGCCAAGCCCACGGACATCAACCCCATCTACATGATGGCCGACTCCAAGGCTCGTGGCTCCCGCACGCAGATCCGTCAGCTCGCCGGTATGCGCGGCCTGATGGCAAAGCCGAACGGTGAGATCATCGAAACGCCGATTACCGCCTCCTTCCGCGAAGGCCTCTCGGTGCTCGAATACTTCATCTCCTCCCACGGCGCCCGTAAGGGTCTCGCCGACACGGCCCTCAAGACGGCCGACGCCGGTTACATGACCCGTAAGCTCGTGGACGTGGCCCAGGACGTCATCATCACCCAGCAGGACTGCAACACCATGTCCGGCATTGAGGTGGAGGCGGTCATCGAGGGCAACGAAGTCAAGCTCCCGCTCGCCAAGCGCATCATCGGTCGCACCGCGCTCCATGAAATCCGTCATCCTCAGACGGGCGAGGTGATTGTCGAGGCCAATGATGAGATCGACGAGGTCAAGGCCAAGATTATCGAAGATGCCGGCATCGAGAAGGTTTGGATTCGTTCCGGCCTTACCTGCGATTGCAAGCACGGCATGTGCGCCAAGTGCTATGGCCGCGACCTCTCCACCGGCAAGACCGTGGAGATCGGTACGGCCGTCGGCATCATCGCCGCGCAGTCCATCGGTGAGCCCGGTACGCAGCTCACGATGCGTACCTTCCACGTCGGCGGCACGGCCTCCACCGTGGCCGAAACCTCCGAGATCGTCATCAAGCGCAACGGCTTCCTCCGCTACCAGGATCTCCGCATCGTCCGCAACGACCTCGGGGAAATCATCGTCCTCAACAAGAATGGTACCGTCGCCGTCACCGATGAGGAGGGCAACGAGTACGAGTCCTATCCCATTCAGATGGGCACCACCCTCTACGTCGAAGACAACGGCAAGGTGAAGAAGGGCGACAAGATCGCCGTTTGGGATCCGCACTCCGTGCCGATCATCACCGACGCCGCCGGTTTGGTGGTTGAGGAAGACTTCGAAGAGGGCATCACCGTCAACTCCGAAATCGACGAGTCCACCGGCACCCGCAAGCGCGTCGTCACCGATTCGCGCACCACCCTGCACCCGCGCCTCATCGTCAAGGAACTTCCCGAAGGCGTTGACCCGGCGACGTGCGATGTCTCCAAGCTCCACACGCTCGGCGTCTACTCCATCCCTGTGGGCGCGAATGTGATGGTGGCCGATGGCGACCTCGTCAAGCCCGGTGAAACCCTCGCCAAGACGCCTCGCGGTGAGAACAAGACGCGCGACATCACCGGCGGTCTGCCTCGCGTGGCTGAGCTCTTTGAAGCCCGCACGCCCAAGGACGTGGCCGAGATCGCCCGTATCGACGGCGTCATCGACTTCGGCGACAACGAGCGCGGCAAGCGCGTGCTCATCGTCCGCGACGACACCACCGGCATCACCGAGAAGCACCTCATCCCGCTTTCCAAGCAGATCGTGGTCTTCAAGGATGACCATGTCCGCCGCGGCCAGCAGCTCACCGAAGGCTCCATCTCCCCGCAGGAAATCCTCGATGTCTGCGGTTCTCAGGAGCTCCAGAAGTATCTCGTGAACGAAGTCCAGCAGGTCTACCGCCTCCAAGAGGTGCAGATCAACGACAAGCACATCGAGATCATCATCCGCCAGATGCTGCGCAAGATCCGCATCGAGAACCCCGGCGACACCGACTTCCTCTACGGTGAACAGGTCTCCCGCCACATCTTCGAGGAGATCAACAACCGTATGCGTGAAGAGGGCAAGCGCCCGGCCGAAGGTAAGCCCGCGCTTCTGGGCATCACCAAGGCCTCGCTCGAGACGGACTCCTTCATCTCCGCCGCCTCCTTCCAGGACACCACCCGCGTCCTCACCGAGGCTTCCACCATGGGCCGCGTGGACGAACTCCGCGGCTTCAAGGAGAACGTCATCCTCGGCCACCTCATCCCCGGCGGCACCGGCTTCCCGATGCACCGCTACATCAAGATGGTGACCCTCGGCACGCCGATCAGCCAGGACGAGATGGACGAAGTCTACGGCAAGAAGGACGAGAACGGCATCTCCACCGACGCCATCGAGATCCCCGAAGAGGAACTCGTGGCCGATGCCGATGCGCTCTCCGATCTCATCCCCGTGATGCCTCAGGTCTCCGAAACCGACGCTTCCGGCGACGAGCCCGAAGAGAACTGAGCCCGGCCCACGCTTCAGTCGGGTGCCCGTAAGACAGCAATTCTAAAAGATTACTCGTTTACGGCACCTCTCTGATAAGGTGTGGAACACAACTGCGAAAAGAACGATGTCGAGTCGAAAGACCGACGTCGTTCTTTTTCGCTATTGATTGATTCGCATGTGTTCCAAGATCAACGTGGGGCGCATTTCAAGATGTTATGCTTTAATGTGTTGGATTCCAAGGCCCTATCTTGAAAGTTGCCGTAGCCTCATGATACAATGAACACGTGTCCGCACGTAAGACGATGTACTCTGGAGATAAGATATGAGACTGTCATCTTTTTTCTATTTCGCCGCATTTGGCGTGAAAACAATCTTGCTTGGGAAAAAGAAACCTATTTTGGGCACAATTATCGTGACGGACAAATGTAACCTGCATTGCAAGCATTGTTCAGTCAACAATATTGCGGCGGTTGTCCATCCATACGCGCAAATCCGAAATGAAATGCAACAACTTTACGACATGGGCATTCGCATTTTGTTTTTCTGCGGCGGAGAAACCTTCCTTTGGAAAGACGGAGAGCGCACGCTCCGTGATTTGGTGATTGAAGCTAAACAGATGGGCTTTCTCATCGTCAATGTGGTGACGAACGGAACATTTCCCATTGATCTTCCAGAAGCCGACTTGATTCTTCTCAGTTTGGATGGCGACAAGCAGCGTCACAATGAAATCCGTGGCGATACATATGACACCATTATGAAGAATATCAACAATGCCACCGCAGACAACATTTGCCTTTATATGGCCATCAATCAGATCAACAAGGATTATGTGCGGGAGGTCTGCATCACTGCCCGTGACACAAAGAATGTCCGAGCGGTATCCTTCAATTTCCACACACCTTACCCAGACACAAAGGAATTGGCACTTACAAAGGAAGAAAAAGCGATTTGCTGTGCTACCATCACACAGATGATGAAGGAAGGTGCGCCGGTATTCAATCTGAAAAGTGCTTTTCCGTATCTCATTGAAAACCGTTTCCCGACGCCTTGCTATCAGTGTGTTGTCATGGAGAACGGAAAATTGTCCACTTGCGGCCGCTGCATCGAGGTTCCAGGATTGTGCGAACAATGCGGCTATTTCTTTGTGGCTGAATATACGCTTCTGTTCCGTGGTAATCCAAAAATCATGTTCGAAATGTTGCGAACTTATCTAAAATACATTTAGGAGAACGATGAGTATCATTGCAAGCCTGACACGAATGTGGCTGACCCGATCGGTCAAGCCCTTCACATTCAAAAATGAACATGATGAGCGGCTCCCCTTTGCCGATTGTGAAACCCTTGGGCTATATGTCCATCTTCCGTTTTGTAAAAGCATCTGCAATTTCTGCCCTTATTGTAAGGTTATCTATTCCAAAGAACGTTGCGACAGATACATCGATTCCTTGCTCAAGGAAATCCATCTTGTGGGAAATCAGCATCCCGGCAAGAAAGAAGTAAGCAGTTTATATTTTGGCGGTGGCACACCGGCTTTGGCGGCTGACCGCATCGGCGAAATGATTGCCGCCCTAAACGAGCACTTCATCATCACAGAGGGGATTGGTCTGAGTTGCACCCGGATAATGTGACGGAAGAAGTCCTTACGGTGTTAAAAGCCGCCGGTGTAACCAAGATCAGCATTGGCATTCAGTCTTTCCGCAATAAATATCAGAGCATCCTTGGAAGAAAGGCCGTTGATGCCAACGCTATGAAAAAAGCATTGAAGGCGGTGAGGTTTGAAACCGTTTCGATGGATTTTATCTTTGCACTCCCGGAGCAAACCTATGACGATTTGAAGTCTGATATCGACGAAGCCTTTTCTCTGGGCGCAAATCATATCGCCATTTATCCGTTCATTGACTTTACCTTTACAGCAAGCCCGATAAAGCCGATGCCCAAAAGAGAGAGGCGAGAATTGTTGGACGGCATCACACAGTATTGCATGAGCAAGGGGTATTCCCGCAACTCCATCTGGACATTCTCCAGCGAACCGGAAGCCAACTACTCCTCCATGACAAGGGAGAATTTCCTTGGGTTTGGTTGTTCCGCAACAACCCTGCTGAGAAATCAGTTTAAGATCAACACATTTGACATTGCGTCCTATTGCGAGAAAATCAACGGAGAGACTTTGGCCACGTCTCTGACAATCCGTTTCATGAAGCGGCAAAGAATGATTTACTGGCTGTTCTGGACCGCATACAGCACTAAGGTGAACGCGAAAGACTTTGAACGGTTCTTTGGTGTGCCCCTGAAAAAGATGTATGGCTTTGAGCTTTGGGTTGCCAAGCGTCTGCGGTTTGTGACGGAGGAAAACGGCGTGTACGCCATGACCTTGAAGGGCGCGTTCTATTACCATTATTACGAGCGTTTCTACACGTTGTCCTACATCGACAAAATGTGGGGCATTATGCGTAAGAAAGCGTTTCCGGACATGCTTGAACTGTAAGTGACGGGGAGCGTTCCAATGTTTGAATCGTCCACAATGGTGTTGCGCACTGGTAAGAGCGAAGAGAAGAGGGAAGAAAGGTAGAAGACCTGGAACCGTTTATTTGGTGGGCACGCAGATACACCGATTTCACGGAACCCACGCCTACCTCAAGAAATCCACACATACTACTGTTTTGCGGCCACCGAGCACTTCGTCGGGGCCTTTTTTGTCTCTCAAAATCGTTTTCCGTGTACGGCACATCTCCACCAAGAAGGCTCCGTGTCTCGCCTCGGGATACGGAGCCTTTCAAGGTGAGATACGGAGCATCTCCGGGAAATGCCTTTGTGGGGGTCGTTTGGATCCGATGAGAGCAGGCTTCCAAACGGGGGGTGGAACAACGCAGATTGCCCCCCCAAGCGGGAAAGAAGGGAAAGGAAATCCCTTAAAAAGGGGGAGTAACGGTTTTTGCTTGACGGCGTGGTGGGGGAAAGTGTTTAATAGTGTCACAAAAGGTCAGACAAGTGGAGGCAGAAGGCAGAGAGGTGGAAAACCCACGCGAGAGCGCGGTCTTTTCAGGCAGCGCCGAGCACGCGTTGGACCCCAAGCGCCGCGTGACCATTCCCTCGGGATGGCGCGACGCGATGGGTCGCCCTGCATATGTCTTTGTGATGGCTGATCCTCACGCGAAATGTCTGCGGCTGATGCCGGATTCGCTCATGCGGTCGTTGTTGGAGCGGTTGCGGTCGCGCCGCCTCTCCGATCCGACCGTGGCGCAGAAACTCCGGGTGATCGGTGAGAACTCCGAACAGCTCCCGTTGGATGTGCAGGGGCGCATACGCATCAGCGACCGTTTGCTTTCCTTTGCCGACATCAAGGGCCGTGTGGCCTTTGTGGGGGCGGTGGCTTACGGTGAGATTTGGGCCGCGGAGAAACGCGCTCCGGCGGCGGAGGTCGATCAGGCGGCGTTGGGCGAGGCGTTGGCCTCCCTCGATTTCTGAGGCGGCACGATGCACATTCCCGTGCTGTTGGAAGAGACCGTGGCGGCGCTTGCGCCGCAGCTTGGGTGCGTCTGCATCGATGGCACCTTGGGGCAGGCCGGCCATGCCTCGGCGGTGATGCGGCTCGCCGGCCCAACGGGGCGCTTGCTGGGCATCGACCGCGACGGCGAGGCGCTGGCGCGCGCGGCGGCCAATCTGCGGCGTGAGGCCATCCCCGGCACGCACACTTTGGTGCAAGGGGCGCACGGGGATTTGGAGGCGCTGGCCCGGGCGAACGGATTTGAGGCCGTGGATGCGATTCTGCTGGATCTCGGCGTGAGCAGTGACCAGCTGGACACGCCCGAACGCGGGTTCAGCTTCCGCCATGATGGCCCGCTGGACATGCGGATGCGCAACGATGCCGGCGAAACGGCCGCCGATTTGGTGGCGCGTTTGAGCGTGGCGGAGATGACCGCGCTTTTCCGCGATTTGGGCGAGGAACGGCGCGCGGCGGCCATCGCGCGGGCCATCGACCGTGAGCGGCGCGCGGCGCCCTTCACGCGGACGTTGGCGTTGGCGGAGTGCGTGGCCCGTGCCGTTGGCGGGGCGCACACGAAGGGTCGGCATCCGGCCACGCGTGTGTTCCAGGCGTTGCGGATGGCGGTGAACGACGAGATGGGCGATTTGCGCCGCGCACTGGAGGCCGGGTTGCGTTTGCTTCGGCCCGGCGGACGGATGGCGGTGATCACGTTCGAGAGTCTGACCGACCGCGTGGTGAAGCAGACCTTCCGGGCGCATTGCGGAAGGGATGAGGCGCTTCCCCAAGGGGGGAGCGAATGGCGGGGCGAACGTCCCCGCACTGAGGCGATTTTCAGAAAGGCCGTCGTTGGGCGGCCAGAGGAACTTGAGGCGAACCCACGTGCACGGAGCGCAAAGCTTCGGGCCGTGCGGCGAATTGAGGAGTAGGGCTATGGCGAAGCGTAACCGCCGCCGCAAGGCGCATTTCAGGCCGGCGAACATTGGGCTCGCCGTGCTCGTTGTCGTCTCCATTTTGCCGTGGGCGCTGTATAGCGTCGTCGGTTTGAGCAATGATCAGACGGCCACTCAGGTGAAGTTGCTGGAGCAGGAGAAGCGTTCGTTGGAAGAGTCGCTCCGCCGGCACGTCGCGGAGTGGAATCAGTATGTCGCGCCGCAGCGCTTGGATGAGGCAATCGCCCGCAATGGCCTGCGGATGGGGTATGCCCCGCCCGAGCGCACCGTGCGTGTGGCGGAGGATGGGTCGATGCGGCTGTCGCGTCAGCTTTCCCGTCAGCTTGCGGCGGAACGGGCCGCGCGTGCCGCCTCCGCCAAGGGTGAGGCGGTGGCGACGGCACGGAATGCCCGCCAGGGTCGCCGTTGACGCGCGCTGAGGGGGTGTGCGGACAATGGAAGCGCGGGAGAGGACGTATGCCCGGCGATGGATGCTCGCGGTGGCGCTGGGGGTGGCGGGTCTGTTCTGCGTCGTCGCCGCGAAGTTGGTGAAGTTGCACCTGATCGATCCTTCCGCGCCGGGGTATCGGGCGCCCACGAACTATGTGTCCACCTATCGTCTGTTGGGATTGCGCGGGCGCATTCTTGACCGCAACGGTGTGGCGTTGGCGGAGAGCCTTTCCGGGCGCGTGGTCTACGTCGATCAGAATGATCCCAAGCTTAAGGCCCTCTCGGAGGAGCGCCGCGCCGAATTGCCGCTGGAACTCGCCAAACTGCTTGGGGTGAGCCAGGAGAAGATGCTCGATGCGTTCAACGGTTATCACACGTATCGCGGCCGCCGGGTCACCTCGCGCAAGGTCTGCGAGATCTCTGACGATGCGGTGATCCGTGAACTCGCGCGCCGCAGCAGTCTGTCCACGCCGAAGAGCGAGCGCATCGCGGGCGTCGATTTCAGTCAGCCGCTGGCGGTGCGTTCGCATCCCAATGGGGCGCGACTCGGGCATACGCTGGGTTACATCAACAACGACGGCGTGGGCGTTTATGGGGTGGAACAGCGCTTTGACAGCCACTTGAGCGGGAAGGATGGCACCATCGTGACGATGGTGGATGCCCGCCGGCGGGAGATTCGGGATCGCCGACTGGAGGAGAATCCGCCGGTCCATGGCGACGATGTGACGCTCACGATCGACAACAACATCCAATACATCATCGAATCCGCCCTTTCCAAGGCGTTGGAGCGTTTCCAGGCCGACTCGGGCATCATTTTGGTGCAACGGGTGCGAACCGGTGAGATTCTGGGAATGGCCACACTGCCCGGTTTCGATCCGCAGGAGTACGGCTCTTTCCCCCAAGAGCAGTGGAAGAACATTGCGGTGTCGCGGAACTATGAGCCGGGTTCGGTGATGAAGGCCGTGACCGTGGCCATGGCGTTGGAATACGGCATCATCACGGAGCGGACGCCGTTCGATGTGGGCCAGAAGGGGTATTGGGTCTATGCGGGCAAACCGTTGCGCGACCATGCCTATGGCATCGTCCACGCCAAGGAGATTCTTGCCCGCTCCTCCAACATCGGCACGGCCATGATCGGTTTGCGGATGGCGGAGCCGTGTCCGCGCCTCGGTGCGACCAAGCCCAATGAACTGCTGTGGCGGGCCTTTCGTGCGATGGGGTTTGGGCAGACCACTGGCATTGAACTGGTGGGTGAGGAGGCCGGCATTCTGCGGCACTTCTCGCAATGGGACAAATTGTCTCCCACGCGAATGCCGATTGGGCAGGGGATTTCGGTCACGGCGGTGCAGCTCTGCAACGCCTATGCCACCATCGCCAATGGCGGTGTGCGGATGCGCCCAACGATCCTCAAGGAGATCCGTGCGCACGATGGCACGTTGGTGCGGGACAATCCCCCAGAGGTCCTTGGCCGGCCCTTGTCGCCCGAGGTCTGCCGAAAGATGCTGCTGATGCTTCAGGCCGTGACGGATCGCTCCCAAGGGGGCACGGCGGGCAAGGCCGCTTTGCGCAGTTACACCGTGGCGGGAAAGACGGGGACGGGGCAGATCCCCGTCAATGGCAGCTACAACCACAGCGACTATAACGCCTCCTTTGTGGGCATCTATCCCGCCTCAGCCCCGGAGCTTGTCATTCTTGTGACCATCGAGCGCCCGAAGGGACCTTACCGGATGGGCGGCAGTGTGGCCGCGCCGACCTTTGCCGATGTGGCCGAGGAGATTGGTCACTACCTTGGCATTCCCGCCGACAAGTTCCCCAAGGAGGGCGCCTAATGCTCAGCGTTGCGTGCATGGCTTTCGCCGGTATCGATCTTGACACGCTCACGGAGGCGATCCGGGCGTCTTCGGAACATCCGTGGGTGCAGGGGTGGTTGACGGCGGTGGCGACCTTTTTCTTTGAGAACGTCGTTTGCTGGACCATTGTCCCGCCCTTGATTTCCGAGGGGATTTTGGGGACGATGACCGCGCTTCAGAGCACGTTCTGGGGGGTGTTCATTGGGGATTTGCTGATGTATCTCCCCGTGCGCTTCGCCATGCGCTACGTCATCCGGTTGCGCTGGGTGCAGCGGAACCAAAACATGATTGAGGCTTGCGGGCGCTTCTTTGACCGGCACCTTGGCAAGACGATGTTCATCATCCGATTTACGCCGGGGATTCGAACGCCCGCATTGCTCGCGGCCGGGATGCTCCGCGTCAATTTCCTTTCGTATACGGTCTTTTCCGCCCTTTCCTGCGCCTTCCAGAGTGCGATCGTCACGTATTTCATGCCCACGCTTTATGCGCCTGCCATCGCTTGGCTCAAAGGGCTGTGGGAGAATCATCCGGCGTTGGTGGTGCTGATCATCGTGGCGTTCTTTGCCGCCTTCGTCGTGGCGCAGTGGTTCATCGCCAAAGCCGTCATGCGCCGCCTCACCCAAGGGCCGAAGGAGGCCGCATAACAAAGGTTCCCCGTCATGACGATTGCCGAAGTC
Source organism: uncultured Lentisphaeraceae bacterium (assembly GCA_949282555.1). Taxonomy (GTDB): domain Bacteria; phylum Verrucomicrobiota; class Kiritimatiellia; order RFP12; family DVOR01; genus Spyradenecus. The sequence goes on along the minus strand of CASDPK010000010.1, from coordinate 18,503 downwards.
TGCAAACGGTGTGGGATCACTCCCGATACGCTCAGGTATTACGAGCGCGTGGGGCTCATCCCTCCCGTGGCGAAGACGGCGAGCGGCATTCGGAACTACACCGAGACGGATGTGAACTGGGTGGGCTTTGCCATGTGTATGCGCCGAGCGGGGCTTTCGGTTGAGACGCTGGCGAAGTATGTCGCGCTCTTTCGGCAAGGGGACGCGACATTGGCGGCGCGCAAGCGGTTGCTTGAGGAACAGCGCGCATTGTTGGCCGTCCGCGTGGCGGAACAACAGAAGGTGTTGGCGCGGCTGGATGCGAAGATTGCCAATTACGAGGCGAAGTGTGTTGTGTGGGAGCGTGAGCACCTCCGCCATTCGGATGACTGATGGGGAAGGCGGATAGAATCGACGAAAAGGGGGCGGACCGCGGTCCGCCCCCTTTCGGTTACCGGGTGCGCTGGCGACGCTTTCAGAGCAGCGCCTCGCGGAGGGCTTCGGTGCGGTCGAGCCGTTCCCACGGCACGTTGGCCTTGCCGAAGTGACCGTAAATGCAACTCTCGGAGTAACTCCAGCCCTTGGGGTGGGAGAGGTCGAGATCGCGGATGAGCGCGGCCGGGCGGAAGTCGAAGATGCCGCCATTGAGGAGCAGGTCGGCAATGCGTTCTTCGGGGACGCGGCCGGTGCCGTAGGTGGAGACGTTGATGCTCATGGGGCGAGCCACGCCGATGGCGTAGGCCACTTGGATCTCGCACTTGGAGGCAAGGCCCGCGGCGACGATGTTCTTGGCGGCGTAACGGGCGTAGTAGGCCGCGGAACGGTCCACCTTGGAGGGGTCTTTCCCGGAGAAGGCCCCGCCGCCATGGGAACCAACGCCGCCGTAGGTATCGACGATGATCTTGCGCCCGGTGACGCCGGAGTCTCCGGCGGGGCCGCCGATGACGAAGCGTCCGGTGGGGTTGATGTGGAAGCGGGTGTCGGCCGTGAGCAGCCCGGTGGGGGTGAGCACCTCGCGGAGGATGCCTTCAATGGTGGTGTGGATGAGGGCCTCGGAAACATCGCGCGTCTGGTGGGAGCAGACCACGTCGGTGATGGCCACGGGGCGGCCGCCATCGTAGAGCACCGAGACCTGCGCCTTGGAGTCGGGCCGGAGCCACTCAATGGCCCCACTGTGGCGGAGCTCGGCCAAGCGGGCGAGAAGGCGATGGGAGCAGACGAGCGGGAGCGGAAGAAACTCGGGCGTTTCGTCCGTCGCGTAACCGAACATCATGCCTTGGTCGCCGGCGCCCTGTTGTTCGGGGTCGGCGCGGTCAACGCCTTGGTTGATGTCGGGCGACTGCGCGTGCAGGTTGTTGACGTAGACGAAGTCTTGATGGCAGAAGCCTTCCTCGGGGTCGTCGTAGCCAATGCGCTCGATGACCTTGCGGGCGATGTCCTTGGTGTTCAGCGTCTCGAACCCCTTGCAGGTGATTTCGCCGAGATTGACCACCAGATTCTTTCCGCAGGCGGTCTCGCAGGCCACGCGGGCACGGTCGTCAAGGGCCAGGCAGGCATCGAGCACGGCGTCGGAGATGGCGTCGGCGACCTTGTCGGGATGGCCCTCGGAGACGGATTCCGAGGTGTAGACGTGGCGGGCGGTGAGTTTGCTCATGGTGTCCTTTCGGGGCCACGACAGGGAAAACAAAACGGCAGCGCATACGATGCACTGCCGCACAATGTCCTTCCCTGTTCGGGGGGTGCCTCCATTTTAGCGTGCAGTGAACTCTGAGGCAATTGCGTCCGCAAGCCTGGAGTGCTTTCAAATCAACGCAAATGCGCGCATATGATAGCACATTTCCGGATGGGCGTCAGGCAGTCGCGCGGGCGTTTGGGTTTCGGTACAATAACGAGCCTTCGGAGCGGATACTTATGCAACATCTCACGATCGCCTTTGTCCTGACGTCCCTGGCCGGACTTTCCACCGGCTTGGGGGCGGTTGTCGCGTTCTTTGCCAAGCGCACGAACTACCGCCTGCTTTCGGTTTGCACGGGCCTTTCGGCGGGGGTGATGCTGTATGTCTCCTTCATGGAGATTCTCCCCGGCGGGATCGCGGAGATCGCGCGGAGTGGCTTGGGGGAACGTTGGGCGGCGCTGTGGGGGACGCTGGGATTCTTCGCAGGCATCGCGCTGATCTTTCTGATTGACCGCTTGGTGCCTGAGGCCGAGAACCCGCACGAGACGCACGCCCCGGCGGAATACGCCGAATTGCACGACGCTTCCGCCCCCACGCCGCCCGAGGCGCGGCATCATGTGGAGGCGACGGCCCTTCATAACCATGGCCGACTTTTGCGGATGGGGCTTTTCACGGCGTTGGCCATCGGCATCCACAACTTCCCGGAAGGGTTGGCCACCTTCCTTACGGCGTTGGAGAATCCGCGCCTCGGCGTGGCCATCGCCATTGCCATTGCCTTGCACAACATCCCGGAGGGGATTTCGGTGTCCGTGCCGATCTATTATGCCACCGGCAGCCGGATGAAGGCGTTTGTGTGGTCGTGTCTGTCGGGGTTCGCCGAACCGGTGGGCGCCGCGGTGATTTGGGGCATCCTTGCGCTGATTTACCGCAGCCCGACCTTCACGCCGCCGCCGATGCTGTTGGGTATGGTCTCCGGCGCGGTGGCGGGCATCATGGTGTTCATCAGCCTCGATGAGCTGTTGCCGGCGTCGCGGGCCTATGGCAAGGAGCACGACTCCCTCTACGGCTTGGTGGCCGGCATGGCCCTGATGGCGGCAAGCCTTCTGCTGCTTTGAGGGCCCGGCGAGACAAAAGGGGACGGCGGGCGTTGGCCTGTCGCCCTGTTGTCTAGGGGCATACGCTCACAGGCGCATCCAGAAGAGCCACACGGTCTTGCCTTCGGGGCCAGACTCCACGCGGAAGAGCTTGTGCAGAAAACCGAAGGCGGAGGTGCCTTTGGCTGCGTTGGATGAGGCGGTGATGAAGGGGAACATCGTGCGCTCGCGGGTGCCGTCGGCATAGAGATTCGAACGGTAGAGGTAGCCCAACAAACCGAAGCTCTCCGTCTTCTCACGGACGTTGCGCGTGTGGTCGTAGAGCAAACCGAAGAGGAGCCGCCGCCCAGAGGAACCATCACGGAAGGCCTCGGAACGATAGACCAGTGGCGTGAGCGCGGAGGTCTTTTCCGTGCAACGGTCGAGCGTGGGCTTTTCGGGACAAACACCGCCACGGGGGTACGTCCATTCCTGTCGATTGTTGGAGGTATGGGAATAGAGTAGGCCGGATAGGAGCGAGGTCTCAGTCATGGCGTCATGGTCTTTGCTCGCTTGATCCGAGGCAAGATTGGCACGGTCGGAACCGTCATCGCACCACTTCCGCATGGGGCCTTTCGCTGTTTCAAGGTCGGCCTTGTGGCGATACAGGAGGCCGCAGAGCAGGGAACGTTCGGAGGTTTGCCTTTGCCAGTCGCGCTTTTCGGCGCAATTGTCGAAGGTTGTCGTACCTTCGGTTCGACGAGTTGAAGCAGAGAAGAGAAGTTCCAACAGGAGTTCGAAGTGGGATTGGCACCCTGTCTCCAAAATGTCGGAATAGTACAATGCGCCAAGTCCCCAAAGGAGTTGGAAGTGGCAGAGTCCCTCGGCCTCATTGCGCCACGAAAGGGTGTTGAGCAGGAGCCCGTGGGAGACGGAGTCGCGCGTCCGTTCTTGGCTGTAGAGGGGTGTGGAGAAGGATGAGCTGGCGAGTCCTTGGGCGTCGGTGGTACGGGAATGGCTCCACAGCAACCAACCGAAGCGGTGGCTCTGCGTGCGTTCACGGGTGAGGCTTCCTTTCCATTCCAACAACGTCAGGGTTTCGATGTCGGAGGCCGCGAGAAGGTTCCAGCCGACTTGCCATTCCCATCCGCTCTCAAGACGGAAGGCTTTCTTCAATGTATCCACCGGCAAGGCATTGGGGCGGTAGTGGCGCGTGGATGATCCCAGAAGCCCCATCATATAGGCTCGGCTTTTCCGTTTGGGGGCAATTCGCTGGGATGAACCATCCCGAGCGGAGGAGGCATACCAGTCGTTTCTCGAATACCAGAACGGGAAACACACGAGATCCTCCCTCCCTAGAGAGTCGTAACAATAGAAAGGCAAGGGGAGCCCAAGGGGGCCGAGGTCGAGCTCCGAGGAATCCTTTTCGGTTCTGCCAAAAGAGAGGGGCGTCCAGTGGACGAAGCTGTCACCCTTTTCGTAGGAAATCCAGAAAGGGAGCGCCCAGCGGAGAGTGGTGCTTCTGGTGGCACTCTTGCCGGCGGTGAGCGCGAACCACCATTTGGCGTTTCGCCTGGGATCTTCACCCGCACCGGCCAAGGGGGTGAACCACGCCTTGGCGTCGCTCCCTTCATACGTCCGTGAGAACCAAAGCGGGAAGAGAAGACGGTTCTGTCTCTGCACATCTCCGCCATCCTTCCAGGTCACCACGTTGAGCACATGCGTGAAGTTGTCGTTGTGGTTGAAGAGCAGGGGCGAACCGTAGGCGGTGTCCGTCCCATAGGCCAGCGGCAGGAGCATCCACCACTTCGGCGAACGGTAGAAGAGGGGCCAAAGGCGATACTCCCCGCTTTTGGGCGAGAGCGTGCAAATCCAGAGGAAGTCGTGGATGCCATGGTCGTGATTGTAAAACGGCTGAATGGCAAAGCACCCCGGCGACCACTTGATGAACGGCCAGGCGATGTAATGGGCTCGTCCGTCGCCATTGTAGAGTGGCCACAGATTCACCGTCTTGTTCGGCGGGGCGGCGAGTTCCGGGCTTTCCATCGGCGTATCATCGGTTTCCGAGCGCGGCGTACGGTCGGAAAAGAGCCCCACTTCGTTGTACGGCGTGCGCGCCTTGGAAAGGCACCCGCACGCGACGAGGCAGAACAACGGCACCCGGAGGAGACGCCACCACGGCGCACCCCTCCCCAAGAGAGACTTCACAGACGTTCCCATGCCACGAGCCTACCTTTTCCTTTGCTGTGGGTCATGCGCTCACAGACGCATCCAGAAGAGCCACACGGTCTTACCTTCGGGGCCAGATTCCACGCGGAAGAGCTTGTGCAGGAAACCGAAGGCGGAGGTGCCTTTGGTCTCGTTGGATGAGGTGGTGATGAAGGGGATCATCGTACGCTCGCGGGTGCCGTCGGCATAGAGATTCGAACGGTAGAGGTAGCCCAACAATCCGAAGCTCTCCGTCTTTTCACGGACGTTGCGCGTGTGGTCGTAGAGCAAACCGAAGAGGAGCCGCCGCCCAAAGGAGCCATCACGGAAGGTCTCGGAACGATAGACCAACGGCGTGAGCACGGAGGTGGTGTCTCGGAAGGAGACCTCCTTGGTGGGCTTTTCGGGGCAAATGTTGCCAAGAGGGTACTCCCATTCCAGCCAATCACGGAAGGTGTGGGAATAGAGCAGGCCGAACAGGAGCGAGGTCTCGCCTTTGGCATTGTATTCCCGCACGTTCTGCCCGGTGGGTTCCCGTTCAATTGTCCGCTCCCTTTCCCACGTTTTCACTTCCCACGTCCGGCGGAAGGGGAACCCCAAGAGAAGCGCTTGCTCATGCGACTGTGTTTGGCCCGTCGCGGCGATTTGAGTGGCCGTCTTCTTCCTCGTCCATCGGGTTGTCTCCATGGTTTCGGAATAGAGGCATCCAAGCCCCACGAAGCACCTTTTCTGCGAGGGCGAACGTTTATAGTAGAGCAAGGCGTCCCACAGCAGGGCAAAGGAACGCGCATTCTGCGACGAACACGACCACGTCACGGCGTCCAACAAGAGCCCTTGCCGGAGGCTGTAGGGAGTGGAGGTGTGGCGGTAAAAGGGCGAGAACAAGGTTTCGCGGAAGTCTCCGTTCGGCGACGCGTTCCGCTTCCATCGCCATAAGATCCAACCCACGGTGGAGGAGGCCTCATGCCGGACCGATCGCCCACCCACAAGGGTGTGAATGTCGGAAGCCGCAAGCAGGTCGAACCCCAGCGACCAGTCCCAACCCTCCGCATGTTCCCCGACGAGATCGATGGGGGCCACCGTCGGCGGTGCCCAGTAACGGGAATGGGTCAGCAATCCCAACCCCCGCGTCCGGCGAGAGAGGCGCAGCCCCAACCGTTCCGGGGCGCCGGTCCGCGCCCGTGTGACATACCACGCCTCTTCGCTTGTGCCCAGCGGAAGGATGAAAAGCTTTTCGTGTGCGAAGGAGCGGGTATGGCAATACGGCACGCCCAGCCCCAGAGGGCCAATCCGTTGCGTGGTGCTTCCGGCGGTTTCATCTTGGAAGGAGAACAGCGTCCATGTCGTCCGGTCGTTGGGGCCTTCATGGTGCCACCACAGCGGCATCAACCAGTGCGTCCGCGTGTCGCGCGGCGCCCCCCAAGGGCCCGAGCCGTCGCGTGTGTGCTTGCTGCCGGCCAAGCCCAACAGGACGGACCAACGGGAGCGTTCCTGCCTGCGGTCCACGTTCATCAAATCCACCGGCAAGGCGAGGCGTTCCGGAATCGGATGGGTCTTCTCCCACGACCACAACATGCCCAGCCCAAGCTCCCGCTTCGTCCGTTTGGGCAACACGCGCTCGGGGCTCCCGGAACGTGCCGTCGTCATGTGGTAGGTCTTCTTTTGCGCATAGAAGGGGTTGAGCGCGACGAGATCGCTCTCCGGCGTTTGCCGCGAGAAGAACGGCACCCCGAACCCGAGGGGGCCAACGCTCTGTTCCGTACTCTTGGCGGTGACCCTTCGGCAAGAGAAGGGCGTCCACGTCGTGCGGCTGTCGGGGGTGTTCTCATGCCACCACAGTGGCATCAACCACCGCACCTGTGTGTCACGCGACGTGGTGCTGCCGCCCGTCAGGGCAAACCACCACCGCGCCTCACGCTCGGGGTCTTGCCCCGCGCCCGCCAACGGCGTGAACCACATCGAGGCCTCGCGCCCCGTGTAACTTCTCGAGAACCACAGCGGGAAGAGCAACCGGTTTTGCTGTTGCACGTCACCGCCAATCTTCCACGACCACCAGAAGGGGAAGAGGGTCGTCCAGCGGTCCTGCCGTTCCGCCGAGGTGTCGCCCGCGAGCGAATGCGGCTTGGAGCCTTGGGACCAGAAGGGCACAAGCCACGTTCTTCCCCAGGGGTCCTGTCCCTCGCGCACAGACTCGCCGCCGGCCAATCCCAGCAGAACCGCCCAGCGGGAGCGTTCCCTTTCGCGGCTCACCCCCGCCAAGTCCACCGGCAATGCGAGGCGTTCCGAGACCGCGTGGGTCTTCTCCCACGACCACACAATGCCCAAGCCAAGGTTACGCTCCGTCCGTTTGGGCAACACGCGCTCGGGGCTTCCGGAGCGTGCCGTCGTGGTGTGATAGGTCTTCGTTTGCGAATAGAAGGGGAGAAGGGTGAAGCCGTCCGACTCCGGGGTCTGCCGCAGGGAAAACGGCACCGGCAATCCCATCGGGCCGCACGAGAGGGTGAAGCGTTGCGGCGTGGCGCAAGCGTAGGAAAGCGGCGTCCAATGCTCAAGCTCGCGGCCTTCCTGCTCTTGGCTGAACCACAGTGGCAGCGCCCAGCGGGAACGCTTGCGGAAGGTCTCCGTGCGCAACATCACGCGCCCGGCGGAATCGGTGCCCTGCGCGTGCGAGAGCGTCTCCGTCGATTCGGCCGAACCCAGCGTCAGCAGATACCACCACTTGGCGTCCTGCTCGGGGTTCTCGCCGCGCCCGCCCAGCGGCGTCATCCACGCGTTTGCGGTCGAATCGGGCCACGTCATGGAATGGAAAACCGGCAGGAGCAGACGGTGCCGTGGGCCGAGACGGGGCTTCGCCGGCGTTTGCTTGGAACCCTTTGCGACATTCAGGCGTTGCAGGGGGAGCTTCTCCTGCCACGACCACCAGAAGGGAAAGCACCACGAATATCCCTCCGGCGCGGAGTCATATCCCGCGAGATTGAGGAAAAAGCGGTGCCGGAGGTTGTCCCCCTCACGAATCCGCGCATAGACGGGGGTGAGGAACATTTTCGCGTTTTTGCCGCTCTTCCACCACACGAAAGGAAAGACGCATCCGCCATCCTTCCAGGTCACCACGTTCAACGCATGCGTGAAACGGCTGGTACGGTTGAAGAGCAACGGCGAGCCATAGGTCGTGTCCGAACCGTAGGCCAGCGGCAGGAGCATCCACCACTCCGGCGAACGGTAAAAGAAGGGCCAAAGGCGGTATTCCCCGCTTTCGGGCGAGAGCGTGCAAATCCAAAGGAAGTCGTGGATGCCATGGTCGTGATTGTAAAACGGCTGAATGGCAAAGCACCCCGGCGACCACTTGATGAACGGCCAGGCGATGTAATGGGCCCGTCCGTCGCCATTGTAGAGCGGCCACAGGTTCACCGTCTTGTTCGGCGGGGCGGCGAGCTCCGACAGCGCCACCGACGCTTCACCGGTTCCCGTGCGCGGCGTATGGCTGGAAAAGAGCCCCACCTCGTTGTAGGGCGTGCGCGCCTTGGAAAGGCAACCGCACATAACGAGGCAGAACAACGGCACCGGGAGGAGACGCCACCACGGCGCACCCCTCCCCAACAGAGACTTCACAAACGTTTCCATGCCGCTAGCCTACCACACCCCTGGTAGGGTGGCAAGCCGTCACTTCCTCGGGAAGCAAGCGTCGAAGGTGGAGCGCAACCGGGTGTCGGAGACGTGGGTGTAGATTTGGGTGGTCGCCACCGAGGCATGGCCCAGCAGGTCGCGGATGTCCATGAGCGGCGCCCCATGGTCGAGGAGATGGGTGGCGTAGGCGTGGCGCAGGGTGTGAGGGGTGGCGTGCGTGCCCTCGGGCAGGAAGGCGCGGATGCGGGCACGGACAATGGCGGCCAGATGGGCACGGTTGAGGGCGCGCCCCGAGGGGGAGAGGAAGAGCGGCGCCTCGGGGGCAAGGAGCTCCGCGGCGTGGGCGCCCTTCTTCCACGACAGCGCGAACGTCCGCCGCCACAGCAGGTAGGCGCGCAGGGCCCGTGCGGCGGGGGGGCCATAGGGCACCACCCGCTCACGGCCGCCCTTGCCGCGCACCCGCATCGTGCCGGCCTTGCCGTCGAGGTCGTGAAGGCGCAACCCGCAGAGCTCGGCACAGCGCAGACCGCAGCCGTAGAGCACCTCCAGCACCGCGCGGTCGCGCACATCGATGGGGGCGGTGCCGTCCACCGCCTCAATCAAGGGGTTGAGCGCCCCTTCGGCGAGGGTGCGGGGCAGACGCTTCGGCCGCTTTCCGCCCACGAGCGATTCGGTGGGCAGGGCCGGGATGAGGCCCTCTTCCAGCAACCACGCGAAAAAGACGCGGATGGCGGCGGTGTAGCGCAAGAGCGAGGCTTCGGCATGGCCGCTTCGGCGGAGGCGTTCCAGATGGGCCACGAGATCCTCCGCCGTCGCTTGTGCCCAATCGGTGCGGCCGCGGCGGCGGAGCGTGGCCGCCAACTCCGCGAGGTCGGCGGCATAGGCCGTGCGCGTGAGCGGCGCAAGGCCGCGCTCGTAGGCCGCGGCGTCGAGAAACTGCTGGATGCGGCGCTCCACGGCGGGGATCAGGCGCGGGCGCCGAAGAATTCCGCGTACCGGCTGGCCCAGTAGGAGATGATGAGGTCGGCGCCGGCGCGGGCGATGGCCGCGGAGCTTTCGCGCACCAAGTCGCCGAGGTCGCCCCAGCCCTGCCGCGCGGTGGCGATGAGCATGGAATACTCCCCGCTGACGTTGTAGGCCGCCACGGGCAGCAACGTCTGCGCGCGCACGCTCTGAATCATGTCCAGGTAGAAGAGCGCGGGCTTGACCATCAGCAGGTCGGCCCCCTCGCGCTCATCCAGCACCGATTCCAAGAGCCCGTTGCGCGGGTTGGCGTAGGAGGCCTGATAGCCCTTGCGGTCCGCGGGCGCCCCGGGGACGGCCTGCGGCGCGCTGCCCTCCGCATCGCGGAAGGGCCCATAGCAGGCGGAGGCGAACTTGGTGGAGTAGGCCATCAGCAACGTGTCGTCAAACCCGTTTTCGGCGAGGGCGGCGCGGATGGCCGCGATCTGCCCATCCATCATCGCCGAGGGCGCCACCACATCGGCCCCCGCGGCGGCGTGGGAGACCGCCACCTTGGCCAAACATTCGCAGGCGGCGTCGTTGTCCAGCGCCCCATCCGGGCGCAGGGGCGCGCAGTGGCCGTGATGGGTGTAGGCGCAGAGGCAGACGTCGGTCATCACCGTGAGCTCCGGGAAGGCGCGTTTCAGGCGGCGCACGGCCTCCTGCACGGCCCCGTGGTCATCCCACGCGGCGGAGCCGCCGTTGTCCTTGGGGCGGTCGGTCTGCCCGAAGAGGAGCACCGAGCCCACCCCTTGGCGAACCACCGGCTCCACTGCCTCAACGATGCGATCCACCGACCAGCGGAACTGCCCCGGCATCGAGGCGATCTCCTCGCGGAGGCCCGTTCCGGGCACCACAAAGGTCGGCCAACACCACTTGGCCGGCCCGGGGATTTCAAGATCGAACATCGCACGGATGCCGGCGGTGCGGCGCATCCTGCGGAGCCTGAGATCGGGAAACGTGTTCATGGTGCCTGTATTATAGCACCCTGCGCTCAAAGCGCCGCAAAGGTCGCCTCCGCGGCCTGAATCAAATGGTCGATGTCGGCCTCGGTGTGGGCGGCGGAGACGAAGCAGACCTCATACTGCGAGGGCTCCAGATAGACCCCCCGCGCCAGCATCCCTTGGAAGAAGCGGGCATAGAGCGCCGTGTCGCACCGCTGGGCCGTGGCCAAATCCGTGGGCGGCGTCACCGCCGCGAAGGGGGTGAAGATGGTCTCATGCGCCTGCACGCGCAGGGGCACGCCGTGCCGCTCCGCCGCGGCGTTGAGGCGCTCCGCCACGCGGCGCACCTTGGCGGCCATGGCCGGGTAGGGCGGGTCGGCGGCCAAACGGTCCAGCACCTCCACCGCCGCGGCCGTCGCCACGGGATTGCCCGAAAGCGTCCCCGCCTGATACACGCGGCCCGTGGGGGCGAGCGCGTCCATGATCTCGGCCCGGGCGCCGAGCGCCGCGAGGGGGAAGCCCCCGCCGATCACCTTGCCCATCGTCACGATGTCCGGTGTCACCCCCGCCGCCTCCGACCACAGCCCCAGCCGGAAACGCCAAGCGTTGATCACCTCGTCGCAGATGAGCAGGGCGCCCGCCGCGTGGGCCGCCTCCTCCAACGCCTTGAGATACCCCGGGCGCGGCGGCACGCACCCCATGTTGCCCGCCACCGGCTCCACGATCAGCGCCGCCACGCGCCCCGGATGCGCGGCGAAGGCCCGGCGGGCCGCCTCGGCGTCGTTGTAAGGGATCACCAGCGTGTCCTGCGCCACCGCCTGGGGGATGCCCGCACTCGCCACCTGGGCGCCGTCGCCCGAGGTCAGCACCCCGCTCCCCGCGCTCACCAGCAGCCCATCGCTGTGCCCGTGATAGCACCCCTCGCACTTGATGATGAGGTCGCGCCCCGTCACGCCCCGCGCCAAACGGATCGCCGTCATCACTGCCTCCGTGCCGGAATTGACCAGCCGGATCTTGTCCACAAAGGGAATCCGCGCCACCAGCCGCTCCGCCAGCTCCACCTCGCCCGGCGTCCCGATGCCGAAGGTCGTGCCCCGGGCCGCCGCCCGCGCCACCGCCTCCGTCACGCCCGGGTCGGCATGGCCCAAAATCATCGCCCCCCACGAGCAGCAGCAGTCGAGCAACTCCCGACCATCCGTCAGCGTGAGATGCGACCCCTTCCCGGAGGCCACGCAAATGGGCGTGCCGCCCACCGCGTTGAAGGCACGGACAGGAGAGTTCACCCCGCCGGGGATCACGGCGGAGGCACGGGCGAAAAGCGATTCAAGCGTCATGGCAAAACCACTCCAAAAACGAACGAAACAAGGGAAACCTCCTCACGTGCGGCCGGTTGAGCCGAAACCGCCCGTCCCGCGGGCCGTGGCGTCGTCCACCGCCCCCTCGACGATGGCCGCCCGGAGCACCGGCGCCACCACCAGCTGGGCCACCCGCATCCCCGGCTCCACCTCAAACGGCGCCTCCCCGAGATTGATCAACAGCACCTTCAACTCCCCGCGGTAACCCTCATCCACCGTGCCCGGCGCATTCGCCACCGTCACCCCATGCCTCAGCGCCAAACCGCTCCGCGGGCGCACCTGCCCCTCCGTCCCCGGCGGCAACCGCAGACGGAGCCCCGTGGGCACCGCCGCCCGACCGCCCGGCGGCAACGTCACCGCCGCATCCGCAAAGAGATCCATCCCCGCGTCCCCCGGGTGCGCATACACCGGGAGCCGCGCCGTGGGCGAGAGCTTTTCAAAGACAACTTCCATGCCCATAAGCATAGCACATCCGCCCTCCCAAAACCGCCCCCGCCGCCCCGCCTTCCGCAAGGCTCCGTCTCTCCCCCCGAGACACGCCGTACCTCCCCTCGACGTACGGAGCGCCTCCCCTCCGCCCTCTTGGTCCGGACGGAAAAGAAGACAACATCACAACACCCGCGAGGCCTCGGGCGTGGCGTGCGTTTGACCGAAGGGGGATCGTCAAAATATGGGGAGTTCGCGCCGGAGGAAGTCCACGAGCGGCGCCAACACCGGGGACGTCCAGTCCCAAAGAGCCGGGTTGTCAAGAGAAGAACAGAAATAATCCTTGCTCATGGCATCCTTGTCGAAGAGGGCCGCGTATTGGTGCAACTTGGCCTTGGGCGTTGGGAGATAGGTGGCGCCATGCCGTTGCGTGCACGCGCAGAAGTGTTCCCAGCACTCCGTCAGGATTGGGCGTTTGTCGGCGGCCACCATCCCTTCCAAGAGCGTTTCAAGCGTGCCATCGGAGGCGTTGTCGGGATAGAGGAAAAAGGAAGGCTTTGGGGCGAACTTCGCCGTCTTTGCCTTTAACGCCGCGAGGCGGGCCTGAAACCCGCCGTCCGCGCAGGGTTGATGGTTGTTCGTCCGTGGCGCATCGGCGTCAAAGAGAATGAGGGTGCGATCAACACTCATTTGCTGACGCGGATGGGCGAAGGTTCGCGCGTACGGCCCAAGGCTGTCGATTTTTGACCATCCCTGCGTGGCGGTCAGGACAAGGGTGTGCTCGCCCACATCCACAAAAGTCTCTTTGATTTCGTTTGGTCCGGGCGTCGTCAGTTTCTCCCAGTCCGGAAACGTCGGCACAAGAACCTTCAACAAATGCTGGAGGAAGCGGATATCGTCGACGCCCTCAACAAAGACACGGCACGTCATCAGCGAACCTCCAGCCCGAGGTTGACGGTAGTGATGAATTCGTCTTTGCCGTAGCCATTGGCGATGACGTTTGGCGTGTCCTGCGTCTCGTTCCCTTTTTCTTGGGTTCGCATCAGGTTGATGTAGGAGAAGGTGGGCGCATCCTCCATCTCGCCGAGCACATTGGCGAGGCTCTGCAACATTTCGATGCGGTGGGTCGTGGCGATGAGCTGAGCCTGTTGCTCCTTGGCGAACGCAAGCACGGATCTCCAGAAAAGCGGCAACACGGAGTAGTGCAGGCCGTTGTCCAATTCGTCGGCGCAGAGGGTCCCCCCGTTCCGGCAGGCCCATAGATTCGCGAGCACGACAACGAGTTTGAGCGCACCATCGCCCAGCACCTGTATCGGCAGAAGCCGAGGGCACCCGTGAAGATTGACCATCACCCGTTTCCCGACAACCTGAATCCCTTGGATGCGCGAATCGAAGGCTTGCAAAGGTTCCAGCAAAAGCGTATCGGCTTTCGCAAGAAACAGATGCTCCACGTTTGTGAGGTCAATCGGCATTTGTGTGGCCAAATAACGAACGTGCCTTCGGAAAAGTTCTGTTGTGGAGGAATATTCCCAAGCCGCGGCTCCCTCAGAGGATTGGGCTTTCCGCTGAAACGTCATCGAAACGTCGGAAATGTGTGCGGAGTTGTTGTCTACATGAAGCGTTTGGCGAAGCATGGGCGTTCGTGAGAGCGTTTGATCCGTTTTCGCCTCGTCATATTCCTCCTGTTCGGCGTATGCCAAGGAGATGCGCACCCCGCGACGGAGGGTGTCCGTGAACACGCCCTCAATGCGAATGTCGCGCTCGGGATCAAAGAAAAGCGCCGGCAGGTTTTCCCCTTCCCCAATGGGCAGGGCTCGGAAATCATTGACACGCGGCGCGATCGCCGAGGTGTTGCCCAAGAGAAGGATGCAGATGGCCTCCAAAACGCTTGTTTTCCCACAATTGTTTCGGCCGCCAAGAATGGTGATGTCCGCAAAACGGTCGCATGAAAACAAGCGCAACCCACGAAAGTTCTCAACGGTGATCCGGTCAAGTGCCATAACAATCTCGTCGTTCTTCTCTGACTCTTACTTCCGTAAGTTTAGCATACCTCAAGGGCAAAATGAACATCGACGGAAGAGGTTTCCCGCCTCACGTGGTTTGGCAAGGGCGGAGAGGGCGGAACCAATGCGCGTTCGTTCCGCGCGGCCCTGCAGTCAAAGGGGGCACTATGCTATGATGGTGGCGTCGATTCCTCCCTGCGCAGGGCGTTTGGGAGGGGTGATGGTTCCATGGGGCAATCGGAGACGTGAGGCATGATCACCGGCGCAATCAAAAACAAAGTGGACAAAATCTGGACGGATCTTTGGGCGGGCGGCATCACCAATCCGCTCACGGTGATCGAACAGCTGACCTATCTGATGTTCATCCGCTCTTTGGACGAAGAGGAGCTGGAGGCGGAGGCTTTCGAGAACGCCGCCGGGAGCGGCGTCCCCAAGATCTTCCCCGCTTCCGCCTCGGGGCAGGCGATGCGCTGGAGCCGCTTCAAGCATGGCGATCCCCGGGCCATTTACGATGTGATTTCCCGCCGGGTCTTTCCCGCCATCAAGCACATGCGGCATGGCCGCCTGCCCGACGTCACGGAGCAGGGCGAGGTGCTGGAACCCGCGGCGTCCGTCGCCGGCAATGAGGCCGACACCGCCTTCGCCCGCTATATGGCCGACGCCATGTTCCTGATCCCCACGCCCCAGGTGCTCCAGAAGATCATCACCGGGCTGGACGATCTCTACGAGCACGACATCGCCGACCTGGACATGCAGGGCGATCTCTACGAATACATGCTCAGCAAGCTCTCCACCGCCGGGCAGAACGGCCAATTCCGCACCCCCAAGCACATCCGCGAGATGATGGTGGAGCTGTTGCGCCCCATGCCGGAGGATACCATCTGCGATCCCGCCTGCGGCACCGCGGGCTTCCTCGTCTCGGCGGCGGAATATGTCCGCAAACGCTGCGAGGCCACCATGACCGCCGAGCAGTGGGCGCATTTCGCCGGCCCCATGTTCACCGGGTTCGACACCGACCGCACCATGCTGCGCCTCTCCGCCATGAACCTGATGCTCCACTCCATCAGCCATCCGGAGATCGCCTATCAAGACAGCGTCTCCAAGCAGAACGACATCCGCGACCGCTACACCGTCTGCCTCGCCAATCCCCCCTTCAAGGGCACCGTCGACGCCGAGAGCATCCATGACAACCTGAAAGCCGTCACCAACACCAAAAAGACGGAGCTCCTCTTCCTCGCCCTCTTCCTGCGGATGCTGAAAAAGGGCGGCCGATGCGCCTGCATCGTGCCCGATGGCGTCCTCTTCGGCGCCTCCAAGGCCCACACGGCCATCCGCAAGGAACTCGTGGAAAACCACTGGCTCCGGGCCGTCATCTCCATGCCCTCGGGCGTCTTCAAGCCCTACGCGGGCGTCTCCACCGCCGTGCTCGTCTTCGTCAAAACCGGCGCCGGCGGCACCGACAACGTGTGGTTCTACGACATGAAGGCCGACGGCTTCTCGCTGGACGACAAGCGCAACGCGGTGCCGGAGAACGACATCCCCGACCTCATCGCCCGCTTCCATCACCCCGAGCGGGAGGCCGACCGCCGGCGCACCGAGCAGAGCTTCCTCGTGCCCAAAGCGGAAATCGTCGCCAAGGGCTACGACCTCTCCATCAACAAATACAAGGAGGTGGACTATGTCCCGGTGGCCTATCCCCCCACCTCCGAAATCATGGCCGACCTGCGCCGGCTGGAGGCCGATATCTCCGGCGGACTGGCGGAATTGGAGGGGATGCTGTGATGGCGAAATTTGCTTCAATTTGTTGTAACATTGTTGATGGAGATTGGATTGAATCTAAAGATCAATCTGAACGAGGCGTACGCCTCCTTCAGACAGGGAATATAGGTGTTGGAGAGTATTTGGATAACCATAGACGTGCAAGATATATATCTTTGGATACGTTTGGGCGCTTAAAGTGTACAGAGGTTTTCCAAGGGGATATTTTGATTTCACGATTACCTGACCCTGTTGGCCGAGCTTGTATTGTGCCACAGTCTGTTGGAAAGGCAATCGCAGCCGTTGACTGTACGATAGTCAGATTGAATAATTCATTATGTAATAAAAGGTACTTTATAAACTATACTCAATCTGAAAGGTACTATAATGAATTGTCAAAATTCTTAGCGGGAACGACGCGAACTCGTATAAGCAGGAAGAACTTAGAAAAAATTGAAGTCCCCCTCCCTTCCCTTGACGAACAGCGCAGGATTGCGGCGGTGCTGGACAAGGTCAGCGACTTGATCGCCAAACGCCGCCAGCAGTTGGAGAAACTGGACGAGCTGGTCAAAGCCCGCTTCGTGGAAATGTTCGGGGAACCTGGGACAGATAAGTTTGGTTGGGGCTTACGGAAATTAGGCGATTGTTGTGAGATCAATCCAAAAAAGGCACAGGATAAGCGTCTGACTTTGGATGTAGAGGTCTCGTTTGTTCCAATGCCGACAGTCGGAGAACGGGGAGAGTTTGATGCTTCTGATATTCGTTGTTACCGTGAAGTGAGAACGGGATTTACCTATTTTCGTGAAAACGATGTTCTCTTTGCAAAAATAACACCTTGCATGGAGAACGGAAAAGGAGCCATAGCGAAGGGACTGAGAAACGGTGTTGGGTTCGGCTCGACAGAGTTTCATGTTATGCGCCCAGTTGCAGGAGTAAGCACTTCGCATTGGCTTTACACTATGTCTGTACTTTGTCCATTTAGGATTGAAGCAGAGGCAAATATGACAGGAAGTGCGGGACAGAGAAGGGTTCCCGCATCATTCCTGAAAGGTTATTTGGTCGCGTTGCCACCGATCGAGCGGCAAGAATCGTTTGAGGCCTTCGCTGTACAAGAGGACAAGGTAAAGTGTTCAGTTCAGAAAAACCTTAGAAGATTGGAAGCGCTAAAGAAGTCTTTGATGCAGCGGTATTTTGAGTAAAGGATAAAAGATGGATGCGGAAGGGAAAATAGGGTCTCTTGTGCAGTTTGTGGAGGCGGTTAACTCTATCGTGTTGAAAGACGCCGAACCGCTGGAGCTTAAAAAGTTGCTGTTTAGAGGGCAGAGTCGAAAGGATTTCGCCTTGGTGCCCTCTTTGGGGCGGGATCCGTCTCTGAATGGGACGAATGGGTGTACAAGCGTAGAAGATGCTCTCGTTCGATTTGCACAGCAAAAGTTTCCGCAAGTATTTCCCGACTCTGACTATCCGGTGGTGTTGCTCGCGAAATTGCAGCATTATGGTGTCCGCACACGAATGCTTGATCTTACAGGGAACGCTCTTGTGGCGCTCTACTTTGCGTGTAATCAAGACAGTGATGCGGATGGAGAGGTTTTTGCGTTTCAAGAGGAAGTATTGTCGGCATATGATGTCCTTTCCAACATTGTGGCAGATACATATCGCTTGACGGAGAGCAAGATTACCCACTTTAATGATTATTATTATCGCGTAATGCACAGGCCGTATGCGGTGCGATTGCTTCACGCTGGGTGGGAAAACAACGTATCATTCGTGCATCGGCTTTTTTCGGAAGCCATGCGAAAGCCCCTTTTTGTTGAGGTGGGGAATGTGTGTGAACGACAACGGAGTCAAAGCGGGAAGTTTATTCTTTTCCCAAACAAAATAAAAGGCGGACGAGTCGAAGATTCTTTGATTTCGTTGGAAAAAGACGACGGGTGTATTGTCAAACGACTGATCATTCGGAAGGAGGCGAAAGAGGAAATACTTTCGCAACTTGTGCGATTTGGAATTACGAGCGAGACGCTTTTCCCCGATAATATTGATAGGGGAATGGCGGCTGTTGTCGAAGAGCAACTTCAACGGTACCCAACGCTTAAAAGTGAGAAGTGACCTCATGTCCAACTTTGCCTTTCTTAAAACGCAATCGGCCTATGCCTCCTTTGCCCCGGCGTGCGTGGAGGCGGAGGGAGTTTTGTGTTTTGAGGACGGAGAAGTGTTCGCCATTCCATTTGTTGGCGGTTGTTTGTTCGGACGAGTTTACGAAGGCCATGAGCCACGTAGTTACTGGGCCGCAGGGCAAACGCATAAAAATATCGTGACAGGAAGACGGGTGTGAGAAAATAGAGGAATGGATACTTACTATTTGATGGATGAGGGCGTTTTGGCGATTTTGTCGAAAGCGGAGGATCCGCGGGACAAGAGAGGAAAGGTACACAGCATTGAGGTGCTCTTGGCGATTG
>CASDPK010000009.1 GCA_949282555.1 uncultured Lentisphaeraceae bacterium | reverse complement strand
CACCGCCGCGACGGACAGCGCCCGCGTGCCGCGCCTTGCGGCCTCCGCCGGGCAGATCGCCGCGGGCGTGCCCGCGCTCAACGTGACGGAGTTCCGCCATATGCCGGCCGCCGGCCACTTGGCGCTCGACCCCGGCCACGCGGTGCTCCCGGCCTCCGCCACGATCACCCTCTCCGCCGAGGGTGAGGACAAGGCCCTGTGGATGGGCGCGCGCACCGACCACGGAACGGCCTTCGATTACGCCGGCCTCACCGGGCTGGGCGTGCTGGGCGTGGAACCGGTGATCGATCCCTTCGCCGACGCGGTGTGGTCGACCAACCGCGTGGTGACCCTCGCCTTGCCGCCGAGCGTGGAGGGCAAGGAGACGACCTTCCGCGGTTCGTTCATGGGCGCGCTCACGGTGGATGGCACGGCCATCCGCGCCGGACTTGCCCTGCGCGGCAATGGTCAGGGGCTCCAGGCGGGCGAGGCCTACCGCTTCGTCCTCTCCGGAGCCTCCACCGATGCCTATCTGGGCACGCTGGACTTGGGCAAGGATGTCCGCGCCGAAGTGAACGGGCAGTGGGCCGGCAGCGCGGCGGTGGCCGAGGGCGCCACCCTCGCCGGTTCGGGCACGGTGGGCGCTCCCGGGTGCACGATCTCCGTGCCGAAGGGCGCCGCGATCTCCGGCTCGGCTTATGGGGCGCGGCCCACCGGCTCGGCGACCACGCGGCCGGAGACCATCCCGACCACCCTCAATGTGGGCGGAACGCTCCGCATGGATGTGGGCTCGCGCCTGAAGGTGCTCGTGCGCAAGAACCTGATCGCCAACAATGCGCCGTGGGTCTCCTGCGTCGAGGCCGACGCGCTGGTGCTCCCGTCCATCGTGGAGGGCGGCACCACGGATGAGGTGACGCTGGAGATCGACCTCGACATTGAGGAGGGGGCCTATGCCTCCGACGTCAAGATCCTTGGCTGGAAGAGCATCAGCGGCGCCCGCCTCACGGGACACATCAACCTCGTCGGCGCGAGCAAGCCCGAGGGCTACGTCCTCCGGCAGAAGGGTGACGGCCTCTATCTCCGCCGCTCCAACGCCCGCTTCTGGATGATGTTCCGCTAAGGCGCACGCAAAGGGCAAACGGCGGCCCCGCACCCGGGGCCGCCGCTTTTTGTTTGCGGAGCCTCTCGCCTTGGGGTACGGAGCCTTTCGCCCCGAGGTGCGGCGTCTCTCGGTGTGAGGGACTGCGGGGGCCGTTTTCGCCGATGCGCGGCGGTAGGGTGGGAGGGGATGCGTCCTTCCGTATGCAGGAGAAGAAAGGGGTGAAAAAAGCAGGGGATGGCAGAGACAATCTTGCTATCCTAACAGTGTCCGAAGCGCGTGCTTCGGCATTTCTCATCCCTCCCTCCTGGCCCCGCACGGAATTCCGGCGGGGCCGTTTTCGTGAGGGTGGGCATGAGGCGGTGGTGTCTTTCGGATGAAATGTTGGTATACTGGGAACCGAAAGGACACTGCGTATGATTGAGGCTATCGAGGTTCGCAATTTCAAGTCGTTGGTGCATTTCACGCTGACAGGCCTGGGGCCGTTCGTTTGTCTGATTGGACTTAATGGTGCGGGGAAGACCTCTTTGCTTCAAGCGTTGGAATTTTTGGGGACGTGTTTCTCGGATGCGGCGGGATTTCGCGACTGGGAGCTCTCGGAGATTCTTTCCCAGCAGACCAAACAACGAACGTGTGAGTTCGAAGTGCGTATGCGTCTGGGGGAAATGGGGGTTTTGACGTGGTGCGGGGTCTTCAATGTGGACAAACGCCGCTTCACGGAGGAAAGCGTCACGGAGGACGTGACAGGAAAGGTCCTTTGTCGTCTGAAGGATCGCATATTCTCAATTTCGGACACGCACGTGAGCCTAGATGTGGGGGAATTCAAGTATTACGGGTCGATTTTTTCGTTGTATCGTTTTGACAAGCATCCGGCATTGGCGGCGTTGGGCAAGGCGTTTCGTTCGTTGCGTTCTCTCGGATTGCTGTCGCCGGAAAGCATGCGTGGGGCGACACGGTGGGTGCGGGAGATGGGGCTGGGCGGTGAGGGGTTCGCCGGATTCCTTTCCACGCTCCCCAAGGACGATTTGGAGGCGCTCCAAGAGCGTCTGAAAAGATTCTATCCCGACTTCGTCCGGATGGATTTCAAGCGCAAGCGGGCAGGGTGGATACGGCTTTGCATGGAAGAACGGTCGAACGGTGACGCGACTTCCTTTGGGCGGACAGAACTTCGGCATGTCAACGATGGGTTTCTGCGGCTCACCGCTCTGTTGGCGCAACGTTTTTCAGAGGATCGCATTCTCCTTTTCGATGAGGTGGAGAATGGGTTCAACCAAGAACTGGTGGGACGTTTGGCGGAGACGCTTTGGGATGGGGAATGGTTTGGCCAAAAGCAGGTGATCGTCACGACGCACAGTGCCCTCCTATTGAATTATCTTCCGGACGAGGTGGCCGAACGGAGCGTTTTCCTGCTTTATCGCGACAAAGCGCGGCAGACGCGCGGATGCCCCTTTTTCACGCTTCCCGAGGCCCATCGGCTTTTGGAGGACATGGCGCCCGGACAGGTGATGTCGGAGATCAATCTCGAGGAGCTCTCAGCTCGGGTCGCAACGGAGAACGCGCATGTGTAGGGCCCTCGTGATCGCAGTGACGGGGGAGGGACCCACGGACATGGGGAGGAGGATCCCCGGGGATCGGGAGGGTTTTGAAAAAGGCCCGATGTGTGCGGTGGTCGAAGCCTCAATCCGGCGCCATCGTGCGGAATTGTCGCCAACCTTTGTTTTCCTTCCGGAACCGGAGTTGACGCGATACAAGAAGGAACAGCCGCGAAATCGGCGGCGGTTCTGTGCGGAGCGCTTGTGTGCGCCACAAAACCGATCGAAATTCCCAGGGCTTGTTTATCGGGCGGAAGCCTTCGCCGCATGGGCGCACGAAAAGGGGGCGACGTTGGCCGTGCTGTTCACGGATGCCGATGGCACACGGAGCGCCCCTCTTGGGCAGGCGGAAGCGAAAGAGCGGGCGATCCTCGAAGGCTTCCGTTTGGGGGGATTCGATCCGACGGGGGT
The DNA here is from genome assembly GCA_949282555.1 of uncultured Lentisphaeraceae bacterium. GTDB lineage: Bacteria > Verrucomicrobiota > Kiritimatiellia > RFP12 > DVOR01 > Spyradenecus. Next base: position 73,869 of record CASDPK010000009.1, on the reverse strand, counting down.
TCCCATGGTGCCGAAACCCAAGAGCGAGGCATGGCTTTTGGCTTACTTTCAACCCCAGCCTTATGTCGGGTGTGAGCGGTTTGAGAGGATGTCGGGCAATGATTCCGCGCCGAAAGATCGGAATTTGAAGGCCCTTTTGGCGCAGGAGTTTGATTATCGTAGCGTCTCCTATGAGACGTTGTTGGAGGTGGATTGGCCCCGAGTGCGGATGCCGAGCATGGACCGGTTCCAAAGGCGCCTGAAAGGCGCGCTTGATGCGTGCCTCCCGCCAGACCGTGCGTGATGCGTGTCCGAAGCGCGTGCTTCGGCATTTCTCATCCCTCCCTCCTGGCCCCGCACGGAATTCCGGCGGGGCCGTTTCCGTGAGGGCGGGCATGCGGCGGCGGCCGATATGATAGAATAGGCGTTCACGAGAAAGGAACCTTCCCATGTTTGAACTGAACCCCGCGCTTTTGGGTCGCTCATTGCTGAACATCCGCTCGCTTTCCGATGCGGAATTGGCTTATATGGTCGATCTCGCCATCGCGCTCAAGGCCCGCCGTCGGGCGGGGATTCGGGGCGATTTGCTCCGTCGGCGCAACATTGCTTTGATTTTCGAGAAGAGTTCCACGCGCACGCGCAACTCCGCGGCCATCGCCGTGCGTGACGAGGGCGGCCATGCGGAGTTTCTCACGGGGCACGACACGCACTTTGGCGTGAAGGAGTCGGTGGCCGATTCCGCGCGTGTGCTGGGGCGGCTCTTTGACGGGATTTTGTTCCGCGGGTTCGCCCAGCGGACGGTCGAGACGCTGGCGGCGCGTTCCGGGGTGCCGGTGTGGAATGGCCTCACCGATGAGAGCCACCCCACCCAGTTCCTCGCCGACATGATGACGATGCGCGAAGCCTTCGGCGACGTGCGCGGCAAGACGATGGCGTATGTGGGCGACGGCCGCAACAACGTGGCCAACAGCCTCATGATGGGCTGCGCCAAGGCGGGCATCAACTTCGTGAACGTGACCCCGCGTGAGCTCTTCCCCTCCGAGGCGTTGGTGGGGGAGGCCCGCGCCATCGCCGCGCGCAACGGGTGCGAGGTGCGCGTGGAGACCGACCCCGCGGCGGGCGTGCGCGGCGCGAACGTGCTCTACACCGATGTGTGGGTGAGCATGGGCGAGGAGGACAAGAAGGCGGAGCGGCTCGCGCTCCTGCGGCCTTACCAGGTGAACATGGCGCTCTGCGAGGCCACGGGCAATTTGGGCGGCGACCTGATCTTCCTCCACTGCCTCCCGGCGTTCCACGACCACGAGACCGAGGTCTCCCGCGAGACCGGCGCGTTGGAGGTGACGGACGATGTCTTTGAGGCGCCCTTCTCCCGCGTCTTCGATGAGGCGGAGAACCGGATGCACACCATCAAGGCCCTCTACGTCTCGGCCCTCTGTGACGCCCCCGGCTTCTGAGCGGGGTGGGAGGCACGCCGTGGAGGGCGACCGCAACGCGGCCGCCCTCCCGCGTTCGGAGAGAGGTCTGAGCCCCGGCAGGCCCCGTTATGCTAAACTATCGGGGATTTTCCTTTGCAACGGATTGAAGCGGAGAGCGTCATGCGCGTACCATTGAGCTGGCTGAACGAATTTGTGGACCTGAGCGACCGGACGGTGCAGGAGGTTTCGGACCTGCTGACGTTTTCGGGCGTGGAGGTGGAGGCCATCGAAAGCACCGGAACGGTGCTGGATGGCCACTTCGTGGTGGGCGAGGTGGTGGCGTGCGAGGCGCACCCGAACTCCGACCATCTGCACGTGTGCAAGGTGTTCGACGGCACGGAGACGCTGCAGATCGTCTGCGGCGCGCCGAATGTCCGCGTGGGCGTGAAGGCGCCGCTGGCCAAGATCGGCGCGACGATGCCGGGGCCGGAGGGTTTCGCCATCAAGAAGGGCAAATTGCGCGGGGTGGAGAGCTTCGGCATGCTCTGCTCGAAGGATGAGCTGGGCCTCGGCGGCGCACATGACGGCATTTGGGAGCTCCCCGCCGACGCCGTGGCCGGTGCGTCCGTTCAGCCCTTCATGCCCGAGGCCGAGACGGTCTACGATTTGGAAGTGACGTGGAACCGCCCCGATTGCCTTTCCGTGCGCGGCATCGCGCGTGAGCTGGCCGCGCTGTTGGGGCGGCCCCTCCGGATGCCGGAGATCGATTTCCCCGAAAACGGCCCCGACGTGGCGACGTTGGCGAAGGTGATCGTGGAAGCCCCCGATCTGTGCCCGCGCTACACCGCCCGCGTGGTCACCGGATTGGACCCGAAGGCCCCCACGCCGGCGTGGATGGCCCGCCGCTTGGAGCTGTGCGGGCAGCGTTCCCTCGGGTTGGCCGTGGACGTGACGAATTATGTGATGCTTGAGCTGGGGCAGCCGTTGCACGCCTTTGACCACACCACGCTGCGCGACAGCACCATCGTGGTGCGCCGCGCGCGCGACGGCGAAACGCTCCGCACGCTCGATGGCACGGACCGCACGCTCGATGCCTCCATGCTCGTGATCGCCGACGCCGACCGTCCCACGGCGGTGGCCGGCGTGATGGGCGGTGAGGAGAGCGAGATTGAGAACGCCACCGGCACCGTGCTTTTGGAATCGGCCCTTTTCGACGCCGCCAGCGTGAAGTTCACCGCCACCAAGCTTGGCATGACCTCCGAGGCCACCTATCGTTATGCCCGCGGCGTGGATCGCGATTTGGCCGACGTCGCCAGCCGCCGCGCGATTTCCCTGCTGGTGCGTCATGGCGGGGCCACGGCGTGCCGGGGGGTGATCGACGCCGACGCGCGCGATCCGAAGCCCATCGACGTGTCGCTCACCTATCGCCGCGTGTGCGAGGTGATCGGCGCGGAGGTCGCCCCCGAGCGGGTGGACGCCATCCTCACGTCGCTGGGCATCGAGAAGATTTCCGGCGATGCGGAGCGGGCGTGCTTCCGCAGCCCGAGCTGGCGCTATGACTTGACGCGCGAGGCGGACCTGATCGAAGAGGTCACCCGCATGAACGGCTTGGATGCCGTGCCCACGCGCCTGCCCACCTTGGCCGCCGTGTCCCAGCTGCCCGAGACGAGCTTCGCCTCCAAGAAGGCCGTGCGCCATGCGCTGTTGGCGCTGGGACTGACCGAGGCGATGCACTATTCCTTCCTGTCCAAGGCGGAATTGGATGCGTTCGACCCCGCGGCCAAGAACCGTTTGGTGATCCCCAATCCCGTTTCCGCCGATTATGGCGTGATGCGCGACAGCCTGTTGCCGCAGCTCATCGCGTCGCTGGGCCGCAACGCCGCGCGTCAGGTGGAGAGTTGCGGGCTCTTCGAGATTGGGCGCGTCTTTGGCACCGATCCCAAGAGCGGTAAGCCCACGGAGTCCGAGCGCGTGGCGTTGGGGCTGATGGGGCCGTTCGGACGCGATGCGCTCTCGGCCCGCGCCCCCGTGCGCGATGAGGAGGCGATGTTGTGGCTCAAGGGCATGGTGGAGGCGCTGTGCGAGCGTCTGCACGCGCCGCATTTCGGCTTCTTCCCCTGCGCCCATCCGGCCTTTGCGCCCGGCTTCGCGGTGGAGATTTGCCTTGGCCGGAAGCGTGTGGGGTTGATGGGCGCGGCCAGCGCCGCGATGCGTCACCGCTACCGCCTCAACTCCACCCTCGTGGTGGCCGAGCTTGACCTTGCCCAGCTGACGAAGGGGCTGGGGGCGTTGCCGCGGCTCCGCCCGGTGCCGCAATTCCCCGCCAGCCGAAAGGATATCGCCTTCATCGCGCCCGACACGCTCACCCACGAGGAGGTGGTGCGGGCCATCCGCAAGGCCGCCCCGCCGGAATTGACCGAGGTGCGCCTCTTTGATATCTTTACGTCGAAGGCCATCGGCGCGGGGAAGCGCTCCTTGGGATATTCCTTGGAGTTCCGTTCCGCCGAGCGCACGCTCACGGACGCCGAGGTCAATGCCGCCTTCGCGCGCATCGTCGAGGCGCTCCGTCAGGGGCTCGGCGTGGAGATCCGCGAGGGTTGAAGAATTTGCGGCTTCGGCCGCTGCACACAGTGGGCCCTGTCCTAAACGCGAATAGGCTGACGTTTCTCTGGCCTACAGGTTTTTAGGACGGACCGGAGCCTTCGGCGAAAGGCGCGCTTCGGCGCACCGGCACCCGGAGGAATGGGCTGTCACTTGGACGCTACGGGCTTCCAGAGAAGGGAGCGATACGTCTGGACGGGGCTGTTTTTGAGGTTTGGCCGCGCGGGTGCGAGGCGCCCGCAGGAGGTCTGTAATGCTGAGACAGATGCTGTTGGGCGCCGCCCTGATATGTGCCGCCGGGGCCTTTGCCACCGAGGGCGTCTCCGATATGGCGGTGAAGCTCTTTGGCAAGGAAGAGGCCACCAAGCGCGTGGCCGAGGGGGCGCTCTTCGTGGACGGGCTTTACATCAAAGCCCCTTATTCCGTGACGCGCGAGGGCAACGTGATCCTCGTCAATGGCCGCGTCGCCAGCCGCTTCAAGGTGGAATCCAAGGCGGACGCCAAGGCCAAAGCCGATGCGGAGGCCGCCAAGGGGGATGCCGGCAAGGCCGGTGCGGACGTCGTTTCCGAGGAGGACGGCGCCACCGTTGGCAGTGATCCCACGCCCACGTTGGGCGATGCGCCCGCGGGGAACAGCGGGCCAAAGGTCTCCGAGATCGAGCGCCGCTTGGCCCAAAGGGGCGGCGGCTCCATTGAGGAACGTCTCGCCGCCCAGAGGAAGGCCAAAGACCAGAAGGGGAAGCAGGCGGTCGGAAGCTTCAATCAGGAAGCCTCGGGGAGCGATCCTTTGGCGTTGTTCGAGGAGGCCGATTACACCTACACGCCGCCTTCCCGCCCCGAGCCCAAGGCCGTTCCTTACATTCGCCCCGCCGCGCAGAAGTCCATGGCCGAGCGTTTGGCGGATGCGAAGGCCCGGGAGGCCGAGGTCGCGGCAAAGGCGTCCGGAACGTCTGCCGCCGAGGAAGAGGCGGAGGGTGACGCCATCGCCACCGAGAACTTCGACAATCTCACGGAGGAGGAGATCGCCGCTTACACGCAGCGCTTCTCGAAGTTCCGCGCGTTGATTGAGCAGAACTTGGCCGCAGACCGTTTGATTTTCCTTTCGTCCGCCAATTCCGGGGCCAAGGCGGAGAGCCGCACGGTGATGCGCCGCTTCGTCGCCTCCCTCGGGAAGCTTTGCTCGGCGCCGGACGCCTCGCGCTTGGTGGCCCAGTGGGGCGCGACCCTGCCGCGCGGTTATTTGGGGAAGATCTACAACAACCGCGAGGCCAACAATCGCGAGATCCGGACGCTCCTGCTGCGCATCGCACGCGAGGTGAGAGAGGAGCGTGAGCGCGCGGAGCGTCGCCTGAAGTGACCATGGCTACGCGCACCGATTCCCCAAAAACGCACGGCCGTGCCTCCGAAAGGACGCGCGGCCGTCCGGTGTTGCCTGAGGTCTTGGAACGTCCGGCCGTGGAGCGATTGTGCCGGGAGGGCATCCTCTCCGCCTCCTCGGAGGTGCCCGATGTCTCAGCCGTGCGTCAGGCGGACGGTGCGGGATTGGCGCTTCTGTGGTTGTTGGCCCGCCGCGCCGGCACGGCGCCTGCGTCCGGGGAGGGCGTGGCGCTTGAGGGGCTTGATGAGACGCTGCGGGGGCGATTGGAGGCTTACGCGGCGGCGCTTCGCGGGGCCTCGGCCCCGGCGGCGTCCCAACCTTCCCAGAATCCCATTTCCGCGCTGGGGCAGGCCACGTGCGACACGTTGGCGGGGTGGGGGGCGGCCATCGCGTATCTTGGCGAGGTGCTGTGGTCGGCCGTCCACCTGTTTTCCGGACGCTTCCGGTGGGGGGATTGCCGGCTGGCGTTTCTGCGCTGTGGGGTGCAGGCGGTGCCGGTGATGATGCTGATCGGCTTCTTGATGGGATTGATCCTTGCGTTCCAATCGGCCATTCCGCTGAAGATGTTTGGCGGTGAGGGCTTCGTGGGCGGTTTGGTGGGCATTGCGTTGGTGCGCGAATTGGGATTGATCGTGGCGGCCATTCTGATGGCGGGGCGCACGGGTTCGGCCTTCGCGGCGGAGTTGGGCACGATGAAGGTGAACGAGGAAATCGAGGCGCTGGAGACGATGGGTTTGAGCCCGGTGCGGTTTCTCGTGTTGCCGCGGGTGCTTGCCGGCACGTTGGCGTTGCCGACGCTTTCGTTGCTGGCGACGTTGGCGGGGTTGCTGGGGGGCTGGCTGGTGATGGGGGTGCTTGGCTTTTCCGCGCACTACTATTTGGATCAGTTGCAGGCGTTCGTTCACGTGAAGGATATCCTCGGCAGCGTGTGCAAGGCGTTTGTCTTCGGCTTTGCCGTCTCCGCGACGGGGTGTTGGTTTGGCCTGCGGGCCGGACGCGACGCGGGGGCCGTGGGCACGGCGACGACGGCGGCGGTCGTCGTTGGCATTGTGCTCTTGGCCGTGCTGGAGGGGATCTTCTCCGTGGTCTTCTACGCGATGGGATGGTGACGCATGGACGCGAAGGAAGAGGACGCCATCGTCTGCGAACACGTGGCCTCCGGCTATGATGGCCGGGTGCTGATGCGCGACATCAACCTGAGCGTGCGCCGGGGGGAGATCGTCTTTGTCCTTGGCGGCTCCGGCAGCGGCAAGTCCACGCTTCTCAAGCATATCATCGGCCAAGTGCCGCCGATCTCGGGGGCGATCCGCATCTTCGGGCAGGACATCGTCTCCGCGGAGGGGGAGGCGCGTGAGCGCATCCTTCACCAGTTTGGCGTGATGTATCAAAGCGGCGCGCTCTTCGGCAATCTTTCGGTGCTCGACAATGTGTTGTTGCCGTTGGAGGAGCTGACCGCGCTGCCCCCTTCCCTTCGTTTGGAGGCCGCACGCATGAAGTTGGCCCAAGTGGGCTTGCTCGACCGCGCCGACGCCATGCCCGCCGAGCTTTCCGGCGGCCAGCGCAAGCGTGCCGCCATCGCCCGCGCGATGGCCCTTGACCCCGGCATCCTCTTCCTCGATGAGCCCAGCGCCGGGCTTGACCCCGTCACGTCCGCCAGCCTCGACGCGCTCATCCGCAGCCTTTCCCGGGATTTGGGCATGACGGTGGTGATCATCTCCCACGAGCTCGAAAGCATCCGCGCCATCGCCGACCGCGTCTTCTACCTCGACCGCGCCGCCGGCGGGGTGCTCGACCAAGGCCCGCCGGACCGCCTTGCCCGCGAGAGCCCGCATGCGGCCGTCCACGACTTTTTCAACGCCCGCCGCCCTTCGGCGGCCAAGGAATCCTGACATGAAGCAGACTCGGCACACCTTCGCCATCGGACTTTTCGTCCTTATCGGCTTCGCCCTTTTCGTTCTCGGCTGCGTCCTCTTCGGCGGCAGCGACCTCTTCGCCCGCAAGGCCTACTTCGAGACCTACTTCGATGCCTCCGTTCAGGGCCTCGACGTTGGCGGCCCCGTGAAGTTCCGCGGCGTGAAGATTGGCTCAGTGGAGTCCATCACCTTCGCGGGCGCCACCTATGGCGGACGTCTCCCCGAGGGCGATGAGAAGCAACGGCATCTCCGGGCGCTCTCCTATATCCGCGTCCGCTGTTCCGTTGACCTCAAGAAGCACGCCGATTTCTCCGGTGAACGTTTGGAACGCATGGTCGCCCATGGCCTCCGCACCAGCCTGGCCCTGCAAGGCATCACGGGCGTCATCTACGTCAATCTCGACTTCCCGAAGGATTGGCGCACCCTTCCCCAACTCGAAGTGCCGTGGCAGCCCGAAACGCTCTACGTCCCCTCCGTCCTTTCCTCCACCCAGCAAATCATGTCCGCCGCCGAGGCCATTGCCGATCAGCTCCCCAAAGCCATCGACACGCTCACCGCCTTGGCCAACGACGTCGGCACCGCCGTCCGCGAGGCCAATGTTCCCGCCCTCTCCCAGGAGTTCCGCCAGCTGGCACAGACGCTCAACGAGCGCGCCACCCAGCTCTCCGACGCCATCGACCGCCTCAACCTCGGCCAGCTTGGCGAACGTGCCACCTCCGCGGCGGATGACCTCGCGGCCACCACCCGCACCCTCCGCGAGGCCCTCCCCCGCCTCACCCAATCCTTGGACGGCACCCTCGGCAGCACCCGGCAATCCCTTGACCGCGCCAACGAGACCCTCGCCCATGCCAACACCCTGATCGCCGAGCTCACCGCCGCCACCCGCGACGCCCGCCAAAACACCGATCCCCGCGACGTGGGCGAAACCCTCTCCGCGCTCTCCCGCACGGCCGCCGCCTTGGAGGCCCTCATCGGGGAACTCCGCGAAAAACCTTCCCGCCTCATCTTTGACGATCCCCTCGAGTAAGGAGTCCTGCCATGTTCCGCCGCTGTTCGCTCTTCGCCGCCCTTGCCGCGCTGCTCCTCGGGTGCGCCACCACGCCCACCCCGAAATACGCCGTCGGCCTCCCCCCCTCCGAACCGATATCCGTCCCTGCCGCACGGCTGGACGTTCGGATGGCCGAAGACCTCCGCGCCTATTCCAACCCGCTCATCCTTCGCCCCGATTCCACGGTGGCGCCCTGCCGCACCCTCGCTTACTACGCCCCGCCGGAGCTTGCCCTCGCCCGGGCCCTCCGCGACGCCTCCCGCTTCACCGGTGGCGGCATCCTTCGCCTCACCGTCCTGGATTTCCATGCGGACCTTCGTGGGGCGTCGCCCCTTGCCCGCGTCACCCTTGCCGATGCCGAAGGCCGCACCGTCACCCGCACCGCGCCCCTCCCCCAAGAGTGGGCCGCGCCCCAGCTCCGCGACACCCTCGCCCAACTCCTCCTTCAAGCCTACACCGCCCTCGTCGCCCAGCTCCCCCGCTGACCCATCCGCCCGGCGGCCCCGCCTCTCACTCCCTCAGGCTCCGTATCCCACCCAAGGATACGGAGCCTTCTTTTTTCCTTAAAAGCGGAATCTAAACGGGCGTCTATCCGCCGCCGTTGAAAGTGATGTCGTCGGCTACACGACAATCACGACTGCGCCAGGTTTCAACATGGTCGGATGCGTGTTTAATGGATTGGACGGGAATCCCAAAGACATCAGCGATCTTATCCGTGGAGACTTTCAGCAGGGTGATGAAGTGCAGGTTTACAACAACCCGAATATCAACCCAAGCGTGGATGGTAGCGTCCCTTATCGTCTTTACAAATACAATGCCGAGGAAAAGGTTTGGAAGCTGGGACGGCGGCCTTCTTCCGAAAGCCCAATTTATCCCGGAGAATCTTTTTGGCTGAAGACGCCCGATCGTGCCGTTGATGTGACAACAATCGGTGCGGTAACGACCCTAAATCCTTCATATACAGGCCGGGAAGGAATTCAAATGGTATCGCTCCCCGCACCTGTCCGGTTTAGTCTCAATGATGCCCAATGGAAGAATCTGACGGATGGCGATCAGGTGCAGCGGCGCAGAGCCGACGGTTCGTACTATCTTTACAAGTACAATGCCGAAACCCAAACTTGGAAGCGAGGGCGTTATCCACTGACAGACGATGACGATATCAAAGTTGGAGAGGCATTTTGGTTAAACGTCTCGAATCCAAATGTCACATTGACTGTTCCCTCTTCTGTTACCCCATAACCATTTCAAAAGGAGTTCTTTTATATGAGAAAGTCTCTTATCGTTGCCATAATCACCCTTTTTTATGGTATTGCAAATGCCGCCAGCATTCAATGGGGGCACACTGACACAGGCGTAGTGACATCCTCTCCAGCGGGAGGAAATATGTCTAACTACATTGCCTATTTGTGTGTGGGCGATTCCGACGCGGCAGTCGCAATGGCGAATACCATTCAATCGGGGAGATGGGACGCAAGCGTTGCCGTCGGATTATCGAATCTTTCCGATTATGAAGGCACTTACTTCGTTGACTACAACACATCTGTTGCTTCGGGACTGTCGGATGGAACGCTTTCGTTTTATATGGTAATTTTCGACGCAACAAAGGGATGGGCAATGATTAGTTCCGTTAAAACAGGCGAAACGTTTGGTGAGACGGATCCACAATCGACCGTCCTTTGGGAAACGGATGAAACGTACGGGATTTCGGCTACCATTGACGGCGATGTGGGTGGGTGGATTAGTGTCCCCGAGCCGACTATTCTTGCCCTCTTGGCATTGGGCGTTGCGGGGCTTGCGTTGAAGCGCCGTGTGGCATAAGTTCTTACTTTCAGACGAATAAACGAAACGAGGCGCGGAATATTCCGCGCCTCGTTCACTTTTGAAGAATCCGATTATTACGCTACGCACCGGCGAAGAGCCAATCCTGCCACGCCCAGCGCAAGAAGGGCCAATGCCGTTGGCTCAGGAACGACAGTTTGCCACGTTCCTGAAACGTCATCCCATAACACCATCACGACATCATTTCCACTTCCAGTTGGATCGGGTGTGATCGTGACATCTCCTTGAATTGAGGAGATAAGGACACTTGAACCTGCTACGAGGTCATCAAAGTCTGAAACAACACCATTCTGTGTCGTAAAAACTAAATAATAGGCATTTTGTTTCGAAAACTCATTCCCTAAGACCTGGTCTACCTGTCCCCATACCCCTTCATTATACGTAGAAGAAGCGAGAATGGTACCACCATTCATGTTCCATTTATTATCGGTAGGAACATATTCTGGAGGATTCCCGGAGGAAGGGACTTCCACCAAATACACCACACCAGAGGTAAGGACATCGCCTCCCGGCCCAGAAATGTCGCTCTCTAACCCCCAACTTACTTGTGCTGAGAAAACGGGAAGACTAGAAAGTAAAACAGACAAAAAGAAAAGAACCTTTTTCATTGAGACCTCTTTCTTACTATTACTCACTTTAAAGGAGAAGGAAAGACAAGTTCGCCATCCGAAACAGGTTTTGAGATTACAAAACCCTCACCTGCGGCAAGAATATCCGTTGTTACATCACTTTCACCTGTCTTCTTCCAACCATCATTTGTGTACCTGTAAACCACATATTGGGACGTTCCACTATCCCAACGCTGTAATTGGTCAGCTCGCAGAGTACCTGCCGTCAATGTTCCTTTTATCTCTTTGATCGGATAATCTGTTGCATACGGATTTGCAACAAAATTAATTCCTTTGCTCAACGGAATTCTTGTCTCCTCCTCCGAAACAACCCTTCCCGCGCAAGTAACCGAGATCGCCTGCTTAGCCGCCATCAAAAAGGCACTCTGAGTGGGAAAAATCACATCTGTTGTTAAGATCCCTCCTTTGGTCCACCCATTCTTTGTATAACGATAGGACGTATATTGCCCTAATCCTGGATCCCATACCAACAACTGATCCCCTGAAAGTGTTCCTGCAGTAAAGGTTCCCTCAATTTTTTGAATGGGAAAACCCTCCTCTGCTCCCTCTAAATCCTCAAACGGGATAGAAAGTAAATGGACACCTTTCGAGAATTCTCTTGTCGTGTATCCAACGATGTCGCTTTCAACGGCGGCGGATAGACACCCGTTTAGATGCGCAGAAGAGGAACGTTTTTATTGGTTATGAAAGGAGGTCAGAGGGTGTGGAATTTCAAACGATCGTAGATTTCTTGAGCCCAAGCATGGGTGGGTCGGGGATATTTTTCACAAAGACACCCGTCTTGCGTACGAAACAGGGGCGTCCATTCTGGGTTTACGCCGTCTTGAAATTCCGCAGAATTATCATAAAAGTAGGCGCGGTCAACAAATGTTGCGGCCTCAAGCGCATTTGCCATAGAGCGACTATAACGGTCAACGACCTTTTCAATAGGTACCGTGTGACCGCCATTAATGTAACGCTTGGCGATACGAGCCGCATTGATGAGTGGCGTATCCGTCCCAACGAAAAAAAAGCGGATAAAATAGCCGCATTCTTTTGCTTCGCGAAGGAAGTCCACTTTTTGACGAACGGAAAAGACCGTCTCGAAGGCAAAATCTCGTCGCTCTTTTAAGCATAATGCCCTTAAGGACTCGGCCTTTTCCGCGGCCAAGCGAATAGAGGCGGCATCGTTCCATCCGGAAAACTGCTCCTCTGCGATTTTGTCGGGATTGATATATTCACATCCCAACATCCATCGATGCTTTAATTCATGCAATTGTTCCGTAATGGATGTCTTTCCGGAACCGTTCGGCCCGGCAACGACAAGACAGCGAGGCTTCACTTCGCCCCCCAAAGCAACTTTGCGCGTTCGGCGATGGCCCGTCGCCGTTGTTCCTCTATGCAAGACTGTGCACGTTTTCCTTCAGCGACAATCTTCTTTTGCGCGGCGCGAAGCGCTTCCATCAACTGTCTTTGCGCGACAGAATCAGATGTTGTAGGAATCATCGCGGCCCTCCTTCTGGTTTTGATTATAACACATCTTCACATACCTTCTGCGCATCTAAACGGGCGTCTATCCGCCGCCGTTGAAAGCGACATCGTCGGCTACACGACGACGTCACTTCCCCGTGGCTTCTTTGCCCTTGCGGTTCCGTTTTTGTCCTTAGAGGGTTCCCAAGAGGGATATCCAATCGCTCAGCTCTCTGGGAATCTTTATGCGAATGACAATGTTGCGCGTGCGGATTATCTTTTAGTGCAAGATCCTGACACGAAAGCCTACACAACGTATTATTATAAGACCCAAGGGTGGACAAAAGATGGTGAGGACACTGTCACAACAGATGTCATTGCCCCAGGGCAAGGAGTTTTTCTTTATAAGAATCGTGAAGCGGGCTCAATTCTTGCGGCAGGAGAAGTCCTTTCGGAGTCATCTAAGAGCGTGACGCTCAAGCGTGGCCTCAATCTTGTCGCCAATCCATATCCTGTCTCAATGGCTATCAGCTCGCTCGCTGGAACACTCTATGCAAACGATAATCCAAGTAGGGCTGATACGCTCCAGCGTCTCGATCCCACGACAAAAGCGTACACGTCTTACGTTCTGACAACCACCGGATGGCACAAAGTGGGTGCTGATGGCACGGTGGAGGCAGAGGTCACGACAGATAGTATCTCTGCCGATGAATGCTTTGTATTCAATAAGATGCGCTCGAATGGAACACTTGAGTTTTCCTCCCCGGCTCAATGAGTGGTAAACAGAAGGAATAGGTCAGCCATGAAGACGTTTATTTTGGCATGTCTTGCATTTGTTGGTACGCTTGCGTATTCCGCCTCGATTTCGTGGGGAACGGATTCGACGGTGAATGGGCCGTCCGGAACCACCGATTGGACGGGAACGGCGTTCTTGTATATGGTCGAAAGTAGCACAGGGAGTATTCCAACGTGGTCTGCGACTTCTGGATGGGATACAACAGGAGCGTCGTTTATTGCGTCTGGAAGTGTTCAGGTGGGAGGAATTTATATAACCTCGACCGTAGACCAAGACTCTCAGTTTAAGGCTGAAGGATCTGGGTATTATTACGTGGTTATTTATACTACTTCGGATGTAACCGATTTGTCGCAGGTCTCCAGTGGGTACTATGCAATTAGTGACACCCAAGAACTTTTTGACGGTGGTACACTTCCTGGCTCTTCGGAACACGTTGGCGAACTTTATTTCAACGCGGACGGAACGCTGGCATGGTCGGAGATCCCTGTTCCAGAGCCGACGGTGCTTGCCCTCTTGGCGTTGGGCGTTGCGGGGCTTGCGTTGAAGCGCCGTGTGGCATAAGTTCTTACTTTCAGACGAATAAACGAAACGAGGCGCGGAATTCCGCGCCTCGTTCACTTTTGAAGAATCCGATTATCACGCTACACGCCGGCGAAGGGCCAATCCAGCCACGCCCAGCGCAAGAAGGGCCAACGCGGTAGGTTCAGGCACAATGCTTGTCCACCCTTCGCTGTCCACGTTCGGGCCAAAATCGATAATGGTTTGAGGATTATCACCTTCGTAAATACTCGCAACATACTCTGAGCTTAATATGAACTGCGTCGCTTCGTCTGCCGTAGTTGTGTTAAAAATGACAACATAGAAGCTATAATCCGTTCCTACCGGCAAATCAGCAGAGGCAACGTAGTAATTGTCATCAGTCCCTATGTCATACACATTGCCATCCGTCACAACACCAGAGCCGAGAGCCGTTCCAAAATCGAAGGACTCATTCGCGATCGAACTGAGAATACTTTCACGAGAAGCTGAACTTTCAATGAAATATGCAATAGAGCCATTTGGTGTAGTAATAGGCGTTGTGTTGCCCATTACCCCCCATTTGATGGAAGCGGCATGCATCACGCTGGCGATAAAAAGGCTAATGGAAACGACAAGAAGTTTCATGATTACTTTTCCTTAGGCTGTGAATTTCTCTTTAACGAACGTCAGGAAACTTAACGGTGACAGGAGTCTTAGTCAAAAGATAAAACCCTTCTGTCGGAGCGAACACCTTATCCGACAATGTAGTGAAATTACTCCACCAACCTGTGATGTCGCCCCGACTACGATATGTCAACGATACAAGCTTGTCCCCATCCCAATACTGGATTTGATCACCAGTTGAAATACCCTCGAATAAAATATCATTGACCGCATATTCTTTTGGAAGTTTCGGACTAATGAGGACAAATTTGCCTGCTTCGGTTATCGTTGTCACCTTGTCAAGATCCACCAACTTTCCGGAAAAAGTAAGATTTCCCTCCGCATTTTTCCGAACCCAAAACCCTTCTCCCGGACTAAATGTCTTAGTCGAGAGTTCTGTGAAACTTTTCCACCAACCACTCACACCATTGCGGATACGATATGTGGCAGATTGTAGAAGATCATTCTCCCAGTATTGAATTACATCACCCACTTGACTATTCTCAATACTGATATCTTGAATGGAAAGCGAGGTTTTGCCATTAAGACTATCGAAGGGAAGGCCAACCAAAGAATAACCAAGAGGCAAAGCTGTCGTCGTGTATCCAACGACATCACTTTCAACGGCGGCGGATAGACGCCCGTTTAGATTCACATGGCCAAAAAAGGAACCAAAGGCCGATATAAGTGGGTTTTGGCGAGTTTTCTCCATGGGGGATCATGGCACCTGCCTCTATCTCAGACAGAATCCGACAACGTTTTCATATTATATGAGGAACCAACAGGATATAGGGACTTCTTCGGATATCCCTATCGAAGAAGCTGAAGAAAGTATTTGCTAAAACGCGCACAGAATAGGAGTGCTAACATGTGACCCGAGTGGCAAAACATACGGAGACACCGCTCCAAAGGAAGGTATCTGTTGCCAATGAACCCGCTGTACCAAAAAGAATATTTCATCTTTTTTACTTGCAAGTCACAGACCTCAATGTTACTATGATGGTGTTGTTCGTGCCCCGAGAGGGAGTCACGAGGCGTTGATGAACACCGTTGAAAGACTGATTTGTCAGGCTTTTGCCTCTGCGAGAGGAGTTGAGAGAGATGGACGTCAAACGAATTTTAGCTTGCGCAGCCCTACTGGCGGGACTGCTGTTTTTTAACGGGCGTCTATCCGCCGCCGTTGAAAGCGACATCGTCGGTTACACGACGGTGAGAACGACTCCTGGATTCAATATGCTGGGGGCGGTTTTTACCGGACTGGATGGGGAGCCTCAATCTGTAGCACAAGTTATAGATGGGGATTTTCAAGACGGTGACGAACTTCAAGTCTATAACAAGGATAAGCCCTTTGAAAATAGATATACCATTTATTCCTACTGGAAAGATTACGGCGGGTGGCTTGACGAAAGCTTTAATCCTGCAACACAAAAACTGGTTCCGGGAACGGCGTTTTGGCTAAAGACGCCGGGACGTTCAGTTGACATCACCCTTCGAGGTGCTGTTGTAGCTGGTGAATACAAGTATGTGAGTGAGGCTGGGTTGCAAATGGTCTCATTAGGGCTTCCTGTTGCGTTGGATTTGAACAGTAACGCAAATTGGAGTGGTTTATCCGATGGGGACGAGATACAGGTAAGGAAGGGTGACACGTATGCTGTTTATTCCTACTGGAAAGATTATGGCGGGTGGCTGGATAAGGACTATGTTCCAGTGACTGAGAAACTCACTCTAGGGGCAAGTTTTTGGCTAACGACATCGCAGGCGGGAGCCACGTTGTCGGTTGATGGTATCTCTAAGTAACGAAACAGGAAGGTTACAATGAAAAAAGCATTCATTTTAGCGTTGGTTCTCTTTCTCGGAGGAATCGCTCAAGCGGCCGCTATCACATGGGGGAGTGGAAATCCTACGGCGACTGTTGCGGCTTCACCTGCGGGGGGAAATCTAAGTAATTATGTAGCGTATTTGTGCGTTGGTGGGACTGACGAGGCGAGTGGAACATTGGCGAGTATCCAAGCTGGGACTTGGGTGGCTCCGGAGGTTTCGCGAAACTTGACAGCAAATGGAATTGTTTCGAGATCTATCAGTGTGTTGGGTGCCGGAATCGAGGCACACACGTCTTATGACTTCTTTGTTGTTATCTTTGACGAAGGGAGACAGAACGTTATGATTAGTTCTGTGCAATCGGGGACTCCTTATGATGAAGAGAGTACAGATGCAGCCACCTCTGTTGTTTGGACGGCCGAACAATTCAAGGGGACGAGAGATTGGACGGCTGTTCAGGCTATCCCTGAGCCGACGGTGCTGGCGCTCTTGGCGTTGGGCGTTGCGGGGCTTGCGTTGAAGCGGCGCGTGGCGTAACACGAATTGAGATTGAAGGAAAAGCGAGGCACGGGTGTCCGTGCCTCGTTCTTTTTGTTGGGATAGGGAGATAATGAGCAGGGGAGTGGATGGAGTTGTAACATGTGGATACGTGATCGCTTGTGAGAGGTGAGGGGTGATGGCTTCGCTAGGGGGCCTTTTCCTCATTGTTTGAAAGAGAAAAGGACGTGGTGCGCTTCTTTCACGCACACGTCCTCTTTTCCTATTTATAGAGCCCCACCTATGGCGCAGATGTCGGCGCACCGAATCCTTCGCCTGCGCCTCTAAGTGGGTGGGGGGATGAGAGGGTGTGCTAGGAGTGTACCGGGGATCGGCTGGTAATGAATGCAACTTCTCAAATGGGGCTTCAGGTTCTCAAATGATTTGAGAAGTTTGACAATGGATTTGAGACGTTTGATTCAATTTTGATTCAATCTTGATTCAAGTTTAGGGGGTTGCGAACCAACGCGCGTTTATGGTTTTGCCCACATCATACGCTCGTTTTTCTGTTCTTAGGCTTTTTAGAAGGGCGTTGATTCGCGAACGTTCAAGACTAGGTTTCGCCGTGCCAGGTGCGTGTCGGGGCGTTGGCTGGCAATGAATGCAACTTCTCAAATGGGGCTTCAGGTTCTCAAATGATTTGAGAAGTTTGACAATGGATTTGAGAAGATTCGTTAAATCTTTACGGATTTTGATCTGTTTTAAGAAATTTTATCAACGCATTTTATGAATTTTGGTATCCTGTGGGGTGTCACGGAGTTCAATGGAGGTGGCGTTATGGTCGAAGAAGAATTTAAGGCTCTTTTGGATAAGGTTGGACGACAGCCCTGTGAGTTGAAGACATTGGAGATTAAGGCTGCGCATAAGGGATGTCCAAGCAGGCTCTATGATACGTTTTCGGCATTTGCCAACCAAAATGAAGGGGGGATTCTTCTCTTTGGATTGGATGAGGGGCAGGCATTTGCCAAGGTGGGGGTCTATGATGTGAATGATCTCCAACGGAAGTTGCAGGAAATAGGGGAGGAAATGTATCCCGTCGTTCGTCCGATTCTTTCTGTTTACACAGAAAATGGGCTTCATTTTGTTACGGCGGAAATTCCGCCTTTGGATCTTTCGGAACGTCCTTGTTTTAAGCGCGCACTTGGACGTATACGGGGGTCATTCGTGCGTGTTGGCGATGCTGACAAGCCGATGACGGACTATGAGGTCTACAGTTATGAGGCTTATCGGAAACAAATCAAGGATGATTTGCGGCCGGTCGAGGGCTTGTGTGAGACGCTTCTTGATTCCAAGGCTCTTGAGACTTATCTCCAAATACGAACCAAGGATCGCCCCAATCTGAATGAGGTCTCCCGGGAACACTTGTATGAGTTGACGTTCATCAAGCGGAATGGTCAATGCACGCTCACGGCTCTTTTGCTTTTTGGGTTCTATCCACAGTCGCTTTTTCCACAGTTGTCCATTGTTGCCACTCGTTTGCCCGGCAATGAAGCGGGAGAATTGAATGATGCCGGCGCTCGCTTTTTGGACAGCGCCCGGATGGAGGGAGGTCTTTCGGAAATGCTCGAGGGGGCGCTTGCTTTCGTCAAGCGCAATATGCGGATGGAGGTTCGGATTAATCCACATTCCGGCCAACGTGAGGATGTTCCGGAATATCCCCTCGATGCGGTGCGTGAGGCGATTCTTAATGCGTTGGTCCATCGTGATTACAGTCGCTATACCGAAAGTAAGCCTATTCAGCTCATTATGTTCCAAGACCGGATGGAAATTCGGAATCCGGGAGGCATTTATGGGCGGATTGGGATTGATCAGCTTGGAATGGTTCAGCCAGACACGCGTAATCCTGAGCTCATCCTCGCAATGGAGAGTCTCGGTCAAACGGAAAATCGTTATTCTGGGATTCCCCGTATTCGTCGGGCGATGGCGGATGCCGGACTTCCCGAACCGGAGTTCTCCAGTGACAGGGGGGAATTTGTCGTCTGTCTCAAGACACGCTCCCTCGCGATACGCGATCTATCCGTTTCAATACCTTTGGTTGTGGCAAGAAAGGCTGGGGAGGATTTGTGTGGGTTTTGTTCGATTCCGCGTACTCGGCGTGAAATCGCCGCCTTTTTGGGAATCAAATCTATCTCTTATGCAATGTCTCGTTATGTTACTCCGTTGCTTGAGGAGGGTAAACTAAGATTGTGTTATCCCGAACGCCCGAGAAGCTCTAAGCAAAGATACGTTTTTTCGGAAAAGGACGGGGCCTTCCCGGCATCAAGTGATTGAGTAGTCGTTTTGCGGTTATTTCTTTCCCTCACGAACCAAAGTTGGCAGGCTTCCGCCTGTCGGCTTTGGTTTCTTTTGTGAACTTGGCTTCCGTGTGGATGCCCTCGTGAGGGATTGGTGCTCGTGCTGGGCTTCACCGTGCCAGGTGCGTGTCGGGAAGTCGACTGGCAATGGGTGCAAATTCTCAAATGAGGCTTCAGGTTCTCAAATGATTTGAGAAGTTTGGCAATGGATTTGAGAAGTTTGATTCAAGTTTAGGTGATTGCAAACCAGCACGCGCTTATGGTTTTGCTCACATAATACGCTCGTTCCTCTCTCCTTAGGCTTTTTAGGAGGGAGTTGATTTGCTCAGTGGTCGTGCTGGGCTTCGCCGTGCCAGGGTTCCGGGGCGGGGGGACGGATTTGGCCGGAGAGGATGCGTTGGCGGACGACTTCGGAGAGGAGGATGGTGGCGGCGGCGGAGACGTTGAGGCTGTCGGCGACGCCGAGCATGGGGATGCGGACGCGGAGGTTGGCATCGTGCATGAAGTGGTCGGTGAGGCCGTATTGTTCGCTGCCGAGGCAGAGGGCGACGCGTCCGGTGAGGTTTTGCTCGAAGTAGAGTTTTTCGGCGTGGGGGGTGGCGGCCATCAGGGCGAAGCCTTCGGCTTTGAGCCAGGCGACGGTTTCTTCCGCGGTGGCGATGGCAACGGGGAGGGTGAAGAGGGTGCCGGTGGAGGCGCGGACGACGTTGGGGTTGTGGATGTCGGTGCAGGGGTCGCAGACGATGACGGCGCTGGCGCCGGAGGCGTCGGCACTGCGGAGCATGGTGCCGAGGTTGCCGGGTTTTTCGATGGATTCGCAGACGAGGATGAGGGCGTCTTTGGGGAGGTGGAGGTCGCGAAGGGTGCAGGCGATTTGGGGGCCGACGGCGAGGAGGCCGTCGGGGCGTTCGCGGTAGGCGATTTTCTCAAAGACGGGGCGCGTGCAGGCATACAATTTGGCGCCGAGCGCCGCACAGCGTTCGAGAATGTCGGGCTCGTGTTCGTGTTTGAGCCAGAGGTCCTCGCAATAGAAGAGGGCGGTGGGGCGGTAGGCGTGGTCGAGGGCGCGGCGGATTTCGCGGTAGCCTTCGGTGAGCATGAGGCCGGCATCGTCGCGGTGGCTGCGTTGGCGGAGGCGGACGACGTCTTTGATCTTGGGATTGGCGAGGCTTGTGATTTCTGTGACCATAGGCAAAGTATAGCAAAGCGCTTGCGGCGGGGCTTGCGGTGAGGGCGGGGGCCATCTGCGTCTGTCGTGTGTGGTGTGGTGGGTGTCGTGTGGAGAACGCGCGGTGAATCAATGGGTTGTGGAGGGGTGTCGCGTGCGGTGTCGTGTCGTGCGCAAGGGTGCGTTCGGGCGGAGATCCCCGGTTCGGGCGTGGCACGGTTGGGCGCGGTTGCCCGGCGGCCTTTGAGGGGTGAACGAAAGGAGGCCAACAATGGCCACTGTCATGAAGACTGAAACTGCGTCGAATCTCAACAACATCACCTATCATCTGGTGGAGAACGCCGCAGCAACCAAACAGAAGGGGGAGCCGGTCTATACCGCCGTGGTGACCCCGAAGGAGACCTACACGATTGTCGATGTCGCTGAGCGTATGGCGGCGGAAGGCTGTGCGGTGCGTCCGGCGACGATCACGCTGGTGATCTCGGAGTTCGCCGAGCTGGTCGCAAAGCTGGTGGCGGAAGGACGTGCGGTGAATGTGGGCGGCGTGGTACGCTTTGCCCCGGCGATCCGCGGGACCTTCACTTCCGAGGATGACGCGTTCGATCCCGCCCGGCATCAGGTGGTGGTGAATGCGATGGTGGGGAGCCGTTTGCGCACGGCCGCCGCCGAGAGCTCGGTGCAGCGCGTCCAGCCGGTGATCTTGCCGAAGATCGAGTCGGTGGTCAACGTTCACACCGCTGAGTATGGGACGATCTGTTCCCGTGGACAGTTCATCGTGTTCGGTGAGCGGCTCATTTGGGACGATTCCCAGCCGGATGAGGGCTTCTTCATCAACCTGATGGGCATTGAGACGAAGTGCAAGATCATCTTGGCCGATCCCACCGGCGTGCGCCCCGTGCTCATGGCCGAGCGTCAGGCGATGAACCCCGGCGACGAGCCCGAGCTCTGGTTCTACACCCGCATGAATGGCGGACTCTACCAGATTCCCTACAACGGGCCTTTGGTCTGTGTGGAAACGCCTGAGCCTGGCACGTTCGCGGCTGAATAAGCCCTCCCGCCGCGCGGTCGGCCCCGCTTCCGGCCGCGCGGTGGCCTGAGACGGAAGCGCCTGCGCCCCGTGGGGCGCCTGCGGTTGTGCGGGGCCCACCCCGGAAAGGAGTGACGCTATGGAGCATCCGTTGATCGTCGTGTTGGTTGAGGCCCTTCGTGGGTTCCTTCACGGCCTGCTCGCCCTTCTTGGCGAGTGACCCTGCGGCCCGGACGCGGGCATCCGTGCCCGGGCCGCTTTTGTTCCCCTGTATCCGTTTTTCCTTTGGAGGTTTGCCATGAGCTTTGGCTTTTGCCCTGAGATTGTCTACGCCTGTTCCCTTACGACCTTCCGCCCTTGGCGGGGTGAACCGGGGGCACTGTTGCTGCTTCGGACGACACCTTTCCCGAGAACGTGTGGTCCGGTGCGTTTGAGCGTGCGGGTGGCGCTGTGCGGCGATCGCCGTGCGCCCAAACGTTTCACGCTTCGTCCCGAACAGGTGGACGAGGAGGGATTGATTGTGGTGCGCTTGCCCAAGCGGCCGACCCGTGCGCTTTTGGCCATTCGGCTGTGCGTGGGCCCTTTTGCCGGCCCCAAGCGGATGGTGTTGGTGAGCGGGGGCACATCGGGGCTCTGATGGCCGCAAGGGGCTTAGGCCTCCGCGATGCCGAGGACGCGGGGGAATTCCGGGAAGGACTCGTTGAGGATCTCAAAGCCTTCAATGGTGACGGGGGCCTCGGCGACGAGGGCGGCGAGGGCAAGGCTCATGGCCACGCGGTGGTCGCCGTGCGCCTGGACGGTCGCCCCGCCGGGAATCCGCCCCGTGCCGCGAATGCGGAAGCCGTCGGGGAACTCCTCAATGTCCACACCCAGCGCCCGGAGCTCGGCGGTCATGATGGCGATCCGATCCGATTCCTTGGTGCGGAGCTCGGCGGCATCGCGCACGACCGTCTCACCTTGGGCACAGGCGGCGGCGACCATGAAGGCGGGGAACTCGTCGATCATCCGCACCACGAGATCGCCGGCAACGGTGGTGCCGCGCAGGGTGGCCGAACGGACGCGCAAATCGGCGATGGGTTCGCCGGCGGCCTCGGCTTCGGCGGAGGCGTCGATTTGGGCGCCCATGGCGCGGAGCGCGTCGAGAATGCCCGTGCGGGTGGGATTGATCCCCACCTTTTCAAGACGGAAGTCGCTTTCCGGGACGATGCTTGCCGCCACCATGAGGAAGGCCGCGCTGGAAATGTCGCCGGCGAGTTCGGTGTCCAGCGGTTTCAGGGGGGTGCGTTGCGGGAGCACCACGGCCCCATAGACCGGCGGGCGGGCATCGGCGGCCCCCATCCCTCGGATGGCCGCGCCCATGGAGGAGAGCATCCGCTCGGTGTGGTCGCGGGAGGGGCCGGGCTCGATGAAGGCGCAGGGGCCATCGGCCGAAAGCGCGGCAAGGATAAGGCAACTCTTCACCTGCGCGGACGCGATGGGGAGCGTGTAGCTGAGGGCCGAGAGCGCGGCGGGGCGAAAGGTCAGCGGAGCATGGCCTTGGGTGTCGGAGACGTCGGCCCCCATCAGGCGCAGCGGCTCGACGATCCGCCCCATGGGACGCTTGCGCAGGCCTTCCGAGCCATCGAGCACGCAGGGAATGCCCGCGCCGGCCAATGCGCCGGCCAGCAGACGGAAGGTGGTGGCGGAGTTGCCGCAATCGAGCGGGGCCCCGGGCACGCGGAACCCGTGCAACCCCACGCCTCGGACACGGAGCGTGTGGGTGGTTTCGTCGAGCGTCCAGTCCACGCCCAGCGCGCGGAGGCAGCGGAGCATCGCCCGGGTGACACCGCCCACCAAAAAACGGCGGACGACGCTCTCTCCCTCGGCCAATGCGGCAAAGAGGAGCGCCCGGTGGGAGAGGGATTTGTCGCCTTCGGGGCGATAGGTGCCGATGAGCGGCTGGATGCGGCGGGAAATGGTCTGCGTCATGGGGTCATTCCGCGGTGGGGGAGGGAAGGTCGTCTTGGGAGAATCCTTGGGCGGCGAGGGCTTCGGCCACGGTCTTGAAATGGCACTTGGCGTAATTCGGCAAGGCGGCGGGCCCATGGCGGCGGATCAGTGCGCCGAGTGCCTGCGGGACTTTGGGGCCGGCGCCTTTGGGCAGTTCGACCCCTGCGGCCTCGGAAAGCTTCTTCATCTCCGTGACAAAGACGTCGCGGGCGAGGACGGAGGCCGTGGCCACGGCGATGTCGCGCTCGGCCTTGTGCATTTGCTCCACCTTCAACGCACGGCCGCGGGTCATGAGGGCGCGGTTGATCGTGGCTTCGGTCTTGGCAAATTGGTCCACCACGGCGCGGGTGCAATCGGGGCGCTGCTCGGCCAGCGTCTCAATGGCGCGGGCGTGGCACCACGCCAAGAGCCGGTTGACGTTGGGGATTTTGGCGTAGAGGCGGTTGTAGGTGGGCGGACGGAGGAGGACGAAGGCGCAGTTTTGCCGGCCAAGGAGCTTGCGGATTTCGGCGGCGAACTTCTGAATCTGCCCATCGGCGATGGTTTTGGAGTCGCGGATGCCAAGGTCGGCGAGGCGCTTGCCGGTGGTTTCGTCGATGAACGCCGCGACGGTGATCAACGGGCCGAAGATGTCGCCCTTGCCGCTTTCGTCCGAGCCCATGTGCGGCGCGAACATCGTGGGGTCGAGCACCTCTTCATAGCCGAGGGTCGCGGATTGGAGCACGAGCGGCTCAAGCGTGAAGAGCACGAACTCCTGCGCGTCCTTCCCCTGCACCACGAGTTTCCCGGAGGTGTAGAGATTGATGGTGAGGTGGCGGCCTTTGAGCGCGAGGGTGGTGTAGGGCACCTGGACGCGCGTGAGGGCGCTCATGCCGGCGGTCGCGGCCTCCAAAGCCTCGGCCTGTGCGGGGGTGAGGGTGTAGGTGAAGAGATTTTTTTCCATGGGGCCGGCCGCCTCAACGGTTCACATGGGCGGCGTAGTAGGCGTCGATCGCGGCCTCCTGACCGAAGGTGGCGGCGATGAGCGCCGTCCGAATCCACATGCCGTTGCGCATTTGGCGCCAGTATTTTGCGCGGGGGTCGTTGTCCACGGCGGTGGCGATCTCGTCGCGTCGCGGCAAGGGGTGGAGGATGGCGGCGGTCGGCTTCATCCGCGCCACTTCGTCGGGGCCGAGCTTGAACGCGGAGGTGTCGATGCGGGCGGATTCGCCGGAAGCGGTGTCCCACTCGTCCTGAATGCGCGTCATGTAGACGGCATCGGCCTCGGGGAGCCAACGGCGCAGATCGTCGGAGCATTCGAAGATGACGCCCTTGGCTTGGAGCATTTCCAAGATGTCGTCCTTGATTTGGAGCTCCTTGGGGGCCACGAAGATTTGCCGCACGTTGCTGAAGCGCGTGAGGAGATAGGAGAGGGAACGGACGGTGCGCCCGCGCAGAAGATCGCCCACGAAGACGACGGTTTTGCCGTCAATGCCGCCCTGGGTCTCGAAGGAGCGGAAGAGGGTGTAAATGTCGAGAAGGGCTTGGGTGGGATGCTGGTCTTTCCCGGAGCCGGCGTTGATGATGGGGATTTTCCGCTCGGAATTGCCCAGCACCCATGCCATCCGTTCGGCCAGCCCCTTGGAGGGAGAACGCATGATCACGAGGTCGAAGTAGGAGGAGAAGGTGCGGACCGAATCCTCCTTGCTTTCGCCCTTGAGCTCGGAACTGGTGGCCGCATCGCGCACGGACCCTGTGCGCATACCCAAAATCTCACACGCGGAGAGGTGCGAAAGGAAGGTGCGCGAGCTCGGCTGGGAGAAGTAGAGCATGGCGCGCTTGTGGCTGAGCAAGGAGGCAAGGAAGAGGGCGCCTTCGCGCGTTTTGGCGATGCGGCGGATTTCCGTGGCCAGCCCGCAGAGCCGTTCAAGGAGCGCTCGATTGAACTGTTGGGCGAAGAGCGTATGGAATGGCATTCCATCGTCTTGCATGAGATACGGAGCCTTTTCTCCCAGCGGCAAGGCCTTAAAGGTCTCCCAATCGAGCGAAGTGATGTCCTTCTGCATAAGGGTGGCTGTCCTTTCCGGAGGGCATCCCGGAGAAACCTTGTCCGTGCCGGCTCCCTCTCTCGTTGCGCTCTATTCTATCACAATCACGGGACGCCACAATTCCACATGCGGCATCGCCGGAACGTGCGGATAACGGGGAAAAGAGGCACTGTGAAGGGGAAATGGAGCCAGCGGCCGGACTCGAACCGGCGACCCACTGATTACAAAAGAGCGAGAGAACGCGGAATCTCAACAAGATATTCCTCGCGTGTGCCTAATCGGTGCCTATTGCGAACCACTTCGCTCCGCTTCCCGGTGGTACCAAACCGCGGTAATGGCGGAAGAACACGTCGGTGCCCCGGTGGCCCATCTCGGCGGCCGTGGAGGCCGCGTCGCGGGTCATCTCGTAAGCGTAGGAGGCGAAGGAGTGGCGGAGCACGTCCTGCGTCCATTGAATGCCCGATGCCTTGACGACGGCCACCAGCACCTTGCGGAATCGGTCGGGTGAGAGTCCTTGTGTAACGCTTTCGCGGACTGGGTGGCGGTCAAGGATGGCGCGGAGGTTGGGGCGGATGGCGACGGTGCGGGCGGAGGCGGTCTTGGTCTGCGATGCCCCCAGCGTGATATACTCCACGCCAATCTCCGTGGCCGTAAGGCGCACCGCCTCGGCGGGGCGAAGTCCTCCGACGACCCGCCCAGCGCGACAAAGACGCGCTCCTGCGCCTCCCATTGGTTGCGAAGGTCGAAGGCACCCACGTTGGCTTGGACGAAACTGTAGGAGTGCTCCGTCTCGGGCGGGTTCCCCTCCTCGTCCGGCGAGTTGTCCGTTCGGTAGATTATGCCGATGAGCGCGGAGCGTGGGAAGGCCTCTTGCGTTGGCCGCACATCGCTCAGAAGCACATAGAAGCCGCTTTCGCCATCCTCGGGGAATTGCACGAAGACGAAGGACCGGTCGCGGCCGGGCGTTCCGGAGGGTGCCCACGGGAGCGCGTCGTCGGCCTTCCCGAACGTCCACCATCCGCCCGACAACTCCGTGCGCTTATCCACCCACTCCAACGCCTCAGTCTCGGTGTCGAGGTTCGCATTGAGAAGGACGCGGCGCACGCCCTGCGGGTCGAAGATGTCAAGATAGGCCGTCTCCTTGGTCGTCGGTTCGTCGCCCTCATTCTCGGGCGGGACGGTCTCCTTGTCGAGGCGAATGCGGAGCGTGAAGGGCTGGACGGTCTCCGTCTGACCAGCCCCACCATAGTAGACATCTGAGCGGACGTATTGCCGAATCTCCACCGTATTTTGACCGGATGGGTCGGGGATGTGGAAGTCGCCGAAGGAGAAGACGCGCTCGACTTCGCCCGGCTGGATTGGCCCGAGGTCTTCGGGCAGGAGGTCTTCCAACTTCTCGGAGTTTTCCGGGTTCGGGTCGGTCTTCCGCGCGACGATATACCACTCGTTTTGGTACCTGCAACATAGCCACTCCAGCGTCTGCTCGCCCTCGATGACCTTGTGAGAGCACCACCCCGAGCCGCGCGGCGCAAGGCCCGTTTCGCGGCGGTACACGTCGCGCCCCGGGACGAGCAGGACAGGCACGGCGGCGACGTAGAGCGTGCCGTCGCCGAGGCAGTAAGCATCCACCGCGCCCGACGAGCCAGCGGCCTCCGTGTCGAAGCCGAAGAACAACTCAAAGCGGCGGGCGCGGCGCGTCCCTTCGAGGAACAGCAGGGTGCCCGATGTCCCTTCCTGCGGCACAACATCCCCGCCCACCACACGCTGGGCCTTCACCGCGGCATTGAGCGCGTTGATATAGGGCGAACGGTAGCCTTTCGCGTCCTTTAGCATGGCTCTTCCTCAGTTTGCCGTGTTCACGTCGTACGCAAGGGAGGGTGGCTCCCACGTCCCGCCCGTGTAGTAATTCGGCCAATCCCTCGCGCCGACGTAGACAACGGTGATATCCACGCCTTTCGTGGTGTAGCGCGTGGTCGGGGCTTGGACGAGCCACTTGTCGAAGCCGTCGGGCTGGACGGGACGAAGGCGCGAGGGCAAGTTGCGGATGGCGGTGGCGAAGGGCACGACGGTTCCCGCCTTGTCCTGCAAGGCCGAGACGCGCGAACGCCCCGAGCGTTTGAGGTGGAAGGTTATCGTCATTGTGTAGACCGGCTTCTCGTAGGTCTTTTGACCGATGAGCGTCCACGCGGCGTATTGCGCGGCGGGGGTCCCCGCCGTCACGTCGCGCCCCTCCGCAACGGTGCCCCGCTCACGGATGGCGTAGTCCACCTTGCGAACGTCCTGCACGGTGAGGCCGTCGGCCGTTCCGTCTGGCTTCGTGTCCCCAAGGCCGAAGTGTGGGGCTTGATAGATGGGCACCTGCACCATGCTCCCTTGCATGGTCACCTCGGGCTGGGCCGTCTCGTCGGACTTGACGGAAGAGCCAGCGTCCGTGTCCTCGTCTCGCGTGAGCGTGATGGTGGCAAGCCCGCTCTCCGGCTCCTCGCTGAGTTGGATGGTATCGTGGGGCAACGCAAGCGCGGCGTTTACCGCGGCTTCCGCTAAGTCGAGACGGCCACGGAAGACGGTGGTCGTCGTGTTGGTCTCGGGGTCTTTGGTTTCGGAGACTTTTACCCAGCCTTGAAGGCCGAGCGCAGTTCCGCCGATGCTCTTGATATCCGCCATGTCTGTCACTCTCCCGTCATCTTTTGGATGAACTCTTTCATGCGTTTATCGTAGGTTTCTTGGAACGATTTTTGGCGCTTCTGGATTTGCTCAAGCAACGTCTCCTTGCGGTCGGCCTTCTGCGGCAACGCGAAGCCGTAGTTGATGCCCGAGAGGAGGCCGCCACCCCGCGCGTAGGCGTAGGAGAGGAGCATTTTGTCCATAGCCGCCGCCTCGCGCTCCGCCGCGTCGTTGGCCTTCCGCAGTTCCGCGTCCTCTTTGAGGATGGCGCGGATTGCGCGGTCGTCCTTTTCACGCGTGGTCTCCCTCGCCCGTGAGCGGTTCACGGCCTCGGTAATCTCTGTCTCCGTGAGGCTCCCAAGGCCGAGTCTGGAAAGCGCGTTCATGACAAGCCCGACGTTCTCACCGAGTTTGTCGTACAATGAGGTAATGCGGTCGTCACGGGAGTTCCTGCGCTCGGTGTCCACCGCGGATGCGCGGGAGTCGAAAAGGGCGGACAGCTCTTTGTACCTAGCATTCCACATCGTCGTTCCCTCAACAGGGGAGTAGAGTTGCTCCCTTATGGCTGCCCGGACGGCCTTGTCGCGCCCACGCTCCCCTCTGATACCCTGTTGGACGGCGTATTCGATTGTGCTCTCCGCCTCTGATCCATTCCCGGAAAGCCACACAAGCCCTGAGATGGACTCTCTCCAGAAACGTTTAAAATAATTTCTAAAATTTTCAACGTTTTTTGACGTCGAGATGGCCTCAATGTTTCCGCTCAGGTTTTCGAAGAAGCGGTCGTTAGCCTCTTTCGCCCCGTAAGCGTCTTTCGCAACATTTCTCCACGAGCGCGAGAGCTCGTCTATCGTTGTCCTACCCAACCTCAGGTCGTCGAGCGCACTTTCATACTCCTTGAGGCCAATCCCAGCGGCATCAGCCCTTGCCTTGAGGGCGGCCATGGTTTCCGCGGAGACACCAACGGATTTCGCTACCTCACGAAGCTTACTTCCCTCCTCGGCCATCTCGAAGAAGGCCTTTTTAAGGTTGCCGGCGATGAAACCAATCATCTTCAGCATCGCTCCTATTCGGGTGAAGCGGCCGACAAGTTCTTTTGTCTGCTCTCGGTTCTTGGATGCCAATTCGTCCGATATGTTGATGCCGTCTTTTCGGATGTCCGCGCCGGCCTTTTTGGCCGCATTCTTGATTTGATCAAACGACTTGACGGCCTGCGAGACGTCGTTGTTCGTCGTGATGTTGAGGTCGGCTTTAGCCATGTCGTTTCCTTTGCTATAATCGGCTTATGATTTTTGCCCTTGCCATTTTCCTAGTCAACGGGACGCTTGTCGCGCTCGTGTTGTTCGATCTACGCCGTCTGAGACGAGAGGAACAGCGTTACAAGGAATATCGTGAACGCCTCTCGGGCGTGGCTTACATCCACGAAATCGCGAGGCACAACGAACGCGCATGGATCCGAAAGAAACTGGCGGCCGGGGCAAAACGGCGAAAGGCCAAAACGCGGTGAGGCGGGGAAACCCGCCTTTTTCGTTTTCATGGGGCGGCTCCCAAGACGAGGTCGGCGGAGAAGTGGTAGGCCCCTTCGTTTTCGGAGGCGGCCATGAGGAGGTGGTTGGCGGCGATGAGCGGCGCGTCCCACACGTCGCGGACGCGGAGGAGGGCGAGGTGGTGAACTTGAAGGCACCGAAGGCAGAGGCCGAGGCCATACGGCGGTGGGCGCGTGAACGTCGAATGTCCACATCCTACGCCGTCGGGATTGCCATCCGAATGCTTACCGAGGAAGCCGAACGGCACAGCTAACCTGTGCCTATTCTGTGCCTATTCCACTCCGCGAAATGCCGTAAACTGATGCCAATTCCGCTAACTGTCGGAAACGCGGAGAGTCGGCCAAAAAACGAAAAAGCCCGCGAACATTGCGTTTGCGGGCTTTTAAGCGTGGAGCCAGCGGCCGGACTCGAACCGGCGACCCACTGATTACAAATCAGTAGCTCTACCAACTGAGCTACACTGGCGAAAACGGACAAAGTATCTCAAAATCCCGCGAGGCGGTCAAATCCTCACACGGCAAGACGCCCTTTTGCTATCCTATGAAGCAACGAAGGAGTCTGATATGTCCGCTGTTCCCGCCGATGTCTTTTTCACCGATCTCCACACGATTGCCATGGGGGATGGGCTTCAGGCCAAGCTTGAAAAGCTTATGCTGAAGGCCGGCATTGGGCAGATTGATTTCAAGGGGCGGTTTGTCGCCATCAAGGTCCATTTTGGGGAGCCCGGCAATTTGGCCTTCCTCCGCCCCAATTACGCCCGCACGATCTGTGACCTCGTCAAGCGCTTGGGTGGACGGCCTTTCCTCACGGATTGCAACACGCTTTATGTGGGCGGGCGAAAGAACGCCCTCGACCATTTGGATTCCGCTTATGGAAATGGCTACAATCCGTTGGTCACCGGGGTGCATACCATTATCGCGGATGGACTCAAAGGGACGGACGAGGTCGAGGTGCCGGTGCCGGGCGGGCGTTACGTCAAGGCCGCGAAGATTGGCCGTGCGGTGATGGACGCGGACATCGTCATTTCCCTCAACCATTTCAAGGGGCACGAACTCACCGGCTTTGGAGGCGCCCTTAAGAACCTCGGCATGGGGTGTGGCTCCCGTGCGGGCAAAATGGAGATGCACGCGGCGGGGAAACCGACGGTCGATGCGGAGCGTTGCATTGGCTGTGGGCGTTGCCGGGCCATCTGCGCCCACGGCGCGCCGCAGATCGCCAACGGCAAGGCGGCGATTGATCCCGCGCGTTGCGTGGGGTGTGGCCGGTGCATTGGCGTTTGCCCGCGCGATGCCGTGATTCCGCGGTATGACGAGGCCAACGATGTGCTCAACCGGAAGATGGCGGAATATGCGTTTGCCGTGCTTCATGGGCGGCCGCACTTCCATGTGAGCTTGGCGATTGACGTTTCGCCCTTCTGCGATTGCCACGCGGAGAACGATATCCCGATTGTGCCGGATGTTGGGTTCTTTGCGTCCTTCGATCCCGTGGCGCTTGACCGGGCCTGTGCGGATGCCGTGAATCGTCAGCCGCCGCTCCCGGGCTCTCTCCTCGCGAAGGCTCCGCATGCGCACCGTGACCATTTCGCCACGGTTTCCCCGGACACCGACTGGATCTCTTGCCTGGAACACGCCGAAGCCCTTGGGGTCGGCACCCAGGCCTATACGCTCCACACCCTCTGATGGGGTGGTGCCTTTGCTCACACGGCACAAAAAACGGCCGCGCAGGCGCGGCCGTTTGAAGCATTGGCAGAGAGACTCAGCCAACAATCTTGACGCTGTTGAGCGTGCCCATGTCGTTCTGCACCCAATCGGTGCATTCGGGGTCGGCGCACCAAATCCCATTGATGACAAACTTGTATTCGTGTTTGCCCTTGGGAAGGGTGAGCGTGCAGGTGAAGACGCCCGTGCCGTCCTTGTCCGTCATCTGCTTGGCGGTGGGGTCCCAGCCGTTGAAGCTTCCCGCCAGGAAAACCTTGCTGCCGACTTCGGCGCGGACAGAGAAGGCAACGCGCACCGACTTCGGCGCGGAAGCCTTGGTGGTCTTGGTGGCCTTTGCCGCCGGAGCTTCGGCACACGCGGTCTCGGTACAAGGCTTGGCCTTGGCGGCGGCAACCTTGTCTGCAGTCCCGACGACACAACCAGCCTTGCTTGCGGGGGCCTTCTTTGCGGAGGCGGCCGCGGGCTTGGTGGCCTTTGCGGGGGCGGCCGCGGGCTTGGCGGCCTTCGCGGGGGTCTTAGCTGTCTTTTTCGTAGCCATTGTTGTTTACTCCTTGTCTTCTGTTAGGCAGAAAACGCGGCGTATTATAAGCAATTGGATAAGAAAGTCAAGAAGTTATGTCTGTTTTGGGAGGCTCTTTGCCGGGGGTCGCGTGAGGGTTTTCGAAGGAATGAGCGCCGTTTTTGGGGGCGGGGAGGGTTTATGGTATAATTTGCGCGTTTTGTTCTTTGCATTCGGAGGGTTCCTTCATCATGGCTTACGAGAAGATTCAGATGCCGGCGTTCGGCGAAAAGATTTCGATGGGTGCGGACGGGAAGTTGCGCGTGCCCGATTGCCCGATCATTCCGTTCATCGAGGGCGATGGGACGGGGCCGGACATCACGGCGGCGGCCATGACCGTTTGGAACGCGGCGGTGAAGGCGGCCTATGGCGACACCCGGAAGATCGCTTGGATGGAGGTCTACGCCGGGGAGAAGGCGAATGCGGTTTATGGGCCGGGCACGTGGTTGCCGGATGAGACGGTGGAAGCGTGTCGGGAGTACTTGGTGTCCATCAAGGGCCCGCTGACAACGCCGGTGGGCGGCGGCATTCGCTCCATCAATGTGGCGTTGCGCCAGTTGCTCGACCTTTACGTTTGCCTTCGCCCTGTGCGTTGGTTCAAGGGTGTGCCTTCGCCGGTACTGCATCCGGAGCTCACGGACATGGTGATCTTCCGCGAGAACACGGAGGACATTTACGCCGGCATCGAGTGGATGAACGGCACGCCTGAGGTCAAGAAGGTGATTGACTTCCTGACGAAAGAGATGGGCGTGCGGAAGATCCGCTTCCCGGAAAGCTCTTCCATCGGCATCAAGCCGGTGTCGGAGGAGGGAAGCGAGCGTTTGATTCGCGCGGCCATTGAGTATGCCATCGCCAACGATCGGAAGTCGGTGACGCTGGTGCACAAGGGCAACATCCAGAAGTTCACGGAAGGCGCCTTCCGCGATTGGGGCTATGCGCTGGCGAAGCGTGATTTCGGCGCGCAGACGATTGGGGAGGGGCCGTGGTGCTCGTTCCGCAATCCGCGCACGGGTCGGGAGATCGTGGTGAAGGATTGCATTTGCGATGCCTTCCTTCAGCAGATTCTCACCCGCCCGGCGGAATATGATGTGATCGCCACGCTGAATCTCAATGGTGACTACGTTTCCGATGCCTTGGCGGCTTGCGTTGGCGGCATTGGCATCGCGCCCGGGGCCAACATCAATTACACCACCGGCACGGCCGTCTTTGAGGCCACCCATGGCACGGCGCCGAAGTATGCGGGCATGGACAAGGTGAATCCCGGCTCGCTGATCCTCTCGGGAGAAATGATGCTCCGCTACATGGGCTGGACGGAGGCCGCCGACAAGATTATCGCGGCGATGGATCAGGTGATCGCGGCCAAGACGGTGACCTATGATTTCGCGCGTCTGATGGAAGGCGCCACCGAGGTCTCCTGCTCGGCCTTTGGCCGGGCGCTTGCCGAGGCGATGGCCTGATGCTGTCCGCGCTGTTGGTCGTTTCCGCCCTGTGCCTGCTGTTGCTTTGCGCGGCGGTGGCGCTTTTGGTGGCGTTGTTGCGCCGGCGCGCGTTTGTGCCCGAGGAGTTGCCGCGCTCCGCCACTCCGGAAGCGTTGGAGGCGGTGGAGCGGCGGCTCGCCGAGCAGATGACGCACCAATTGGCGGCGCTGGAGCTCAAGGAGTCTCAGCGCGCCAAAGAACAGCGCGACGAACTCGGCGGGACGTTGGGCGCTTCGGCCGAGGCCTTGCAGGCTCGCGTCGCGGACTTGCGCAAGACCACCGGCGAGGGCATCGACCAAGTGCGGCGGCTTGTCGCCGAAACCATGCCTGAGCGGCTTGAGAAAACCGTTTCCCGGCGTTTCGATGATGACTTTGGCAAGGTGCGCACCCTTTTGGACGAAGTCCGGCAACAGTTGCTCCAAGTCGAGCAGCTGAAAGTGGGGGTCACCAGCCTTTCCGGCAGTGTTCACGACTTTTCCCGCATGCTCGGCAATGTCAAAAGCCGTGGCACGTGGGCGGAATGGCAACTCGGCTCCATTCTGAAGGACATGATGGCCTCCGGACAATTCGCCAACAATGTTCACCCCAATCCTAGGTCCGCCCGGCGTGTGGTCGAATATGCCATCAAACTTCCCGGCAACGATGAGTGCAGTTGCGTTTGGCTTCCGATAGACTCGAAGTTTCCGCGCGAGGATTATGAACGGCTTTTGGCCGCCGCCGATTCAGGCGATCGGGCGGCAGAGGAAAAGGCCGCCAAGGATTTGGCCGACCGTGTGAAGGGGTTCGCCCGCGACGTGCGCGAGGCTTACGTCATGCCCCCGCACACCACCGATTTCGCCATCCTTTATTTGCCGACCGAGGGTTTGTATCAGGAGGTGCTCCGCCAAGGAGGGGTCGTTGACGAAATTCAGCGCAACCAAAAGGTGCTTTTGGCGGGGCCGACAACGCTTGCGGCGCTCATCAATGCGCTTCAGATGGGATTTCAGACGCTCGCGGTGCAACGCAACACCGTGCGTGTCATGGACACCCTCAAACGTGTCAAAGAGGCTCTCGAAAAGTTTGAGAAACTGAACGCGTCCACCCTCAAAGCCCTTCATTCCGCCCTTGCCAACGCGGAAAAGGAGGGTGAACGCCTCAAAGGGCTCCAACGGGCCTTGAAGGACGTTGTTCTCGACCCCGAAACCAAAGCCGAAGAGGCTCAGACGAGCGAAGAGGAGGAAGCGATAGATGCGTAATCTTTGGACTGACCCGACGACTTTGGCCATCACCTGCGGGCGTGGCATTGTGCCTTATTTGAAGCAGGAATTGACGGTGCTGGGCTATGAGATCTTGGGCGAGAACGACACGATGGTCGGCATTCGCGCCAAGAACGCTTGCCGTGACATCCTGCGCCTGAACCTCTGTTTGCGCACGGCGCAGCGCGTGCTTTGGCCCTTTGTGCAGGATACGCGCTGCCGGAACTTGGATGACCTCTATCGGTTGGCCGTGAATGCGCCTTGGGAACAGGTTCTCGAAGTGGAGGAGCCGTTCTTCGTCAACAACGCCACGCGCGACGTTCCGACCGTGCAGGACACGCGGATGCCGACCCTTCGCCTGAAGGATGCCATCGTCGATCGGATGCGTGACCGGTGCGGCCGCCGTCCGAATGTGGGCGACCATGTGCCTGTGCGGGTGGTGGCCGACGGTGAGGAACTCTTCGCCCGCCGTGCGCCGTTGCGTTCGGCTCTGCGGGTGATCCGCGCCGCGCTGGAGGATTGGCTCAACGCCTTGCCGGAAGGGAAGGACCGCGCGGAAATCCTTGTGGAGGTCGACGGTTACGATTTGATGTCCGGCGACCTCCCCTTGCGGAAGATTGACTTGCTCACGCTTCGCAAGCGGTTTGAGCGTACCTTCGCGGGGCGGTTGACGGGCGACACGCCGGGAGCCGCGGTTTTCTTGTGGTGGGAGAAGACCCACGCCAAGATCTATCTCGACACATCCGGCGATTCCCTTTCCCGCCGCGGTTACCGCAAGGAAGGGTGGCTGGCCCCGATGCAGGAAGCCTTGGCCGCCGCGTGCGTCATGGCGACGGGATGGGATCGCCGCGCGCCCTTCGTGGTGCCGTTCAGCGGCTCCGGGACGCCTGCCATTGAGGCGGCGTTGATCGCCCGCAACATCGCGCCCGGGACATTCCGGAAGGATTTTGCCTTTATGCACCTCAAGGGCTGGGGCAACATCATCCCCGGCGAACGCGCCGGAGAGAGCGTGCGCAAACGGTTTGGCGCCACGCCCAAGGAAATCTGGCGCGACATGGTGGCTCAGGCCAAGGCAGCCGAGCTCCCCTTCGATGCGCCCATCTTGCCCACCATCGTGGGCGTGGATTGGGAGGATAAGGCCGTCGAGGCCGCCGAGACCAATGCCAATGCCGCCGGCGTGGGGCACAACGTCAAGTTCTTCGCCGACGATTACACCGACACGCCGTTGCCCAAGGGCCCCGGGATTCTCTTCATGAATCCGCCCTATGGCGAGCGCCTTGAGGATGAAGAGGCGTTGGCGCCGCTGTATGAGGGCATCGGGCAATGGTTGCGCACGGACGTTCCGGAGGGGTGGAAGGCTTGGGTGATCACCTCTTCCAAGCCGCTGTCGCTCAAGATTGGGTTGCGCACTTCGTCCATTCTTCCCTTCAAGAACGGTGCCTTGGATTGCCGGCTCTTGGAATACGATGTGGGGCCGAAGGCCGGGGTGGCCGCGGCGGAGGAGCCTCCGGAAGCGCCATCCGCGGATGAGCCCGATACGTTGTAAAGGGGCGTCATGAGACTTGGCACCCGGATGCTTCAACGTCTCCCGCTCTACCTGCGCGTGCTGCGCGGGATGGGGCATGAGGGGGTGCGCTATGCCTCCGGGGCCGCGATTGCGGCGGCGCTCGGGTTGGACCCCATTGTGGTGCGCAAGGATTTGGCCCGCACGGGGGTGCGCGGAACGCCTCGCCTCGGTTTCCCGATCGACCGACTGATTCCGGAGTTGGAGCGTCTCACCGGGGCCGATGCGGAGATGACCGCCGTCCTTGCCGGTGTCGGCAAGTTGGGGTCGGCGTTGCTCTGCTATCCCGGTTTCCGTCGGCAGGGGCTGTTCATCGCGGCGGGGTTCGACGCGGCGCCCGAGCGGTGCAACATCATCCTTTCCGGCACGCCGATCTTTCCCGTCGGCACGCTGACGGAGACCGCTCAGCGGCTGGGCGCGACGCTGGGGATTCTGACGGTCCCGGCGGAGCGGGCTCAGCGCGTGGCCGAGCAGATGGTGGCAGGCGGTGTCCGTGCCCTTTGGAATTTCACGCCCGCGCAGCTGGAAGTGCCGGACGATGTGTTGGTGCAGCGGGAAGATTTGGCGGTGAGTTTGGCCGTGCTGTTGCACCGGATCAGGGAGAGGAATCAGTGATGTTCGTGCTTTTCAAGTGGTTGTTGTGGTTGTGCATGCCGTTTACGCTTGTGTTGCTGGGATTGGCGGCGGTTGGGGCGTGGCTCCTGTGGCGGCGTCAGGTGCGGCCGGCGCTCTGCGTGTGGTTGCTGGATGCCGCGTTGGTGACGATGTGCCTGCCGGCGGTGTCCACCGCGTTGGGCGTCTCTTTGGAGCGGAAGTATCCGCCGGTTGCCTTGGCCGAGATCCCGAAGGCCGACGCCATTGTGTTGTTGGGCGGCGGGGTGGGCGCCTCGCGGGAGGGATTGCCCTATCCGGAGTGTTATCCCGCTTCGGATCGCGCGGTGATGGCGGCCCGTCTGTATCATGCCGGCAAGGCTCCGCTCATCATTCCCACGGGGGAAGGCGCGCCTTTGGCGGAGAAGCCGCTCTTGGAGGCGATGAAGGTGCCGGCCTCGGCCATTCTCTGTGAGGACGCCGCACGCGACACCGCCGAAAATGCCTCCAAAACGTTTGCGTTGCTTCGGGCCCGCGGGTGCAAGAAGGTGCTTGTCGTGACGTCTTCGTGGCATCTGCCGCGGACGATGATGCTGTTCAAGGCTCCGGGGATGGAGTTCATCCCCGTGGGGTGCGACTACGAGGCCACGTTGGCCGCGTTGGATGCCGACCGTGCGCCGATGTGGAAGAAGTTGCCCTCCACGCAGGCCGCCGCCCAAGCCGGGATTTACGTCAAGGAATGGTTGGGCATCCTCTTCTATTCGTTCCGCAAGCCGCCGATGGAGGCCGAAGGGCCCAAGAAGCCGAGCCCTGCCAAGCCGCCGCGCACGCCTGCACGTCACGTTTCCTCGCCTTCCAAATGAGAGCGTTCCTTTCACCGCCTTTTCTTTATGGGGATGAGCGTCGGCTCGTCGCCGAGGCGTTTGACTCCGGCTACATTGCCCCTTGCGGGCCGATGGTGGACGCGCTGGAGGCTGAGGCGGCGAAGCGGTTTGGATTTGGGGGCGCGCTGGCGACCGTCTCCGGGACGATGGCGTTGGAATTGTTGGCCCGTGCGCTTGAGATTGGCCCCGGCGATGAGGTGATTGCCAGCGATCTCACGTTTGTTGCCTCGGTGGCCCCGTTTGTCGCGCTTGGGGCGCGGCCTGTCTTTGTGGACGCGGACCCTGCCACATGGTGTGTGGACGTGGCATTGGCCGAGCGTGCGTTGAAGGCCCATCCGAAGGCCCGTGCCTTTGTCGCAACGGATCTTTACGGACAATGTTGCGACGTGGATGCCCTTGTGGCGCTGTGTGACCGCTTTGGTGTGCCGTTGATCGTCGATGCCGCCGAAAGCGTGGGTGCGACTTATCGGGGGCGTTCTGCGGGGAAGGGCGCGTGGGCCGTTGTCCATTCGCTCAACGGCAACAAGATCATCACGTCCGGCGGCGGCGGTCTGTTGCTTTCGGATGACACATCGTTGCTGGCCCGCTGTCGGACGCTTGCCACGCAAGCCCGCGAGCCGGTGCCGTGGTATGAACATCGCACGGTGGGCACACATGGCCGCTTGGGCAATGTTCCGGCGGCGATTGGTTTGGCGCAGTTGCGGCGGTTGGATGAGGCCCTCGCCGGGAAAGCCCGCATCTGGGAGGCATGGTTGGCCCGCATGGTGGGGAAGGACTGGCTGGCCCCAATGCCTACGGCCGCCTATGGTCGGCCGAACCGTTGGCTGACGGTGGTGACGCTTGAGGGGCGCAATCCCTTGAAAGCGGTCTCGGCGCTCGCCGCACAGGGATTTGAGGCTCGGCCATTGTGGAAGCCCATGCACCTTCAGCCGGTCTTTTCGGGGGCGGAGGCGGTGCTTTCGGGCGTTGGGGAGGAGCTGTTCGCGCGGGGGCTTTGTTTGCCTTCCGGATGCGGACTTGCGCCGGAGCTGATGGATGAGATGATGACGCTTTTGGAGGGATTATGATCGCCAAGCTGTTATGTCTGGCTACGGTGTGCGTGGCCGCATGCCTGCTCTCCCTT
This sequence comes from uncultured Lentisphaeraceae bacterium, assembly GCA_949282555.1. GTDB lineage: Bacteria > Verrucomicrobiota > Kiritimatiellia > RFP12 > DVOR01 > Spyradenecus. The sequence goes on along the minus strand of CASDPK010000009.1, from coordinate 35,420 downwards.
ATCCTCACGCCGCCGGTGCGGTGGTGGATGTGCCGGATCGGTGCGGTGGACAAGCCGGACCCTCGGCGGGTGAATCGTGTGCCGGTGCCACGGGGCGGTGGGCTGGCGGTGGTGGCGGCGTTCTTTGGGGCGTTGGCGGTGGGGTGGGCGATTTGGCCGGAATTGATGGGGCTGACGCCGTTTCGCCCGGTGTTGCCATGGTTTGCGGTGGCGTCGGTGGTGCTGGTGGGGACGGGCTTTTGGGATGATCGCCGGGGATTGCCGCCGGTGGTGAAGCTGCTGGCGCAGATTGTGGCGGCGTTGTTGATGTGCTGGGGTGGGGCCCGGCTGATTCCGCCTTCGGCATGGGGAAATTGGTGTGTGTCGCCTTGGGTGTATGTGCCGCTCACGGTGATATGGTATGTGGGCGTGGTCAATGCCTTCAATCTTATCGACGGCTTGGATGGGCTTTCCTCCGGGCTGGCGATCATTGCGACGGTGGGCATGGTCGGCGTTTTCTTTTTCGTGGCGCCCACGATGGTGCCGGTGGCCTCTTTGGCGTTTATCGGCGCATTGTTGGGCTTCCTGCGTTACAACTACAATCCCGCCTCGGTCTTCCTTGGGGATTCGGGGAGCCTTTTCGTGGGGTTGACGTTGGCCACGTTTGCGCTGATCACGCGCAGGAGCGATGCGTTTTTGGTGACGATGGGATTGCCGGTGCTTTGCCTCGGCGTGCCGCTGATTGACACCACGCTGGCGGTGCTTCGCCGGACGTTGCGGTATGCTTTGCGGCGCGTGGAGGACGGCGAGACGGCTTCCGGCGTGATGACGGCAGACCGAGAGCATGTGCATCATCGGTTTTTGGCGTTGGCCCGCGGCAAGCAGCGGTTGGCGGTTTTGTGGTTGTATGGCCTGGCCGCGGCGTTGGTGGTGTTGGGCTTTGTCACGCTTGGGTTGCGGGAGGCGAAGGCGACGGTCTTTTTGGTCGGGTTCTTTGCGTTCGCTACGGTGATTGTGCGCGCGATGACGGATGTGGAACTGTGGGATGCCGGAAGGTTGCTTTCGCGTCCCGGTGCGCGGTGTGGGCGGCGGTCGTTGGCGGTGCCGCTCTACGTCTTGGCGGATTTGATATCGATGGCGGGGCTCTTTGTGGCGTTGGCCTTTCTGTTGCGGGAGCATCTGCCGCACCTTTCCGAGACGCAGTGGGCGGCCTTCTTCCTCGCTTATGCGGTGCCCGTGGCGCTTGCGTTGGTGGGGGTGCGCGCCTATGCCCGCATTTGGGGACGCAGCACGCGGAAGGATGCGTTTCTCATTCTCTTGGCGGTGGCGGCGGCTTCGTTGCTGTCGCACCTCGTGTTGGCTTATCTTCTGCCCGAGACCGCCGAGCGGATGCGCACTTTCCATATCTTATGGGCGGCTCTGCTGCCCACGCCGTTGTTGCTTGTGCGCCTCGCCAAGACGGCATTTCTGCAATGGCTGGCCTTTTCGGAGAATCTGCGCCTGCGTCGGCGGTCACAGACGGATCGGTCGATTGAACGTTTGCTGTTCTATGGGGCCGGCGTCAATCTGCGTGCGTATGTCACGCTGTTTGAGGTCAATGTCACCCGGAACCATGCGGCGTTGCTGGGCGTTTTGGATGACAATCGCGGACTTCGCGGGCGGGTCTTTCGCGATTTGCCCATCTTGGGGCCGCTGGAGACGTTGGAGGATGATCCCGACCTGTTGGCCCGTCTCCGGCCCACCCGCATTGTGGTGACCACGCCGACCATTGGGCCCGCGCGCTTGGGGGATATCCGCGCGTTCTGCAAGGCTCACGGGATTGCGCTTTCGCGCTTCTCCTTTTCCGAAGAGACGCTCGACGTGTGATTTGGCAAAAGTGGGGTCTCCCCGATATGTGTTTCGGAGTGCTCCGTATCTCCCCTTCGATCGCACAGCATCTCGCCTCGGGTTGCACTATGATTGATCGGGACGCAGGGTGTATGCTTGGAAAGCGTGCCCCGGGTATTTGACGTCCGAAATGCTTCTCTTATATTGGGAATCTTACGGGTGAATTGCGTTTTTTGCTTCCAAAAGAGCGTGGTTTATCCTATACTGTACGCAACGTGAGAGGTCTACAGATGAGACGTTCTGCTTTGAGGCAAGGCTTTACGATGATCGAGTTGCTTGTGGTCATCGTAATTCTTGGTGTATTGGCCGCATCGATGGTGCCGGTGGTGGGAAGCTTTTTGAACGCCGGTGACGATGCCGCAAGCCGCAACAATCTCATGCGTTTGGGGCGGGCCGCGCTTGCCTACAAGGGCGAGAAGGATGGTTGCTATCCGGCCGCGGGTGGATGGTTTACGTCGTTTTCCTATCGTAACCCCTCTTCCGGAATGCGGGAAATTCGCTATGGGCGTGCCGCAGGATGGGTCTATTTTGAGCACGATTGCCCCCGCAAGAAGGGGGATGTGGAGGCCGCCAAAGATATCGGAAGCGGCAACGGAAATGACTATGGATTTGGTGAGACCGACGAAAATGGCACGATCCAGGGCGATTTCGTGAACGAAGAGGGGATTTGCACCTGTTTCAACACGAAGAGCCAAGAGGGCGGCATCGGCGCCAAGCCGGCCGAGTGGCGCAAAACGGGCGGTGGCGACCAACACAGCCTGGCCGAAGTCGCCATCATGAACGGTTGCCTTTTCCCTTATACGGATGGCAGTCTGAGCACTTATGTGAGCTCCGCCTTTGCCAAGCGTGCCGAGGAAAAACTCAGCGTTCGGCGGACCGAAGTGGTGCGGGCCTACGCGATGAACGTGATCACCGGCACCGACACGGATCTCTATGACATTCCGTCCAACCACAGCTATTCCGGAGGCGGACCCTCTTACGCCAGCTATGCCATCCGTTACGGCCAGGCCAATCTCCGCCCCTACGTGGACAATGACACGCGCGCCGAAGCAATGCCGGCGCGCACGGCGCTCTTTGTTGAGCTGGATGTGGACAACGACGCCATCAAGAGCGAGAACTCTTTGGAAGGGGATCAGGTCTGGGATTGGGACAAAGGCAACGAGAGCATGGGCTTTATCCACGAGGATGGCGGCATTCGCTTCGCGCATGTCTGCTTCGCGGATGGGCACGTGGAAGCGATTCGGGACCCCTCGGCCGATTCCGAGAGCCCCGACACCACAAAGCGGCGAAAACTCTCCAAATGGTATGGTTCCGGCGGTCTGAGCGCCGAGGCAGAAAAATTGGATTGACCATGATCGGACGCTTGAGATTTTGGACGTTGCTGACGGTTTCGGCGGGCCTGCTGTGCGGGTCCGCCGTCCGGGCGCAAGGGATTACGCAGAGCACCAACGTGACCTATGCGGTGACGCTGGTGGATGCCGATGCCTCCAAGAAGGGGGCCAACGGCGCGTGGGCCCCCGTGGATCGCATGACGCAGCGGGTCTACGTGCAGGTGACCGTTTCGGTGCCGCGCTCTGAGGGCGTGAACACCTACACGATTCCGGCCATCGCCCGCCCCGCCGGATTGATGTTCCGCGCGCACAGCGGTGCGGACGGCACGGCATGGGCGCACTCCATCAGTCTGGTGCGCGATGCGCCTTATGGTACCGATGGCAAGCCTTCGACCACTGCCTTTTATCCCATGCCGCAGAAGGCAGACGAGCCAACCAATCTCCGGGCCGTCCTTTCGGGAAGCGCAACCAACGTGGACGGCACGGCGTATGCGACCTACTTGCGATCCGGCCGCGGGCATGACCCCGCGCGTTGGGAGGCCACGTACATCAGCTCCAAGGCCTATGACGTTGCTGATCCGCAGAACGAGTTGGTGGCCTCCTTGTTGGCCGGAGAGGCCACGCAGGAGTGGTACGCCGCCTCCGAATATGGTCTCGGCTCCTTTGCGCGTATTTCGCCCATTCAGGATCTTGGGCGTGCGATGGATTTCTCCGACCTGCGCCTTTGGCAGGGTGCGAAGCGCTACGATGACATCACGATCGACACGGCATCGCAGGCTTCGTTTGGGAATTATGACGAGATGTGGGTTCGGGCCATGCCGGGTTCCGATGGTCCCACGGGTTCTGCCTACGGTTGGCGGATTGTCCGCGGTGCCATTGGCGCCAACGCCGTGGGGCAGGTTGGCGCTCAGCTGTTCAACACTTATGGCACCGGCGATGACCGCACGGGAGGGGCTGCCATTGAGTCGCCCGTCTATCCCGACGGCATTTCGTCTGTGACCTTCGAGGCGCTTGCCTCGGATTCGAACGCGGCGGAAGATGGTTCCGCGCAGATTTTGGAATTGTGGTACCGCGCGGGTGCCATGGCCACGGAGGTGTGCCTCAAGCGTTTTGAGCTCACGACGGGTGCGCGGACGTATTCGGCGGACTTTGTCGATGCCGATGGCAAGCCTCTCGCGCGTGCGGGGTCGAATGCGCGTTTCTTCCTCCGTCGCGCCACGGCCAACACGAATGCGGGGATGTTGAGCCTCGTCACGGTGGTGGTGCGCAATCTGCGCGTCACTTCGGCCGCGCCTGCCGCGGAATTCGGCAAGGCGACGGTCGCGGCCACCACCTCCGATGTGCGTGCTTGGGCGGGGGTTCCCTTTGATGTTTCGTTCACGGCCACGACCAATGGCACGTACGCGGCGAGCCTCCCGCGCGGTTATTCCGCCACGTTGCGGCTGCGCCGCCGGGCAGAGGGGGACAACACCGCTCTGTGGCGGAGCGTCGCGATGCAAGTGAGTGGGCTGAATCCCTCGGGCGATGCCACGGTGCGGGCCTCCTTCACGCCGGGGGCATTGGTCACGAACGCCGGCGATGGCACGGTCAACGCCGCGGAAGGGGCATTCTTCACGGATGCCCAGACGGGCGAGGTGACGGGTGTCATGCCCGGGGTCTACGACATGGCGTTGGATTACAGCGTCTATGGTTCGTTCAAGGCCGGGCGTGAGCAGATGGATGCGCGTGAGGCTGTTTCGGGCACGAAGACGGGTGTTTCATATGTCGCGGATTCGGGCCAAACGCTGGAAGATTCCTATTTGTTGGATGTGCGGGAGCGCCGGACGGCGCGTCCGTCGGTGTCGTTGCGCGTGATGTACAAGGGGCGCGCGGAAAATGGGACAGACAATGCGATTTGCACGGTAGATGTGCCCTGCCTTCCTTCCTCCACGGAAGACTATGTGTGGCGGGTGGCCCTGCCGAAGACGCTCCGCCTCTCGGATTATGGGCTTCCGGATGATGAGGCGGCGGAGTATGCGTGGGGCTATCAGGCTTCCGAAGATGCGGACCCCGTCTTCTCCGTGGGTTATCTGCCGTTCTCGGTGGTGGTGCGCGAATCGGAGAGTGAGGACGCGGAAGAGGTCGTGTACGGGCAGGATGGTGCCTCTGCGGCGGGGGTGCTTCCTCCGGTTTCCGAGGCGGTCCCGGCCATGACGCAGCGTTTGGTGCGCCCGGCTTCGGCAGCGGATGTGGTGCCGGTGGTGGTGCCGATCGATGGTTTGGATGCCTCCCACCTTTTGGCGGAAGTGGTGTTCTCCGATACGGAGGGGGCCTCGGTGCGCCTCTGCGGCGCTTATTGGCAGGACTTCAACACGTGGTTTGCCTCGAATGGATTCGGGCAGACGGATTTCCGTGAAAATGTGACGTCGGTGACGGCCGGGTTCAACTGCACCACCACGACGAATGAGTCGGAGGCGATTGTCGTTGATCGTGGCTGGATTCCCGATGAGGGGCCACTCGCGGACAGCACGTCGTTCACGGAAGATTTCGCGATGAGCCGCGAGAGTCAGACGGACAGCGGTTTGCCTTTCGCGTTGCCGAATGAGACGTATCAGGCCTCGGAGCACTTCGCGATGTGGGGTGCCGCGCCCGAGCAGGCGCAGCCCTATCTGTTGCGGCCGGATCGTGACAAATACAACGACACGTCGTTGTATATGGTGCTGGGAAACAACACGGAATTGGTCGCCAATCGAAACTTCACGCGGGCGCCAGGGGGAATGTATCTCCCCGATGCGCAGGTGCGCCTGCGTGATGGCCGCGGCACGCTCACGCCGCGAACCGACGCGGATGGCGTGCTCCTCAGCGGTGTGGGCACAGTGAGTTTCCGTTTGGGGCTTTCGTTGCCTTATGATATTTTGGGTATCGCGCAGTTCCGAAACAGGGATGGTTCATTGATCGGAGACAAGTACGGCATTTCGGCCGGCATTGCCTTTGATTCGGGCTCCACGGCGCTCAATGCGACTTCTGGTTATTCCGTTTCTTATTACCTGATTGACGATAACGCCACAAGCAGCAAGAAGTACGAATTGCGCCTCACGCAGACGATTTCGTTTGACGACAAGCAGGTTGGAACCGATGGAGAACGGGAGCCTTCGGGTCAGGTGGTCGCGGAGCTCTATGAGTGGTCGAAGGGACAGGATTTGCCCACCCGCATGACGATTGTCGATTCCACGGGCGCGGACATCCCTCAAGGTTACAGAGTGGTGGGGGACAAGACGCTCTCCTCCATGCGCGCGGCGTTGTGGGTGCGTTCCGATGGGACCTTGGCTGTGGGCATTGCCGTTGGGAATCTCACGGGCACGCCCACGCTGCAGTTCCGAAGCACGAAGGCGTTGGGCGGCGATGTCCAGCTGACGCCGGCGTTGGGCTCTGCGGAGTGTCGCCCCATTTTCCGTTCCGTCAGTTTTGCCACGTCGCGTGCGGACAGTTACGTGAATGGTGTCTATCCCACCACGGAAACGGTCTATGTCCATCAGGCGGACAATGGGACCTCTTGGCAATTGACGGCAGACGCCGATGGTGCCTCTCGCGTTCAGCTTCGCCGCGCGACGCCCAGCAAGGATCAGTCCGGGCGTGTCCGCATTCGCGCGTCGGGGGACAACAAGAACAAGGAGGTTTCCACGACGCTTTCCGGTGAGACGTTCACCGTGACGCTTGGTTCGGCCAAGGGAAGCCTTGTGATTGAGCCGGTGGATGGCGACAGTGTCTTCTTGGATGACATCACGGTTTCTTCGTGGTGCGGCAATGACCAAAACCGGAACGGTGAGGCCCGTGTGCCGCGCAACACGGACGTTGGTTTCTACCAGAACAACGGTTTCGCGGGCGTGGGCATTTGGGTTCGTCCGGAAGAGGATGCGCAGTTGAGTGTTTCGCCGTGGGAGTACACGGGGCGTCAGTGCGTGTTGCTCCAGCGGTCGCGTCGGAATACGTCCTATACGTCCAGTGAGACGACGGAGGGGGCGGACGATGGCACGAATATCCGCCACACGGGAAGCACGTTGGCCCTCTATTCGCCTTGGTCTGATAAGGGATTTGGCACGGTCAGCTTCCGTTACCGTATCCCGCAGCTGGACGAATTCGGTTCCGGCCAGGAGAATCGTCCCGTCAGCTTGATGCTTCAGTATAAGGAGACGCAGACGGCGAATCTGAGCTGGTTGGGGGACAATCCCGGCACTGGCTGGCAGAATGTCACGGCGCCTTTCGACTTGGAGAACACGGCTGGCGAATGGCGTTCGATGAGCATCACTCCGAAGTTGAACGGTCAGGAACTCGTGGGCAAGACGGGCAACCTTCGCCTTGTGATGGTGACCACGGGCTTGGAGGATTCGGACGATCCTTACGTTTACATCGACGATCTTACCTTCACCGACAACCAGGGGACGAGCGCTTCGTGGCGAGCCACGAACGTGAAACTCACGGATTCGCCGATTGACCTCCTCTACTGGAAGGACCGCGCAGCGACCGAAGGCACCCTACCGGAGGAGACGGATTTCGCGCATAAGAGCTCGTTGACGCGTGCGATGCAGTTCAACAACGTCATGACGGATGGTGAGACCGAGGGGAGTTATGGGGTCGCTGACCTGCGGTCGCCGCTGTTGGAAGAAGGTGTTGGCCGCGTAACGTTCGCAGCTCGCCGCACGGTGGCCTCGCCTGAGCCGGTTCGTGTGTATTTCGAGTTCTCCACCGACACGAACGAGGATACGGACGAAATTGATTGGGAAACGTTGACGTATGTGGATGTCACCAACACGGTGTATCGCGTCTTTGACGTGGATCTCTCCAAGTTCCGCAGGACGTTGACGCCGATCGATCCCGTGACCCTCTTGCCGGGGACTCCGTTGATGACCTCCACGCCGTTCGACCATACGGCGGTGCGGCGTCTGCGGCTTAGGACGCGGTTGGAGAATGATAACGGTGGCGATGATGCCTTTGATGAGGCGCCTCGCACGGGACGAATTCTTTTGGATATGCTCACGGTGTCCAACCCGGTGACGGCGTCGCTCCGCGTGCGTTCCGTGATGTTCTCCAATATCGCCGGGACGGGCCGGGCCGGGTTTGAGCGGCAGTTGAAGCGGCTCAATGCGGGTCAGGGAATGTCGCCGCTTTCTCAGCCGGTGACGGGGACCTCCGCGTTGCGTGTGATGGTGGCGCTCGATCGAATGCAACAGGTGAAGGCGGATTCCATCCGCGTCTTCCTTACCTACGACCTCAATTCCGTGGAAGGGGGAGGGAAACTTGCGCGTCTCACATCGTATAACTATACGGATGTGTTCGGGAATACGTTCTCTGCCGATTCGTCTGCGCCCATTTATACATGGCAGGTGGGCGAAGAGGCGAGTTGGCCGCTGGATGCGTGGTTTGATGCGGATGCGGCCCATGCGGCGGTGACGGCCGGAGGCCTTCCCGCGAACACCATCGAACTCTCGGCGGTCACTTCGGATGATGGCGGCGAGGTCTCTCTCTTCGTTGGGGATCTGTCCAAGGACAGCGGCATTCCGGAACTTAAGGCCAACTCGTTGGTCCGTTATGCCGCGTGGGCGGTCTACGAGAGCGAAGAGGATGAGCCGACCTCCGGGGACGATGAGGCGCGCACGCTGATGTCCAAGCAGGAGGCTTCCGCCTATACGGAATTCCCGTGGTACTTTCCGCGTAGCCTGAATGCCGAAATTCGTGCCCGTTACAACGAGGCGAATCCGGATGCTTCTGCCGGAAGTTCCTTCTTCTCGCCGTACTTCTGGATTTACTCCTGCCTGCCGGGTGAAGTCTTCCTCAGCGAATTCAACATTGTGGATAACGGCAGTGCCATTTCCTTGCGTCCGTTTGTGGAATTCTGCGCACCCGTCAACATGGATCTTGGCGGATGGGGCATCGAAATCGCCGATCGTGCCGCCGCGTTGCAACGTGAGATTCGCTTCCGCGTGCCCGTTGTGAGCGGCGATGAGGGCGTGAAGTTGCCTGCGCCTGAAACGGGCGTGGTGCCGGCGAAGCGCGTGGCCGATACCTCGGCGAATCGCTCCTTCTACACGGCCAAGGGGTCCTTTGACCTTTACTGGCGGAACGGCGGCTCGGAGGTTGTCCTTGGCGACACGGAAACGAACGCGGGCATTGCCGCTTCCGGATACGAAGGGTATCGTCCGGGTTCGAACACGACGGCGGGTGCGCTTCTGCTCTTCCGTCCCACGGGCGGTGCGGAGCACGTGGTGGTCTTCAGCAACATCAATGAGGCCAATATCACGGATAGCAGCCGCACGGTGGCTCAAGAGAATATCGACGCGCTGTATGGGCTGTATCAGAGCGCTTACATCAACCACGGGTTCGGTGGTGAGTGGGCCCAAGAGTTCGTTGATGAAGGTGAGAACTGGGACGGTCTCTCCGATGCGGATCGGGACAATATTTCGGCTGAGGATCATGCGCGCCGTTTGACGAAGGCGGATGTCTTCATGGCCGATGAGAATGCCGACTACACCAGAACCGGAACCGGCACTTCGACCTTTGTTCAGGATTACGCCAAGACGGCCTTCGCGAACTCCATGGCGAGCGTGGACATGGGCGGCAAGTGGGTGACGCGTCTCAACCACGCCAACGAAAGGGCGAATGGTGGCCCCACCGATTTGACGCACTTGATGCAGTGGACCGGCGCTTTCAATCCGGCGGATCAGGCGCGTGCGGAGGGCAAGCAAATTCAGGTGACGCCTCGGCAGATCAATCCTGACCAGTACCTCTTCCGTTACACCGGGCTCAATCAGAACACCGTGACCTCCACCATCACGGGACTGGGCACGCATACGCTCAGTTACACTGAAACCGCCGGAGAGGCGACGGCGGAGCGGATTCGTCAGGCCGGGCGGGAACCTCAGGTCACGTGGTCGGTCAATGCCACGGTTGATGAGGTCACGCTCACGTATACGCCGTTGCTCTTCCACGTGATGGGAGAGGTGAAGCTTCGGTTCATGGATGCCAAGGAAGGCCTTCAGATCGTGGACGAAGGGAAGATCCGGACGGCCTTGGCCGAGGCGACGACGTCTTACACCATCGGTACGGACGGCACGGTGACCTTTACGCCCGCCGATGCGGCCACGGGCTTTGCCGTGAAGGTGAAATTGCAGGGCGCGGCGGAAGAGGAGCGCTACAATCTGGAGTTCTCCACCTCCTTCACGCTCGACGTTGGGCGCGCGAAGGATGTCTTGACGTCGGTGCGTCCGTATTGCGGCACGGCCTTCCCGGGAACGGCCAACGAGCAGCCGTGGTGGGGCGGAAGCTTTGGCTTCGCCGTGGATTATGACAAGCAGGCCCTTGGCGGGGACTTCCTTTCCTCGGTGCTCGTGACCTATCCTTCCCCGGTGGCGCCCGGCTATTTGGTCGGGCCCGAGCCGGATGTGTTGGGCCATGGCCTTGCGGGCGCATGGTCTGGCACGAAGCTGGAAGTCGCGGACGAAACCGGTGGAGCTTCCGTGACCTATGGCCTTGACGGCATGGAATATGCCTCTGCCACGAATCTGCTCGCAACCGTGTTCGCGCAGAAGGCCGGGACGCGCTTCGTTGAGCTGAAGGGTGCCGCGGAAGGCCGTGTGGCGGATTCTTCCGTGGTCGGCATCTTGAGCGATGCTTACGCAACGAAGGCGGGTTATGTCGCCGGACAAGCGGACACTTACGCGAAGAAGGAGCCTGCCATTCCGTTCTGCGTGTGGGGCGTTTACACGGTGCCTGTGGTCTCTGACTTCGGCAACGAAAAGGTGTCGTTCCTTGTGCGTCAGCCGACCCTCCGCACGAAACCGGGGCTTTTCACGAAGCCGCATCGTTATGAGCCGCTGGAGGATTTGAACGCTTCCGCTTCCAGACCCGAAGAGGAAACGGCGCCTTATTTCTACCTCTACAGCACACCGCCGCAATCGGCTTGGCTCAATGAGCTCAATCTGGTGCAGGCTTCCTCCGGCGCGACGGAAGGGAATTCGGCGCCTTACGCCGAGGTGGTGATGCCGATTTTGCGCGCCGGCATCACCAATGCCGTGCCGCCGGTGCTTCAGACGGACGCCAATGGTTGGACGTTGCGCCGTTATGGTGAGGATGGTGCGGCGGTTGGAACCGCAGTTTCGCTGGCGGGGGCTTCCGTGTCGGATTCTTCCTCCGCGTCCTACAAGTACAACACGGTGACGATTCTCGCGGAAACGCTCGGGAAGGTGGCCTATGTGCTTCACCGTCCTTGCGGCGCCGCCGAGGGCGGCGTGTGGACGGGTGTCGATGGGCAGGGTGGCACGGTGGTGCCGGTGCCTGGCGCGCTTTCTCAGAACGTATGGTTGTTGCCTGCGGCGGATCGCGTGGAGAACGGTGAGGCCGTCGTCGGTTCCGGCTCCTACGTGGTGGCCGGTGTCACGGATTCCTCCGCGACCGCGGGTTCGATCCAGCTCACGGGCGAATTGATGTGGGTGGACGACGTGGTTCAGGCGTTGCCCTCCGACGTGACCAAGCGCACGAAGTGGGAGTTCTTGGGCGAAACCTCCGGAACCGACAATAAGGATGCCAGCGTGATCCCCGACACCAAGCCGGTGTGGAACCAGGTGACGATCACCTCGACCCTGCGCAATACCGTCTATGAGGGCACGGCGTGCGGTTATCACGTCTTCGGGTTCTTGGCCGGCGAAACGGTGTCCGGCGCATCGGGCATCGACGTGACGCTTGAGCAGACCTTGGGTGGGCCGGAGTGGGTCTATTCCGCCGACAAGGCGAAGGTCTTCTCTTACCGTCCGCGTTCCAATTACTGCTTCGAGTCTCTCCAGGTGCCGCAGGATTTGATCGGCAAGATCATGCTGATTGGCACCAGTGGCCCGCTGACGGAAGAGGATGTGGCGGCGAGGGTGGCCGAACTCCGCGCGTTGGCGGACAATGCGACCAGTCCGGAGGAGCGGACGCGTATCTGCACCGAAGAGTGGATTCGGATGGGTGGCCAGGATACGGAAGGCAACTTCCGCGCCACGGCGGAGACCCGTTTGGAATATGACGAAAGCGGCAATGCCAAGCGCGTCTTCACCGGTGTCATCCGCTTTAACCCTGATTTCATCCAGGGGATTGAGGAAGACGATACCTTTGGAAACGATTCCGACTTCACCATCACGGTGGTTTTTGCGGAGGAACCTGCCTCCGCTCAGAATGCGATGGTGATGTCCTTCGGGCAGGGGGAGATCCGCGCCGGCGCATGGCTGTTCACGCAGACGCTCTTTGCGATCGACGAAAACGGTGAGCCCATCCAGGATAAGGGCGGCGTGGCGGTCGATGACCCGATTTGGACCGATGAGAACGGCACGGCCTCGGGTGAGTATGCCAATCTGCATGGTTGGTTGTATCAGCCCACCACCGGAGACCGCCTCGGCATGGCCGCGGTGATTTCCCCCGAGGATGGCCTCAAGGGCGGCGACCTTTCCGATCCGTATGGGATGCTTGTCTCGGGTGATCTCCGGCCGTATTTGGTGTGGACGTTGATTCCCAAGGCGAAGGTGCCGACCAATCTCTTTGTGGGCGATCCGTCGGGTTCGACTCGGAGCAACTTCATGAAGGGGTGGGATCTCGCGCAGTGGATCACGGCGGGTGCCCCGCTCCCGACGATTGGCGATCGGAATCCCTATGGGTTCTCCACGTTGCGTCAGAATCTGAAGAAGCAGTTGCCGTTGGACAATTCCCTTTTCTCCGCAGCAGGCATCATCCCGATGATGTACACGGGGAAGAATACCGACGCAGAAAACCCGTCGGCCCCCGCTTCCGGTGCGCTCCACTTTAGGACGCTGAAGACGCAGGCGGAATTGGATGCGCTTGGCCTTACCACGGCGGAGAATGAGTTGCCGTTCTCCCTTTCCATTGACATGTCCGATGCGACGCTTTGGCAGGATGGTGCGGTGGCGCGGTTTGCGATTGTCCTTGTGGACAGGAATACCAATCAGATCCGTGACTGCCAGTCCATTTCCAACTTTGCCTCCGAGGTCCAGCCCGCGTATTGCCCGTGGTATGTGCCGGATGCGTCGTCCAACATCAACGTGGTCACGCGGCGCGAGCAGGTGGGCGTTTCTCCTTACTTCTGGGTTTACGCCATCGGTCAGGGCGATGTGTGGATCAACGAGTTCCGTCCCTTCGCCGTCGGTACGGGTGCGCCTTCGGCCTTCGAGTTGGGCATGCTGGCGGATACGGGAATCAAGCAGAATGAACTTGGGCACTGGGTGCCTTCCAAGACGCTTGATGGCTGGAAGGTGGCGGTGAAGGCCGCGCCGATGCCGACGCCCGACACCCCGGAGACGGAGACCTTGGCTTGGATTTCCTCTGAGGATTCCTCCGGGCCGCTCGCAGGGCGCAGCGTTGAGCTCAAGGGATGGATTCCGTTCCGCCGTATCCGCTCGACAACGGCCGATCCTTCGGATTCGGGCTTCTACGACCTTGATTTCTACCTTGCCACCACCAATGCCAAGGAAGGCGCGTTGCAGGGAGACAACTCCTTGGCCAACAATCCTTACGATCCCAACGATCCTGAGAGCCCGAACACCTTCCAGTGGTTGAAGATGGCCCAGGAGCTTTTGCCGGAAGGCATCACGCAGACGTTGGAGAGCGAGGAGGCTTATCGCTACGGCGTGGTCTACGCCATCCAGCTCATCCGCTCCAACGGCGTCGTCGCGGACGAGGTGCTCTTCACCAACAAGGTGAACGAACCCTCGGAGGCGGAGGCGTGGTGGTGGAAGAATCGCCTTCAGAAGGCCGTCGAGATGGAATCGGCCGCCGGCCAGTGCGCCGGGACGGTTCGTGCGGTGGGAACGGTGCTTCCTCCGACAGGCAACGACATCGGCACGGCCACCGCGCAATTCGTGGAGGCCAAAACGCCCATGATGGTGTGGAATCCGGATGCCGTTGGGCCAGACGGTGGACAGGGCGCCTATGAGCCTGTTTTGGATGACGAGAACAATCCGGTTTACAACACGGAGCTCAAGTGGTTTGTCTCCACGGACAAGTCCCGCACGTACACCTTGGCCGGTGCCAATGAAATGCCGGGATATTACGGTGTGGACTACCATCAGCCTTATGCGGATTATGTCCTTCCCAGTCAGCGCTTGGCCTCGCTTACGGCTCGCCTTGTGGGCGGAGATGCGCGTCTGTCGCTTACCGCGGGCGAAGGCATCGTGTCCGGGCGGAATGTGGGCGGCCTCTATTCCAAGGGCATTGGTTACACGCTGTCCGTGGAGGGATGGGATTCGCGTTGGTTCAACTTGAAGGGTGTCACCAAGAACGGTTCGGACTTCCCGCCTCCCGTTGAGGCCGCGCGCCGCTCCGTTTATGCGCTTGCCGCCAATGGAACGGTGTCTACGACGCAGAACCTGACGTTGGATGTGGGCACGTTGGAGCGTGACACGGATTACTCGGTGATCTTTGTCTACACGCCCAGCGCGGAATTGCTTGAAGCCTCCGGTGCGCTGGAGTCCACGGATGATGGGTTCCTTGAGTGGTTGCGTCAGGCAGATCCCGATGCGATTTTGGAGCAGAGCGCCAACGATGGGGTCAGCGCCTCGGAGAAGTATTGGCTGGGCTTTGACTCCGCGGATTGGGATGCCTCCGATGTCGCGCTCACCGTTGTTTCCATCGGCACTCAGACGGAGCCTGCCGGTGAGGGCGGGGTTGGCGAAGTGCTCCCGACGCTGACGTTGCGCCTCGCGAAGGGTGAGGAACCGATTGGTGCGCTCCAGGGTGACGGCGTCGCGGTGCTCCTTGGCAAGACGAATCTGGACGAGCCTTGGCGGTTTGTCCAGGAGCTCCAGCCGCAGGATCTTTCGGGTGAGCGGACGTTGGTGGTGACTTCCGATTGCCGCTTCTTCAAGGCCGTGTTGCTCTCCCGGAGGCAGGTGCAGGAAATCAAGCGGAATTGAGAGATCTCCCGCACGTTTGGACGAGGCACCCTTCGGGGTGCCTTTTCTTTTTATGGGGCTCGCGGTGTCATTGATTGGGATATAGGGTCTTTGGCGGTGCGATGCAGAGCGTTTCGGGGTGAGATACGGAGGATCTCGGCAGGGGCCTCGTGCGGAATGGGTGAAAGGTGCGGACGGTTGTATGCGATCTGAGAAAGTTTGGAGATGGGCTTGCGGCACAGGATGAAATGTTCTATTTTATTTAACGTTTGAATGGGAGGCCTTGTGGATTCGGGCCGTTCCTGGCGTATCGTTGGCCGTTGAGGCCGGAAGCGGAAGGATTCGGAATGACAAAATCGGTATCGTTCGCCGTTGTTGGCGTATTGGTGGGGCTGGTGGCCGTCAGTGCGGTGGCATCGGCGGTGCTCCACCGCCGGGAGGCGGGGGTGTTGAAGATGGCGCATGGGCTGGAGGAGGCGCATCCCGTGCACAAGAGCCTCTTGTTTATGAAGGAGCGCTTGGCGGAGCTGTCGGGCGGTGAAATCCGGCTGGATATTTATCCGAACGCGGTGATGGGCGGTGAGATTGAGACGTTGGAGCAGGTCCAAGCCGGACAATTGGCGATGACAAAGGTTTCGACGGCCGCGCTGGAGGCGCAGTTGCCGGAGATCCGGGTGTTTGGGTTGCCGTTCGTCTTCCGCGATGACGCGCATTGTTGGAAGGTGCTGAAGGGGCCGATCGGCGAACAGATGCTGCGGGCCGGGCGGGAAAAGGACAAGGCGTTCTTTGGTTTATGCTATTACGATGCGGGTGCGCGGAGTTTTTACGCCACGCGCAAGGATATCCGCTCGGTGGCCGATGTGGAGGGAATGAAGATCCGCGTGATGAGCAGCCCCACGGCGATGGACATGATCACCTCGATGGGGGGAAGCCCTTGCCCGACGGTGTGGGGGGAGCTCTACACGGCGTTGGCTCAGGGCACGGTGGATGCGGCGGAGAACAATCCGCCCTCGTTTGTGACGTCGCGTCACTATGAGGTGTGCAAGCATTTTTCGCTGGATGAGCATCAGCGGGTGCCGGATATGTTGGTGTTTTCCACGAAAGTGTGGGACACGCTTTCGCCGGAGCATCAGGCAATCTTCCGGCAGGCGGCCGCGGAGTCGCAGGATTATCAGCGGAAGCTTTGGAAAGAGGATACGGCGAAGGCCATGGAATTTCTGAAGACGCAGGGCGTGAAGATCATCGTGCCGGAGACGGAGAGTTTCCGCGAGGCGGCGAAGGCGTTGGCGACGTCGGAGAAGTATGCGGACGTGAAGCCGCTGTATGACGCGATTCAGGAGGTCAGATGAAGAAGGTGCTTTCGCAGGTGCGGCACGGCCTTGTGGGCCTGTTGCGGTGGGTGGTCATCGTGCTGGTGGCGTTGATGACGCTGGATGTGCTGTGGGGCGTTTTCTCACGGTTCGTGCTGGGCAATCAGGCGCCTTACACCGATGAGGCGGCGCGCGTGCTCCTCGTGTGGATTTCGTTCCTTGGCGGCGCGTTGGCGTTTGAGGCGCGGGCACACCTGGGCGTGGATTTCCTTGTCTCGAAGCTGGACCCGGAGGTCCGGAAACTCTGCGCGATCATGGTGGAGCTGCTGGTGCTGGCTTTGGCGGTGGCGGTGTTCATCTGCGGAGGCTGGCGGATGGCGGAGGCGCAGATGGGGGCGGCGTTGGCGACGATGCCTTTCCTCACGCGCGGCATGGTGTATATGGCGGTGCCGGTGGGCGGGGCCTTCGTGGCGCTCTTTACGCTGGAGATGCTGGTGGATATTGTGCGGACGCCGGCGGAGAAACTGGGCGCGATGACGCAGTCGGAGGGTTGAGACGATGACAGGCATCATTTTTGTTTTGATGGTTTCCTTTTTCGCGCTCCTGTTGCTGAACGCGCCGGTCTGCGCGGCGATTGCGTTGGCTTCCTTTGCGGCGATTTACGCTCAGGGGCTCGATGCGTCGTTCATGGTGGCGCAGCGCATGGCCAACGGGGTGGACAGCTTCCCGTTGCTGGCAATCCCCTTTTTCGTCTTTGCGGGCTATCTGATGGGGCGCGGCGGTTTGGCGCGGCGGCTCATTGATTTTGCCTTGCATTACATGGGGCGCTTCCCGGGAGGATTGGGCTACGTGAACACGCTCACGTGCATGCTGTTCGGCTCCATTTCGGGGTCGGCGGCTGCGGCGGTCTCTTCCATCGGCGGCTTCATGATCCCGGAGATGAACAAGAAGGGTTATGACCGCGACTTCAATGTGGCGCTCACGGCCACCGCGGCCACAACGGGTTTGCTCATTCCTCCATCCAACTGCATGATCGTGTATTCCGTGGTGGCGGGCTCGGTCTCCATCGCGTCCATGTTTGTGGCGGGCATTTTGCCGGGAATCGTGGTGGGGGTGTGCATCATGGTGGCCTCGGGCATTGTCTCGTGGCGCAAGGGCTACGGCAAGCAGGGAGAGGCGGTGGTCGTGCCGGCGCTCCCGCGGCGGGTGGCGTTGCTGCACTGGGCGTTGCGCGGCGTGGCGTTGGCTTCCGCCGTGGTGGCGTGGGTGATGCATGGGGTGGGGCGCGGCGTGCTGACGCTGGTGCTTTCGCTCTGCGTTTTCAAGGCGTTGACGTTGGCCCTTGGGCTTTGCCGGAAGGGGGAGCGTGAGGCGTGGTGGGGGGCTTTGCCGAGCCTTCTGCTGGTGGTCATCATTTTGGGGGGCATCCTTTCGGGTGTCTTTACGGCCACGGAGGCTTCGGCCGTGACGGTGGCGTATGCGTTTCTGCTTTCGGTGGTGGTTTACCGGGAAATCCCTTTGCGGGATCTGCCGGGGATTTGCTTGCAGACGGGCGTCACCACGGCGGTGGTCATGTTGCTCATCGGCGCTTCCAGCGCCATGAGCTGGATCATGACGATGGCCAATATCCCGCAGACCGTTTCGCATGCGCTCATGGGGATGAGCGACAGCCCGTTCGTGATCCTGCTGACGATCAACTTGCTGTTGCTGGTGGTTGGGTTCTTCATGGATATGACGCCCGCGTTGCTCATCTTCACGCCGATTCTGTTGCCGGTGGCCGTGAAGCTTGGGCTTACGCCGATCCACTTTGGCATCATCATGATCACCAACCTGTGCATTGGCCTTTGCACGCCGCCTGTGGGCACGTGCCTCTTCATCGGGTGCGGGGTGGGGAGGACGACCATTGCCAACGTCACGCGCAAGGCGGTGCCGTTCTTCGTGGCCATGTTGGTGGCGTTGCTCTTGATCACTTACATTCCTTGGCTCTCCGACGGGCTTCCCCGTTTGCTTGAGAGACTCCAAAATGCCGAAAAGAACCCTCCAACGGAGATTGTGAAATGATTCTCGACCAATTCAAACTGGATGGCAAGGTGGCCGTTGTCACCGGCGCAGGCCGCGGCATCGGCCAAGCTTACGCACTCGCGCTGGCGGAGGCCGGGGCCGATGTCGCCACGGTGGATGTGATCCCTGCCGAGGGCACCGTCGCCCAGATTCAGGCGCTCGGGCGGAAGGCGAAGGCTTATTCCGTGGATCTCTCCCAGGCGGAGACCGCGGCCCAACCGCTGGTGGAGGCCATCGTCGCCGACTTTGGCCGTCTCGACATCCTCGTGAACAATGCCGGGATCATTCGCCGCGAGCCGTTCACTGAGCACTCCGCCAAGAACTGGAACGATGTCCTTGCCGTGAATCTCTCTGCGCCGTTCTTCCTTTCCCAGTCTGCGGCACGCCAGATGATTGTGCAGGGCGAGGGCGGGAAGATCATCAACATTGCCTCCATGCTCAGTTTCCAAGGCGGCATTTTGGTGCCGGGCTATGCCTCCTCCAAGGGCGGCATCAAGAGTCTTACCATGCTCATGGCCAACGAGCTCTCCAAGCATCGCATTTGCGTGAACGCCATTGCGCCCGGGTACATCGCCACCGACAACACTGCGCCCATCCGCGCCGATTCTGTGCGCAATCAGGCCATTCTCGACCGTATCCCTGCGGGACGTTGGGGAACCCCTGACGACCTCAAGGGCATTTGCGTCTTCCTGGCCGCGCCCGCTTCCGACTATATGACGGGGGCGACGGTCAATGTTGACGGCGGTTGGTTGGCCCGATGATTGCCGAGCGGGGAGCCTTTCGGCCCTCCGCGTTGTTTGGGCACAGCCCCACTTCTGTTTCATTTTTCGGATGCGACCCCATGAAAACGATTGAAGCTTCTGACCGTAACTCTTATAAGCGCATGACCACCGACGAGCTCCGTGCCAGCTTTGTGTTGGAAGAGCTGTTTGTCCCCGGGAAGGTCTCGCTTGCCTATACCAACGTCGATCGCGCCGTCGTTGGTGGGATTGTCCCCACGGATTCCCCGCTCTTGCTTGAAGGCGGCCGCGAGATGGCCTGCGAGCATTTCTGCGATCGCCGCGAGGTTGGGATCATCAACCTTGGCGCTCCCGGAAAGATTGTCGTGGACGGCACGGAATATCCCATGGACAACCGCGAGTGCCTCTACGTCGGCAAAGGCGCCAAGGAGATTCGCCTGATGAGCGACAACGCCTCCACGCCGGCGCAGTTCTACCTCGTTTCCTACCCGGCCCATATGGCCTATCCCACCACGCACGCCACGCTTGCCCAAGCCAACAAGATTGAGTTGGGCTCCCTCGCCGAAAGCAACAGCCGCACGATTTATCAGTTCATCCGCCCCGGCTTCATCCAAAGTTGCCAGCTGGTCATGGGATTCACGCAGCTCAACGAAGGTTCCGTCTGGAACACGTTCCCGCCGCATACCCACGATCGCCGCACGGAGGTGTATTGCTATTTCGATTTGCCCAAGGATGGCCTTGTGATGCACTTCCTCGGCGAACCCGAGAATACCCGCCATGTGACCCTTCGCGAGAAGCAGGTGGTGCTCTCCCCGCCGTGGTCCGTCCACTGCGCCGCCGGCACGGGCGCCTATACGTTCGTGTGGGGCATGGGAGGCGAGAACCAAGTGTTCGACGACATGGATCACTGCGACATCGCGCGCTTCCGCTAAGCGTCTGCCGTTCACTTTGCGACCCCTTCGGCATCCCCTCGGGGATGCCGTTTCCATTGCGACGAAAAGGAGATAAAAAATGCTTGCACGGCCAATGAAGTTTTAGTATTTTCTGAAATGTTGAAAGGAGGGACGCTCCAATGGGAACACGTGAAAATGAATCGCTTCGGCTGCGGGCCGAGATCTTCAAAGCGCTGGGCCATCCCACGCGCCTGTGGATTGTCGAGCGTTTGGCGGAGGGGGAAGCCTGCGTGGCAGACCTCGCCGAGGGCGTGGAGGGCGGCCTTTCAGCGGTGAGTCAGCACCTGGCACTTCTCCGGCAGACGGGGATTGTGCGCGATGAACGGCGCGGTCGTCAGATTTACTATTCCCTCACGTTCCCCTGCGTCGCGGAGATGTGCGCGTTGCTCGATGGGCGTCATGCGCGCCAGGTCTCGCCTTGGGCGCGTTTGCGGAGGGCGTTGCCATTGTTGCTGGCCGCGCTTTCGCTGGCGGTGACGCTGGGCTTGGGCGTTTCTTGGGGATGCCGGGCGGACGCCGTCCCTCCTTCTGTGGTTCGCGTCGCTCGGGCGCGTTCATCTTACGGATTTCGGCCAAGAGCCAACACGGGCATGTCGCCCGAAAAAGCCTGGGCCACAACACAAACGAAAGGAACCATCAACCATGAAAAAGATGCTGACGCTCGCCGCCGCGGCGATGCTCGCCGTCGGGGTCTTTGCCCAGGAGTGCCCGGGCAACGCCTGCCAGGCCAAGCCGGCCCCCGACGCCCAGGAGGCCGTCCAGAAGGGCCCCGCTGCACGCCAGGGACGTCGTCGTCCCAAGCCCGCAGCCTGCCCGTGCTGTCAGAAGGCCGACTGCCCCCGTTGGGAGGCCAACCGTCCTCGCCCCAAGGCCGACGTCAAGCCCGGTCCGAAGGACGGCCAAGGCCCTCGCGGCCCGAAGATGCGCGGTGATCGCCGCCCCGGCGGTCCTGAGGCCGACAAGACGCCTGCCGAGCGCGCCGCCGCTCTGAGGGCTCGTGCGGCTGAGCTTGAGAAGCGTGCCGCCGCGTTGGAGGCCAAAGCTACCAATGCTCCTGAAGAGGAGTGATGTGCGGCGTCTCTTCAGAGAGGAAGCGCCCCTCCCGATGTTTGGGTGGGGCGTTTTTTATGGGTTCGCCGCGGTTCTCAGCACAAGTGCCCGGAGTCTCGCCTCCGTTTCCGGGGAGACCGTCAAGCGCCCCAGCTGAACGGTTGGCTTGGGGGTGCCGTGGAAGTCACTCCCAACCGAAGGCACCAATCCCAATCGGTTGGCGATACGCAGGAGACCGAGGGTCGTTTCCGCGTCATAGGCGGAGTAGAAGCACTCCATGCCTGCGAGGCCGAGCTCCCGAAGTTCGGCGATGCGAGATTCCAGCAGGGAAAGGTCGGGTTCCAGGCTGAGAGGGTGTGCCATGACGACGACCCCTCCGGCATTCCGAACCATGGCGATGCACTCCGCGGGCGAGTAACGGAAACGATCGCGATAACACGGCGCGCCTTTTCCCAGCCAACGCGTGAAGGCGTCCGCCAAATCCGTCGCCAATCCCCGTGCGATGAGTGCCTGGGCGAAATGGACGCGGCTCACCAATTCATCCCCGGCAAAGGCGGCCACCTCCTCGAAGGTCAGATCGATTCCTTGGGCTTGAAAGGCCGCGATCATGGCATGATTGCGCGCATCGCGTCCGTTGAGGAGGGCATCGAACTTCGCGGTCAAGGCCGCATCATGCGGATCGAATCCCAGACCCACGAGGTGGAGTTGGCCGCTGGGGACTTCGGCGGAGAGCTCGATGCCCGGAACGCCCGTGAGGCCGATCCGCTGTGCCTCCGCAAGAAAGGCATCCACGCCCTTGGCGCAATCGTGATCGGTCAGCGCCATGATGTCCAAGCCCGCGGCCTTGCCCGCACGGGCCAAGGCTTCGGGAGTCAGGCTTCCGTCGCTTGCGGTGGAGTGGGTGTGCAGATCGATCATGACGGAGCTCACTTTCCGAAAAGAGACAATGGGGGCACGAACACCCTTCGGCCCCCATTATATCACCCTCCTGCGCCGTGAGGCGTTCGGTCCATGCTATACTATGGGAGAAAGGAGCGCCATCATGGACCAATGCCTCTTCTGCAAAATCATTCGGGGGGAGATTCCCTCCTACAAAATCTTTGAAGACGATCACGCCTTTGCCTTCCTGGACATCAATCCGTTTGGGCGGGGGCATACGCTCGTTGTCCCCAAATTCCACGCCGAGCAACTGTTTCAGTTGCCACCCGAGGAACTGGCCGGCGTGATGCCTGCGGTGCAACGCACGGCCACGCTTCTGAAACGGCGTCTGGGATGTGAAGGGTTGGCACTGATGCAGCTCAATGGTGAGGTGGCCGGGCAGACCGTCTTCCACGTCCACTTCCATCTGATCCCGCGCTATGCCGGACAGCCCGCCGGCTGGCAGCCGCTGACGCCCCCGCCGTCGCCCGAAGACCTGGCCGCGCTCCAGCGCGAACTGGTTGGATAAACGGCACAACAATCGCCAACGCCCTCTCCGGCCCTCGCTTTCGGGGGTGGGGGAGGTTGTGTGCATTCAAGAAACGGAATGGTGGGCGGTGACGGACTCGAACCGCCGACAGCCTGAGTGTAAATCAGGAACTCTAACCAACTGAGTTAACCGCCCGAAGCATGGACGCTTCGCCACACGGGCTGGGATGGTGCCGGAGGAGGGACTCGAACCCTCACGCTTTAGGGGCGGCAGATTTTGAGTCTGCTGTGTCTGCCATTTCACCACTCCGGCAAATTGGAGCGGGTGAAGGGAATCGAACCCTCGTAGCCAGCTTGGAAGGCTGGAGCTCTGCCATTGAGCTACACCCGCAAAGGGGTCAAATACCCTTCTGTGGCGACGAATTGTATCAAAGACTTTGGGCAGGGTCAAGCCATTGTGTTTGTTTTCGGTTCTTCTGCAGTTACTGTGGGTAAACTCAGGGAAACTTCACGAAAATCCATGGTCCATGGGATTAAAAATAACGGCACGAGCATCTTCCACCATCTGATTACGTAACGACTTTAAAGTCCGAAATTTGAGAAGGGGATAAACCACCCCGACGAGGTCTCATTTAGAAGACCGATGCTCCAAAGCTTACATTTTTTGGAGGAGTTCGCCACGCGCAGTCGTCGATACTCCGACAATGAAATCGTATTAAAGATCCCGAACTGGATTTGGACCTCCCCCGTTGGCGCAGGGAACTCCTCTAATGTACAACGATTCCAAAAACCGAGTTGTACACCCCCGGTGTCTGTCACATGATTGTAAATGCCGAGTTGTGCTCTCGACTTTTGTGCGAGGTTAAACACCCCCAATTGCAATCCATTCATGCACTCCGTCCAGTCAGAATTACAATGAAAGGAGCTTAATACCCACCCCGTTACCAATCCAACCTGCACGCCACTCCCTCTCCTCGCTCCTGCAGAGATTAACCCTAGTTGCACCCCTATCGAATCATCTTCGACCCAATGTGCGAGAGCGCAACCAACACCTATATTCTCCTGTATCAAAGAAACAAGTGCCATGTTTAACCCATGTTGATATGTATAATCTAAACCATCCCCTGTAATAACGGAAAGGCTGATTCCTTGGTGAAGCTTATGTTGCCTACGGCTGTAGCGAGGGGAGGGCATACCAAGTTCTGCAGATACTCCCAAAAAAGCTGTAGCAAACTTTCTTTCTGCACTAACCTCACCTAAAACGATTTGAAACGTCGTAAGAAGTGCAACCACAAGCAAAATAGGTCTCATCGTCTTCTCCATTAACGTGTCGGGCTATTGAAACATTCACATCCACATGTAAACATCCACAGCGAAAGAAGGTGCTCCATCAAAAAAGTCGTATCCTCCGTTGATTTCTTGAGACAGTCCTCTTGAGCTGGAACACGCATACCAGGTTCAAACACGTCACCATCATACCAAATCCCAACAAAAAGAAACGTACCTATTCCTCCGTGGGTTCTTTTCTGCAGTTACTGTGGGTAAAACCGTTTAGTCCACAAATATGATGGGCGCTGGGGGCGATGCCTTTCTTATCCTCTCACGCTCTCAAGTAAGATAACGGATTGTAATGCGAATAAAAAATAAATCCTCGACAGGAAGGCGGGGACGTCGGAATCCCTGCCATCTGTCGGGAACTTTTCCCCTTGAGCTTACCCACAGCAACCGCAGAAGAACCTTTGTTTTCGATGTGCTTGGGAACTGAACCGTCGCACCGCAAGAACGTTCCTTCTCGGAAGGGAGAGGCGGCGACCATACGGGGAGATGCGGAAGGCAACGCCCAATCGACCGCACGGCGGAAGGCTCCGTATCGTGAGATGAGATACGGAGCGTCCCGGGGTGAGAGGCTCCGTAGCTTGGATTTCGGGACGGTGCACAAACAAAAAGCCAAGGCCGAAGGCGGATCGGTTTTCACTTCAAGACGCAAACAGCGCTTGCGCACTGCTGGTTCTGCCTCGCCGATCCGTTCGGCCTTGACGGCAAAGAGATATCACACGCGCGGGGAAATGTCAATCGGGCGATGGCGCCCGGAGTGCCGTGTCTTATGATGCACGCGACGATGCGCCCTTTGCGCTTTTCTTTGCCTGTGCCCTTTTCCTCACACCTTGTAGAACTCTTCCCAGCCTTTGCGCGGCGCTTGACGCAGGAGTGCGTTGGCCTCGGGGTCATTGGGAATCGTGCCTGTGGCTTTGTCGAAGGCAAAGCCTCGGCCGGTGCGCTGCGCGATGCACGCCAGCGTGAAGAGCTGCGACAGGGGCGCGGCGACGCTGAAGGGGGAGAGGGTCTCCATCTCGCCGCGGACGGCGCGGAGGAAGCCTTCGTAGTGGGTGCAGAACTCGGCGGGATAGTCCGGCAGTTTGCGGTGGTAGTCGCCCACGACGTGCAACGGGTGTTTGTGCGAGAGGGATTGCCAAATCGTGCCGTCACGCTGGTACATCTCCTTGCCGGGGAAGAGGTTCACCTTTTCCTTGTCGTCGTTGGCCGAGTTTTTCGGGATGCCGCCGGGGGTCGCGTAGACGAAGCCCGTGGGCAATGGCGGCAGGTTCTTGGCGCCTTCGTACCAGTCGAGCTCGAAATCGTCGTGCAGGCGGTTCGCCGCGAAACGGAAGCGGAGCGTGGAGCTCATCGGGTAGACAAAGCGATTGGTGCCGGTCTGCTCGATGACATCGACGGTGTCCGGCAGGTCGCCTTTCAGGAGGAACTGGTGGACGCAGTCGATGAGGTGTGCGCCCCAGTCGCCCATGCAGCCGTTGCCGAAGTCGTACCAAGCGCGCCATTCACCGCCGACGAAGTCCTTGCTGTAATCATGGTAGGCGGCGGTGCCGAGCCATGTGTCCCAATCGAGGGTCGCGGGGATCTTTTCGGCCTTCGGGAAGGAGGTGAGCTTGCCGCCCCACTTGTGCCAGCGGCGGGAGAAGTTCATGTGCGCGACGACTTTGTAGACATCGTGGACGAGGCCGGTCTCGACGTACTCCTTGAATTGGTGGTATTTGACGGTGGAGTGGCCTTGGTTGCCCATTTGCGTGACGACGCCGTACTTGTCGGCGGCCTTCATGAGCAATTCGCACTCTTCGTAGGTGTGCGCGAGGGGCTTTTCGACGTAGACGGCGATGCCGCGGCGCATGGCGTCCATCGCGATTGGGAAGTGGGTGTGATCCGGCACCGCGATGAGGCAGGCGTCGATCTTGCCGTCCATCCGATCGAACATCTTTCGGAAGTCTTGGAAGCGCGGCACGTTCGGATACTTTTTCAGGCAATGGAGGGTGTGGGGGGCCCCCATGTCGGTGTCGCACAGGGCCACGCACTCAAAGAGCTGCGGGAAGCGCCCGAACTCGAGGATGTCGTACCAGCCCTGCTGGCCGATGCCGACGAACGCCACGCGCACCTTGCTGTTGGCGACGTAGCCCTTGTGCGAGAAGCAGCCGGGCAGGAGCGGGGCGGCCCCCGCCGCGAGCATGGATTTCAGAAATGAGCGCCGATTCATTCCTCAGAGCTCCTTGACTTTGAGGTTGCAGTAGGAGACGGTTGAGTCGGAGTGGTCCTGAATGAGCAGGCGGCCCGTTTCGGCCTCGCCCCAGAACTGCCCTTCATCCTGCCACGCACGGTACTTCGACGCGGCGACGCCGTCGCGGAAGGCTTTGGTGCCGCGCTCGTATTCGAGCACCTTCACGCCGTTGAGCCAGTGTTCGACGTGGTTGCCCTTGGCAACGATCATGCCGCTGTTCCACTGCCCGAGGGGCTTGAGGAGCTCATCCGCGCCGGTCGCCGGGAAGATGTCGTAAAGCGCGGCGATGCGGCGGTTGCCGTTCTTGCCCTTGGTCGCGTCGGGGTGTTTGGGGTCGAGCACTTGGTATTCCTCGCAGGAGCTCTTGTTCAGGCCCGGATTGTAGAAGTATTTGATGCCCGAGTTCGCGGCCTCCGTGAGGCGGAAGTCGAACTTGAAGATGAAGTCGCGGTAGGCCTTCTTTGTGGCGATGTCGCCGCCGCCGCCCAAGCGTGCGTCTTCCGGCGGCAACGGGAACCACTTGCCGTTGGCGATGCCGCTCACCGGGCGCATCGTGAGGCACCCGTCCTTCACATACCAGCCGCGGCCAGGGAAGGTTTCGAGCTTCCACTCGTCCTTGACGCCGACCCACTTGTCCGCGGGGAGCGTCTTGCCATCGAAGAGGAGCTCATAGCCTTCGGCCTTCTCCTGTTCGGTCAGCGTGTTGGCGCCGGCCGGGACGGGGCACATCTTCGCCGGCACGTGGATCGCGTCCGTCACGCCGCGGGCATAGCCGATCGACTCGGCGATTCCCGCGAGGTTGTCCGAGAAGTCGCGTTCGTACTCGAGCGAGCAAACGCCCGTGTAGCCCACTTCGGCGAGGGCGGTGAAGATGCTGACGTAGTCGAGCTTGCCGCGCGGCAACGGGGTGGCGTGGCCGTTGGGCTTGCCCTTTTCAAAGTTCTTCAGGTGGATGTCGTGGATGCGGTCGCCGTGCTTGCGGATGGTCTCGACCGGGTCATCGCCGCTTGCGTATTCCCAGCCCAAGTCCAGGCAGAAGCCGATGCGCGGATCGAGATCCTTGATGAGCTCCCAACCGTGCGCGGCATTCGGGAAGAGTTTGGGCATTGAGGGGCCGTGGTTGTGGATCGCGTAGCGGATGTCGAACTCTTTCACGAGTTTGTCGATCTCTTCGAGCTGCTTGCGCGAGCTCGTCCGCTGCTTGCCCTTTCCGGTCGGGGGATCGAACGGCACGCCGACGACCACTTTCACGCCCATGCGCTTGGCGAATTCGAAGTAGGGGCGAAGCTCGGAGACCTTCCCCGTGTAGAGCGGGCCGAGGGCATAGGGGATGACGCCGTATTTCGCGCATTTCTCCTTGAAGGCCTTGATGGCCGCGTCGTCCGAATCGTACTTGAGGTGGAAGTCCTTCACGCAAAGGTAGTGGACGTCCGCCTTCTGCATGATGGACAGCGCCTCGTCGAGCGATTTGCTGCGGAAGGTGTAGCCGGCCACGCCGAGTTTGTAGGGGACCTCCGCCAGCGCCATGGCCGTTGCCAACGCGCATCCGATGACAATCAGTTTCTTCATGTTCACTCCTCTCAAAGCATGGGTTTGATCATCTTCTCGTAAGCATACGCCGTGCCGGCGAACGAGCGCCGCAGGTCGTAGTCGCCACGCGCGAACGGGACAAGGAGCTTGTCCGCCTCGGCATTGCCCGAGGTTTCCTTCGCGGCGTCCCAGGCCAGCGTTGCGCCATCCTTCTTGCCTCGGCTGAGCTCCATGCACATGCGGCCGAGCGAGCAGAAGGCCGTCGATTTGTGGGCGCCTTCGGCATCGCAGACCGTGTACTGCGGGTCTTCGCGGGCGATCGCCTCAAGCCAGTTGAGGAAGTGGTCGGAGGTGGAGCGGAAGCGTTCGCCGCCATGGGCCAGCGCGTCATCGACAATCTCATTCGGGAGCAAGTCGGTGAGGAGCACGTTTCTTGAGGCCGCGAGCGCCCCCAGGTGCCCCGGCTTCACCTTCGGGTCCGGATCACTGGGGGTGACCTTCACCGCGCCGCGCGTGCACCACAGCCAATCGCCCTTTTCGCCGATGAACTTGACGCCCATCTGGAACTTGTTGTTGACGTGGACATCCGTGCCGCCGCAGTTGTAGTGCAGGTCGTACGTCGTGTGGACGTTCCACAGTTTGGTGCCCGAAAGGTCCATCCATTCGCAGGTGCCCGAGACGGACGAGGGGTCACGGTTGAGCCCCCAGGCGGTGATGTCGAGGTGGTGCGCACCCCAGTTCGTGATCATGCCCCAGCCATACGGCGCGAGCTGAATCCAGCCGGGACGGTCGCCGATGCGGCGGAGGTCCTGGTTGTGGCAGCGCGTCCAGTTATAGGGCACGGTCGGGTCCGTCGGGCCGCACCAAGCGTCGAAGTTGAAGGTTCCCGGCACCTTTTCCGGCGTGCGGCAACCGCCCGCCCGGTCGCACCCGAGCCCGACCTCAACGCGCACAATCTTGCCGATGCGCCCATTGCGCACGAGTTGCACCACCTTGCGGAATTGCGGCAGGGAACGTTGCCACGCACCGACTTGGACGACGAGCTTCTTCTGCGTCGCGAGGTTGGCGATGGCGCGCCCTTCCTGAATGGTTTGCGCAAAGGGCTTTTGCAGGAAGATGTGCTTGCCGGCGAGGAGGCTGTCCGTCGCGATCAGCGCGTGCTGGTGGTCGGGAAGGCAAAGCAACACGGCGTCAATCGAGGGGTTCGCCAGCAGTTCGTGATAGTCGGCGTAGGTCTTCACGGTTTGCTGGATGCCCTTCTTGGCATAGCGCTCCTCGATCACCTTCTTGCCATAGGCGGCACGGAGGGCGTCGCAATCGCAGACGGCCGTCACCACGCAGCGATCGGTGAACTGCTGCACGCCGGGGACGTCCATCGTGTGGGCGATGCGCCCGTAGCCGATGACGCCGATGTTGATCTTGCGATTGGCGCCGGCCGTCCCTTTGGCCAGCAAGGGGAACGCTCCGGCCGCGAGCGCGGTCTGGAGGAAGGATCTTCTGGAGAGTTGCATGGGTTATTCCTTTCGGTTGAAATGATGAGGATACCGCCAGATTCAGTCTGCGATGCCCAGTGTCAGCTCCGCCGGAGCCAAGCCTGGGGCCTGCGCGGTGAAGCGGAGGGTGCCGCTTTGGCCGCGATTCGCCTGCACGATGGCGAGGCAGAGCCCGTTGAAGGCCGGGCGGGTGGGATTGGCGAAGGTGATGTGGCAGGTGGGGTCTCCGTTGTCGGTGGCGACGACGCGCCCGGGCCCGGAGACAGAAGAGGTGATCAAAGGCTCAGCCGTGGGAACTTCGTTCCCCTCGGCATCGACGGCGGAGATGCGGATGAAGACCAAATCGTCGCCGTCGGCCCGGAGGCGGGCCTTGTCCGCCGAAAGCTTCAGACGGACCGCCGGCCCGGTGGTGACGACGCGCGTTTCGGCCCATGGGGCCCCTTGCCGGTAGGCCACGGCTTTGAGTTCGCCCGGGGCATAGACCACCTCTTCCCACTTCAGGCGATATTCGTAAGGGCCCTTCTTCTTTCGGCCAAGGGAGGTGCCATTGAGGAAGAGCTCGACTTCGTCGCCGGAGGTGTAAACGAAGACGGGCGTCTTCTTGCCGACACGGTCGGGGAAGTTCCAATGCGGCAGGATGTGGACCATGGGCAGGTCGGGCCGCCAGTGGGCCTGGTAGAGGTAGTAACGATCCTTCGGGAAGCCGGCGAGATCCACAATCCCGAAGTACGAACTGCGCGAGGGTGGACGCTTGCGGGCGATCGCCTCGAGTTTGGCCTTCTCCTTGGCGAGTTCCTCAGGCGAGCGGGTGGCATGATTGAGCAGCACCGTCTCGTCGCTGTTGTAAGGTGTGGGTTCGCCGAGATAATCGAAGCCCGTCCAGACGAATTCGCCACAGATGCCCGGATAACGCTCCAGCGCCGCGAATTCCTGGTCGGGCAGTGCGCCCCATCCCGGCTGGCGCAGGTCATACGACGCCACGTGGAAGGGCCGTGGGAAGTACTCGCCGCGCGAGCTCATGGTGGAGGCGCTCTCGCTGGAATAGCCCGACAGCGCTTCGTGTCCCTTCTTGTTCAGGAAGTCGCCGTAAAAGTGCGGCCCCCCATAAACGCCGGCCGCGTAGTTCATGCCATGGACGTCCACTTGGAGCTCCGTTCCGTTCATGGCCGACTGCTTGGGGGCGGAGGCGCCGAAGGTGGCGGGGCGGGTGGGGTCGAATCGGCGGACGATGTCGGTGAGATGTTGCGCCACGCCGCTCTTGGGATTGTACTGCTCGTGCACTTCGTTGCCGGTGCTCCAGAGGATGACCGAGGGATGGTTGCGGTCTCGGCGGATGAGATCGGCAAGGTCGCGCTCGTGCCACTCCTTGAAGAGTGAGGCGTAGTCGCCCTTGCGCTTTCCGTGGTTCCAGCAGTCGAACGCCTCATCCATGATGAGGAACCCCATCTCGTCGGCGAGGCTCAGGAGCTCCGGGGCGGGCGGATTGTGCGAGGTGCGCACCGCGTTGCAACCAAAGCCCTTCAGGATGGAGAGCTGCCGCCGCAGGGCCGCGGTATTGACGGCGGCCCCAAGCGCCCCGAGGTCGTGGTGATTGCAGACGCCTTTCAGTTGCACGCGCTTGCCATTGAGCAAGAAGCCGTTGTCGTGGGTGAACTGAATCGTCCGGATGCCGAAGGGCGCCTCGTAGACGTCGCAGGGGGTACCGTCGCGCGAGAGCGTCACCCGTGCCAAATAACGGTGCGTGGCCTCAAGGCTCCAACGTTTCGGGTGGGCCACGGTGAGGGTGGTCCGCGTCGTTCCCACGGCGTTGGGCGCCACGGTGAGGGGCGCGACGGCGCCCGTCGCCACGGGGGCTCCCGGAAGGTTCCCTTGCCCCAGTTCATGGAGCGTGACGGTTGCCTCGCAATTCGCGGCCTCTGCCGTGGTGTTTTGGATTTCGACCGCCACCGCCACGGTGGCTGCCGCGTCGGAGACCTCCGGCGTCGTGACGAACACGCCCCATTGGCCCACATGCACCGGCGCGGTTTTCACCAGCCGCACATGACGGTAGATCCCGGCCCCGGGATACCAACGTGAGCCAAGCGTTTCCGTGTTCAGGCGCACGGCCACCACATTGTCAGCGCCATAGCGCACGTGCGGCGTCAAATCCACGCGGAAGGAGATGTAGCCATAGGGCCGTTCGCCCACTTTTTTCCCGTTCAGCCACACCTCCGCATTCGCCATTGCGCCATCGAAATCAAGGTACAGCCGCCGTCCGCGGTCACTTTCCGGCACCCGAAAATGCTTCCGATACCATCCGATGCCTTTCCATGGGAGCTTTCCCGTTCGCCCATCCAAGTCCGGACGGAAGGGCCCCTCAATGCCCCAATCGTGCGGCACATCCAGCCGCCGCCAAGCCGAATCGTCCGTCTCCACGGCCTCGATCCCCGCCGGTTCCTCCCGTCGGGAACCATCCGGTTGCAGACCGAACCGCGCGAACCGCCAATCGGTGTCGAAGGCAATCACCTCCCGTAAGCGACCCGCGTTTTCCGTGCGTCCGCCCAAGGCGCAGCCGATCGTCAGCAACGTGGCGCAACATATGGCAAAGAGACCGTGAACCTTCATCCGAAAATCCTCTTAGGTTACCTCCCAAACGGGCAACCTCCCAAAGCCTAGCAAACAAAACGGGACAAACTCCATGGATATCCCATCCATTCGTTTGCCGGGCATACAAGCGTATGCAGGGACAATCCTGCTAGTGGGGATATCTCCTCGCGGATGTACGGCACGTTCCTGGGAGGGCGACCTCATGGAGAGATGGAAGTGCATCATTTTGCTTCGGCGCGTCTTTTGCGTTGCCGCTCGGACAGTTGCGCCTGATAGAGCGAGGGTGGCTGAACCCCAGGACGTTGATGCCCTTCCCATGTGCCATCCGGACGCCCTTTGCCCCAGCGGCCCGGGTGTTTCCGCCCCAAGCAGCCGAAACTGTAATTCTTGCCCGACACCCAAGGACTTTGGACAATCAGCTCTTGGGCCTCACAGTTCCAAAGCACCTGCGTGACGCCCGCCCAGCCATGGCCCGTCCCGGCATTGCCGCGATCTTGCACGTGGAGACGGCCGTCGGTCTTGATCCGATCGTAAAGGGTGCCCACGCTCCATCGATGGTGCGGCCCAATGTCGGCTTTGCTCCGCACGGCGGTGCACGCGGTGAAGACATTGGGGCCCGGCGTGCGCGCGCCGGTCACGAAATCGTGCCGTCCCTCTTCGCTGTGGCAACGGATGAACAGGTTTTGCTCCCCATCGCAATTGAAGGCGTAGCGGTAGCCTCCCGTGATGGGCGAGGCGGGGGCGCGGTTGGCGCAGTCGGCCACCGTCACCCGCTGGGCTGTGCGGGTGACGTGAACCAGTGCGTGGCTTAGGCCCCGACCGTCCACCCGGCGCACCCAGCCATCGCGCACGGCGGCCAAGCGCACCCGCGTCCATGCCCAGGATGAACCACAGCTCCGCGCCGGGCAGCTCCGCGCGCAGCTCCAGGATGGTGTCGATGGTGTAGACCTTGCCGCGGCGCCACAGTTCGCGGCAGTCGAGCGTCAGGCGCGGGTCGCCGCCGAGGGCCAGGCGCAGCAGGGCGCAGCGGTCTTCGGCGGGGGCCGGGCGGCGGCGTTTCAGCGCCTGTTGGGCGCAGGGCATCAGGCGCACCTCGTCGAGCGCGAAGGTGTCCGCGGCGGCCCGCGCCAGGGCCAGGTGCGCGGCGTGGACGGGGTCGAACGATCCGCCGAGGATGCCGACGCGCCTCATTCGCCGGCGTCCTCCCCGCCTTCGGGCTGGGGCGCGGGCAGGACGGTGACGAGGGCGAGGGGGACGCGCTTGTCGCGCACTTCGGGGATCTCGACGGAGAGGCGCTCGGTCTTGACCGTCGCCGCCGCGCCGTCCGCGGGGATGGCGCCGAGCTGGGCCAGCAGGAAACCGCCGAAGGTGTCGCAGTCCTCCGCGTCGATGGGCACGCCCAGGGCCTTGGCCACGTCGTCGAGGGGGGCGGAGCCCTGGACGCGCCAGACGTCCGGGCCGACCTTCTCCACGTCCGGCGGGGGGTCGCCGGCGGCGCTGTCCTCGTCGGGCGTCTCGCCGACGAGGCGCTCGACGAGGTCGCTCATCGTGATGACGCCGCTCATGCCGCCGTATTCGTCGCAGACGATGGCGAAGGGGTTGTGGCGGCGTTTCATGTCGCGGAAGAGCACGTCGGCCTTGACGCCCTCGGGCACGAAGACGGGCGGGCGCACGGCCTGGGCCATGACGGCGGCGCGGTCGCGCCGCCCCAGGCGGAACCAGTCTTTGGCGATGAGCACGCCCACCACCTTGTCGAGGCTGCCGTCGCAGACGGGGTAGCGCGAGTGGCGCGATTCGTGGATGGTCTTGGCCCAGGTCTCGTCGTCGTCCTCCAGCCAGAGCGCCGCGACGTCGGTGCGGTGGGTGGCGATCTCGTCGGCCGTCAGGTCGTCGAACTCAAAGACGTTCTGGATGAAGGCGCGCTCCTCGGTGTCGATGGCGCCCTTTTCGCAGCCCACGTCCACCGTCATGCGGATTTCCTCCTCGCTGATGGCGTCGTCCTCCTTCGTCGGGTCCACGCCCAGCAGGCGCAGCACCGCGTTGGTGGAGACCGTCAGCAGCCAGACGACCGGCGCGCAGAGCCTGGCGATGGCGCACACCAGGCCGGACATCCCCAGCGCCAGCGGCTCGGCCTTGCGCATGGCTAGGCGCTTGGGCACCAGCTCGCCGAAGACGAGCGTGACGTACGACAGGATCAGCGTGATGAGGACGATGGAGACGGAGTTCCACATCGTCATCGAGCCGCCCAGCCACCGTTGCAGCGGCACGGCCAGGTAGTCCGAGAAGTTCTCCGCCGCGAAGGCGCTGCCCAGGAAGCCCGAGAGCGTGATCGCCACCTGGATCGTCGCCAGGAAGCGCGCCGGCTGCTCCGTCAGCCGCGCCAGGCGCCTCGCGCGCCGGTTCCCCGTCTTGGCCAGGCGCTCCAGCCGACGGTCGTTCATCGAAATCACCGCGATCTCCAGGCACGCGAACACCGCGTTCGAGGCGATCAGCGCCACCTGCAGCAAAATCAGCAGGAAGAGCTCGCTTCCCATACAGGCTCCAAAAACGCCGCGCAAGGACAACCACCCGCGCCGACGCCCACCCAGGGCGCCCGCGTTGGCCTGCAAACGAATCTCGACAGCGAACTACTGAACGCGTACCTCTGCGGCATAAAAGAATAAAGCGACATTATCCTACCTTATCCGCGCCCCTCTCGTCAAGGCCCCGCCCCCCAGGGCAAACGCATCTAATTTTGGTAAATATAAAGGGATGAATGAGGATCATGTTTTGTTTCGTTTGATGTTGGCGGTCAAAGAGCCCCGAGTGGCGCGGACACGGGTGTATGAACTGCCACAAATTCTCTTTTGCACCGTGGTGGCGATGCTCTCGGGGGCGACGACGTTCACGGAAATGGAACTGGTCACGAGGGCGAGACGGGAGTGGATAGAGAAATGGATCGCGTTGCCTGGAATACCGAGCCATGACACGTTCAATCGGGTGTTGCAGTTGATCGAACCGCAGGCATTGGAGGCCTTTCTGAGGGGCGTGACCCAGTGGCTGGCGCAGGCCACGGGTGTGCCGCAAACGATCGCGGTGGACGGAAAGACGTTGCGCGGGAGCCAAAAGGCGGGGAAGGCCATCCATCTGCTGAATGCCTGGGCGGACAAAGCGCGCTTGGTCATCGGCCAATGTTTGGTGGATGGGAAGAGCAATGAGATCGTGGCGCTTCCCCAACTCTTGGACTCATTGTTTTTGGACGGTTGCGTCGTCACGGTCGATGCGCTCAACACCCAAACTGCCATTGCCCAAAAGATCGTCGACCGCCGATTACGTCCTTCCCCTGAAAGGCAACCATCCCACGCACCAAAGCGTCGTCGCCGCGATCATGCGCGACGTCGCCGCCTCGCGGCCCCCCGACCTCGAGCAGGTCGAGAAAGACCACGGGCGCCTGGAGACGCGCCGCTGCTGGGTCACCCCCGAGCTCTCCCTCTTCCTCGAGAAAGACAAGTGGCCGAAACTCCGAACGCTTGTGCGCATTGATCGTGCCCGGCGTCTCACAGACGGCCGCGAAACCACCGAAACCGCCCTTTTCCTCAGCAGCCTCCCCGCGGATGCCCCAACCATCGCCAACGCCGTC
>CASDPK010000008.1 GCA_949282555.1 uncultured Lentisphaeraceae bacterium | reverse complement strand
TACGACACGCCGCAGACGCTCTTCTTCCTCGACCCGCCGTATGTCGGCACCGGCCACCTCGACAGTTACAACAACTACACGCCCGAGCGACTCGAGGCCTTGGCCAAACAGGTGCGCGCCCTCAAAGGTCGGTTCATCCTCACCATCGACGACCGCCCCGAGCACCGCGTCCTCTTCGAGGGTTACACCCAGCTCCCCGTGACCACTGCGGCCAACATGCGCCCCGGCCACACCTTCAGCGAGCTCATCGTCCATAACGTGTGCGACGTCGCTGCCGCGCAAACGGCTCATGACGAGCCACGTCACCGCCATCTCCCAGAGGTGACACCATGAGAGCGTCCCCTTGCTGACCCCCTGCAACCCCCTTGCATCCGTTCAGCAAAACGCCCCTCGGAATCTCCAAGGGGCGTCCTTTTCTCAATTTTTTGATTGTTTTCTCGCGGCGCATGAGTGAATACATATGCCGCATCGGGAGGCTCCGTATCGGCGAGGGGGATGCTCCGTATCTCAAGGGGAGATACGGAGGGGCTAGGAAAGAGAGACTGCGGGCCGTCGTTGCCGGCCGAGGCCACGCACCATCCTGATGTTCCCCATGAAAAGAACGTCCGCGGCAGAGGGAGATCGGCAAATACGGCAAGCCCTTTTTGAATGCAAAACTAACAGAACGCTTGTGGAGGCCTCACAGAATATTCATATCCTATGGCGCCGAACAGTAGGGATTGCATTCCCTGCGAAAAGAGACATCAAAACAGCAGTAATCACCATGACAGACAGCATCAAACTCGTCGTCTTCGACTGGGCCGGAACCACCACAGACTACGGCTCTCAAGCTCCCGTGCAAGTCTTTGACCGGACGTTCTCCGCCCGCGGCCTCCACTTCAGCCGAGCGGACATCAACGCACCGATGGGAATGGAAAAGCGCGCACACATCCGCGCCATGCTCTCCACCGAAAAAGGGAGCCAGCTCTGGCAGGAGGCACAGGGGCGGATGTGGGAAGAGTCCGACGTGGACGCGCTGTATGAGGCGTTCGAGGCTTCGTTGGCGGACGTCGTCGCTTCGTTTAGCACTCCCTTGGATGGCGTCCCCGAGACCGTGGAACGTCTGCGTGCCATGGGGCTCAAGATTGGCTCGACCACCGGTTACACCTCGGAAATGATGCGTCATGTCCTGCCTGTCGCGGCGCAGGGAGGTTACGCTCCCGATGTCACCATCACGCCCGACATCACCGGGGTTGGCCGTCCTTCCCCCTTCATGATTTACGAGTGCATGCGCCGTCTGAACGTGTGGCCCGCATGGCACGTGGTCAAAGTGGGCGACACCATCACGGACATCCGTGAGGGAAAGAACGCCGGGGCATGGGCCATCGGCATTCTGACAGGCTCAAACCTCCTCGGCCTGACCAAGGAAGAGGCCGAAGCGCTCCCTGCCGAAGCCCTCGCCGAACGCAAAGCCAAAGCCCGCGAGACCTATCTCGCCGCCGGCGCGGATATCGTGATCGACTCCATCCGGGAGCTTCCAGAAGCCATCCTCTCCCTGAACGCCCGCCTTTCGGAAGGACGGTAACCAATGGATCTCTACCACAATCCTGTCCGCACCCTCTTGGGGGAAGGCGCCCTTGGCCATCTTCCCCAAATCGTTCAGGAAGCCCTGCCAGAGGGACGGCGCGCCCTTCTGCTGGTGTGGCACGCAAGCCTCGCGGAATCGCCGGCCTTCCGCTCGCTGAGCGAAGCGTTGGGCGATCGCCTCATCGTTGAATGCTTCCCCCACGGCAACCCCACCCTTGAACAGGTCTACACCGTGTGGGAAGGCTCCCGGAACCACAATGTCGGCCTCGTGATCGCCGTCGGTGGGGGAAGCACCCTGGATGTCGGGAAGACTCTCTGCTGCCTCTATGGGCGCGAGATCCCTGGCGTCGATGCCCTGCGCACCCTCATCACGGAAAAACGCTGGGGGACGCCAGCCTGCCGCTGGGTGGGAATCCCCACCACAGCCGGTACGGGAAGCGAAGTGACGTGCTGGGCCACGGTTTGGGACCCCGAACGCGGCTCCAAGCTTTCGGTGGACACGCCGGAGAATTTTGCCCTCGCCGCCGTGGTCGATCCGGTCCTGACGCAATCCATGCCGTTGCCCTTGTCCGTCTCCTCTGCGCTTGATGCCGTGGCGCACGCCGTTGAAAGCCATTGGGCCAAGGCGTCAAACGCCGTCTCCCGGGCGCTTGCGCAGGTTGCCATCCGCAGGATCATGGGGGCCATTGAGGGACTTTTCTCCGATGCGCCCTCAATCCGTTCGCTCCTCTCGGAAGGGAGTCTTTTGGCCGGGCTTGCCTTCAGCAACACCCGCACCACGGCCTGCCACTCCATCTCCTATCCGCTGACCTTACGTTATCGCATCCCCCACGGCGTGGCGGTGGCTTTGCTGCTTGCTCCGGTGATGCGTCTCAACGCCTCGGCCTGCGATCTTTCCGAAATCCTTGCGGCCTTCGGCGCCGACACTCCGGACGACGTGGAGCGCCGGGTAAAGGCGTTGCTCCAACGTGCGGGCTTTGCCACCACCCTGCGGGAATGGGGGGCTTCGCAAGAGGACTTGCCGGAGCTTGCCCGCCACAGCATCACCAAGGGCCGTGCGGACAACAATCCCGCAGAGATCACGGAAGCCACGGCCGCCGACATCTTGCGGCAGATCTTCTAATCCCCCACTGAAAGGAATCCTATGAGACGTTCTCTCGCCATTCTGCTTGCGGCCGGGCTTGCCCTGACGGGATGCTCGGATCGCGACGCCCCGCGCGTCTTCACCATCGCCTATGCCCCGAACGAATCCACCGAACAGAGCGTCGACGCCCGCAACGGCATGGCGGAGGCGCTGAGCAAGGCCCTCGGCATGGAGGTGCGCGAAATCCACGCCAGCGACTACACGGCCATTATCGAGGCCCTCAGGACCAAGAAGGCCGACATGGCCTACATCGGCGCACTGGCCGTAGGCATGGCCATGCGCCGGGCGAAGGCCACACCCATCGCCATGAAAGCCCCTGAGGGCGACAAAAGCAAAGCGTTCTATCGTTCGGTCATTCTCGCCCGGGCGAACGATGCCCGCCTGCGTTCCATCCGCGATCTCAAAGGGCATACCATGGCCTTCGTGGACCCCGATTCCACCTCCGGCAATCTTGTCCCGACGGCGGAGCTGATCCAGGCCTTTCCCGAGGACAAGCTCAACTCCGATCTGCTCCACACGAATGGTCGCTTCTTTGAGGCCGTCGGATTCTCCGGGAAGCATCAGGCGGGGCTCCAGGCCTTGCTGAAAGGAGATGTTGATGCCGTGCCCTGCTCGGACAACATCTTCGCCTTTGAGGTCGCCCGCGGCAGTGTGCCGAAAGGCGCCCTCAAAGTCATCCACACCTCCGCGCCGATTCCGGCCGAAGGCATGGTCGTTGGGCCGTCCGTATCCCCCGAACTCCGGGAAAAGGTGACCCGCTTCCTCGTGGGATATGCGGATGAAGCCTACTTCGCCCAGCTTCTCAAGGTTCCGGGGGCACGCTTCGTCGCTTGCGGGCCGGAAGATTATGCCCCCATCCTGCGCCTCCACGACACGATCAACATCGAGTAACCGGAGAGATTTCCATGGATGCCATCCTACGCTTTGAACATGTCGGCAAGTGCTACCCCAACGGCACGCACGCCCTGCACGACATCACCTTTTCCGTGAAGCCGGGAGAGTTCATCTCCATCATCGGCCCCTCGGGTTCGGGGAAATCCACCCTTCTGCGCGCCGTCAATCGTCTGATCACCGTCACCGAAGGCCACGTCTTCCTTGATGGCGAAGACATCGCCCATCAACGAGGCGCAACCTTGCGCGGACAGCGGCGGAAGGTCGGCATGATCTTCCAAAACTACAACCTCGTCTATCGCCTTTCCGTGCTCCAAAACGCCCTTCATGGCCGCTTGGGGCATCTGCACGGTCTCCGGGGGCTCTTCGGCCTTTACCCGGAGGAAGACAAGCGGCGCGCGCTGGGGATGCTCTGCGATCTCGGCCTTGAGGCGTTCTGCCACCACCGCGCCTCCGATCTCTCCGGCGGACAAAAGCAGCGCGTGGGGATTGCCAGGGCCCTCATGCAGGATCCTCTTGTGCTCTTGTGCGATGAGCCCATCGCCTCGTTGGATCCTTCCAGCTCAAAGACCATCATGGACACCCTGCGTGAGCAGACCCGCACGCGCAATATCGCGTGTCTCGTCAATCTCCATCAGCTGGATGTGGCCCGGGCATACTCCACGCGGATCATCGGTCTCTCCAAGGGCCGCCTCGTCTTCGATGGCCGCCCCGACCAGCTGGATGCGGCGGCGCTCACGCGCATTTATGGCACCATCCCCCCCAATGCCCTCCCGGCGACTCCCGACAAGGAACATGATGATGAAGATGGATTTACCGCCGCACGTGCAGGCTGAGCGGCGGACCTATACGGTCTTTTTCGCCATCCTGCTCCTTCTGGTCGGCCTCTGCACCTTCCACACCGGCTTCAATCCTTTCGCCCCGTTGCTGGAGCATGAAGCCTTTTGGGCCTTCCTCTCCGAAGACTTCTTTCCTCCACGGATTCCGCTCCGGGCAGGACGGTTGGGCGCCATCATCGACAGTCTCCTCGTGACGTTCGCGATGGCCTTCGCCTCGGCGACCGTCGCCGCCGTGCTGGCTTTCCTCTTGGCACTTTTCGCCAGTGAGCGCGTCTCCCCTCTACCCCGACTTGCACCGGTTGTGCGGGGGCTCGCCACCTTCGCCAGAAACATTCCCGCCTTGGTGTGGGCCTTCATCCTCTTCTCATCGCTCGGCATCGGCACCGGAGTCGGCTTCGTGGCGCTCTGCATCTCCAGTTGCGCATTCATGGTGCGCGCCTTCGCCGACACGATGGAAGGCGTCACGCAAGATTCTCTTGAAAGCCTACAATCCGTGGGGGCGACCTTCCCACAACGCGTGATCCATGGTCTCCTTCCGGCGTGCATGGGAGGTTTCGTCTCTTGGTTTCTCTACTGCGTGGAAGTCAACATCCGCGCATCCGCCGTGGTTGGCATGGTCGGCGGCGGCGGCGTTGGCCTTGTGCTCTTCTCCTACATCAAAAGCTTCAATTACCACGTCGCCTTTTTCATTATCCTTCTGATTGGTGCGCTGGTCATCGCCGTGGATGCCATCACGGGATGGCTGCGCCGGGAGCTCTCACGATGATTTTACCCACCGACACCCCTGCCCGTCCCGAACGCATCCGTGTGGGTTGTGCTCGCGGGAACCGACTTATCCCGGCGTTTCTCTGCGGCACCGCCGGATTGGCACTCCTCTGCCTCCTCTATCTCGACCTTCCTTGGTTACGCCTCGCCTCCCGCGTACCCGACCTCGGGGGCGTCTTCTGGAAGTTGGCCCACCTTGATTTCACACGCTGGGAACTCATCCTCTCGGCACTTCTTGAAACCCTCTGTGTCGCACTCCTTTCCACCTTCTATGGCATGTTGCTCGGGCTCTTCTTCGGAATGTTCGCGGCGGACAATGTCTTCCGTATCCGCGGGCTTGCCCGAACCGTGCAAGCCTTCTTCACCTTCCTGCGCGCCGTTCCAACGCCGGTGTGGGTACTCCTCATGATGGTTTGCCTCGGCATGGGCCCGGCGGCAGGCATTGCCGGCCTCTGCGTCCATACCACCGCCTTCTTCACGCGCGCCTTCGCGCAAAGTTTCGAAGACATCCCGGCCGAGACACTGGAGGCCTTGGAGGCCACTGGCGTAGGCCGCGTGGGCGTTTTCCTCAATGCCGTCCTACCCTCCGCGCTTGCCCCCATCGTCGCATGGATCGGGATGCGTCTGGAAATCAACTTTGCCGAATGTGCCATTCTCGGCATGGTCGGCGCCGGAGGTATCGGATTTGTGGTCGCCAATGGCATCCAAAACTATGAATATGGCATGGCCGGCGTGGCCATCCTGCTGGTCTTCCTCTTGGCGACCGCCATCGAACGCCTCTTTGTCCTTCTCAGACGCCGCCTTCGGTAATCCGTGTACTCGAAACACTCCTTCCGCTCCCTTGAGCAGAGGGGGCCTCACTTGTCAGCAGGGAGCAGACAACA
Organism: uncultured Lentisphaeraceae bacterium; assembly: GCA_949282555.1. Taxonomy (GTDB): domain Bacteria; phylum Verrucomicrobiota; class Kiritimatiellia; order RFP12; family DVOR01; genus Spyradenecus. The sequence goes on along the minus strand of CASDPK010000008.1, from coordinate 73,303 downwards.
CATGGAGATTCATAAGAAGAAAAATAGACACAACCGTGAAGAGCAACACCACGAAAAAGAACGCAACACGCCGAAGATTACATTTGCCCATACGGTGCTCCTATTTTGACCTCTTTCCTGCCAACCACAACTCATAGCGACCATCACAAGTTGTCGCGTTTCATAAATTGGCTCCTTCCATAGCGCCTCTCCAAGTTTCTGAGGAAAATCTTGCGGTCACGAAGACGCTTCTCGAACTTGTCAAAGCATGGGAGGATACACCTAACCTCAGATGCGAGACGCTCATCTTTCGAAACATCCATCGCTCCGACCCCGAGAAAGTCATAACCAATACCTGCTGTCGACTTCTCTCGCAGCCATCGTTTAATGCTATCCACCCCGTTATGATAGGCTTCAACGGCGCATGGGGCACAAACTCTCCAAAAACCATGTACCACATTCCTCTTTCCCGAGGGGAGCCGTTGAGTCGTCAAAGTCGCAAGAAGAAAATATTTCTCAGGTTTGTTTGCCTCTTCAGGCAAGAGACTACAAACGAGTTGCTCCCAATCCATCACTTCATGCAATGCCGTTTTCCGATCCAAACATTTGACCACCTTTCGGAACTTCAACTTCTTTGGCCACGGCCTTACGTTGGAAAATAGGTGCATCGTCCTCTCATCAACTATTTGGACAGGCACAAGGTTGAGTACCGCGGCGAATTTCCCATCATCTCCCACGGCGGGCCTCATTTCGTAGACTTTTCGCCAAGCCTCCTCACATGTTTGAGCCTCAACAAGCCAAAAAGAACGTCGAAAAGGGACACGCTTTCGCCGAATATCCCCATGCTGCTCAAGCAAATCAAGAAGAAACATTGTGGACGTTGCCATGGTTCATTCTCCTAATTCTATACAGGAACACCTAGTGGAGTTGAAAGGAAAACACCTCACCATTTCATCCCCCTCAACGTCATGGGTAGACAATCGGCATAAACGACAAAGCGTCCATTTTTGGGGTCACCGTTCACCTCCGTTGTCTTCTTCAAATAGGACTTCTGGAACACACGCATCGAGAGCGTCGTCCGGACGGGAGCAAGACGAAAAAGGAAGGCCAAACAATAGGTTTTTGGCCCTGTACCATCGTGATGTCGATAGATGCCGTGCATCCATTGACTCATCCGTGGAATACGCAAAAACGGCACGAACGTGATCCACCGGGGTGCAAGAAAACCCCTCCCATTCTCGAGAAGGCAAAACAATCGGGAAAAAGGTGGATTCTTCCGGCTGAAGCACAAAGATCTGATTAGGAAGATTTCTGATCCACGCGCCCTGTCTGTTGATATAACGGCTCGACAAATTGTCTTTGACCTCGAAGGCTAAGACATCTGCACCTTGCGAGTAATGCGGTGAATAAAAATAGATTGGGGATTCTCCTTCATTCGTTACAACGACGATAAATCTAATGGCCCCTGTCGATGGGCTTGTCGATTCGGTTTGGCACTCACAACTTACAGGGATTCCAAGCGTTCCATTGGTTTGCGCGGCCATCGACACCCGAACACCGCGAGAAGGCAAACACCCTCCCAACAGTAGTAAACAAGAAACAACCGTGAACAAGTGTTTCAACATGGCTCAACCCATCGGTTGTCGATTAGGGCGTTATCCTTCACCTCCACATCCCCCTATATACCACGTCTGTCTTGCCAATGTCCGACCGCACACACTGCAAACGATCTCGGCTGTTTTCATATCACTCTCATCCACCCCAATACCAACCTTGGAAAGCGTATTCCGGTCGCAACAATCACACGGCCCGATTATTTCAACACCTTTTGGATAAGTGCAACGTCTCGTGAGTTTCATCCACATAAAAGACAATAGTAAGGCAATGATGAGATGCGATAGCAAACAGAGAAGACGAAAAATCCCAACAGGAACAAGCGTTATGTAAAATCCAACAAGACTAAGAGTTCCCACCACCGAAATGAAATAACCCAAAACCTTCCCCATAAAAAGTAGGAATTCCATAAAGACAACGCGAGTCAAAATCCGATCGTAGTCTTTCTTCGTTGCGCAATGAAACGGCTTTTTCATACAACCTCCAGCGTTTCCATCAAGGCCGAAACCGTCTGTTCATCGCAAACATCGTCATCGCACAACTCAATGTTCTTGCATATGCAACACCCGCGGAGAACTCCAGCCCTCCACGCCTTCCATACACGTCCTCTCGCAAACACCATGCACCTATCGTACCACATACCGGAAATTGCGTACAGATTCCGTTTGGGCCTCCCGCGTTGGGCAGGCGTCCGTCCATCCTTCCGCACGGGTGGTTGGCGGCCTGTGATAGAATAGCGCGCCATGGAAGAGATTCTGCCGCATGTCATCGAATTGAAGGAAACCGATCAAACGTTTGACCTTCGTGTTTTCGTGCCCGAGGGTGTGCCGTTGGAAATCGAGATCGGTTGCGGAAATGGCCGATTCATTGCCGCCAATGCCGCCAAACACCCCGAAGTCCGCTATTTTGGCGTGGAGCGCATGATGGAGCGCGTCCGAAAGTGTTCCAAAAAGGCCCAACAAGGCGCGCTCGACAATCTCACGATTGTGCGCGTGGAGGCGGGCCGCTTCGTTCGGGAATTGCTGCCCGATCGCTGCGTCCGCGCCCTCTATCTCTTTTTCCCTGATCCGTGGCCGAAGCGCCGCCACCACAAGAACCGCTTTTTCCAACGGGAAATGTGCGACACGCTCGCCCGCATCTTTGTGCCCGGCGGCACGATGTACATCTCCACCGACCATGAGGACTACTTCCGGGAAATGGCGCGATTCCTTTCCGAAGACCCCCGCTTCGAGGAAGTGCCCGCCTTGATCCGCCCGGAGGATGAGCAGACGGATTTTGAACGTCTCTTCCTCTCCAAGGGTGACCCCATTTACGATTGCGCCTTTCGCCTGAAGGCTTAAACCTGACAGGAAAGGGATCTTGTATGCGCATTGACATCCACACCCATGCCTTTTCGGCCCACAAAGCCCCCGAAGTGCTCGCGGGATTGGTCGCCAAAGCCCGCCGCGACTGCCCCGTCACCCCCCATGGCAACGGCACCCTCGACGACTTGGTGCGCCAAGAATGCGAAGACGGCTTTGACCGCTTCGCCGTCTGCCCCATCGCCGTCCGCCCCGAGCAATACGGTTATATGGTGCGCTTCCTCACGGCGATCCGCTCCGGGGCGTGCGGGGAAGAGGCCGCCCGCCGCGTGATTCCCTGCGCCTCGCTCCATCCGGCCGATCCGGAGGCGGAAGCCCACCTGCGCACGCTTCTCTCCCTCGGCGTCCGGATGCTCAAGCTGCACCCCTACTTTCAGAATGTCCGGCTGGACAGCCGCGTGATGATCCGTTTTCTGCGCATGGTCACCGATGCCGGGCTCCCCGTGCTCTGCCACACGGGGCACGACGTCTCCTACGGCTGGGAAGACATGGCCTCCCCCGCGCAGATTCTCCGCGTCCACCGCCATGTGCCCGGCCTGCGCATGATCTGCGCGCACTGTGCCGCCTGGCGGAACCCCGAAGCGGAAAAACTCCTGCTTGGGCGCAAGATCTATGTGGACCTTTCCTACCAGCCCAACGGCGGCACCGAAAACCTGATCCGCCGTTTTGCGCTGGAGCATCCGCAGGACTACATCCTCTTTGGCAGCGACTGGCCGTGGTCACGCCCTGCCGAACACGCCGCCCGCATTGCCTCGTGGGGGCTCTCCCCCGCCCGCTCCGAAGCCCTTTTCGGCGGCAACGCCGCGCGGCTTCTCGGACTCTGAGCCCCTCCACTCCACCCCGCCTTCCGCACGCTTTCGGGGAAGGCTCCGTATCAGCGTGCGGGATGCTCCGTATCTCCCATCGAGATACGGAGGGTTCGGGCATCGCCCCTACCCGACGTCAGGCCAAGGCAGAGAGCGCCCACAAGCCCAGCGGGACGGTGAGGATGCAGGCGAGGTGCGTGTTGAGGATCATCGCGGAAATGAACGGAATGTCGCCGCCGTAAACCTCAGCCATGGAAACGCCCACCATCGCCCCGGGCATCAACGCAATGATGCCGAAGACCGTCCGCTGATCCGGCGTGAGGGGCAGCAAGCTCAGCACCGCAATGACAATGGCCGGAATCACCACCATGCGCAGGGCCGTGACGGCCATTTGGAGGGGCGTGAAAAGGCCCTTGGCGTTCAGCAGGCCCAGCCGCATTCCGCAAACAATCGCACTGGTGGGAATGGTGGCGCCGCCAAGATACGTGTAGAGCGTGTCGAGCGTCACCCGCGTGGGTTGGAAGGCCATCAGATGCTCCGGCCCAACGCCCACCATGTGCAACGCCACCAACGCCACAATGGCGGAGAACAAGGCCATGATCGGCGGGCGCATCAGGAGTTGCGGCAAAGACGCAAGATGAATGCGCCGCCCCGTGAATGTCCGAAAGCCCAAGGTCCACATCAGCGTGTCCGAGCCAATCGTGGTCAAGGCCACCATCGCCACGCCGGCCTCACCCAGCGGCGTCCCGGCCACAATCATGATGGGAAGGAAGGAATAATTGTTCATGGCGCAGGCAAAATGGAAGGCCCGGCGCGTCGGCGCACGGAAATGGCGCACAAAGAAGCGTTTGGCCACCCACCCCACGCTCCACCCCACAGCCACGATGCCCACCGCGCCCACCGGAAGAATCCAATTCTCCGCCAGCCCCGAAAGCGTATACTTCCGCAGAATCGCCGAGAAGAGCAACGAGGGATAAAACACCCGAAGCAACAACTTGGAAAGCTGGGTGGAGAAATCCTCCGAAAACCACTTCCGGCGCGCCGCCAAAACGCCCACGCCAATCATGGAAAAAATGGCAAGAATCTGAATCGCGGTCTGGAACATATTGCACCTCGGCGGCTTAAGCCGCCATAAAACAACGGGAAATCACGGCACCGCCGAGTCAGGCGGGAGATTCCGCCCATCGGAGCGGCGAAAGGGCCAACACCCGCTCGAACTCCGCCCGCGTGCGGGTGAGCTTAAGCCCATCCCACAGGCGGCGCCCATCGGCGAAGGTCGGCGCGAGATACGACCACAGCTCCTTGAGGTGGCCCAACAGCGCGTGATCGCCGGGCGAGGTCTCGGCATACCGCGCCACCACGTCCGCGTGCCAAGCCAAAAAACGGTCACAATCGCGCATGTCGCGTCCGGCGCGGATACTCTCGGCAAGGAAGGGATTGGCCACCAACCCACGGCCCAACATCCAGCGCGACACCTGCGGGAAACGCTCAGAAAGGCGCCGAAAATCCGCCAAGGTGCGGATGTCGCCATTGTAGACGAGCGGGAGCGTACACCTCTCCGTCACGCGGGCAAAGGCATCGAGATCAACCGTGCCCTCATACATCTGCCGCGCCGTCCTGGGGTGGACGCACAGCTCCCGTAGGGGGAATTGCTGGATCAGCGGCAAACGGCGAAGAAGCAGCGTCTTCTCATCGAGCCCCAACCGCACCTTCACCGAGAAATGCCCGGGGCCCAACACCTCACATCCGGCCTCCAGCATGGCGGCGAGGGCCGCTTCGTCGCGCAAAAGGCCCGACCCGCGCCCCTTCTTCGCCACGAAGGGCCAAGGACACCCCGCATTGAGGTCCACGTCGGCATAGCCCAAGGCCTGCATCGCACGCAACATCACGCGCAATTGCCCCGGGTCTTTGCCAATCACCTGCGGAATCAGCGGAAGCCCCGGCGGCTGCACGGCGGGCTCAATGCCGCGCAACACCTCCGGCTTCACCTTTTCCCCGGCCACCGTTGCGATGAAAGGCGCCACCGCGCCGTCAAGCCCGGTCATGTGCGCACAGAAAGCCTGCCGGAACGACAGTCCCGTGACCCCGCGCAAAGGCGCCAGCAGAAGTGTGGCCGGAACGTTTCCCATCATTGCCTCAAAGGTTGGCGAAGGGGTTGTTGGAGAACTGAGCCCCTTGGGAACGCGGGCCGCGGGGATTGCCATAACGCGGGGCACCGCGTCCTCCGGCATCGCGACCGCCGCGCGAGCCTCGCGGCGCGGCGCCCTTGCGTTCAGGACGGGCGGAGAGGGAAATCCGCTTGCGGGCCAAATCCACATCGAGCACGCGCACCTTGAGTTTGTCGCCGGCTTTCACCACCTCGGCGGGGTCGCTGACGTACCGCTCGGACAGCTCGGAGACGTGGACGAGCCCATCCTGATGGACGCCGATATCCACAAAGGCGCCAAAGGCCGTGACGTTGGTCACAATCCCCTCGAGCGTCATGCCGGGGCGGACGTCCTCGATGGTGCAGACATCCTCACGGAAGGCGGGCGGCTCAAAGACCGCACGGGGATCGCGTCCCGGTTTGCGGAGTTCATCGAGAATGTCCCGAAGGGTGAGGGCGCCCACATCGTCACTCTCATATCGGCTGGCCTGAATGCGGCCCACGGCCTCGGCGTTGCCCACGAGATGCTCCAGCGTGAACCCCGCGTCTTCGGCCATGCGGCGCACGAGTGCGTAGCGTTCGGGGTGAACCGCCGAGCGATCGAGCGGATTTTCGCTTTCGCGAATCCGCAGGAAGCCCGCGCATTGCTCAAAGGTTTTGGCGCCAAGCCCCGGCACGCGCAACAATTCCCCGCGGGAGCGGAAGGCGCCGTGCTCATTGCGATAGTCCACAATCTTTCGGGCCATGGCAGGGCCAATGCCCGACACACGGGTGAGCAACGGGGCGCTGGCCGTATTGAGCTCCACGCCCACACGGTTGACGCAACTCACCACCACCTCGTCGAGTTTGGCGCCGAGCAACGTTTGGTTCACATCGTGCTGATATTGCCCAACGCCGATGGCCTTGGGGTCGATCTTCACAAGCTCCGCCAGCGGATCTTGCAGTCGGCGGCCAATGGAGATGGCCCCGCGGACGGTGAGATCCAACTCGGGGAACTCTTCGCGCGCGACTTCGCTGGCGGAATAGACCGAGGCCCCCGCCTCACTCACGGAAACCACGAGCACATCCTCATTGCCGCTTTCCCGCAACACGCGCCGGACGAAACGCTCCGTTTCACGCCCTGCGGTGCCATTGCCCACCGCGACGGCGTAGGGCCGATGACGCGCCACGAGCCGGAGCAGCTCCATCGCCGCCTCGGCCTCCCGTTGCGAACCTTGCGAAAGGTAGATGGTAACGTTTTGGAGAAACTTTCCGGTCGCGTCCAGCGCGGCGCACTTGCAACCGGTGCGCACACCGGGGTCGACACCCAGGACGCTCCGCTCCCCAAGAGGGGCCTGAAGGAGCAAATGGCGCAGGTTCTCCGCGAACACCTCCACCGCCGCACGATCGGAACGTTGTTTGAGCTCCACCGCCACATCAAGCTCGACACTCGGGGCAATGAGTCGGCGGTAGGCATCCTCCGCCGCCGTGCGCAGGTGGTCTGCCCACGGACTTCCCTCACGCAAGGCAAAAAGCTCCAAGGCCTTGCGCACCACGGGGTCGCCATCGACCTCCAGCGTGGAGCGGAGCACCCCCTCGGCCTCGCCGCGCTTGATGGCCAAAAAGCGGTGCGAGGGGATGGTGGCGACGGCTTCGGAGAAGTCGTAGTACTGCTCAAACTTGGTGGGCTGGGCATTCTCGGGGTCGGCCGCCTCGGAGCGGACCGTGCCATGGGTGGCCAACCACTCACGGGCAAATCCGCGCACCTCGGAGGATTCGGCCATGCGCTCGGCGACGATGTCGCGCGCGCCCTTGAGCGCGGAGGCGACATCGGGCACCTCCTTCGCGGCATCGACGTATGCGGCGGCCTCGGCTTCCGGATCGCCCTCGGCTTGGGCCAAGATACGTTCGGCCAAAGGCTCGAGGCCGCGTTCGCGGGCGATCATGGCGCGTGTGCGGCGCTTGGGCCGATACGGCAGATAGAGATCTTCCAGCGCGGTGCGTGTGGTACACGCAAGAATGCGCGCCTTGAGCTCGTCGGTCAGCTTCCCTTGTTGGATGATGGAAGAGAGCACCGTCTCACGGCGCGCCTCCAACTCTCGATGATAGGCCAAGCGTTCCTGAATGGCGCCGATCTGCACCTCGTCCAAGTTGCCATGGGCCTCCTTCCGGTAACGCGCGATGAACGGCACGGTGCACCCCTCCTCCAACAGTCTGGCGACGGCGGCGACTTGCCGGGGGGAGATGTTGAGCTCAAGGGAAATGCGGTCAATCATGGCCACCTCTTCAATGGGACAACGCGGAAGCGAGGGGCGTGCGGGATTACCCGATCTTCACATCGGCCTTCGCGCGGAGTTCGGCCACGTGGTCGGAGACGGCCTGTCCGCGTGCGGTGTGGAAGAGGAAATCGCGCACCTTGTCGTGGATCTCGTCGAGCGTGGGCGTGTGCCCCTTCTCCTCTCCGGTCTTCACGATGATGTGATAGCCAAACTGCGTCTCCAGAATGTCGGACACCGTATTCAACGCCAGCGTGAACGCCACATCCTCAAAGGGCTTCACCATCATGCCGCGGCCAAACCAACCCAACGAACCACCATTGGACTTGCCGCTGGGGCAATCGGAATGCGCCTTCGCCTCGTCGGCAAACGTGCTCTCCCCATTCACGATGCGGTTGCGGATGACCTCCAGCTTCGCCTTCGCCGCGGCTTTGTCCTCCGGCTTGTCGCCGTCGGGCTTGACGAGAATATGCTGCGCAAGGACGCGATCCTGCGTCACATACTCATCCTTGTGCGCCTCATAATGAGCCTTGATGTCCTCTTCCGTCGGTTGCGGGGCATCGGCGCACACGCGGTCGATGAGCTTGTTGATCATCGCCCCTTGGCGCAACTCCTGCTTGAACCCCTCCACGGTCATCCCCTGCGCCTCAATCGCCTTGACCAGCTTCTCACGGTCTCCGCCGAACTGCTGCACATACGTCTCGAACTGCGCGTCCAACTCCTCCCCCGACACGGGGATATCCAGCCGCCGAGCCTCATCAATGAGCAACTTGGTGCCAATCGCCTGCTCCAGGGCACGCGCACGCAACGTGTCGAGCTGCTGGCGGATCTGATGCTCCGGCATTCCCTGCTGCTGATAAAAGTGAATGAGGCGCTGCAATTCAAAATCCACCGCTTGCTGCGGGATAGGTTCGCCATTCACGGTTGCCACGATCGTCTCTGCCATGTGATAACTCTCCGTCTCTCGTTGAACGTAGGATGAAATGGGCGCATAGTTTATCACAGAAAAAGCACGTTCGCCCTCCCGGCAATCAAAGGACAATGGGCGGGGGGCGACACGGCAAAGAAGGTTCCCTACCCAATGTGTGATCTCCATGACACGGGCTAAAACAGCTTTACCCCTTAAATCCACACATGAATCCACAGGAGTGATTGCTTGTCGTCATAGACAATCGCAAGTTCACCTTGACGTGTCCCCTTACGATAAGGCGCCCAATAACAACGCGCATCAGAAGGATTGAAGGAGATTCCGGTAGAACGTGCACTCCTATCCAAAAGATGTCTGCACGCCTCTGCCTCCCTTATCCGTCGCATACTGTCAGGCAATTTCCACGACGTCTTCAGGCGTATCAAGCAAGCGTAACCCGACGGGCCGAAAATGAATGGCTCAACCGATTGGGATAATTTCTCACACTCAACCGATTCCAAATGCAGCTGACTGCGAGCCTCCCCAAATATCGCATTCCGGAGCAGGAATGGCTGCAACAAGGCTCCTCCGACGAAGAGAAGCAGAAGGAGAAAAAAGACGCCCATCCCCCAAAAGAAGCAACAGCGAAACTTCAACTTCATGGCAATCTTCCCCAACATGCCTTCTCCCTTTGTAACCCGTGAAGAGTCTGCTTCATCGGCCCTTTCGCTCTTGGCTGATAATGTCTCGGCCATAGATCTTTCCATTGACACGATAATACAATCGCCACCGCCCCTCTCTCAGAAACGTGAGTTCCTGCGAGAAAACAACCGTCATTCCACTTCGCAACATGTAAGCGGGAGGGACACATCCCTCAGAGCGCCACGCCCGTCCTTCTTTTAAAACCGTCACCTTCATTGCCTCTACCTGACTTAGCGGATAAAAGCCTTTAATCCCCTCAGAGAGATAGATTCCGTCTCTCTTTGAGAGCGCGGGAAGATCTTCCCTCATCGGCGCCCATGCCTTCGTTGCCACATTCATCTTTTCCATAAACGAGTCGACCGGAAGTGCCCCAACATCGACGGGAAGTTCACCTCGATTCGCAAGTTGAATCCACACCGTCAAACGTTCACCCGTCGGCACAACCACCGGTTTTACGTCAAAACGAACGTCTATTCTTGTTGATACATTCGTTGAAGACGGGAGATAATCGAAGTGAAGATGGGACACATTCGCCTCCTCCGAATGAGGGAGAACCTGCTGGCCGGCAAGACAGGCGAAGCCCATGAGCAACAAGGGACAAACAATCCATTTCCCCATCGATATGTGCCTCTCGCTCATTCGTGTCCTTGTTCTGCGAGAAGCAAGCCTGCCCGCAAACCCTATTCGCCGCATCTTCACCACCTCCATAACCTTTGGGTCAACGTTCCCAAGACGGCAATGGCAAAAAACCGAGAGGAAAGGACGTCATGTTTAATGACTGCAAAAAGACAATCACCTCTTTTATCTTTACTCGAGGCGTAAGGAAAACAATCAACGGCGCCTTTTGGAGACAACGTTGCAACTCTTTATCTAGCGTCTCTCCATGCTCATACCGTTGTCCGTTGATTACGAAGTAGGTTTCAGCCATCAAAAGGTAATTGTTTTCGCCGAGAACTCTGTAAGGAAAGTTGCCATTGATTATTTCCTCGGGCGAGCCTGAAGGATATTCCGTGGCATACATATATTCAATGGGTGCTCCCCCTGTCTTCATGTGCACCTTCACTCTCCCTCCGATGCACAAATAGTCCAATACGGAATGCATCATTTTCCAATATGAGCACGAAGACAAATTATCCACGTCATCCAACTCGACTTCTACCAAGAATGGTGCATCCCTCAAATTGTCTTTGACAATCCCCTCCACATGCGTTGCAAGACGCTTTTCCCCAATTGATGAAACTGGGACAGAAAACGTAACGGGTTCTTCAAACTCCAATGTCCTATCCGTTAGGCGAAGTTTCCAAGTCCGTGTATTTGTCGGTGCTGATAAGCATCCTGAAATCAACAGGAGTGCCAAGACCACAAGATGTGTAGGTAAGTTACGGAACATCACCTCTCTCCTTTGACAAAGTGACCCAATGCACTCCTCATAACACCACCGCATTCAAAGACATTATACCCATACAAACCGTGGTCCCATTGGGCTGCTAAAGAACAATTGACGGAAACCGCCGTGAAAACGGGGCAAGGCGCTCTCGAAATTGAAGCAACAGTGGAGGGCATTGGTCTTTCACCACACCATCACCACGGTATTTCCTCGACCTCAAGCGGCGTCTCTACGCGAACCTCCTCATTCCAATAAACAATATAAAGATCGTGCGTCTTCCGATAATCGCTTGCGCCGGAAACCCAAAACAACTCCGTCAGCGTGATGGTGGTGTTTTCGGGGAAGGGCGTAATCCATGAATAGTGCGACCCTGACATCATGATGTTGGCAGGCCAAGCCAATTCCTCTTCGCCTGTAACCCGGTTCACCGATTTGATGACGAGCTCCGCCGGCAACCGGTGCACAAACAGTAGGTAGTCGTACTTAAAGCGGTCATCCCCTTCACGATGGCAAATACTAATCTCCACCCGAATTGGGCGGCATGGGGAATGGGGATAATAGGCTCCCTGCGAATCGCGAGGTTTTCCTATTTGCAGAAGCCGACCTTGGATGAAAGGGCGCTCCCCCGTTGATGCATAACCAAGGTGTTCGCGGAATCCAAGACCGATAAAACCAATTGAAACCATAGACCCCGGAACCGGCGGCGGCGAAACGATGGGCGGATTCCAGCGAGACGACAAGAACCCGGAATAATTCGTACACCCCAAAAGGAGACACAATGGAAGGCACCAAATTGCTTTCATCTCTTAGCATTCCTCTCTCATGTAACAACCAATCGCAAAAGTTCCCTTCACAGTCCTAAACATAAAAGACATACCAGTAACTTTATCGCACAACCGATAGCGACTGCAAGTTCTTTCTCAACGTATGTGAAGCAGGCAAGGTGACAAGGCGTTCACCTTATAAGACCGAGACGCTCCACCAAGCCTGCAGAGGGGTTCCAATCGTGGCACGGCATGTCTCATAGGGAGATGCAGTGCATCCCATGGGGAGATACGGAGCACTTGGGGATGAAGGACGGTAGGCTTCGACAACGCCCGCATTGCCCCATCTTAATCCTATGACCGGGATCGGGGGTTTTAGGGGTTCCCTTCGCGCAGGTTTTTGGAGTTTGCGGCCAACGTCGGCCATCGCGCCGCACTTTATACTATAGAATATAGTATAGGGGACTTGGGGAGAAAAAAGGCTTGCCAAGAGGCACGGGAGAGTGCTATTGCTTTAGGGACTTTTCCGAAAGGACCCTTTTCGATGGCAGCCAAGAAGAACCGTTCGCTCATTATCGTGGAATCGCCCAGCAAGGCGAAGAAGATTGCCTCCTACGTGTCGAAAGAGACCATGGTCATGGCCTCGGTGGGGCATATCCGCGATTTGCCGCAATTTGTGCTTGGCGTGAACGTCTCCGACCATTTTGCGCCCAATTACGTGATCCCGAAGGACAAGCAGAAGGTTGTGGACGATTTGCGCAAGGCCACCGCCAAAGCCACGACGGTTTATCTCGCAAGCGACCCTGACCGAGAGGGTGAGAGCATCGCTTGGCACCTTTACGAAGTGCTGAAGGATGTCCCGGGCGAGCGGCGCTTCTTCCGCGTGCGCTACAACGAGGTGACGAAGGGGGCCGTGCTCGACGCGCTGGCGAACCCCACGGAAATCGACACCAACCTTGTGAACGCCCAGCAGGCCCGACGGATTGAGGATCGGCTTTCGGGGTTCAAGATTTCCAAACTCATCTCCAACACCGTGCGCGGAGCCCGCAGCGCGGGGCGTGTGCAATCGGTGGCCCTGCGCCTGATTGTTGACCGCGAACGCGCGGTGCAGGCCTTCCGCCCCACCCCTTATTGGCTCTTGGGCGCCCGCTTGGAAAAGGGGGCGTGCGCCTTCGATGCCCGGTTGGCCTCCGTTGATGGCACGGCGCCCAAATTCATGGCCTATGACAAGGAGGTGCAGGGCATCGCTGAGGAAACCACCGCCAACGCCTACTTGGAAGACCTCCGAGGGCGCGACGTGCGTGTGCTCTCCGTGGAGCGCAAGACGGTGGGCAAGCGGCCCCAGCCGCCCTTCATCACCTCCACCCTCCAGCAGGCCGCCGCCACCCATTTGGGCTATTCGCCCGACCAGACCATGCGCATCGCCCAAGCGCTCTACGAAGAGGGGCACATCACCTATATGCGTACCGATGGGTACACCGTGAGCGCCTCCATCCGCGGTGCGGTGGAGGCGGAGATCGCGCGCCTGTTCGGCAAAGAATGTGTGCCCGCCACCCCCAACTTCTACGGCAACAAGGTAAAGAACGCCCAAGAGGCCCACGAACCGATCCGCCCCACCGACGTGACGAAGCCGAAGCTGGAGGGCGTGGAGCCCCAGCAAGCCAAGCTTTACGACCTCATTTGGCGGCGCTTTGTGGCCAGCCAAATGGCCGCCGCCCGTTTCGAGCGCACAACCCTGACCTTCGAGCCGACCGTCCCCCCGCCCACGCGCCACGCCTACCGCTTCACCGCCTCCGCGCAAAAGGTGGTCTTCAAGGGCTATCTGAACGTGTGGTCGCACGGCAAGGACGAGGGCGAAGAGGGTGACGTCAAAGCATTGCCAGCCCTCGACAAAGGCGATTGCGTGCGTTGCCGCGAATGGCTCTGCGAAGGGAAAGAGACTCAGCCGCCGGCCCGCTACAACGAAGCCTCCCTCGTCAAGGCCCTGGAAGAAAACGGCATCGGCCGCCCCTCGACCTACGCCGCCACCGTGCGCACCCTCTTGGCCCGCGATTATGTGAAGAGCGGCAAGGGGCACGTGCTCACGCCCACCGACATGGGCATTGCCGCCACGGATTATCTCCTCGCCCAAATGCCGGACTTCGTGAACGTGGAGTTCACCGCGCAAATGGAAGATGCCCTCGACAAGGTCGCCGATGGTTCGCTGGATTGGGAACAGAAGGTGTCCGATTTTTACGCCAAGCTCACCGAATGGCTCGCCGCCGACCCCAAGCGTGTGGGGCCCGTGCTCGACCAGTTGGCGCAGGTGCGCGAGTGGAAGGCTCCCACCCTCACCAAGACCGGGAAGGTCTCGTGGGACGATCAGGCGTTCTTCGAAGAAATGCGCGGCACCGTCGCCCAAGGTGAGGCGCTGACCAAGGCCCAGCTGGCGACCCTCACGCGCATGGCCATTTCGTATCGTGACCAACTGCCTCAGCTGGAAGACGTGGTCGGGCCCCTTCCCCCGACGCTCGACAAGGCCGAAGTGCAATCCCTCTTCGATGCGCTGGAAGGCCGCGAGCTCTCCGCGTGGGAAAAGCGCTTCACCGAATCCGTGCGCGATCAATTCGCCCGAAAGGGTGACCTCTCGCCGAAACAATTGGCCCTGCTGCGCCGGATTGCCGTGCCGGCGGAAGACACCGCGCACCCCGACAACGAAGCGGCCGCCAAAGACCTCTTGAAGGCGTTTGACCACGTCACCGAATGGGCCGAGCCCGTCAAGCGCGGCAAGCGGACCTACGATGACCGGGAGTTCTTGGAAAGCCTCACCCGCCAGCTCAACGACCGCCACTTCCTCACGGAACGTCAGTTCGAGGCGCTCAAACGCTTGGTGAGAAGCTACCGCGGGCAGATCCCCGACTATCCCGCCTTGGCCGAACGCCACGCCATCAAGGCCCCCTCCCGGACCCGCAAAGCCAAAAAGTGAGGCTCCCATGTTGCCCTACCACTACGAACACACCGTCCGTGTCCGCTACGCCGAGACCGATCAGATGGGGGTCTGCTGGCACGGCAATTATCTTCTCTACCTTGAAGAGGCGCGCGGCGAGGCCCTCCGTCATCTCGGGTGCGGTTCGTATGCCGAGATGGAGGCCGCAGGCGTCATGACCCCGCTTGTGGATGTTCATCTGCGCTATCATCGCCCGGCCCTCTACGACGAAGTGCTCACCGTTCACGTCTTCGTGGAGGAACCCGTGCGGGCCACCATCCACTTCCGCTATGACGTGCGAAACGCCGCCGGAGAGAGCGTCTTGGAGGGCACCACCGACCTCGCCTTCATCTCGTCCGAGACGCACCAGCCCTGCCGCCCGCCGCTTGCGTTGCGGCAAGCCCTCGCGGCGCGATGAGCGGCCGACCGTTTCACCCGTTCGATTCTTTGTCTGCCATGAACGATCTCATTCCCCTTTACGAAGCGCTCCTTTCCCGCATTGACGCCGCCGCCAAGCGCAGCGGGCGCGTGGGAGAGGACATCACCCTTGTGGCCGTGACCAAGACCCATGGCCCCGAAACCGTCCGCGACGCCGTGGACGCCGGCATGACGCTCTTCGGGGAAAACAAGGTGCAAGAGGCCGCGTGGAAGATTCCGCTGTGCCCCGCCGCCGCCCGGTGGCAGCTCATTGGCCACCTTCAGAGCAACAAGGCACGCCACGCCGTGCGTCTCTTTGAGACCATCCACTCCGTGGACAGCATCAAACTGTTTGACACGCTTGAGGCCGCCGCCCGACAGGCCGGCACCCGCCCGGAAATCTACCTGGAGGTGAACGTTTCCGGTGAGCCCTCCAAATACGGCCTCACCCCGGAAGCGCTCCCCGAGACCGTCGAGCATATTTTGGCCAATGCCCAAGCGCTCTCGCTCACCGGCCTCATGACCATGGCCCCCTTCAGTACCGACCCCGAAGACGCCCGGCCTCACTTTGCACGCCTCCGGACGTTGCGCGACGACCTCGCTTCGCGGTTCGGCCTTGACCTGCCCCACCTTTCCATGGGCATGAGCGGGGATTTTGAGGTGGCCATTGAGGAGGGGGCGACCGATATCCGCGTGGGGACCGCCCTTTTCGGTGCCCGCCCCAAACTCGCCGCGCTCCGCCCCATTCCGGATGCGGACACCTCCAGCGGCATTCTGTAAGATCTTTTTGGAAGAGACGCTGAGCGACGTGTTTCCCATCCCGATGGGCGCTTTGCGTCTCACGCTTCATAGAGCTGGAAGATGGATTTCCCCTTTATTTACAGCACCGCAATGCTTTTCCTCATGCTCATGGACCCCTTCGGGAATCTCCCGGTGTTCATGGCGACCCTGCGGAATGTGCCGCCCGAGCGGCAAACCCGCGTGTTGTTGCGGGAGCTCGTCTTTGCGCTCATCGCGATGTTGCTGGCGCTGACGGCGGGAAGAGCGTTCTTTGGTCTGCTCCATATCGCGCCCGGAACCCTTGCCATCGCCGGGGGCGTCATTCTCTTCCTCACAGGGCTCAAGATGGTGTTTGCCTCCTTGGCGGAGAGCGCCCCGGAATCCAACGCGGAGCCCTTCATCGTGCCGCTTGCGATTCCGCTGATCTGCGGCCCGGGTCTGATCGCGATCCTTTCGACCTTGCGTGGCAGCGTGCCCCAAGCCACGCTTCCCAACTGCCTCGCCGCCGTCTCCCTCGCGTGGCTGGTCCAAACGTCCATCATGCTCTGTGGGCGTTCGCTCGCACGCGTGCTCGGGCGGCGCGGTCTCGACGCTTTGGAATCGTTGATGGGGTTGCTTCTCACCTGTTTGGCCATTGGGCTCATCATCAAGGGCATCAACCAAACGTACGGACTGTGACGGGCCGTTGCCTGTCCGTCGACTTGGTCCGCGGTTCCAACGGTGGGAGGTCCATGCTATAATGGGCGCATGAGTGGAGAGTCCAAGAGCGAGGCGGAGACAACGGTGCCGTTCGTGCATTTGCATGTGCACACGGGTTATTCATTGTTGGACGGCGCTTGCCAGGTTCCGGCGTTGGTGAAACGTGCAAAAGCACTGGGAATGCCGGCGTGTGCCATCACGGATCACGGAAATCTGTACGGGCTGAAGGCGTTTTACGACGCTTGCCGCAAAGAAGGCATCAAGCCGATTCTCGGATGCGAAGCCTACGTGGCGCGCTTGGGGCACAAGGACCGGACGGTGCGCAGCGGCGACCACCTTATCCTGCTGGCCAAGAATCTGACGGGCTACCACAACCTTCTGCGGCTCATCTCCATTGCGCACATCGATGGCTTTTACGGGCGGCCGCGCATTGATACGGAGCTTCTTGAGCGTTATCACGAAGGGCTTATCTGTTCATCGGCCTGCTTGGCGGGGATTGTGCCAAGAATGATCGAAGAAGACCGCATGGACGAGGCGGAGCGTCTCGTCCAGTGGTACAAAGGTCTCTTCGGCGAGGATTACTATCTCGAAATCATGTTGCACCGTTCGGAGGTGCCGGGCTTTGCTGAGCAACTCAACGAGGAAGTCTACAAGCGCCAGCTCAAGGTAAATGCCGGCGTTTTGGCCCTTGGCCGGAAACTCGGCGTCAAGACCATCGCCACGAACGACGTTCACTTCCTGCGGCAGGAAGATGGCCCGGCGCATGATGTGCTCCTCTGTGTGAGCACGGGAAAGAAACTCTCGGACACCAAGCGCCTTCGCTATTCCCAGCAGGAATGGTTCAAGAGTTACGAAGAGATGTGCGCCACGCTTCCGGACTGCCTGGAGCAAATCCACAATACGCTTGAAGTGGCCGCAAAGGTGGAGGAATACGAGCTCAACTCCGCCCCCATCATGCCCGTTTTCCCCATTCCGGAGTCGTTCGGCACCGAGAAGGCATACGCCGAGCGCTTTGACGAGGCGGCCTTGCGGAAGGAGTTTGAGCGTTATGACAAGTTTGACGGTTACGACAAGGTCGTCCGCATCAAACTTGAAAGCGACTATTTGTCCCATCTGACCTGGGAGGGCGCGGCAAAGCGTTGGCCCGGGGACGCACTGACGGCGGAGATCCGCGAGCGGTTGGAGTTCGAGCTCAACACCATCAAGCAGATGGGGTTCCCGGGGTACTTCCTGATCGTTCAGGATTACATCGCCGCCGCGCGTGGTTTGGGGGTTATCGTTGGCCCCGGACGCGGCAGCGCGGCCGGCAGCGCCGTGGCGTATGCCCTTCGGATTACCGATATCGACCCCATCCGTTACGACCTGCTGTTTGAACGTTTCCTCAACCCCGATCGCATCTCCATGCCGGATATCGACGTGGACTTCGACGACAATGGGCGCGGCCAAGTGTTGGAGTGGGTGACCCAAAAGTATGGGGCGGATCATGTGGGGCACATCGCGACGTTCGGCATCATGGCGCCCAAAAGTGCCATCAAAGACGTCTGCCGCGTGATGGATTATCCCATCGCCGAGGCCAACGCACTCGCCGCCCTCGTCCCCGAAGCCCCGAAGATCACCTTTAAGAAGGCCTTTGAGGAGAATCCCAAGCTCAAGGAACTGCTGGACGGTCCGGACCCCACCAAACGCGAGATCATGGAATTGGCCGTCCGGTTGGAGGGAACCACACGCAACATTGGCGTGCATGCCTGCGGCATCATCATCAGCCGCGATCCGCTGATGGAGACCATCCCCATCATTCCCACGGCAAACGAAAGCCTCATGACCACGCAATACGATGGGCACTTCGTTGAGCCCATCGGCTTGCTGAAGATGGACTTTCTCGGACTCAAGACGCTGTCCGTCCTCAAGGCCTGCCTTGCTTCGATCAAAGAGTCGCACGGCCTGGATGTGGACATGGAGAAGATCCCCATCGATGACAAAGAGACCTTTGAACTCTTCTCCCGCGGCGAAACGGACGGCCTCTTCCAGTTTGAATCCGACGGCATGAAGGCCCATTTGCGTTCACTCCGCCCCAACCGGTTCGAGGATTTGGTGGCCATGAACGCCCTCTATCGGCCCGGCCCCATGGCCTACATCCCGTCCTTCATCAAGCGTAAGCACGGCGAGGAGAAAATCACCTACGACCACCCGCTGATGGAGAAATACCTCAAGGACACCTACGGCATCACCGTCTACCAGGAACAGGTGATGTTGCTCTCGCGTCTGCTGGGAGGTTTCACGCGAGGCGAGTCCGACACGTTGCGCAAGGCGATGGGCAAAAAGCAACTGGAGACGATGGAGAAACTCTACGTCAAGTTCCTGGAAGGTTGCCTCAAGAACCCCGACTTCATGGCCGCCTGCGCGGGCGAAGAGGATGCCCGAAAGCGCGCCGAAAAGATTTGGGGCGACTGGAAGGCCTTCGCCTCCTACGCGTTCAACAAGTCACACTCCGTTTGCTACGCCTACGTGGCCTATCAGACCGGCTATCTCAAGGCCCACTATCCGGCGGACTTCATGTGCGCGCAAATCTCGTCGGAAATCGGCAATTTCGACAAGATGCCCGCGCTCGTCAGTGCCGCCGCGGACATGGGGTTGCGGGTGCTCCCCCCCGATGTCAACGCCTCCCGAAGCCACTTTTTCCCGGAGGGGAAGGACGCCATCCGCTTCGGACTCGGCGCCATCCGCAATGTCGGTGAAGCCGCCGGCGACCTTATCGTCTCCGAACGCCTCCGCAACGGCCCCTACAAAGGCCTCGTGGATTTCTGCAAGCGCCTCTGCGGTGCGGAGGCCAGAGCCGCCAACGACAACAAGTTGCTGGTGGGCAAACGCGCCGTCGAAGCCCTGATCCGCAGCGGCGCGATGGCCTGCTTCACGGAAACGCACCAAGGACGCCTTCTGAACGGCATTGACTTCGCCTTTTCACGTGTGGCGGATGCCGACCGTGATGGCGCCAGCGGCCAAACCTCCCTCTTTGATATGTTGGGGGGCGCGGATGCCGGCTCTTTCGGAGGCGAGGATCTCCCGGACGCCCCCGAACGCCCCGAGAAGGAGCGCCTTCAAGACGAGCGCGACTTCCTCGGGGTCTACCTCACCGGTCATCCCGTTGATCGCTACCGGTCGCTCGTGCGCTCCTTCCAAACCGTCACAGCGGAGAAGCTCACACTCTCCGGCCCGCAAACCGATGAAAGCCACCGTCCCGCCAACCCCGTCCAGTCCGGAGATGCCGTTCGCGTCGCGGGATATCTCTCCTCCGTCCGCGAGGCCATCTCCAAGAAAACGAAGCGTCCTTGGGCCGAACTCACGCTCGACGACGGCACCGGCACCTGCAAGATCCTTGCCTTCGATGCCTACGAAAAGTTCCGCTCCGCCATCGTCGCCGACACTGCGGTGCTCGTCTGTGGCAGTGTGAAGTTTGAGGAGGGGCGCGACCCAACCCTCTTCGCCAGCGAGATCTATCCTCTCACCGAGGCCCCCGCCAAGTTCGGCAAAAGTCTCCGCATCCATTGCAAGGTGAACAACGATAAGCCCTCCGCAGAGCGGCTGGAGCGCCTCCGCGATCTCCTTGCCGCCCACCCCGGAGGCTTCCCCGTGTCTTTGACGCTGGATCTTCCGGGCCGCTCCGTCACCTTTGAGCCCGACGCCTCTTGGACCGTCGATCCCTCTGCCGAGTGCATTGCCGCCTTGGAGGCCCTTTGGGGCCGCAACACCGTCGGTTATGCCCTACGCTCCTCCGACATCTTTTTGGAACCCCGAAACAACCGCCGCCGTTACGTGCCGCGTGAAGCTTGAGCCCACCATGATCCGTCTTTCGCTCCTCTTCCTGTTCGCGTTTTTCTCATCGCTCCTGTGCGGGCTTTCCGCCCGCATCTACGCCCTTTGGGCGGGTGGCATGGGGCTTTGGTCCATCGCGGCCCTCGCCTCCGTCGTGGTGGGGCTTGGGGTGGCATGGCTTCTTTCTTCCTTCGCCTCCGGACGTGTCGGGCCGAAGGTCTGTGCCGGGTTCTGCACGCTCGTTGCGGTGCTGGCCTTTGCCACGTTTGGCGACACGGAGGGCGTCGTGAAGGCGTGGACCTTCCTTTCCATGCGCATGGGGCTGACCTATGAGGCATGGCACGGCTTCGTCCTTGCCCGGGCGTTGTGGTGGGCCGCGCCCATCGCATTCGCTCTTCCGTTCCTTTGGAAGCTCAACGGTGTGCCGCGCGGGCGCCTCACGGTCTTCATCGGCGCCTGCTTGGGCCTCATTTTGGCCCGACTTCTTGCCGGACGCGTCGCGACGGTCTCCCTAATAGACCTCTGTTTGGTCGGGACACTGCTGTCCGCCCCGCTGTGGCTTGCCGTGGAATGCTCCCGGCGCTGGGCCAAAAGCCTCTCCTTCGCCCTCGCGGCACTCTTCCTCCTTGGTTGGTACTTCCTCTCCAACCGCACCCGGTTGGAGCCCCTCGCCTCGGTGAATCCCTTTGCCACCATCGCGGCACGTGACAGCCACTACCTCGGCACCGGCACGGCCGGCGTGGCCCTTCGCGAAGGCCGTGTGGTTCGTGCCGTCGGCCTCGACGAAGCTTCCCTCTTCGCCTCCCAATTCATCCCCACCCTCCTCCGTCCCGCCGCCGAGGCCCGCATCGCCGTGCGTCCCCAAGCCGGTGCGCCCGCGCTCCCGACCTATGAGACCGGCACCCTCCGCGGCCAGTACGACGCCCTTTGGGTGGAGCTTCCCCCCGCATGGCTTCCGGAAGAGGCCGATTACTTTGGGGCCGCCGCGCTCGATGCGGCGTTGAGCCATCTCAAGGACAACGGCCTTTTGGTCTACGACCTCGACGCACGCGCCCTCGACGCACGGATGATCATGGAACGCCTCGGCGTTCTGCGCGCGCACCTCCCCCATGCCCAGCTATGGATGACGGGGGTCAATCGCTGGCAGATCGTCGCCTCCCGTCAACCGATTGCGGCCGACTTCGCCGCGATCGTCGATCTGCTTGACCGCCCCGCCGTTGCCGCGGCGCTTGCCTCCGTCAATCTCCTGTCGCCGGTCTTCCTGCTCCCCTCTTGCGTCAGTGCCGACCCTGCGGCCATCGAAGCCGCGTTGCAAGATCCCATCGCCCCGCGCATCCCCCGCGGCGAACACCGCCAAGCCCGGAAATTGCTCTTCGATGGCCTCGGCGGACAGCGCCTGCTGGCCGACTTCGCCAGCGTCTATGATACCGAAATGCCGTGGGTCTCCGTGCCGGAAGCGACCGCAACGGAGACACGGCAGGTGCTCTTGGCCCTGCGCGAGGCCCGCCGCAAGGCGATGCTCGGCGACTACCGGGACGCCTCGCGCGGCAATCCCACCGACCCCTTCCTGCTGGGACTCGCCGATCGCGAGCTCCGCTCCGCGCGTGACCTTGAAAAGATCGCCGAACACCGCCAAGCCCTCGAAGGCTATGCCCGGGCCTTTGCGCTCGCGCAACCCAGCCTTCCCGCCGTGCTCGAGGCCGCCACCGTCGCCCGAAAGGCCGGCAGACCCGACCGTGCCGAACCCTTCTACCGCCTCGCCGGCGAATTGGCACCCGAGGCGCTCCCCTACCTCATCCAATACGCCGACTTCCTCTTTGAGGCCAAGCGTTACGCCGAAGCCGAGCCCTTGGTGCGCCAAGTCGTCGAAGCCTCCCGCTCCCCGGAAGACATCGCCGCCTCGCGTTTCTTCGAGGCCCGTTGCATCGCCCACCAAAAGGGACGCGAGGCAGAGGGGTTGCGGATGGCCCGACTGATCGCCTCCACCGTTTCCACGAAGGAAGAGAAAGACCGCTATATCCCCGCTTATGGGCAATTGCTCATTGATGTGGGGCGCTTCGTCGATGGTGTGGGCGTGAAGCGCCACTACCAAGCCTACGCGGAGCTGTTGCCCAAGGAACGGGAGACCGGGAAGTGAGCGCGCGCCGCGTGCTGATTCTCGGGGCCGGCGGCCTCGGCCGCGAGGTCTTCCACTGGGCCCTCGATGCCGGCATGGAGCCCATCGGCTTCATTGATGACGCCCCCAACGCCTTGGCCGGGCTTCAAGGCTATCCCCCCATCGTCGGCGGTGTGGACACTGCCCCCGTGGAGGCGCCCATCCTCTGCGCCATCGGCCGAAACGATCTCCGGGTCGCCTGCGTTGAGCGTCTCATCGCCCGGGGCGCCACCTTTGCCGATCTGCTCCACCCGCAGGCAAAAATCCTCCGCTCCGATCTTGGCCCAGGCGCTGTCATTGCGCCCTTTGCCTACATCGGCGCCGATGCCGCCACCGGCCCTTTCCCCTTCCTTCAGACCGGGGCAGTCTTGGGGCACGATGTCCGGGCCGGCGCCTTCCTCCGCATGGATACCACCGCCTTCGTCGGGGGCCACGCCCGCCTCGGAGACCGTGTGACCCTGCACACCGGGGCCAAAGTGATGCCCGGGAAAACCGTCGGTGACGGGTGTACCCTCGGTGCGGGCGCCGTGCTCCTTTCCAATCTCCGTTCCGGCGCCACTGCTTTTGGTGTGCCCGCGATGACGTGCTGACCCCCGCCAGGGTCGCATCTCCCCAACCGTAGGCCCCTCCGCGCCCCCTCTTCGCCATGCGCAATTCCACCCTTTCCGGTTATATCCTCTGCCTCATCGCTGTCGTGATTTGGGGGACGACCTTCGTCACCACCAAGCAACTGCTGGCCTCCCTTCCGCCCACGCAGATCCTTTTTCTGCGCTTTGTCGTTGGCTACGCGGCCCTGTGGGCGCTCTCCCCCCGCCCGCTCAGATGGCAGGGCTGGCGAACGGAAGGACGGTTGGCGCTCTCGGGCGCGCTGGGGATCTCGCTCTACTTTTTCTTTGAGAATCTCGCGCTCATCCACGGAAGCGCCGGCATGGTCTCGGTGGTCGTCTGCACGGCGCCGCTGATGACGGCCCTCATCGCCCGCTGCCTCGGCAAAGGGGCACGCCTGACGAAGGGTTATTGGATCGGCTTTGCCTTGGCCATTGCCGGCGTCGCCCTCACCGTCACGCGCGGCGACCTCCGGCAGCTCGAAGGCGCATGGCTGGGGGCGGGCTTGGCGGCGCTCGGCGCGCTGACATGGGCCATTTACACCCTCATCCCGCAACACGTGCCCCACCCCGCCGGGGAGCTCGCCGTGACCCGCCGAATCTTCCTGTGGGGGCTTCTGCTCATGCTCCCGCTTTGCGCCATGGAGGCGGAGGCTTGGCGGCTGGAGCCCCTCCTCGCGTGGGGCGGACTGTGGCGGCTGCTCTTCCTCGGACTCTTCGCCAGTGCCCTCTGCTATGCGGCGTGGAATCTCGCGGTCGTCCGCCTCGGCGGCATCCGCGCCACGCTCTGCCTCTATCTCAACCCTGTGATCGGCGTCTTTGCCGCCGCGCTTGTGCTGAATGAGCCCCTCACCGGCCTCATTCTCCTTGGGGTCGTCCTCACTCTCGCCGGCGTTGCCCTTTCGACCGCAGCCTCCAAACACTGAAAGGCCTTCCCATGACCGATGTCCGCCTCGAACTCCATGGCCACCTCACCCCACCCCTCTCCAAGGCCCGCCTCCAAGCCGCCGCCGACTATTGCGTCCGTGCGGCACAGCGCTGGTCACGCACGGCCACGCCGTGGCGCGAAGTCACCATCCACTTGGTTCACGATGCCCTGAGCGCGGAAGTCAATGCGGCCATCCTCGGGCACGAAGGCCCCACCGACGTCATCACCCAGCGGTACGAGCCCTTCCCCGGCGAACCCGAAGGCCTCATCGGCGAGCTCTACGTCAATCTCGACGAAGCCGCCCGCGCCTCCGAGCGCCTCGGCACCACCACCTTTGAGGAAGAAACCGTCCTCTACATCGCCCACGGGTGCGACCATCTCACCGACGCGGACGACGCCACCCCCGCCGAGCGCGCCGCGATGCGTCGCCGCGATCTGCGCTGGATGCGGGCCGCCCTGCGCGCCACCCCGTGATCAGCCCATGCACCCCCAGCGTGACCGTCGCCCCAAGCGTATCGGCCAGCATGTCTTTCTGTGCATCCCACGGGTCGCCCTGTGAGCCGAGAAAAGCCACCCCCGCATCCGGCGAAGCGCACACGGCATACAGCCACTCGAAAATCTCAAACAATCCCGCAAACGCCACGATTCCCAACCAGCCGACCCCATAGGCCAGCCCCCGAGGACACGCGGCGCACCGTTGCCGCACCCACTCGTAGATCGGAAGCGCAAACACGCCGACCATAAAGTGGCAGAGGCGGTCATAATGGTTGCGCTCCGCCCCCAGCCAATCGCTCACCCAGCCAAACGGCACCTCCGAAAAGGTGTAATGTCCGCCGATGGTATGCAGGCAAAAGAAGAGCGTCATCAGCGTGTAGGCCGTGCGGGAGAAACGCACCCCCTTCGCGTAGAGGAGGGCCGTCCATCCCACGAACACCCACACGGTGGCATTCTCCGCCCACCACGTCACACGATCCGTCGGCGACACCGCACAGACGGCGAAGACCGCCAAATAAACGCCGACAAGAAAAAGCAACCACCGTTTGTCGCCTGCCATAAACCACCTCAGAAAAGATCCGGCGCCCGGGTTCCGCTCATGTCCAGCCCGCGCACCCAGCGCATCTCCGGCACCCCCTTGCCGGGGCGCCCGATCACCTCCACCGCGTCAAAGCGATAAAGCGTCTCCGCGCGCAACAAACGCTCCTGAGCCAACCAATGGGTGGCACACCGCCGCAACACCTCCCGCTTGCGCCGCCCCACCGCCTCCAGCGGTCGCCCATACGCCTCCCCACGGCGCGTCTTCACCTCCACAAAAAGAATCACCCCCCGATGACACGCCACCAAATCCAACTCCCCATGCCGACACGGGCGCACATTCCGCCCAAGAATCCGACACCCCCTCGCCCGCAGCAACCGCGCCGCCCACCGTTCCCCCCACGGCCCCGAGGCCTCCGCCCCACGGGAACGCCAACGATCCGCCAACCCCCAAAGGGCCAACCTCAACCGAACAAAAACCGTGTCATACCCGCACACCATGCCCTCATTCTAGCACAGCCCATCCCCAAGCGCGACCCTCACAACGAAACGCGGAGCACCCCAACCTAGGATGCTCCGCATCTCCTCTTGGGATGCACTACATCTCCCTCTCCGATACAGAACCTCCCAAAACACCCCCCGCAAGGGACGTTTAAACCTCTTCTATCGTGATTTCGTAAATCTCAGCAAGGCGATGAAGCAGAAACCCCTTCTCATCGAACGACCAAACATCCTTCCGAGTCCCATTCTTTTGTTGTTCTGATCTCTTCGACCAAAAATCGGATTCTGCCTTTGGGCGGAACCAGTTCCTTGGTGTATTGAGAAAAGCCTTTCGCCAAGGACGAAAAACCTTCACCCCGACAACGCCAAAAATAACGCCTAACACCTTTTCGACCAGATCAGGACTAAAAAACAATAGAACACCCGATGCACAAAAGAGCAGTATTGGCGTCAGGAAAAGAAGACAACACCATCGCTTAACTTGAGCCCAAAAAAGGTATCTGCGTGTGCGACGCAATACATCGTCGCGCTCGGGATAAACGCCAAACGTCGTGTGATACCGTCGCGACAGTTTCCGAAACTCCCCCTGAACGACCAACTGTTGCTGATAATCCAAGATTTCCTCATCCAAAAAAACCATTAAGTTCCTTCCTATTCTGACAGATGATGGAAGTATCTGAAGAACTATGAAAGCCCCTCTGTGTCTCCTAAGGCCACTAAAAGAAAAAGGACGAGTGCACACACGAAGAGGAGCGATATCACAATAGCGATAATCACCAAAAACGTGCGTTTCCCCGCAAAGATGGAAATGAACCCAAAAAAGGCACCCAACAAGAAGCCGCCGAGATGCCCACCATAGGCAATGAGAGACGCTTCATCCCCGGTCGCCTCCGTTGGAATGAGCGATGGCAGAAGAAACGGCAAAACCCAAAAAGATCTGCTAAAGAGCAACACCCCGCCAAACGCGCACACCACCCCGCTAAACCCAACACAATACAGGCCACCCGGCATCGTTCCCGCCGAGAAAAACTGAAAGAGCAACTCACCAAAGCTTCCGGCAATCGCCCCCAAGAGAATTAGCCCAACCATGGAGAAGTGACCGATCCGATTTTCCGCCTCGGACATGAGTCCACAACTCGCCAGCATATTTCCCAGCAAATGCAAGCCGTCCCCGTGGAGAAAGGCTCCCGTCACCCACTGCCACCACTGTTCGGCCTTTCCTCCATACCACCAAAAAGCGAAGGTCTCATCCACCCACGCCGTATCCACCTCAAGCAACGTGGGGCCAATGAATCGCTGGTAGGCAAACACCAGTACGCAAAGTCCACAGGCCACGAGAGCGACCCACGGCTCCGTCTCCTCCGTCGCCGCCTCCGCCATTTCGGGTGTGTCGGGGTTGGCTACCGCATCGGCAACCAACTCCTGCGCAAAGTTCCCCACGACCTCCCTCTGCGAAGACAATGCACCCCGTCCGCCCTCGACAACCGCCTCAGGCCCCAAACAGGGAACAACATCTTCGGAAGGTTCCGTTTCCGTGCCCGCCGAAGGCGTCGTCGGCGGCACGGGGGAAGAGGTCACGTCATCCGAGAATCCCAAGACGCCACACTGTGGGCACACCACCTCCGCCGCCGGATTTTGATACGGCTCCTCGTGCCCACAGTGTCGGCAAATCCACGCCACACCCGACAGCCCAATCACTCAACGTAGGGCACGGGGCCGTACTTGTTCTCTCTCGGCTGACTCGGCCACAGACAAAGAACAATTACAATAACCATAAGAGGGAAAATGACTAATTTAAGGAAGAAATAGCCCACTGCCCCTACCCCTACTGCGAACGTTCCCAACAGAATTACTAACGGAAGCAGCCCGGACATCCCAATATCGTGAAGTCGGCGCGTCGTCCACATGAAATCGAGCCCAATATAGAGACCACCGAACACCAAAGTCCACCACCAAGACTCGCATATCTCTGGATTCACACGTAATATGAGTTGCTCCAAGAGCAAGTACGTCAACGACAGTTGCAAAAAACCGAACCAAAACTCTGAACGCGAGGCGCGCCCTACCGTTGTGCAATGCTTCCACGCAGAAAAGAATGGCGCAAAACATTGCCTTGGCCGCTGATGGCTACTCGTCCTCTGTGGACATCCACCCTCAGGAGTCGTCTGTTTCTCCTCGTTCCGGGTATTGTTTGCGGAGTCCTTCGGACGCGTGGATTGTGCCGCCGACAGTGCGACCAACACATCCTTTTCCGAAACATGACTCGTCTTTGTGCTGTGCATGATACTATCTCCTTTGCTGCTTGAGTGAAAAATGACTGGGCGCATCAGAGGGCCTTCAAATCGGCGGCGTTCTCTTCAAGCGTCTTCTGACGAAGCTCTTCTTCGGCTTTCTGTTGCAATGGGAGGGAGATTACATCCAATACCATCACTTCGTCTGTTGGGGCATCCAAGTTCACCACAATCGTCCCGTCTTCCAAAAACCAATAATAGTCGTCGTTTTGGGCATCATTTTTCTCCACTCTATCCGGCGTCTTTCCATACTTGATCTCCAGCAGACGCTTGATTGTTTCCTGCTCCTTGCACATCTCCGAATAGGAAGAAAACGCTTTTGCCAAACGAATTCCAAAGACCTGCCGTTTCGAAGGCGTCAGAAAACACCTCACCTCATCAATGCCTCTAAACGGTTGTCCCAATTTCCCAGTGTAAAGCGGATAACCCTCATCATTCTTGGCGGTGGCCTCTTTCACACTTCCCAGTGCGATACCACAAAACGAAAATCCCTTCATGGGAGCTTGAAAAGATGATTTATTTTGCTCCATTGAGTGCTCATCCGCAGATGGCGCCCCGAAGTCAGGTCTCTGAGATGATTGCTTGTTCTGCTTCAGTGAATCAAGCGCTTGTTGTGCCTCAGAATGTCCCTGTTCTGCAGCCTTCTCCAACCATCTTATCGCCGTTGTTGCGTTCTGAGGCCCCAATTTTCCCTCCATATACATCACACCGAGCTCGAATTGAGCGTCGGGATCTCCTTGTTCCGCGGCCTTGCGATACCATTTGTTTGCTTCTTCATAAGACTGTTCGACACCCTGCCCCTCTGCATACAACGAAGCAAGATAATATTGAGCGACGGCATCTCCCTGTTCGGCGGCCTTACGAAACCATTTACCAGCCCTCTCATAGGATTGTGACACCCCCTTGCCCGTGGCATACATCCCACCAAGCGCGCATTGAGCTTCCGCTATCCCCTGTTCGGCAGATTTGCGAAACCACCTGACGGCATCCACGTCAGACTGTGGGACACCTTGACCATTGAGATACATCAGGCCGAGGTTATTTTGTGCGGCAGCAAGGCCCTGTTCCGCAGCTTTGCGAACCCACTCAACCGCCTCCTTGTACGACTGTGAAACACCCTGACCTTCGAAATACATCACGCCAAGGTTATATTGTGCGGCCGCAAGTCCCTGTTCCGCAGATTTACGAAACCACTTGATGGCTTCCTCATACGACTGCGAAACGCCCAGACCATTGAGATACATCACACCGAGGTTATGTTGTGCGGCCGCAAATCCCTGTTCCGCGGACTTGCGAAACCATTTGACCGCCTCCTCATGAGACAGAGTGACTCCCTGACCATTGAGATATCTCAACCCAAGGGTATATTGTGCGGCCGCAAGCCCCTGTTCGGCCGCTTTGCGAAACCACTTGACGGCCTCTTCATAAGACTGCGGCACACCATCCCCATTGGCATACAGTAAGCCAAGGTTAAATTGTGCCTCCGCATTCCCCTGTTCCGCCGCCTTACGCCACCACTTCGCAGCCTCTTCATACGATTGTGGCACCCCTTCCCCATTGGCATACAGTACGCCAAGGTTAAATTGCGCCGCCGCATCCCCCTGTTCAGCGGCTTTGCGATACCATTCCAGTCTTCCCTCATGTTCATCCAAAGTAAGCCTTTCCTTTTGTTGAGAGAACGGTTCTTTCTGCCAAACAAAAGAGGCCACGCCCGCAACAACCGTCGCAAGCACCAAAAACAACAACGCGAGTGTACGATTTCGTTCTGCACGGGTTTGTTCCATAACAACTTCCTTCTGTTTGTCTTTTACACTGCCTCAACTTGATGTGTCTTCGCCGAATGTCGCGCCAAACCTTTGACGAGATAGGACTGGCCCTTCTCCATGTTGTCCACCAAGGCGTGCCTTACGATGTTCATACTGCACGCCTCGGAGATTTCCCAGTTACTGGAGGCTCCGGAGAAGCGCACGGAGCCAAGGGACGGCGTCTGCGTATTTCATGAGGTTCTCCGCAAGAATGGCATTCTCCGTCCTGCAATCGTCGTCGACCTTTGAGTGAAGCCACTCGCCCAACTTAACCCAGTCCTTCTGAATGGCGGCATTGGCGGCCTCTAGGGAGACAGGGGCACCTTTGCGCACCAACGCCCGAACGAGTTCCTGAGAATCGGTATAAAGGATCGCGTAAAGTACAATGGTATGGACTTCTTCCTCTTCACAAACGAAAACATTCGCTTCTGCGCCAGCATTCAGAATAGCCAATGCGCATTCCACCCGTTGTTCACATTGCGCATTCCACCTCTCATCGCTCATGTTATTCTTGCGTATAGCGAGTGCAAGACAGGTATTGATGGGTGGCGTACTGTCATAATAGGCTCCTGCACCCAACAGGGAGCGAACGCTTGCCGGGGAGGGGAGAATCTCCAACGCCAAATACATTGCGTCCACGTCGTTCCGTGCGTCAAAGCGCTCCTCAAGATAGCGTTCCATTGCATCATTTGTCGAAGCCCACGCAATGAATTGCTCTTTGGAAACGTTGCGATTCACATTGACCTTGCGCGAGAGTAACAGATTGACGATTTCTGCGTGGTTGTGCCATACAGCCGCCATAAGGGGTGTTACAGCGTCGGGCTCCCCGTTCAAGTTGGGGCAACGCTGAATAAGGGCCTTAGCGAAGGCATCATTTTGCGTTTCAATTCCGAGCACCACATCATTGGGAGAGACAACCCTTAAGGAGGGATTGCACTTCAACATCTCAATGGCCGTAGCGCCATTCCCCGTTCGGGCGACTTCGAGAATCTCCTTAAACGGACGGTTTGTGAAAAGTTCCTTCATGCGTATCTGTTTCAGATTGGCAAAAGATTCCTTGAACTCCGGGAAGTCTGTAAGTAACTCGGCCTCTTCTTCCCCATGCGGGATTTCCAGAGAAATCGTAACTGCCGTGGCGCGCGCCAACAATGCCCTAGCCGCTTCGGTGAAGAGTCTTTTGCGTGTGGACCATATCTTTTCTTCCGAAATCCAGCCGGCGTTTTGCAATGCCACCAAACGTTGTTGGCACATGGCATTATTCTTTTGCCGACACAAGCGCTGGAAAGCCGGCCACCACACTCCCCGTGTTGGACAAGAAAGTGCCGTGATGACCTGTTCACCTTTAGGGTTCGCTTCGTCAAGAGCCAAGGCCAATATTTCATTTTGGGCTTCATCATTGGCTTCTACCCATAACCGCTGAGCTTCTTCCATCTCTCCCATTTCTACAAGTGCCACAAGCACCGCAGCGTCGCCCGCCAAAAGTTTCTGCTTAATGGCTTGCATCAAGCGCTTGGGGTGCTTTGCCTGTAAAAGTTCATCGACTGCGGCATAATCTCCCGAGGAAACAGGTGCAAATGCGTAGGTCACGCCCTGCGTCACGTCCAAAAAGGCTAGAAGATCCTTCAACGAACCATTCAAGGCCGGCAGTGCCGCTTCTAAAGGAAGACGGAACCGGGGGTGTTTCAGAATATCTGTATCCTGTTGCCACAACAACAACGCGCAATCCCCAACTCGGAAGGGATGAAGCATGCCTACATCATACAATTTGGCTCGAAACGCCTTCGGGAATCCTCTACTGACACATTCGGCATAATACATGGGAAGCCCATCGAAGCAAACGGAGGGATACTCTTTGAGCAACTCCCACGCCGTTTCATAATCCCCTTTTCTCAAGGCCTCGCGCCAAACGGCAAGTGCTCGCCATGAAGCCTTATCCCCTGTGACGTTCGCCCCCAAACGCGCAAGTTCTGCGTTGGCCTTGTCCCATTCCTCAGGGGAATCGGCGGTCTGCAAAATGCGTCCCAATCGTTCGGCCTCATCCTTCACAAGATTGGAAATCTGTTTCGTCCACTGCTCCCGCCAAGCATTCTGCGTATTCTGTATGATGGGAGCCCATTCATTCCTTTCGTTCGCCCAATAAAGGCCACGTTTTGGCACTGCCGTCGGCTTTGGTATACCACTTCCTTCCGTCACGATTTTTAGTGCGTCATCATAACGTTTCTCAGAGAGTAACTGTTTGAGATGCCACTCCGTTCGATTGCCAAAGAGATCCACATAGTAATCACACGTACTGCCAATGGTGAACAGGTGCGGTAACAACGGAAGCACAAACATGTTAGGTATGGCTGCAGGGAAGTAATGATCCTCGGATCCGCTCAGAGTCGCATTATCAAGAAATGGCCGCCATGCACAATTGATGCTCAATAAAGTTGCAGTATCCATCGGAACCAAAACGACATCCGTCAAGATGCCGACGGGGGCCGAAAGCGGTGCCAACACGGGCTTTGCCTTTACCCACTGAACCGTGGCGGACTCTTTGTCGCCAACGATGGCCGAACGGAAAGGCCCACGGATGCATCCCGCCACAGCGAGGCATCCTAGAGCGCCGACCCAACAAAATAATGCACGTGTCTTCATCTCAGTTACTCTCTGCCACGAATACCACGAATGAGAAAATCCATGCTGCGTTCTTTATTGTTGGACAATGTTTTGTTACGCCACTCCCGAACATTTTTGGACACCTCCACTTTACCCAGTCTTAGAGCATCGCGCTGGACTTCTTCTGCGGCCTTATCCGCCTCTTGATACACCTTCTTAATGGAATCACCGTAGAGTTCCTCAAAATTAGGCACTTCCGTACCTTGAATATCGTTGGGATCGAAACGCATACCGTTAACAATAGTCCACCACTTTTTGTTCCCACAGCGATAAAGTACGTCCGTCCAACCGTTCAAGCTCTGAAGACGTTGGAAACGTTCCTTTCGGTCGTTCCACGTCTCATAGGCATCCAAATCGCCACACGTTTGAGCCTCCTTGAGCTTGGTCTCAAGATGGGCAAAGAAGTTTGCTTTGTAGGCCTCTATCTCTTTATTCCGAGCGTCCAACAACTCTTTGAAAGATGATTTCAACTTTTCTTCAATTACCTTAAGCCGCCCTTCAAAGTCGGTCTCCGCAATCTTGGGCTGCGGCTTCTCCGACTCCTGCCTGACGCTCCTGGCATCCGCCTCCGGCTCACGCACTTGCTTCGGCTCCTCCTTGATAAGCGTTGGCACCTGCCCCAAGTTCACTTGGATAATATTGAGCGGAGATTCCGCACGTAAGGTTCCCATCAACATTGCGGCACTTACCGTAAGAACAATTTTACGATTCATCACGGACACTCCTCCTGTTTTCAAAGGGTTAGAAACCGTACCTCCACTTTCCGAAGATCTCTTCTTGACGCGAAGGTACGTTTGGCAGAAACTCACCACCAACGGATCTCGGGGTGTTGAAGCGCCTCAACGATTGGTTCGTAACGTTGCGTGCCACTATCCTTGCCCCAGGCGGAGAAATGCCAAACATCAAGAAAGAGCGTTCCATCGGGGAGCCGATGAAGGGCGACATCCCCATCCTTCCCCGTGTGGAAGAGATACTGTTGTCCCAAACCTTCGTAATAGGTTTTGTTGTCGTTGAGGTTCATCGAAATGACGACATCGGGGCGCAACAGTGCGATTTCCTCGCGGATAAAAGGCATCGAAACACCAAGGAAGCGATCCATTTCCGCCCAATTCGTAGGCGTGTCGCCATTCTCATTGCTGCACTTGTTGGCGTTCATGAAAGCGAACGAAAGGCCACCCTCCTTTGCCGTCTTACCAAATTGGCCAGCCATTTCCGTGGCATCCGGGATGTCCTGCCAACGTGGAATTCGATTCAGAAGCCCCCACGCAATGTGAAGAATGTCGCGATGAAAACGACCGAGCCCATATCCACGACGGTAAATAGGGTCGAACACGTCAACATAATCGCACCCCGTCATTCCGTACGCTTCACGGCCAATAAACAACAGGCGGTTACGCTGATGCGTGTAGTTAGGATAGAAACCGTCCGGAACAAAACGTTCGCGCAAATCATCCGGCAGAGCCGCTTCCCAACGTTGCATGAGATTGGTGATCCCCGCTCGAAGGGCCTGTTCATCAGAAGGATAAGATGTCATTGCAAGTGTCTCCTCTTCAACCGGAGACACAATTAAGGCGTGCCTCCGTCCGTTCACGTTTCCGTAGGAGGCCTACCACAGCCTTGCAAGAAAACAGTACGGGAGAAACACGCCAGGGAATAACCCCAACGCGCCTCCGCAATACCTTCGTCCTTGCAACAGAAGTGGTAGTTCCCTACGAACGAATGTATGCGTTAACGCATCGTTATGCGCCTGAGGCGTGGCGGGATGACCCAACTGGGACTCCGCCTCAACTCAAGCTATGTGCTCCATAGGGTACACTGGGACACCGGGTTTGTCAAGCATGAACTCGAAGACGTCCAGCGATCGTTTCCAAGAAAAGATGGGGCAAAAATGAAACGAGCCTTCCCAACGCACGGCGGGAAGGCTCAAAAAAACGGCGGAACCGCATGACAAGGTCAACTCTTGTCTTCGCGTTCGCGGAAGATGCGAACGGCAGCGACCACGCCGGGGAGCGCGTGCGGTTTGCGCAACGTCACGCGAACGGTGCGAATGCGGGCATCAACGGCGAAGGCGGCATCCGCCGCCAGTTGGGCGGCGCGTTCCACCATTTGGCAACGCCCCTCGGTGAGCGCGGCCCGGACGGCCGCGGCCACGGCGACATAGTTCACCGTATCGGCGAGGGCGTCACTGCGTGCCGCAGGGCGAAGGTCGCAGCCCAACTCCAAATCAAGGAACAGTTCCTGCGGGAAGGTCCGTTCGTGGGGCAAATCGCCAATGATGCACTCGACGCGCAATCCCTCCAAAAGAATCGCATCCATCAGGGGTGGTCTCCGTCGGTTGGGTTCTCGGGCAAGGGCGTCAGCTCTTCGGCGGCCTCTTCCTCTCGGACCGCTTTCCGGATGAAATAGATACGGACGCACAGCCAAATCGAGAGGAGCAACAGCACCGGCAACACCACGGCCAACACGAGCCCTTGGCGGGCTTGCGCCCAAAGAACCGCCGCTTCCAGTCCGCGCGTCACCCAATGCCCCCAAAACAACCACAGCAGCGCCCCGGTTCCCAGCGCCGGGCCAAAGGGGATCGCCAACGGCTCCGCCCGAAGCCCCGCACGGGCACGCTGGGCAAGCATGGCGCAAAGCCCCATCACAAGCCCCACCCCTGCGGCGATCAAGAGAATGTAAAAGAATCCCTTCCATCCGAAGAGCGCACCGAACAACATCATCCACTTCACGTCGCCGAATCCGAACGCATCCTGCAGGAAAATACGTTCACCGGCCCAAGCGACGAGGAATCCCGTGCCGAATCCCACCACCGCGCCCAGCACCGCGTGCCCCAGTCCGGCAAGAAGCGTCGTTTGTCCCTGCATCACAGGAAAGGCCGCCGAGGCGACAAGCGTGAGCAAGGTCCCTCCCAACGAGATCCGGTCCAACAAAATACGATGATCCAAGTCGATCATGACGTTCACGACCGTGGAGGCGACAAAGAGCCAATAGAACGGGATCAGTTCGGGGATTTGGAGGCGGCTCAACCCGAACAACGCCGGATTGCCCCACATTTGGAATACGAGCAGAAAGAGCACCGCCGTCAGCGCCTCAATCACGGGATAGCGCACGCTGATCTCACTGCCGCAATACGCACATTTCCCCCGCAGGAAAAACCAGGAGAGCACCGGGATGTTAAAGTACCAAGGGATGGTCTTTCCGCAACCGAAACAATGCGACCGCGGCACACTCACCGATTGCCCCAACGGGATGCGATAGATGCAGACGTTGAGGAAGCTCCCAATGATGGCCCCAAGGCAAAGCACAAAGGCAATCGACACTCGGGCGAGCCAAAGTGCCTGTTCCTCCGGGAGCCCGATGAGCCACTCATTCATGCCCGGCCAAACCTTCCTCCACCGCGCGGCACATCGCCTCGCGATCGGCCTCAAGGCCCGTCCAAAAGGCAAAGGAAAGCGCCCCCTGCTCCACCAGCATCCGAACGCCATTGGCGCACCGGACCCCCGCTTTCGAAGCCTCTGCCATTGTGGGGGTGACGGGCGCACCCGGAGGGATGACAATATCGTACAGACATTGCCCTTCGCGGAAATCCGCCATTCGGGCCGCGGGCTCAGGGAACACCGCCAACCCGCTGGGCGAACACTGCGCCACAAGGTCAGCCTCACGCAAACGGTCATGGCCAATAACTTCGGCCTGCGCGGGGGACGTCTCGGAAATCTCCCGCGCAAGAGCCTCCGCACGGGCGGTATCCAAGTCGATCAGTCCCAACGTTCGGACGCCCGCATGCGCGAGGGTGATGGCGATCGCACGACCCGCGCCACCGCACCCGATCACCGCCGCACGGCGCCCCTCGGGGTGAAAATCCAGCATGGTCTTTGCCGCCGCAAGGAATCCGGGGCCATCGGTATTGTGCCCCCACATCTTGCCGTCGCGAAAGAGAACCGTATTCACAGCCCCAAGCCGTTCAGCCTCGGGTGTGAGCCGATCCATCATCGGCACCGCCAACTGCTTGTGAGGGATGGTGAGGTTGGCGCCCGTGAACCCCTCGTCGGCGAGTGCGTTGAGCGCGTCGGCCAACGTTTCCGGCGGAACGTCCAAGCGGACATATTCGCCGTCGAAACCAATCTTCCGAAAGCTCGCCGTGTGCATGACCGGCGAGAAACTGTGGCCGATGGGATGGCCAAGGACGGCGAAGCGTTGCATGGCGATGAACGTCTCTTTCTGCTTACGGATGAAACGGCAGCGGCACGTCGGCTCAAGCCTGCGTCACCGCGATGGACCCGGAACGGGAGATATCGAGCACATCGAAGGGATGCATCAGGGTGAGGAATTGCTCCACCTGCATCTGCGAACCAATCATCTGAATGGTCAGCGCATCGGGGAGAACGCCAACGACCTTCGCACCGAAAAGCATCGCCACTTCAATGACGGGCGCACGCCCTGTGGCGCGCGTGCTGACCTTGAGCAGAATCGCTTCGCGATCAATGTGCGGCACCGCCGTGACATTGTCCACGCGGAAGACATTGATCTGCTTGGCCAACTGAGCCACCACCTGGTCGATGACCTTGCGGTCACCGGGGATCACAATGGTCATCTTGGACGTGGAATCATCGTTGGTGGGGCCGACGTTGAGCGTCTCAATGTTGTAGCCACGGCCGGAAATGATTCCAACGATACGCGCCAAGACGCCCGGGCGGTTCTCGACCAGAACGTTGAGAATATGCTTCTGCATGGGAACCTCCTTAGTTCGCGTTGGCAAGGATCATCTCAGAGAGCGCGGCGCCCGGGGCAACCATCGGCAACACGTTCTCATCTTCGGCCACGATGCACTCAATCAAGCGAGGGCTCGGGTCGGCGAAAGCCTCAGCCAACGCCGCCTCCGCATCGGCCAACGTGGCTACGCGCACGGCCTTGATGCCATAAGCCTCAGCCACCTTGACAAAGTCCGGAAGATACGCCGGCTCCTCCGCATGGATGTGCTCATTCTCCGGGCGGTCATGTTGCGTGAGGATGGTGGCGGAGTGACGGCCCTCATAGAAGAGATCCTGCCACTGGCGCACCATGCCGAGACGGGAGTTGTTGAGGATCACGAACTTCACCGGAAGCTTGTGCTCAACCGCCACGACGAGCTCCTGAATATTCATCTGGAACCCACCGTCGCCATTCACCGAAACCACCAGCGCATCAGGCCGGCCCAACTGCGCCCCGATGGCCGCGGGCACGCCAAAACCCATCGTGCCCAATCCGCCGGAACTGAGGAAGGACCGCGGCCGCGTGTAGCGGAAGAACTGCGCGGCCCACATCTGGTTCTGCCCCACGTCGGTGACGATGGTGGCGGAACCCTTGGAGACGCGATCAATCGCCTCGATCACCGCCTGCGGCTGGAGCTTACCATCCTTGCGCGGGAAGTAAACGGCAGGTTTGGCCTCGCGCCACTTGGAGATTTGCGCCAGCCAATCCGAACGATCCGCCCGCTTGAGCAACGGCAAGAGCGCCTCAAGCGTTTGCCGAAGGTCGCCGCACACGGGCAAATCGGTTTCCACATTCTTGCCAATGGAGGAGGCATCCACATCAATGTGCGCCACCTGCGCCGCACAAGCGAAATCAGAGATACGCCCCGTCACGCGGTCATCGAAGCGGGCGCCCGCGGCGATAACGAGATCCGCCTGCTGAATGGCATTGTTGGCGGCCACGGAGCCGTGCATTCCCACCATCCACAGCGAAAGCGGCGAGGTTTCGGGGAAAGCGCCCAGCCCCATCAGCGTGGTGCAGACAGGGATGTCGTAAGTCTCGGCGAGAGAGCGAATCAGCGCGCACGCGCCGGAGGTGATCGCGCCGCCGCCCACGTAAAGCACCGGGCGGTGGCTCTTGTTGATGGCATCGGCAAGGCGCTCAATCTGCTCAGGCGGCGCAAGCACCGTCGGGTGATAAGCACGGATGACCACGTCCCGGACATCCGGTTGCGTGGTGTAAGCCTGCTGGAGATTCTTGGGGATGTCCACAAGCACAGGCCCAGGCTTTCCGGTGGAAGCAATGTGGAAAGCCTCGGTGATCGTGCGCGGAATCTCGTCCACCGACCGCACCAAGAAGTTATGCTTCGTGACGCTACGGGTGATT
The DNA here is from genome assembly GCA_949282555.1 of uncultured Lentisphaeraceae bacterium. GTDB lineage: Bacteria > Verrucomicrobiota > Kiritimatiellia > RFP12 > DVOR01 > Spyradenecus. Next base: position 34,622 of record CASDPK010000008.1, on the reverse strand, counting down.
CCCGTCGTGTCTGCCTCTTGGAAGGCATCGGTTCCGATGAGGCCCATACCCACCTGTCCGGAAATCACCACCAGCGGGATGCCGTCCATCATGGCCGTGGCAAGTCCGGTGACCGCATTGGTCGCACCGGGGCCGGAGGTGACGAGCACACATCCCACCTTGCCCGTGGCGCGCGCATAACCATCGGCCATGTGAACGCCCCCCTGTTCGTGACGCGGGAGGACGAGCCGAAGCGGCGCGCCGTAAAGCTTGTCGAAGATATCGATGGCCTGCCCACCGGGATACCCGAAAAGGACCTCACAACCGTTGTTGATGAGTCCATCGACCACGCACTGTGCGCCTGTACGGCCTCGCTGCAAGGGGGAAAACGACATAAAAGCTCCTTTCATTGACTCATCGGACGATGATCACCCCAAAGAGACGCGGGGCACCTTCTCCGGCATGCGATATCTTCACCCGCATGCCGCCCATCGGCCATTCACTTCCGTCACTGAATGGCGTAACACCAACCGTACGGATCGGGAACGCGGCCGAACTGAATGTCCTGCACGGCGTCATGCAGTTTCAGCAGGTTCGGCCCGCAAACATCCGGCGAACCCACTTTGATGACCTCCTCGCCCCGGTGGATCTCGCAGACCGGAGTCACCACCACCGCCGTGCCGCAGGCGCCGATCTCGGCGAAATCGGCCAACTCCGCATAGGGCACCGTGCGCACTTCCACCTTGTGGCCCATATCCGTGGCCAACTGTTGCAGGGAAAGGTTCGTGACGGACGGCAACACCGAGTCGGAACGCACGGTCACAAAGGTGCCATCCTTCTTGAAACCGAGGAAATTGGAGGTCGCGAACTCTTCCACGTTCGTATGCGTCTTCGCGTCCAAATACAGCTCCACGGGGAAGCCCATCCCATGGGCGCGCTCGTGGGCATAAAGGCTGGCGGCATAGTTGCCACCCACCTTCACGTCGCCCATGCCCTGAGGGGCCGCGCGATCGTACTCGTCGAAAATGACGGCCTTCACGGGCTTGATTCCGCCCTTGTAATAGTCACCCATCGGCATGACCATCATCAAGAACGTGTATTCATGCGCGGGGGCCACGCCGATCTGAGGCCCCGTGCCGATGAGCAACGGGCGCACATACATCGCGCATCCTGTGCCATAGGGCGGCACATAGTCAATGTTGTCACGCACCACGCGCTCCAGCGCCTCCAAGAACATCTCCGTCGACACCGGCGGCATCACCGTTTTGCGGGCCGTGCGCTGCAAACGCTCAGCATTCATGTCCGGGCGAAACGCCACCACACGGCCATCCTTCTGACGGAACACCTTCAAGCCCTCAAAGGCCTCCTGGCCATAGTGCAGGCATCCGGCGGCTACGGACATCGTAATGGTCGGCTCGTTGACAAGTACGCCCTTGTCCCATGCGCCATCTTTCCAAGTGTAACGGATGTGGCTCCGCGTAGGCATATACGCGAAACCGAGTTTCGACCAGTCGATGTTGACCATCTTCGCTTCTCTCTTTCTGAGGCACTCCAGTGCCATCTGCAAAACCATCTCAACACTCTGAGCCCGCACGGACGCGCGATCCCCCGCGAACCGGTTCTCACGCACCACCGTCGCCCCCGCGAGCGACACGGCCGTATAGACCAATCCCGCGGGCTTCTCCGGCCCCTCTCCCCCCGGCCCGGCAATCCCCGTCACCGCGAGGCCCAAGCCCGAATCCGTCGCATGGCAGACCCCCTCGGCCATCTGCCGCGCACACTCCGCACTCACCGCCCCCACACGCTCCAAGGTTTCCCAACGAACCCCCAAGAACGACGCCTTCAGGCGGTTCTGATAGCAGACCGTCCCCCCATTGAAAACCGCGCTGGCCCCGGGCACCGACGTCAGCACCGCCCCCACCAAGCCGCCCGTGCAAGACTCCGCCGTCGCCACGCGCACCCGTCCTCGACGGCACGCGGCAACCACCTCCGCCGCCAGCGCGGAGGCCGTCGGCGAAAACGGGAATAACTGGGCAACACATTCCATAGGTCCGCAACTTATAGCACATTTCCCCCATAAACGCGAACCGCCCGAAAGCAATCAGCCCATGCGGCACGTTCCTGTTGCAGAAGGTCGGAGGCTTCGGCTATAATGAAAAAGCAATGTGGAATTGGGGCCGTGCCCCATTGAGCTCAAAACAAGGACACACGACGATGGCCAAGTTCAGGTACAAGGCAGTGGATTCCCAAGGCAAGGAAGTGCTTAGCACAGTCGAGGCCGATTCCCAAGGCGCCGCGATCGAAAAGATTCGTGCCATGAAGCTCACGCCCAAGGCCATCGGCCTGATCAAGGAAGACGCTTCAGATGGGGCCGCCCCCAAGCCTGCCAAGGGCTCCGCGCCCAAAAAGTCCGCAAACATCACAATCAAGACCCCGAAGTTCCTGCGTGCCAAAGTGAAGACCAAAGACTTGATGGTCTTCACGCGCCAGCTGGCGACGCTGGTGGATGCGGGCCTTCCCCTGTTGCGCGGTTTGCGTGTGCTTCACCGGCAGGCGGCCAACGAAACGCTCAAGGACGCCCTCAACGGAATGATTGAAACCGTGGAGACCGGCAACACCTTCTCGGAATCGTTGGGCAACTACCCCAAGATCTTCAACCACCTCTATGTGAACATGGTCAAGGCCGGCGAGGCCGGCGGTGTGTTGGAAACGGTGCTCAACCGCTTGGCCGAGTTCATGGAAAAGGCCGAAAAGATCAAGAACAAGGTCAAGGGCGCGATGACCTACCCCATCGTGGTGCTCTGCGCCGCGTTGGGCATTGTGATCTTCCTGATGCTCGCGGTCATTCCGAAGTTCCAGCAGATCTTCGATGACCTCATGGGCGGCGAAGGAATGCCCGCGCTTACGCAGTTCGTCATCAGCCTCTCCGAGTGGGTGCAAAACTACTGGCTCTTCCTCATCGCGGGCATCGTCGGTTTTGTCGTCCTCTCCAAGATCTTCTTCAAGACGCCCTTCGGCTCCTACGCCCACGACGTCATGGCCCTGCGTGCGCCGGTCTTCGGACAACTCACCCAAAAGACCGTGGTCGCGCGTCTCACCCGTACGCTTGGCACCCTGCTCAGCTCCGGCGTTCCGGTGCTCCAGGCGCTCAGCATCGTCAAGGAGACCACCGGCAACCAAGTCATCTCCAAGGCGCTCCAATCCGTCCACGACAGCGTGAAGGAAGGCGAGGGCATGACGGCGCCCCTCGGCGCCAGCGGCGTCTTCCCGCCCATGGTCGTTTCCATGGTGGAAGTCGGCGAAGAGACCGGCGCCCTTCCCGAGATGCTCATCCGCGTGGCCAACACCTACGACGATGAAGTGGACAACGCGGTGGCCGCCATGACCTCGATCATCGAGCCCATCATGATCATCTTCCTTGCCGTCGTGGTCGGCGGCATCGTCATCGCCATGTTCATGCCGCTGATCTCCATCATCGGCACCATCGGCCAGCAGACCGGGGCCTAACAGCCCCGGCGGGCGAGGTTCGCACGGCATGGTGCGGCCCCGCCCACCATCAGGCTTCATTCCGTTTTGTCGGAGGGATTTTCCATGAACCACTTATCGTTTGGCAACCGCGCCGTCATGCCGGCGCAAACGCGCATTCGGCAACGCGCGGGGTTTACGCTCATTGAATTGTTGGTCGTCATCGTGATCCTCGGCATTTTGGCGGCGGGACTCTTCCGAATGATCCGTGCCGCGCGTGACAAAGCCGCGATCGCGGAAACCACCGCGCAAATCCACGCCATCGCCACCTTGCTCGAGGAATACAAGGCCATCTACGGCGATTATCCCGTCGTTTCCAATACGGATAGCAATGGGTACGCCCCTTTGGACTTCCGCTTTGTTTCCGAGTCGGGCTCGCCCGGATGCAAATACTGCGGATTCAAAGCCGTCACCAACAGCAACAATGCCGACGAAATTCAGTTCGGCCTGTGTTCACACTTTGTGCCACGTGCAACCGTGATTTCAGAAGCCGTTTCCGATGAGCTTCTGGGCCACTACAAAGAAATGTATCGGAATCCCGCGGCAGACACGCCGTGGGCCACCGAAATCCGAGGGCTCAAAAACGCGAGCGACGCCTTGGGCGCCACTGCCGCCAATGAAGCCGCAGACAACAATCTTCAGCAGATCTACCGTACTTGGCGACGTCTCCAAAAAGATGGCTTGGTGAAAAGTGGAGAAACCGTCTGTGTCGAATGCGGCGCCCAACGTTATACCGCAGGTGCCAAGAGCGATGCCTGGGAGCACGCCCTCAAGTATCGGAACGATGGCGGCGCCGGGGAAATCATCTCCGCCGGCCCGGATGGAGCCTTCGGGACGGCCGACGACATCACGGCCAGCGGCATCGCCGATGACGACGAGGACTGATTACGGCCATCATGCCTAGAGGAAGAGGGAGATTCTTATGAACGGAACGCATGCTTTCGGACGCCGCACTCAGGGCCTTGGCGCTCGCCGTGCGGGTTTCACGCTCATTGAGTTGCTCGTCGTCATCGTGATCCTCGGCATTTTGGGGGGCATCACCGCCGGCGGTTACACGGCGTTCATGGAATCGGCGCGTCGAAAAAATGCCGCCGACGACTGCAAGCAGATTGCCGTGGCGTGGACCAACTATCACCGCGATGTCGGCTTTTGGCCGGAAGAATACAAAATCGCCTCCTCCGGCGTGAAGTCCATGGACACGGATATGTGCTTGGTGTTGGGCAAGGCCGGCCTTTTGGACGTGCTCTATATCGACACCGACGCGACGGATTCCACCACGCAGGCCGGCCTCCGCCGTAACAGGGAAAACGAGGCCGAATTGAAGTACGGCATGCTTGATCCCATCGGCGCCAAGCGCTTTAAGCAAGGCCGGAGCGGTTCGGATGTGACCGATCACCTTTACCAATTTGTCCTTGATGTCAACGAGGATGGCATCGTCGATTCTTCCGATGGCCTTCCCGCCAAATTGTCGGTGCCCGGCGGCAAAGTCCGCGGAGACGCCGCGGTTTGGTGCTGGGCGGAAGACGGTGAAAAGAACGGCGAAGTCTACGCCCAAAGTTGGTAAACGCGTGCAAGACATGGCGCGGTTGCCATTGCCGCGCCTCTCTTCTCACGTTCCCAGCCTCAACGCTCAAAAAGGATTTCATCCATGAATATCGCGACTCCGCTTGCTTCCTTACGCTCCCTCAAGGCCGCCCAACGCTCCCGTGCAGGCTTCACATTGATTGAACTGATGGTGGTGGTGGTCATCCTCGCCACGTTGGTCGGATTGGGCGTCATTGGCGTGACCCGTGTAATCAAAGGCGCCGAGAAGACAAAGCGCAACGCTTGCGTGGAAATCGTCGAAAGTGCCATCATGGCCTACAAGAACGAGCATGGCGCCTATCCGCTCCCCGAGGCGTACTCCTCCGACGTTAGCTCCGCGACCTTCGGCTCCGTCAACAACAATCGCCCCAAGGAGGGCAATGCCGAAATCGTGATGTTGCTTCTTGGGCGCGATGCCAACGGCAAGCGTGATGACGCAAAGCGCGCTTATATCACGGATTCCTCAATGTTCTACGTCTGCAAAGGTGGACGCCGCGTCACCAAACTTGACGATGCGCTCACAGGCGGCGGCGTTTCGGCCAGTGACATGATCGGGTTCTTGGTCACAATGAACAAGACCGGCGTCAGCAAGTACAAACGTCTCAGCCAAGCGAGAGCGTTTGCCCCGCTCAAAATCACCTATGATTTTGATTTGGATCATGTCTCCGTCACCTCCCCTCACGAAGGAAGCTTCGCAGAGGTGATCCAATTGAACTGATCGGCCAGAACATTGGGCGCCGGATCTGCGACCCCCTGTGAACCTCGCACGACGAAAGGGATTTCCAAATGGGTATGACGTTTTTCGGGACAGACGCGTCGGCACGGGAAGGAACACTTTCCCGACGTTCGGGTTTCACACTGATCGAACTGATGGTGGTCATCGGCATCGCCGCGATGCTCATCACCATGGCCGCCACCTCCTTTTTCGGTGCCATGCGCCAAGAAGGGGTCACCAAAAGCCGCAACCAACTCCGAGACACGCTCCTCTTGGCGCGACAGCAGGCCTGTATCCTCGGCAAAACGCACGTGGTGGTTTGTTGGAACAGCGACACCGAGATCGTGGTCGGCAGTAAAAAGCAGAAAGTAAAGCAGGGACGTTACGCGCTCTTCCAATCCATCGGGAACGTTTGGCACGAGGGAAAAACCTTGCTCGCTCCGTTTGGCCTTCAGCGGGAAGTCTTGGGCGCGGCCTTGCGCAAAAACGCCCGAGCCATCAACTTGTTCGACCCCGATGCGTCCACCTTTATGCGGATTGACAAAATCGCGGATGATCCCACAAAGGATAATGACGATCTGAACGAGCAAATCAACAACAACCGCAAGAATCGTCTCAGTTATGATTACTGGGTCGCAGGGCAGAAGAAGTCGTTGGAAATGCTCGCTGGAGACGCAGACCTTGAGATTGGCGAGGAAGGCGCCACCCGGAGTAACCCCGGTTTTTGGGTCGCGACGCTGGAAGGCTCGGCTCCCAGTGACCGCGCCTTCCCGATGGCCGTGCGTGTGACGGCGACCTTCTCTCTGCCCGACGCTTATGCGTTTGAGGGCGGCGATCGGGCGGTCTTCATCTTTGGCCCCGAGGGGAGCCTCCAATCCGGCTCCGCCTCTTCGGTCACTGCGGCGCACTCGATCTCGAAGAATGCCAAGAACGCCACCTTCACCGTCAGTGTTGATGGTCAGGGTACCGTCAGCGTCAAATAAGGAGGCCCCCCATGCGACGAATTTCCTTTCATACGGCCCTGCGTGCAGGCTTCTCCCTGATCGAGGTCAACATGGCCATCTTCGTTTTGGCCGGCGGGGCGTTGGCATTGCTCGGCCTTTTCCCGCTCGGATTGCGTGAAAGCTTGGCCGCCCGCAACGAAATGCGCGTGGCAGCCTTCTGTGAACGCTTCATGGGGGCCGCCCGGACCGTCGCCGAAAAGCCCGGCGTGGTGGATGCCGACACGTTGCTGGATGAGTTGGAGGGCGATTTCGGCTTTCGCGTGGAAGACCCCGTGGAAGACGACGACAGGGTGGAAGCGCACGAAGATCCCGAAAATTCCGGCGTGTGGTACCGTGCATGGTGGAAAGAACCCGATGTCACCAATTCCGGGAACATCGAAACCGTGAACAACGGCGACCGGAAGACCGAAGCCGTCCAAGTCTGCGTCCAAGCCACCGGAGAGGATTGCAGCAAGAACACACGCCCGCTGAAAACCGCCCCGGTCTACGTGGTAAACGTGTTCGTCACCTCCACGAACAAATAGGAGCACGACCATGGATTTGACGCATCTTTGCACAGGACAGCCTGAGGCCTCGGCCGATGGAGTCCGTATCTCGGGGCGAGAGGCTCCGTATCGCGAGCGTGGATGCGGTGCACCGCTCAATCGCGTACACCGCGGACTCCAAAGGCTCCGCCAAGGGTTCTCGCTCATTGAAGTGTTGGTGGCGATGACCATCCTCTCCATCATTGTGCTCATCGTCGCGGGGATCTTCCAGCAGACAGGGCTGGCATGGTCGCTCGGCTTGAAGCGCGCCGACGCGCAATCCGTCACCCGCGCCGTTGTCGGCGCGCTTGGCCGCGATCTCGCCATGATGGTGGACCCTTACAACTTCGTGATGATGGATGGGGAAACCCCGCTCACAAGCGAAAGTGATCTCGCGGCGGAGGGGAAACTGTCCGGCGGGCTGGATTTTTGGATTCTTCGCCCACCGACGGACCCGGACGAACAGCTCAAAGGCTCCGGCAACGGAGCGCTCCGTGAGCTGATCCGCGTGACGTATTCGGGTGGCTCCTCCGTGACACGCAAGGAAGAACCTTACGACGGCGGCAAGAGCACCTCCACGACATACGCACTCAAGGGCGGTAGCATTACCTTTGAGACGGTCTCCGGCAGCAATTACGACGCCGCCTTCAACTCCAGCTATCCGCTCCCAGCCGTCAAAATCAAAATCAGACCTCAAACGCCCCCCACCGTCAACGATTACGAGATCGCCGTTGCCTCCTGCGGCCCCGATGGTGAGTGGGGCACTGAGGACGATATCCGCCCTTGGCCGGAAGGTGAGGACAAGTGACAACGGCACAAGCGTATGCCCACGAACCCCTTTGGATTGAGGACCGCGACATGAACCTGAACCATTTAGGCAATCCATTCCCTGCACGTCCGTACGATGAGATCGCACATGCGGCCCGTGCCGGGTTCACGTTGATTGAGTTGTTGGTGGTGATCGCTATCATCGGCATCCTCATTGCAAGTTTTGCTTTCTCGACCTACGCCGCCAGAGAAAACGCCCGTACCGTCAAGGCCACGGCTGAGGGACGCGCGCTGGGCGACGCCATCCGTCTCTATTGCCTGACAATGCTCGACACTTCCGATGGCGATGGTGACGACGGTGGGGATCCCATGGGAGACTTGGGCCTTTCCGAAGGCATCAACGAAGCCAAGGGAACAATCGTCAACAAACTTACCGATCCCTCGGCAAACGATGCCAAGACCGTCTATTTCAATGCCAACCATCCCACCTTGCGGGGCAACACACTTTATGACCCCTGGGGCAATCCTTACCGCATCCGCGTGAAACAGGCGGTCACCGACGCTCAGGACGCCGACGACGAGTATACCATTCTCGTACCTGCGGTAGGGCGTCACCGAATCCTCAATCCCTAAAGCGCCTTCGGAGATTTCATCATGTTCCATTCTTCTGATCCAAAGCGCGGTTCAGCCCTGCTCATTGTGTTGGGGCTCCTCGGTTTTCTGATGATCAGTGCCGTGGCCTTCTCCATCTCCATGCGCACGGAGCGCTCCGCCGCGGCCGCCTATCGCCGGAATCTCATTGCCCGAGAGTTGCTCGCCTCGGCCTTCACCGATGCGCGTGCGACCGTGGACTTCGCCCTCAAAAGCCAGAGAGACGAGGCCGGGACGTTTGATCGTGACAACCCCGACACCCGCACGGTTGAAGCGCTCGCCCCCTTCCGTTACCCTAATCTGGACTACTACGGGCGCCTCATCACGTCCCGCAACACCGGGTCCAGCGAGTTCTCTGCCTCCACTCAGCGTGAGCCCGACAAAGAGCCGATTGCCTATCTGCTTGACGATACGGTGTTGCGCCATCTCCCGCCCGCCATCGCCTACAACGTCTATGCCACGTTGGAGCTCCAAGAGCCCTTCTACGATGGTATCAGCCACAAAGGTTACAGCGGGAAATATTATGTCGATTGGACCGCGGGCTGGAAGCCCGTCAATGCCCTGATTCCCTCTGTCGAAAGCACCGTTGGCGGCAGTAAGACGGAAATCAACACCGCCGTTGTCGGGCGCATGGCGTGGGCGGTGGTGAACCTCTCCGACTCCGTGGACATCAATGGCATTTCGTCCGCCTCCCCCTACCGCGGCATTGGCCTCACCGGCAATGAATTCGGTTTTGGCCAAGCGCCCGGCACCTCCGCTTCCGGGCAAGCTTCCGACCGCTATGATTTGTTGGATTCCGAACAGAACCCCGCCAGTAGCCAACTGGATCTTCCAACGTTCCTCTCGAACGCCGATTTGGCATGGTATGCGGCACGTGGCAGCGATGCGCTGTTGGTGACCGACAACGGCAGCGACATCTACCCCTACTCTTGGGAATCCGCCATCTACAAAGAGGGCATCGGAGGGTTCTCCCCCTTCTCGGTTTACAGTTTCTGGCCCCGCCATACGCGAAAGGACGAGAAGAGCGGCGGCACCGCAGACAACACGACGTCCGATGGCGCTCCGCTCATCTCTTGTGACGAGGTCAAAGCCGAAGACATCGGCGATCCCTCCTCCGCATCCTCCGTTGGCGGGCGAATCGAAGAGCTCTACCGCAAGACCATCAGCGATGGGAATGCGTTGGATGCGCCGACCGTCTTCCTGCGAATGCTCCGCGATTACCTTGACAAGGATTCTCAGCCCGGGGTGTTGGATTCGGACGGCGGCTCTGACCCGGACTTCCTCGCACAGGCGCAACCGACCGTCGAAAACGTCCCCATGATCTCCGACGTGTCTTACCCCTTTGATGGTGACACTTCTCTCGGGAGCGACTTTGTTTCCGGCCTCACCGAAGCACTCAAAGGATTTGAAGGGAAGTCGCCGGAGGGAATGCCTGCCACTGGCTACACCTCTCCCGACAAATTCCCGACAACGCTGGATGATTCCGTTGTGCTGGACATTGAGCTCCCCGCTCCGGAAACGGAGATTTCCCTCCGTTCCTATTTCCCCGGTTATGAATCCTCCGAGGAGAGTTACACGATTGGTGCAGAGGGGTTTGCGGCGGCATTCGGTTCTGCCGTTGTGGTCTCAAACAACAAGCAGTTGGAATTCAAGACCGAAAGTGCCTCTGCCGACCTTTCCGGCGGCGACACCGGACTCACGGCCGATGGTGCACTCTTCTCTGAAGGCACCGTGCCCTTGAAGTCCGGAGCGAAGCTCAAATTGGAACTCAGCGGAAAAGATCTCCCCGTCGCCAACAAGGAAAGCGCCACCCCCATTCAGCCCGAAGCCACAAAGGTGCGCTTGGCTTTCGCTGTGGATTTCCTTTTCCGTGCGAAGACCACAGGAGGCGGTGGAAGTGCGGACATCTGCCCCGTCGGCACCGGCAAGATCCTCCGCCAGCGGACGGATTATCCAAAGACGTTGAATGATCGCTTCAACTCTGCCTCCATGGAGAAGTTCGACGGCCAGTTCTTCCGCATCACCCGGCCCGTCGTCCTGGAGTTCGCACTTGAGTGGGAGTCCGAGCCCATTGAAGGTGAAAACGGTGCCATCACCGGCTACAAGTGCAAAACCAAACTTTCCGATGCCGTAACGGTGACGCCCAAAATTGAGCCAAGCACAGAGCTCGACTTTGGCAGTGGTCGGAAACTCGCCGTTGCCGGAACCAGCACGCCCGCGTGGAGTACCCTCTCTCCGGACACCGGAACATGGTCGGCCGTCGATCCGCGTTACAACTGGCTCTCCCCCATGCTGGGCGTGTCGGACTCCGGAAATGCCTACTTCGGCGGTAGTGGCATTGCTCCGTTGCCCTCCTTCTCTTCCCCGCACTGGACCTTCGTGCAGGGCGTCGACATCACCGGAGGTTCTTCCTCCGCCTCGGATGTCGCGACGGGTTATGCCGAAGCCCACGCCGACATTGTGCCCTTCGCTTGGGGTCTTAAGGCCGAGGATGTCCGATACGGCTACAACGACACGGACCAATTGCTCCTGCCGGCCGAGGCGTGTTTCCTGCCGGTCCCTGTCGCGTCCTCCGTTTGGGGTGACAAGGGCGGCTATCTGACAAACAGTTATGCCGATTATCACGATAAAGTGGCCAAGCAATCGTTTTACCGCACCCTCCCTGTGGCGGACTTCAACGATGGCGCATTGGATTACGACCGCTATGTCAAGACTGGCTCCATGTTCCAGAGCTTTAGTGGCGACAACTTCCCGGAAGAGCACCGTGCACTCGTCAATGTCTTCGCGGGACAGGATGATTACGTGCTCTGCCAGCGGTTGCGACAATTCGCACTGTTGGGTATTGCCCCCACCATCAAGCAGGCGGCCAAGGTCACCTATGATCGCCTCAGTGCGGCCCAAAGCGCCGGTCGGATCTCACCCAAACTGCTTGATGATTTGGACACCTTGAAGGATATTGAGGTGCCCTCCGGCGGCCTTGCCGCGCCAAAGTACGATGACTTTATCCGTGATTATCTCTTCCCCCTGCCGACGACCGGCGGCGGTGTGGGCGCAAATGCCAGCGACTGGACGCGTGAGCAGGAACTCTACAAGGGAACCAAGGGCCGCCCCGCCCGTCCTAAGACGTTGGAGGATTTCATCATCCAGCCTGCCGGCGCGGATGGGTCCGGTTCCTTTGCCGATCGCCTCAAGGCTTACAATGCCGCCGCAGGCACCGGAAAGATTCTCGGTCAGAACGACGTCACGACCCTTGTCGCCTCGGCCAAGGAATGCTTCGGTGACCGCCAGCAACTCTTCCTCTACATTTTGCGTGCGGACTCCATCGCCTACAATTCCGGACGGGATCTTTCCCAGCACAAGCCGCTCTCCACCGCACGGGCCGTGGCGCTTGTTTGGCGCGACGCCTACGGCGAACTTCCGGATCGCGTCATCTACTACCAGCTGTTGCCATGAGTGAGCCTCTAAATCCCACCGATCCTTCCGCCATGGACGACATGGCGGAAGAAGATGAGTTTGACCTCCGCCCCGTCTCCGCAACGCAAATCGCTTGCCCCGGTTACGATCTCATGGATCTGTTGTGCTACGACGAAGCCGTCACGGAAGATACCTTCAAGCGACTGGGGCTCTCCCTCGTTGAGACAACGGATGCCGAGACTGGATTCGTGGAACCCTCCGTGGAGGGGTTGGACCCGGAAGCCTACTACCTTGTCACCTTTCCGGAGGGCACCGACTTTGAGGATTTCTCCGTCGCCGATGCGCTTTCGGTTGAGGAATTCCCGGAAAAGTGCTTTAATGATTTGGCGATGGATGAGTCCGAAATGTCCTGCGACGGGAACTGTGAGACCTGCCCCCAGGATTGCATCGGTAAGCGTCCCGTTGAGTAATCTCCAACCCTAAGAAAGGAACCTCCCGCCATGCGCACCAAGATTGTCGCCGGCAACTGGAAGATGAACAAGACCCCCTCCGAGGCCACGCCCCTCATCGAGGACATCCGCAAGGCCACCAATGACGGCGATTGCGGCGTGGAGGTCGTCGTTTGCGTCCCCTTCACCGCCATCCCCGCCGCCGCTAAAGCCCTCGAAGGCGCCAAGATCGGCCTCGGCGCCCAGAATATGCACTGGAAGGAATCCGGTGCCTACACCGGTGAAATCTCCGCCGCCATGCTCAAGGATCTCGGCGTGCAGTACGTCATTCTCGGCCACTCCGAGCGCCGTCAGTACTTCGCTGAGACCGACGAGACCGTGAACCTCAAACTCAAAGCCGCCCTTGCCGCCGGCCTTACCCCGATCGTGTGCGTGGGTGAGACGCTTGAAGAGCGCGAAGAGGGCAAGATGCAGGAGGTCATCATCCGCCAGGTCACCCAAGATCTCGCCGGATGTCAGGCCGATTTCGCCAAGATCGTCATCGCCTATGAGCCCGTTTGGGCCATCGGAACCGGCAAGACGGCCACCGCCACCCAGGCTCAGGAAGTGCACGCCCTCATCCGTGCCACCCTCGCCAAGATGAACCCCGACCAGGCGGACAAGGTGCGCATTCAGTATGGCGGCTCCATGAAGCCCGAAAATGCGGGCGAACTCATGGCCAAGCCCGACATCGACGGCGGCCTCATCGGTGGAGCGGCCCTCAAGGCTGACTCGTTTGCGGCCATCGTCGCCGCCGGGAAGTGAGTCTGAGGCAACAGACGCCACTCAAAGAGCCGCCCGAGCAGGGCGGCTCTTCATTTTCGTATCCCCACAAGCGAAACGCAAACCCACCCCTAGGGGCGCTCAAGCGTGTCTCCACACCGTTTTCCCTTGCAGTTGGACGGGTTGGGGCGGTATAATAACCCCACTCTCAAACCAAGGAGGAAACATGAGTTGTCCCTACGCCTGCTCGAGCGAAGTCGAGCGCATGACCCCGGTCGCCAAGGGTGCCAAGCACGCCCCGGCCCCCATTCCTGAAGAGGGTAAATGGGTCAAGGTCTATGAGACCAAGGATATCTCCGGCCTGACGCACGGCGTGGGCTGGTGCGCGCCCCAGCAGGGCGCCTGCAAGCTGACGCTCAACGTGAAGGAAGGCGTCATCCAGGAAGCATTGGTCGAAACCATCGGTTGCTCGGGCATGACCCACTCCGCCGCAATGGCCGCCGAGATCCTTCCCGGCAAGACCATCCAGGAGGCGTTGAACACCGACCTCGTCTGTGACGCCATCAACACCGCGATGCGCGAGCTTTATCTCCAGATCGTCTACGGGCGCACCCAGAGCGCGTTCTCCGAGGGCGGCTTGCCCATCGGCGCCGGTCTTGAAGACCTCGGCAAGGGCCTCCGCTCTCAGGTGGGAACGATGTACTCCACCAAGCAGAAGGGCGTGCGCTACCTCGAAATGGCCGAGGGCTACGTCAAGAAGATCTACCTCGACAAGAACAGCGAGGTCTGCGGCTACGAATTCGTCCACATGGGCAAGTTCATGGAAGCCGTGAAGAAGGGGCAGGACGCCAACGAGGCGCTCAAGGCCTGCACCGGCACCTACGGTCGCGTCACCGAGGAGCAGGGTGCCGTGAAGTCCATTGACCCCCGCCACGAATAAGGAGGAGATGACCATGGCACTGTTTGAATCTTACGAACGCCGCATCAAGCAAATCCAGGCCGTCCTCGATAAGTATGGTATCAAGTCCGTCGAGGAATGCCGCGAGATCTGCAAGGCCAAGGGCTTCGACCCCTACGAAATCGTCGAGAACATTCAGAAGATCTGCTTCGAGAACGCGAAGTGGGCCTACACCGTCGGCGCGGCCATCGCCCTCAAGAAGGGTTGCACCAAGGCTGCCGATGCCGCCGAAGCCATCGGCGAAGGCCTCCAGAGCTTCTGCATCCCCGGCTCCGTCGCCGACGACCGCAAGGTCGGCCTTGGTCACGGTAATCTGGGGGCCATGCTCCTGCGCGAAGAGACCAAGTGCTTCTGCTTCCTCGCCGGCCATGAATCCTTTGCCGCCGCCGAAGGCGCCATCGGCATTGCGATGAAGGCCAACAAGGTGCGTAAGGAGCCTCTGCGCGTGTGCCTCAACGGCCTGGGCAAGGATGCCGCCTACATCATCAGCCGCATCAACGGCTTCACCTTTGTGGAAACCGAGTTCGACTACTTCACGGGCAAGCTGACCATCACCAACGAGATCGCCTTCTCCGATGGCCCCCGCGCAAAGGTCCGCTGCTACGGCGCTGACGATGTCCGCGAAGGCGTCGCCATCATGTGGCAGGAGGGCGTGGACGTCTCCATCACCGGAAACTCCACCAACCCCACGCGCTTCCAGCACCCCGTGGCCGGTACCTACAAGAAGGAATGCGTCCTCGCCGGCAAGAAGTACTTCTCCGTCGCTTCCGGTGGCGGCACCGGCCGTACCCTCCACCCCGACAACATGGCCGCCGGCCCCGCCTCCTATGGCATGACCGACACCATGGGCCGCATGCACTCCGACGCTCAGTTCGCCGGTTCTTCTTCCGTGCCTGCGCACGTCGAGATGATGGGCCTCATTGGCGCCGGCAACAACCCCATGGTCGGCATGACCGTGGCCGTGGCCGTGGCCATCGAAGAAGCCGCGAACAAGTAAGGTTCTCGACTTCCGCGAAAAGCGCCGCCCGTTTCGGGTGGCGCTTTTCTCTTTCTTCCCCCTACTCCACCCTCTCCATACGCATAGTTTCGCTTGACGGCCCCTATACGTTTTCTGTTACCATTCTTTCTGTCAAGGTTGATGGATTCCCGTTAGGCGTGTCGTTCCCCTGTGGATCGCGCGAGATTACGTTCGGGAGGCCATCGACCTTGACGGTTTCCAATCGCCCCCGATTGACGGCCCCTTCGCGTATGTTGCCGTTTTCATATCTAACATGATGGGATTGGCAATGTGTGTGCTTCGTTCGTGCCCAGCGGTGTAAACCGCTCCACTTTATGGCCGTAATGTTCCCCTTGAGGCACCCCCAAACAAAACGCGAAGAATGATTTCCTATATCCATTCGACCCGTATACATTGCGTTCATGGAAGCGGTCCGCTATACTATAACGTATCCAGTCGATGTACGACACTAAAGGAGCATGAGATACATGAACAGGAAACCCACTCTTCTCATTTTGGCGGCAGGCATGGGAAGCCGTTATGGCGGGCTCAAGCAGATTGATTCCGTTGGCCCTTCCGGTGAGACCATCATGGATTACTCCATCTATGATGCCATTCGTGCCGGGTTTGACAAGGTCGTCTTCATCATTCGCAAAGACTTTGAAGAGGCGTTCCGCGAAAAGATTGTCGCCAAGTACGAAGGGAAGATTCGGATTGAGCTGGCCTTTCAGGATCCTTTGGATCTTCCGGCGGGTTGTGTTTTCCCCGAAGGCCGTGAAAAGCCTTGGGGTACCGCTCATGCCATCCGTTCCGCCCGCAACGTCATTGATGCGCCTTTCGCGGCCATCAACGCGGACGATTTCTATGGCGCGGACGCCTTCCGTCGTTTGGCGAAGTTCTTGTCGGAGGTGGATGTCTCCGCACAGCCCAAGCGTTTCGCGATGGTCGGTTACCGTCTGGATCAGACCCTCTCCGAGAATGGCTCCGTGGCCCGTGGCATCTGCGACGTGGCGGCCGATGGGAAGCTGATCGGCGTCACGGAAATGACGAAGATTGCCCGCAAGGCCGATGGCTCCATCCAGAACGAGGAAGACCCCGCCGCGCCTGTTCCGCTGAAGGGTGAAAATCTTGTCTCCTTGAACCTTTGGGGCTTCACGCCGGCACTCTTTGACGGCATGGAGGAGCGCTTCGCCGAATGGTTCAAGGAACACGAAGGCCAGTTGAAGGCCGAGTGGTACATTCCTTTCTACGTGGACGAGCTGGTCAAGGCCGGCAAGGCCACGGTTGAGGTGTTGCCCACCGCAAGCAGCTGGTTCGGCGTGACCTACCGTGAAGACAAGCCGGTCGTCGTTGAGGCGATCCAAAAGATGGTCGATGCCGGGGAATATCCCGCCAAGTTGTGGTAACGGCGGCATCTGCCATAACCCAAAACAAAGGCCCCGAACGGACGTTCGGGGCCTGTTTATTCTCTTCCGATAAAGGCAGGCTAAGGGGTCCCTGACAGCTTCCACGGCTCAACAAGCGGCTCCAATGGAGAGCACAAGGCTACACATAGCCCAAAAAGCGTAGACCGTCACGGCGAACAGAAACGCCCAAAATCGCCACGGACTTCTCGACAGCCACGCACGTGCACAGCCAATCCCGGCCCCCCACATCATTAAAACTGCCCCTGCGAGCATCCTCTCCGCGACAAACACCGAAATGCCACCCTTGCGCCACGGCCAAAAAGGCGCCAGCAACACGGGATTGTCTGTCACACCCCAAATCCAGTCAATGCCAAGAACGGCCCCAATCGCAAGCCCACAGAGTGCTGTCCCCAAAATCGAAGACAGCCCCCATCGAAGCAAGGGCGACTGAGACATCAGCACTTCCTAGCGGCGCGCGGCCAAGAGGACCGTATAACCTCGGCGGGAGAAGGTTCCCAAATGCTCAAACCCCGCGGCGCTCATCAATTCCATCGGCTTGGCTTCACGCTTGGAAACGAACGCAAGTAAACCGCCCTTCTTAAGCAAGCGAGCCGCCGTCTGAATGAAGAACTCGGCGATGCGCCAATCCCCGAAATAGGGCGGATTCGCCAAGAGAAGGTCATAAGAGCTCGGGGTGCCCTCCCCTTCGGCGGAGAAGATGAACCGAGCGTCATGAGGGTAGCGACGAAGATTCGCCTCGGTACTGTCGCGCGCAGCGGCATTGGAGTCCTGATAGTCGATACGAAGGGCCTTTTCCGGAAAAGCCGTGGCAAGGAGGATACCATCCATACCGCAACCACACCCCATGTCCATGATGCGATCCCCCTTATCGAAGGTCACCTGTTCGGCAACGACCTCGGTAAGCGCAAGACCGCCCATATCGGCGCGGCGATGACAGAAACAACCGGGCCACGTTTCGAGGGTGATGGGAGCATGGCCTCTAAGGGAAACCTCAAAAGTGGCGCAATGATTGGGAAGCTCCGCCAAAGGATAAGGATGGGTCACGCTTCCACGCAGGAGGGTCACGCCTGCCTGTTTGCGAAGAACGACTTTCGTGCAAGCCTTGCGAAAACGTTCGAGAAAGGTGGGATTCAGCTCTTCTGCGGCGATGACGAGCTCCTTCACACCGCAATCACTGACCAGCTGCTCAAGCACAAAAAGATGTTGCTCGGCCGTACCATCACCACGCGTCATCTGCCAAAAGGCAATATCGTCACCAACGGCAGCGATGTCCAACGCCGTACTGATTTCAAAGCCAGGAACCTGGACGCACAGCTTAGGATCCCATAACGGCGCATTGTTTTCTGCGAGGTTCCGTGAGAATGTCGTAGCCGTATGCGCATCGAACGTGTGAAGGATGAGAGGCCCCCCCGCGGCCATTCCGCGCAACCAAACGGCCATCGCGAGCGCACCGGTGCGCCCTCCAATAAAAAGCGGCACGTTAAACGACTGCGGCAACTCCGGAAGGAACTCAATGAGAGCGGCTTCGGTAGGGTTGAGGCCGCTACGGGAAACCACGCGAAGCGTTTTCCCAAGGAACAGTTCTTTGCGGGCGTGAGGGTGTCGGGTAAGGGCAATGGTAAGCATGGGCGTGTTAGGGCATCGAGTGCGGAAGCATTTCCGCCAGCTGGGTAAACGTGTCGGTGAGATCGGAAAGGCGGAGAAGGGCACGGGCGTCAAGAGCGGTCGGCGTATCGTTCACAATGACGATTCGCGCGCCGCACCGATAAGCCTCCTCGGGAAGGGCCGCCGCCGGGTAAACCGTGAGGGAACTCCCAAGGACAAGGCAAAGGTCTGCCTGCTGGCAAGCCTCCAAGGCGCCGCGAAAGACCGTCTCCGGGAGGGCCTCCCCATAGAAGACGATGTCGGGCTTGAGCACCCCGCCGCACGTACACTGCGGCACGTCCCCACGGCGAACGACCGGCGCCACCGTGTCATAATCGTAAGCCTTGCCGCAGGCAAGGCAGTGATGGACATGGGGGGAACCATGTACCTCAAAGACATTGCGAGAACCTGCGAGTGTGTGGAGGCGATCAATATTCTGCGTGATCACCGCACGCAACAACCCATCACGCTCCAATCGCGCAAGCACGTTGTGCACCGTGCAAGGACGAAAGGCGTCAAGTCCATAAACGAAATCACGTGCCCATTCATAGAAGAGGGAGGGATCATGGCGAAAGAGGTCAATGCCGAAGAGCTCTTCGACGCGATAGCCCTTGAACGTGTCGTTATAGATTCCGTTGCGTCCACGAAAATCGCGAATGCCGCTGGCCGTGGAGACGCCGGCGCCGGTAAAGGCCACGGTTGCCGTGGAGGAAAGGAGCAGATCGTGCAGTTCGCCAACGAGATTCATGAAGACCTCCTTCACGGGCGCACAGGAGCGGACGTGCGCTCCGGCAAAACCGCTTGAAACGCACGGCCAACGGCTTCATAGGCACGAAGCGTCTCGGATACCATCCTCCGTCCCTGGGCATATGCCCCAACGCGACCGGCGAAGGTGAGTGCCACCGAAGCGAAGAACAGGTTCACACAAAGAATCAGCCAGTAGGAAAAGAGCCATCCGTACTCACGGACGTCCGGTTGCGCCACGGAAAGCAACGCACTCAGCGTATAGAGCACGTGAAAGAGCGTCAAAGCACCGAAAAGCCCCAGCCACGGGCCCTCCGGCAACGCACCCGGCCACAGCCACGCCGTGAGCGCACGCGCCCCCACCGCCACCAACAGGTAGAGCGGCACACAATAAGGGGCCAAGACGATGACAAGGTTGCTCTTGGAAAGCTCCACGAAGCCCCCCGTCTCCCGCACACTCACCCGATGAATGCGCGAGAGGAAGAGAAGCCCCGCCAAGGCGTGCGTCATCTCATGGGCAAAGACGTAGACCACCATCAGCGCACGGCCCTTCCACGCGTAAAGCACCGTCATGGCCACCGCCCCGCCAAGAAACCACAGCCGCCCGGAAGACAGCAATGGTCCCCCCGCGACATCGGCGGCAAAGCCCTGCAACAACGCCACGGCAAGCCCCCAAATCATCGGAAGGCCCACCACGGCAAGCAACAACAGCAAGAAGCGGCGCATCACTCCGCGGTGGGGGTCGCCCCCTCCACGCGCTCCAATTCCGCTTTGGGCCCCGGCAACGCTTCGGCCACGGTCCGAAGTTTATCCATCATGTCGCGCAACGTCTTGGATTTTGCAAGCGTCTCCGTGCCGAAATAGCGCGTCACGAAAAGCCGGGCCGAGACCGCCAATTCGGCCCGTTCCCCTGCCCCCAGCGCCCGTGCGCCCGTATCGTCCGCCACCAGCGTGTTCAGAATGCGGAACACGACCGCTTGACGGTCTGCCACGAACTCGCCCCATGGAACCCGTTTCCCGGAAAACGTCACACCCTCCGTGTCGGCCGACGCGATCCCAAAGCTCGCCAGCTCACCTTTTGCGGCCTTGTCCACGAACCAGGTCTTGAGGCGAGCATACGCCTTCAAACGCTCGACCGAGACCTCCGCGGCCGCCTTCGCCTCCGGAGACTTCAACCGGGCGGCCCGACTCTTGAATGCCTTCAGCGCCGCTTCGGGCATGAATCGGTTGAGCTCCTCACCGACGGCGGCTTCCATGGTCACGACCGAAGCGACCTCTGCCTGCGCGGCCTCCCGCGCACGTTCGGCGGCGGCGGCCTCCGCGGCCTTGCGCTTTGCCTCATTCTCCGCGGCAAACTTTGCCTTGACGGCGGCCTCCATCTCCGCTCGTGCGGCATCCACCGTTTTGCGCCATCCCTTCCTCTGCGCCAACAGTGCGTTCATGTCCGCAGTGGCAGAGGCCGCCTCCGGCGTCTTGGCATAGGCCTCCGAAGCCTTGCGGGCCTCAGCCAACGCATTGGCGATCGCCTCCGGCGTGTCGGTTCCGGGGGCTTCCGCCGTCGCGGTCAAACCGTCCACCTTCGCGCGGAGCGCATCCGCGCCCTTCGCGGCCGTTGCGAGTGACGCACTCTGCGCGAATGCCTTCTGCAACGCCTTGAGCATGGATGTCGGGGCCTCGCCTTCCGATGGCTCCAGCCACGACTCCTGCCCCGGCATCACCGCCCGCCGTGCTTGCTGCGCAAGCCCTTTGACGATGGCGGCGGCCTCCGCGGCGCGGGCCTTCGCCTGGGTGGCCGTGGTGGCGGCGGCTTCGCCCAACGCCTTCAGCGCGTCGCGATCCTGTGCCGCCTGCGCCAACGCGGGATTCATGACGGCGGCCTGCGCCGTCGCGAGTTCAGACGCAATCTCTTCCGTCTTCTCCGCCGCGAACGAGAAAAAGAGGAGCGCGCCAATCCCCACAAGCAAGAGGGGGACACCGCACCCCAACCCCGCCGCAAGGCCGATGATGGCCCCACGGCTCATCCCCTTGCGTTCGGGAATAAGCGGCGAATTCAGATTTTCGACCGACGGCATCGGCCGGGAATTCCCCACGCCGACAGGCGCCGTCTTGCCCTTGAGCACAATCCGCTTGCCGCCGCCCGTGCGCGACTTCGCCGCACGGAGTTCCTTGGCCATGTCGGAAAGGAGCGAATCGTAGTTCGGATAACGCCGGATCGGTTCTGACTCCAGCATCCGCATGACAATCTTGGCGACCGCCTCCGGGCAGTCGGGGGCCACCTCTTGGAGCGGCCGGGCAGGCCCCACCAATCGGGCCTTCATCACCTCCACCGCGTCGGCGCCCTCAAACGGCGGCACACCCGCAATGGCATGATAGAGCGTGCCTCCAAGCGAATAGATGTCGGCCCGGAGATCCACCTTTTGCCGCCGCAACGTCTCGGGCGCAATGTAATAAGGCGTTCCCCAAACCTCATTGTTGGCCGCGGCGCGGGCACCGGCCAACGCCGCAATGCCAAAGTCGGCAAGCTTGGCCTCACGATCGGCATTGATGAGGATGTTCTCAGGCTTCACGTCGCCATGCACCAGTCCCTGCTCGGCGGCGGCCTTCAACCCCTGCGCGATCTGCGAACCAATGTTCAAGACCGTGGCCGGCATCATGGGGCCCGAAGCCATCATGCGATCCAGCGAGTCCGGCTGCACCAGCTCCATCACCAAATACGGCTGTCCCGCGCTTTCGCCGAAGGCATACACCCCCACGATGTGGGGATTGTTCAACTTCGCGGCGGCCTGCGCCTCACGTCGGAAACTCTCGAGGAAGGTGGGATCCTCCGCGGCCTTCCCCCGCAAAATGACCTTCACGGCCACCTTGCGCTGGAGCCCATCGTCCACGCCTTCGTAAACCGCGCCCATGCCGCCCTTGCCAATGAGGCGCGTCAGTCGGTATTGTCCCAACATTCCCGGGACCATCACCGTCTCCCCGCACGCCGGGCACGCCACGCTTTCCAGAGGTTTGGCCTCCTTGGGCAACGCCGCCCCACACTTCGGGCACTTGGGTTCCTGAAGCGGTTCCGCCTCGATGCTGTTGTCTCCCATGGAAAACTTCCTCCGTATTACGCGTAACGCTCGCGCAGCAGCGTCACCGCGCGTTCAAGCAGACGTTCGTCAATGGCGTTCAACTCAGTTTTCGCGCCGAGGCCTTGGGGGAACGTCACGCACAACACCCCGCCCAAATGCTCACGAAACTGCCGCAAGCCCTCCAGCACCGCAAGATGCCCATCCGTTCCCCGCAAGGCAAGCTCATCGCTCCAGACGCGCAGGCCGCAATCGCGCAGCAACGCCACCACCCGTGTGCACTCCGGCGGCGTGATCAGTCCCGCCAAGGAAGCGTACACCGTGTCCAGCGCCACCCCCACGGCCACGGCCTCACCATGCGAGAGCTGGTAACACGTCATGGCCTCCAACCGGTGCGCGCACCAATGCCCAAAATCCAATGGCCGCGCAGAGCCCTGTTCAAAGGGATCTCCAGAGCCCGCAATGTGCGCCAAGTGCAGCGCGGCCGTGCGCTCCACCATCTCCGCCATCGCCTCCAAATCACGCGTGCGCAGAGCGTCGGCATTGGCCTCCAGCCAGGCCAAGAAGGCCGCATCCTTGATGGTGGCGACCTTGACCGCCTCCGCAATGCCGTTGCGCCAATCCTTATCCGACAACGTGGGGAGGAACGTTGCGTCGTTCACCACGGCAAAAGGCGGCGCGAATGTCCCCAAAAAGTTCTTGCACGCCCCGTAATCCACGCCATTCTTCACGCCCACGCCGGCATCCGCCTGTGCCAGCGTGGTCGTGTTCACGCGGATGACGCGGCACCCTCGATGGACGATTCCCGCGGCATAACCCACCACGTCCTGCACCGCCCCGCCGCCGATCACCACAAACGTGTCTTTCCGTCCGAAATGCGTCTGATACGCCAGCTTCACCAAACGTTCGGCCATGCCATCGTGCCGCTTGGCGAACTCGCTGCCCGGCAAGTACTCGATCGGCACCACCAGCTCAATCCGCTCACGCCGCGCCGAGAGCCATTCCGTCACCCGCCGCGACAGTTCCGGATGCGCCTCATCGACCCCTCGATCCATCACGACCAAAACGCGATGGGGCGCGGGCGACGTCGGGTCTCGCGCCAACAGCTCCGCAAGGACCTCACACTCCGGGGCGAACAGATCCCTGAGGAAAATCACCGGATAAGCATACGAAACGGTAAACCGTTGCTCAATCGTTCTCATGGCAACGATAGTATACCACAAACACCTCTCTCACTTTGCGACCCAACCACGCCCTTCGAGCCGGACAAGTCACACAATATGGTGGGTCAAGGGCAGACAAGAAAAGGAAGGCACCCAGAGGATGGCAAGCATCGGAACAATTGTGGAATGCCAACGTCAAGCGAGGGTCTAAGGCGTTTTCGATAAGGGCAGTTGCGCGATGCCATCGGTTATCGTACGGACGGTTGCGTTATCGTCCACGCGAACCCGACCGAAGCGCAGTGTGCGCAAAGCTATCCATTTGCCGAAAAGCCGCAGCACCGAAAAACGCTCGGGAGACAGGCTCCATCGAACACGCCAACGGTCCCTCACGATTTTGGTTTCCCGAGAACACGGATTTCTCCCATGTATCTCCCCGCCCAAGTCAAGCACATGCAGCACCTCCTGAACGGTATTTTCCGGCCACACACGTTGTCGCACTTCTGTCATCCTAAACGGCTGACCCAATTGACTTGTAAGTGGGAGTCCGATTAGTTTTCGTCACTTGCAGTGCAGTAATCCCTTCCATCCCAAAGGACGAGGTTATCAAGAAGAAGGGTTCCGGCATTCTTGGAAAGTTTATCAAGGCGAAGATAGGCTCCGGGCGTTGCAGGAGTCTCAAAAGCAAACCGAAAAACACCCTTACCCTCAGGAATTTCCTGTGTGGCAAGGACTTTTCCCGAACCATCACAAAGATTCAGGGCATAACCCGAATGATCAAGCGCCACGTCAGCAGTAAAAACGAGATGCCGACCCTCGGGGAGAGGGAGGAGGCCTTCGTGCGTCCGGAGAATGGGGCCAACGGGTTCACGCCAAGTTTTCAGCGAGAACCGCCCATACAAAACATCAGGGGTGAGTGAACGGTCGATCGGATTGGCTTCGGAAAGATGGGTGAAAAGTTGTCCACCTTTCGGTACGGCATAAACAAAAGGCCCCCAACCTTGGTCGCAATCTTCAAAATCTTCCGCCCATAGCGCACCTTCGGGGATCGGAGAAGGAGAAACTTTCACGATGCGTACGTCATCCACCTCTGCATCATCCCCCGCGAGCGTGAGGGAGAGTCGCGAGGGAGCCACAAGCGTAACCCGAGCTCGGACGCGTTGCCAAGGCGTATTAAAGCGTATGGAACCGCCACAGGCGGAATTGTCACGATTGGGGACAGACTCGCGCAATGTGGCTGAGGCGATTCCCGCGGGTGACGCGGCCGTGAGGATAAAGCGTCCTCGGGCATTTACCCACGCCGAGACGTCGTAAACGCCGATTGGAAGCTCATCGGTTTCTTGGCGCACGGCACCCCCGGCAAGGATGAGACGCGGATTGCCCGAAGAATCATCGGCGATATCGCACGTCCCTTTTATTTTCTTCCAATGGGCAAAACTCCGAGTCTCAAACCCTGGCTCACGAAGCGGATACCCTTCCCCCCACATCGGATCGGCAGGAAGCGTGGAGGGATTCGCATCAAGCACCCATACCTCGCCCGCCGGGAGGTCAAGCATGAAACGTCCCCCCGTCAGCGCACGTTCGGGCAAAAGCAATGCCACACGGCCCTGATCCGTCACACGCCAGAGGCGTAACGGCAAACCCTCCGCCAACTCCTTGGGGAGCGGGCCTTCCACACGAGCAGCCGTATCCGAACGAAGATAGAGTCGCGTAGGCTTACGCGCCGGCCATGGGATCGCCACAGTCACCTTCCCCTTCGATGTGGCACGGTAAATCTCCAATCCGTCGTTCACGATACGCACCGAACCATCTACCTGTCGATCGGAAACGGGGCCATCGAAGACGGCACGGTCCTTTTCCCAACGCAGAAGGTCAAAACCTTGGAGATACTTCGCGGGCAAACAACGCGTAAACGCATTGCGGACGAACGCGTTGAAATCCCGCTCGCAATCCCAGCCTAAAAAGCCGTCATGATTGGCCGCAGGCAACAATGCATCGTGTCGGAAAATATCGCGCTCGGCGTTCCAAAGGAAACGCACCAACCGCCCTTTTATGCGTCCACGGCCATGCGAGGCCACCGTCACAGCATCCATCGCCGTATCGAACTCCGTCCACACGCGCAACCCTTTGGCGTTGAGATACTCGGCGATTTTCAACGGGGCATAGCCCACGTCTTGATACGCGTCCACATACACAAAGCCAAGCCCGGGATAGAGGGACGTCAATTCGTCAATACGCGCAAACAGCGCCCCTGAGCGAATATCCAATTCCTTGTCGATTTTCCATGCTTGATCAAGCCACCGCCACGCTGGCCGCTTCGTCACATAAGGCGCCGTAAAATGGCGCGACTCTGGATACGCCTCCGTGCAATTCATGTGCACCCCCACCGAGACATGATAGGCCTTGGCCTTCTCGATGAGTAGGTTCATGTCACGGGCACCTCCCGCCTGACGGTTCTCCGCCGCCACATCGGGATGCGACGAATCGTGCCCACCGCCCTGATATCCCTTCAGCAAGAGTTCCTGCGGCAAGCCATCCGTGGCCAACGCGGCACGCTTCACCGCGTCGAGCACACGCAAAAAGGGATTCTGCGTGAGATTTGCGAAATTGATGGCGATCTGCGAGGTGACAATGTCACGTGTGCGCTCCGCCCCGAAAGGCTTAGGCAACCTCCTCCGCGCCGCACGGGCAACCGCCTGCCAACCGTTCTCCGCCGCCAATCGCGGGTCAGCAGGCGCAAAAACCCATTGCCACGCCGGAGGCGGCACATCCCCCGCCAAAGTAAACGTCGGCAGATGAAACGCCAATGCCTTTCCATCGCCCGCAAGGCGCACCCGTTCCCGCTCATTGAGACCATTCGTGATAAGCATCACCCCTGCCTCAGGCGTCCAGACCGCCGCATAATTGCAGGCTTCCGAAAAAGGTGCAGAAGAAAGCGTCCCTTCATGATCGGGGGAATCGGTCATCGGCTTCATGCGCGTCCAAATAAAACGCGCCTTCGCATCCGATGTTGAGAGCCCCACTCCAGAGAAGGACAACGCTCCCGTGGCCTCTGTCGGCTCGCAAGCAATCAGAAGGCCGTCTGCTTTCGCCGTCGCACGCAACGTCACCGGCCCAAGAGTGTAACGCACCGTTGACTCATCCACCTGAAAGCACTTCGCGGCCGGAAGCGGATGGCCATTCAGGAGGAACGCTGGCGTCTCCGCTGGCGCGGCAAAAGGAAGCTTCCGTCCCTCTCGTTGAACCGACCGTATGCGTGGGAATCCATCATCCAACTCAAAGACATAAGGCGGTGTCGCCACCGTGACCGCACTCAACACCGTCGGGAACAGGCCCAACATCATAAACATCCATTTCATGGCTTTATCATACAGCCTTTATCATTCTAAGTCTAAGGCTTCTTTCACCACTTACGCCCTTGCCTACTCTTGTCGGCAGAGCGACCAAGCCGACCATGAATGACCGCGATCGCATGCCACCGTTCCGGCGACACTGGGCACGGGACAGACGGCAAACAATGGAGTGCGTGCGAAGAATCAATGACAAGAGCCACGCACGACGTTATCGCCTGGCGTATGGATAAACTGCGACAAACATCGAAACAGGAAGGCCGGCCACGCTTCCCATCATCTTCAGCAAAATGCCCTACTCCAGCCTACGCATATAGGAACTACTTTTGCCCCACCTCCTCAAGCGTGAATGTACGCCCATCTTTCCTGTAAGAGGAGGAGGGGCGAGAGCGAGAGTAAAGGATCGTGCAAGAGGCGGTCGCGGGGGTAAGACGTGCAATATAAGCAATCGAAAAGAGATAAACATCTTCCCCAAAGGGAAAGATAAGGGTTTGGAAACACTCTCGCCCCCCAAAGACAAACGTCAATTCCGGAGGTAGACGAAAGGTTTTCGCATCCTTGGGCGTGCGCAGACAATACGCCGTGAAGTCCGTCCCCTATTTTAAGACATAGACAAGATAATGTAGCCTATCACCCATTCCCTCTGGCGGCAACGCAAGCGTCATTGTACGCGCCCCCCCATCATCCCCCCCATCTCCTTCCATGAATGGGGGAAGGAACGTCATTCTGATGGGGGGAGAGATGGGCTCGGCTTGACGCTTCTCAAGGTCGTAGGCACACACGGTTCCAGGACCTCCCTGTAACCGATCCTCAAAAACGAACAAAAGGCGCGAAGTCCCCTTTTCTTCCCCAAGCCCAAAAAAGAACAACCCACGCAAAATGTTTCTCCGTAACTGCATTGTCCCCTCAATCCTATCACGGACAATCGTCTTTCGTTCCCCACGTCCAGTCTGAAGAAGATAAGATGGATGTGGCAGAGGGACAGCGCCCTTCCCCAATCCCCAATCTGCATTCGCACGACGACTATACCGCGGGAACAATAAGGTTGGGCGGTCCGTTTCATATCCCATCGGGACACATGTCATCATTGGAATTGGCTGGGAGCCCGTTTGAGTGACACGACATGCGATCCCCTATGCGCCGGGACAAAACAGCCATACGCGCGGTCTAGCTCTTCGCCCTCATCCATGGAGAGATAAGAGCAAATGATGGAATCCCCTAGCCACGTGGCAGCAGGCTCATAGATCGCAAGCTCAGAAGTGATGTTGCCTGTGAAACACGTCGGTAATTCACGCTCTTCCAGGAGGTTTTCCGTCTCCGGATCAAACCGTATCTCATGAAAGGTCAATTTCGCGACGACGGAAGCGTCCGAGATAAAAGGGATTCGCCACTTGGGCTCCACCTTATAAAAGAGCGCACTCACACGCCCATCCGCCACCAAACGAAGATCCGTAATGTCACAATCCCGCTTTGCATTAGGTGTCCGCGACCGTGGGGAACACCATCTTACTTCATCCACATCATAACCAGACACCGCAACGGCAATGTTTATGCCAACAAAACCGAACGCCACGACTGCATAAACCAGACGATTCATCATCAAGCCCCCTTTCTGACAAAAGATAACAGCATGGCCTTCACTCGATCACAAATCCTAAATCCACTTGTCCATCAAAAAACGTGAGAGGCAAAGACAAGCCGAAAGCGCAATCAAAGGCGAAACAACGAGGAACCCAATCATGGCCGACACGCCTTCCCGTCACCCTCGGCGGATTTGGGCTTCCTCAAATCCTCAATTCTGAACAGGGGACGACAATCCCCCGTCTGCCCGAACACATACAGAAGGTCGCCTGCAGGATAAAGCGTAAACATTACAAGATGGCGGTCATCAAGCGCCGCGGAGAACCGAGCAAAGTCATCAAAAGCCAAATATTCCCCCTTGGGAGAAATCAAAAACCAATGCTGAACCTCCGAATTGGACGAACCCTGCAAAGGGAATCCGACACCCGCGAAATAACCGCCTTGGTACCCGATGGAAGCGACACGTTCAAGAAGCACGGTGTTTCGCTTGGCCAATGTGATCCCAGCGTCATCATCCAGCGTCACCAATGAATACGGGAAACGCAATGGAACGCGAGCGCAATCCCAATCTCCCCGAATGGAATAAAAACGTTCTTCGGAATGAAACACTTCATTCAAAGACCCATGTTTGTCGGAATGCTCAATGAAGCCCAATAGGAGACTCCCCCCAAAGTAGAGCCCTACGCCAACGGCCACTCCCAACGCCACCAGCGCCAACGCACACCCGGCAGCACAAGAACATCCCAAAATCTTACGCGCGACATCCATCACCGTTGTTCCTTCCGCCCGGGAAGCAGACCTGTTCCCTCTGCAACACGTCCCGAGCACTGGGGGGATCCTAACATACCCTCACAGGAAACGGCAACCAAACGGTGAAGGCAGCCCCGGGGCGTGGAGACACACAGGCGGTCCCAGCACCGCAGGCTCCGTATCTCAGCGGGAGATACGGAGCCTCGCGATGTCGCCCACAGGCGGGGAAGGCCCAACCGGCCCAAACGCCCGATTATTTGCGGTAAGGATTGGGGACGCCGTACGCCTTCGAGAAGGCCTCTATGCGCCCAAGGAGCGCGGCGGAGGGATTCTCGGCATACTCAGCAAGCAGGTCGAACATGGCGCGCTCGGCCCACGCCTTGCGAAGATCGAGGCGAGAGGGCGTGGCCTCGGCGAAATCGAAGGAAAAGACGGCGTCATAGGGGGCCTCGGCGGAGACGCCGCGCAGCTGACAGGTGACGCTCCGAGTGGCCTTGGGCACTCGACCATAAACGGTGAGGGTACGGTCGGCATAAAGGTTGGTGAGGTGGCGAGGATGAATCTCCCCTCCGCTCTGAGCGTCGAAGGTCAGCGACAGATCCTTCATCACGGGGTTGCGAATGGAATCGAAGACGGGCGTGAGCTCCTCGGCGAGGCGTTCAAGGTCCCCGGAAGCCGTGGTGTTTTCCCCGCGGTTGGCATAGCAGAGCATATCCAAGAAGTAAGGATCGCGCGATTTGACGCCAAAGGTATAAACGGCAATGCGGCCCTGATTCAACCGGGAGAACTCGCCAATGATGCGCGTGGTTTCCGTGATGCCGGTGGTGGGCTCACCGTCGGTGATGATCACGGCGATCAGCGGCCGCTTGGGATCGGCGGGGAGCGCAAAAAGGTCCTGAAGCAGCAGGAAAAGGTCCGTGTTGCCGAGCGCACGGAGCGACTCAATGAACGTCTCGGCCCGACGGCGGGTGGCAGGATCAAAGGCAAGCCACCCCCGCGCCGGCGTGAGGGTGTTGTCGCGAAACGCAAAGAGGCTGAACCGATCGCCAACCCGCAACGTGCGGAACAGGGCCGCCTTCAATGCCTCCTTGCACGCACGCAGACGCCAAGCCTTGATGGAGCCGGAGATGTCCTGGATGAAGACCACATCCTTCGGCATGATGGGCAAGGAACTCTCAGGCCGGCGCAACACGTCCAAACGGAAATAACGGTGCGCGGGATCGGAAGGCGTTTCGTACACGCTGAGCGCAAGGCTCAGGCGATCATCAATCGGGCGGAAAGGCACGGAAGGCTCCCCCAACGCGGGGCGTGAAGCCGAGCGCACGGCCTGATCGGCCAAATCATCAAGCGCCTTTTCCCCAGCCTTCCCCGCCTCCGTGGCGGCGGTCACGGCCTTTGGCGCCGGCGGAGCGACGGCCGCATCATCCGCCGGTGTCAGCCGCTCTATGACGGCCGCGAGCGCGCCATCGGCCAGCGGGGGCAATTCACCGGGCAATTCTCCCCCACCCCACGCGCCCTCGGCGGGTTCAACAGAGGAGGCCAAATCGGGGGCGTCGGGGATTTTCGGGATGGCGGCATCCACCGTCCAGCGCGGGTCGGGATTCACCTTTCGGGTGAAAGCGGTGTCGGGGATCGTCGCCACTTCCTGCCGAAACATGGAGGCGGGCAACGTCGGCAAGGCGGAGGCCGGCGGCGCAAGGGCCTCGCCCGGCGTCGCGGAGGCTTTCGGCTGGGGCGGCGCGGGCAAAACGGGCGCAGGGAGCGGGGCCGTTTCCGCCTTGGCGGGGAGCGCCGCGGCGGAACGTTCCGCCGCTTTGGCGGCATCCGGCGCGGAATCCGCGGGGGCCCGGGCCAGTTCCGTCCGTTCGACAAAGGCTTCAATCCTGACCGGAGGCAACGTCTCCGGGGTCACGTGCGCGCGCCGCCCCTCGGCCGCATCGGCCTCCGTGACGTCCACATCGCCAAACGCAAACATCAGCCCGAAGTGAAGCACCACCGAGAAGACCACCGAAACGAACAGCACAAACGTGTGCCGCCCGAGACCGAGGCCATTGTCTGAAGGCAGGGGAGCGGAAGCGCCGAAAGATGGGTCTGCCATGGGGGAACTCCTCTCGTTTTCGCATCACCGCGCGAGCCCATCGCCGGTGCATGGAGCCTCCGCAACCTTTGGGAGGCATCGGGAAGGCGTCGCTCCTTTCGGAGCGGCCCTCCCGTCTGTTTCGGCTCAGCGTCCGCAGCAGTTCTTGTACTTCTTGCCCGAACCGCAGGGGCAAGGATCGTTGCGGCCGACCTTCGGCATTGCGGCGGGCGGCGGCGGCATGGGTGCGGCATTCATGCCCAGCGCATCCATGAGGGACTCCAGCGAACCATCGCCGGGAGCCACCGGCATCGGCTCGGGCTCGGGTTCCGGCTCGGCAAGACCGGGCGCGGTAACGGTAAACGACGTCGGCAACGGCTCAGGCTCGGGGAGCGGCTCCTGCGCCGGAGGCGGCGGAGGCACGGCGGCCGTGAGGTCGCCAAGGTCTTGGTGAACCGTCTGAGCCCGACGGGCGGCACGCTCGCGCATGGCGAGGTAGGCCGTGACGTTGGTGGTGGTGGTGAAGGCCGCGCGAACGATCCCGGACTTGATGGTGCCCATCAACTCGGAGAACATCTCGAAGGCCTCGCGCTTGTATTCCACCAACGGGTCCCGCTGGCCATAACCGCGAAGATTGACGCTCCGGCGGAGATCGTCCATCGCGGCCAAGAACTTCTGCCACTCCTCGTCGATGGCCGTGAGGCAGACCATTCGTTCCAACATGGGCAACGCTTCGGGGATCTCGCCCTCGCACTTGGCGAGATAGGCCTCCTCCACGCGGGCGTAAAGGGCCTTGGCGGCCTCGTCGGGCTTGCCGGCCCAAGCTCGGCACTCTTCCTCGGAGCACGCCACGGGGAAATAGGCCATCCACTCCGCAAGCGCGGCGGGATCGGCATCCTTGGGCGAAGGGAGCAACGCTTCGCAACGGTCGGCGATGAGGTCGTTGAAGACATCGAGGATGCGCTCGTGGGCGGAGCCTTCCTGCATGAGGATTTCCTGACGCAATCCGTAAATGATGGCGCGCTGCTTGTTCATCACGTCGTCATACTGCAACGTGCGCTTGCGGATCGAGAAGTTTTGCTCCTCCACCTTGCGCTGGGCGCGCTCGACGGTATGGTTGAGCCAGCGATGCTCAATCGCCTCGCCCTCCTTCAATCCCAACCGGGTCATCATCCCGGCCAAGCGGTCGCTGCCGAAGAGGCGCATGAGATTGTCTTCGAGCGAGAGATAGAAGCGGCTGGCGCCGGGGTCGCCCTGACGGGAGCAACGGCCGCGCAACTGGCGGTCGATACGGCGGGACTCGTGGCGCTCGGAGGCGATGACGTAGAGGCCGCAAGGACGCTCCTCCAGCAAATGGCGCAACGTCCGCCGCTCACCCTTGGGCACCGAGTCGAGCGTCAAGGTTTTGTCTTGGATCTGCTCCTCGGTCATCCACACCACGCCGGGTCCCAGCTTGATATCCGTTCCGCGGCCGGCCATGTTGGTGGCAATGGTCACCGCACCCGGCTGACCGGCGAGGGCAACGATCTCAGCCTCCTTGGCGTGGTTCTTGGCGTTGAGGACATTGTGGGGGATGCCCGCCATGCGAAGCATGCGGCTGAGGATCTCGGACGTATCGACCGTCACGGTGCCAAGGAGCACGGGTTGGCCGCGCTCGTGGGCGGTACGCACCTCCTCGATGATGGCGCGGTACTTCTCACGCTGGGTCTTGTAGATGAGGTCATTGCCGTCCACGCGGCGCACGGGGCGGTTGGTCGGAATGGCCACGACGTCAAGCTTGTAGATGTCGTTGAACTCGGCCGCCTCGGTCTCTGCGGTGCCGGTCATGCCCGAAAGCTTTTCGTAGAGACGGAAGTAGTTCTGGATGGTGATGGTGGCCAAGGTCTGCGTCTCGCGCTCGATGTCCACCCCCTCCTTCGCCTCCACGGCTTGGTGGAGCCCCTCGCTCCAACGGCGGCCGGGCAGGATACGACCGGTGAACTCATCCACGATCATCACCTTGTTGTCCTGCACCACGTAGGCTTCGTCGCGGTTGTAAAGCGCGTAGGCACGCAACAGCTGGTCGACGATGTGCAAGCGTTCGCTCTTCGCGGCAAACCCTTCCTGAATCTCCCGACGGCGCGCGGCGCGTTCTTCTTGGGAAAGTCCGGTCTCCCCTTCCAATGCGGCCAGCTGACCGGGCAGGTCGGGCACCACATACATCTCGGGGTCATCGGGCGAAATGAACCGTGCGCCCTTGTCGGTGAGGGCGACTTCACGGGTCTTCTCATCGATGGTGAAGAGAAGCGCCTCCTTCAAGTCGCGGGCTTCATGCTTGCGCATGTCGGTGATCATCATCGCCTCCACCTGCTCGTGCAAGCGGCGGACGGCGGGCTCCTCGATCATGTGCTGGAACTGCTTGTTCTTGGGCGTGCCGTGGTAGACCTGGAAAAGCCGACGCATGGCGGCCTCGTTGTCACCCTTGGCGATAAGGTCTTTCGCCTCAGCAAGCAATTGGGTGCAAATGCGCGTCTGTTCACGGAAGACGCGCTCCACTCGCGGTTTCTGCGCGATGTACTCACCAGCCGACGTGCGCTGAGCCGGGCCGGAGATGATGAGCGGCGTGCGGGCTTCGTCGATGAGGATGCTGTCCACTTCGTCGACGATGGCAAACGCATGACCGCGTTGCACCACCTGCGAGGGATCGGTCGCCATGCCGTTGTCACGCAAATAGTCGAAGCCGAACTCGCTGTTCGTGCCGTAAGTGATGTCGCAAGCGTACTGCGCACGGCGCTCCGCAGGACTCATGCTATTCTGGATACAACCCACCGTCAGCCCAAGGTAAGTGAAGAGATGCCCCATGAACTGCGCGTCGCGCCGGGCCAAATAATCGTTCACCGTCACCAAGTGCGCCGCCTTGCCCGAAAGTGCGTTCAGATAGAGCGGGAAGGTGGCCACCAACGTCTTGCCCTCGCCCGTCTGCATTTCCGCGATCTTGCCTTGATGCAGGACGATGCCGCCGATGATCTGCACGTCAAAGGGAATCATGTTCCACGTCAGCTCGTGCCCGCACACTTCGCACGTGGTCCCGACCAAACGGCGGCAGGCATTCTTGACCGTCGCATAGGCCTCCGGAAGAAGGTCATCCAGCGTCTCCCCCTTGGCCAAACGCTCACGGAAAAGCGCCGTCTTCGCCTTCAGCTCCTCCTCGGAAAGGCTCTGATAGTGTTCCTCAAGGGCATTGATCTTGCGCACCAAAGGCATCAACCGCTTGATGTCTCGCTGGTTCTTCGTTCCGAAAATGAGCTTCAGGAGATTCATGTACAATCCTTCTCGGGTAAAATCGAATGGAGCACATAGCATAGCAAAATTGCAACTTCGGCGGATTTCCCGGATTGCAGACTTCATCTGTCCGCTGTTCGTCATAATAATGGACACCGAAGAGTGATGTGTTAGGTGAAGCGCGTGAGGATTTTCCTCATTTGCAGGACACTCTAAACTCTAAGGAATGA
>CASDPK010000007.1 GCA_949282555.1 uncultured Lentisphaeraceae bacterium | reverse complement strand
CCTCCATCTTTTTCATCCCGGAGGTCGTCCACGAAAGCATCCCGACCCCCGCCAACTCGACTTCTTGGTTCAACTAGAATAAAAACCGGGATAAGCCTGGTGCCACAAAGTAAATTGTGCCAACAGGGGGATGATACGCTCAGAAGACAGAATGAATTGTGCTAAAATCCGCCCATATCATGGAGGAATCCTATGCCGGAAATGTCCTTTTTCGCGGATATGAGTATCGTCATTGTGGTAGCGGCCGTTGTTGGGCTCGTATTTTCCCGTTTGCGGCTACCTATGACCGTGGGATACATCCTCGCGGGGATTATTGTCGGGCCCCATGTGGGGCCAGCGCTTATCAGCAGCGAAGGCAACATCAAGATGCTCTCCGATTTGGGCGTCATGTTCCTTATGTTTTCCATTGGTCTTGGGTTTAGTTTTCGGCGAGTACGCCAAATGGGGGGAGGCGTCGTCTTTCCCGCCATTTGGGATGTGTGCTTTATGGTGCTTGGTGGCTTCTTGATGGGGAAGCTTTTGGGGTGGAACAACTTGGAGGGATTTCTGCTCGGGATGATCTTGTGTGACAGCTCAACTTCTATTGCCGCGAAAACATTGGAAGAGCTTGGTTGGCTTGGAAAGCGCTTTGCGGATAACACGTTTGCCATTGCCCTCATTGAAGACGTTTTGGCAATCCTATTGATTGCGGTTCTCAATGGCGTTGCAGGGGGCATGGCGGATGGGACGGCAGATTATTGGGCGACGGCCGCCACCGTCGGACGACAATTGGGCATATTGGCACTTTTCCTGATCGGTGTGATCGTCACCGGGATTCTCTTTGTTCCGCGGCTGATGAATTACGTCACGGATCATTTTGGAGATGAAATTGTATTGATGGCCTCGCTCGGGATTTGTTTCGGGGTCTCCTGTCTTGCGCAGGAGGGGTTAAACCTTTCGCTTGTGGTTGGGGCTTTCTTGGCCGGAGCCGTCATTGCGGAAGCACGCGCTCGACGAAGGATCGAACGTGCCGTAAAACCTGTAACGAACCTGTTTGCGGCCGTCTTTTTTGTCTCGGTTGGTCTTATGGTCGATCCCGTGGTTCTATGGGAGAATCTCGCCACGGTCATCTTTGTGACATTGGGAATGATTCTGCTCAAGCTCTTGAACTGTACGTTCTCCTGCATTTTGGTTGGAGAGGCTCCTCGGGACGCCTTCAAGGTCGGCATTGGGATGGGACAGGTGGCGGAATTCGCATTTTTGATCGCGGCCTTGGGAATGACGCATGGTCTCAGTGATCGTCCGCTTTATCAAATTGCCGTCGGCGTGGCCCTGCTTTGCACCGCCACAAACCCCTATCTCTTGAAAACGTCTGATCGGCTCTACACGCTCACCTCTCATCTCTTTGGGCCAAAGGCTCACGAACTTATGAAGTGGTATCGCCGATGGAGCGCCGAACTTCGTTCTCGCCGGGAGGGTGGGCAAACGATGGCCACGCATTTGCGCGGGCATTTCATCCTATTGGGGGTGGACTTGGCGATGATTGCGATCCTTTTCACCGGCGTCTACGTTGCTTCGCGTATTCCTGTCGTTGTCGAATTTCGTGCTTGGCTTGATGCCCTTTGGCATCCCTTCGGTTATCCAATGAACTGGAGCGGAATGCTTTGTGCGGGAACAGCGCTTTTGGTGAGCGCGCCTGCCTTTTGGGCGACACATCACACTTGGAACGAGATATCCAAACATATCGCAGAAGACGCTTTCGCAGGTCCGGAAGGCCGACGGCTTACACGTGTGCGGAGATTTGTCCGAGACGTTCTCCGGGCAACGGGGTTGGTAGCCATCATTGCCTATGCCGTCTTCTTGTGCAATGGGTTCATCCAAAGTCTCTGGCTCATGGCTTTGTTGATTCTCACAACAATCACATTTGTGGCTCGATCTTCCAAACGATTCCGCCGCGATTACAACGCATCACATGAAGTGCTCTCCCGTGCATTCGATGTCAGCGCCCTTCCTCCGGAAGACCCGGTCACGATGGAAGCCATCATCGCCGTCCACACCGAAACCGTGACCCTTCCCCGCAATGCCGCCGTCACAGGGAAGACCCTCGGAGAACTGGATTTCCGTCAGGCAACAGGAGCCTCCGTCATCTCTGTGAGTAGCCGCAAAGGCGCCAACGTCTCCCCCGGGCGCGATACACGTCTTGCCTCAGGCGACACCCTCGTCATCGTTGGTTCCGACGAAGAACTTGCCCGAGCCACAGCACTCTTGACCCAAACAACATGACCCTCTCCGACAAAGCCGAAAAAGGGTCACGCAACGGATTTTCCCTTAATGATCAACGATTGGGAGTCTTAATGGCCGGATCGAGCAACTGAACGGCCATATGGCTGTCGTTCCCTCTCCCGGATGAATAATGCCAAAGGATTTTCTTTTCCGGCGTCACCTCAAAGGCTCCGACACCTTTCCCGTAGGCATAACATCCAATGATGAGATTGCCATTCGGAAGCAGATGGAGACCTGTCATATTCTTGACGGGAAGTCCGGTTTCTGACGCCTTAAGTTCCCAAAGCAGTTGATGATCGCGCGACCACTTCTGCACTTGTCCAAGGCTGGAAATATAGATATTGCCCTCACCATCCTGGATGGCGGCAAACGCCAACGTCGGGACCCTTTGGCTCCAAATCAACTTCTGAGCGGTATCATAAATTTCCACTGTTGCCGCTCCGGAACGGCAAACAAGCGTGTTTCCATTGGGCAGACGGCGCACGATGCGCAGTGTTTGGTGGCGATTCCCTTTATTGAGGGGCACACGAATGACATTGATTCGCTCCCCCGAAGGTGTTTGCTCAAAAATCGTTCCCGTGCTGTTCTCTGCAATAAGTGTGTTGCCATTGGCAAGGCGCTGGCACGAATAGACTCCACCACCGGTCCCATCTTTGGCCTTATAGCGCCACACGCACTTACCATTTGCATCCAGCTCCCAAGCCGAGCCATCCGTCGCGAGAAGATGACCGTTCGGAAGATACCACCCGTCATTGTTGTTGCTACCACCCCAACGCTGGGCAATCGTGCCATCCGGATTGACGACGACGAAATAGCCATTCCCCGCAAGCAACAACGGATGTGTGGGGCGTCCGCCTTCAAACCGTCCACGTTCCTGCGCGACAGACGCGAACGTCAAGCCAAGGCCCGCACATACGGCAAACAAAAAACGCAATTGCATCGTCAGTCTCCTCTTCGTCGTTTGCGCCTAAACAGTCCTTCAATCCTCTGTCTGAAACAAGCGCCGCTGTTCGGCTTCCGTGAGCAAGCCCAGAACGTCCCCCACCCCAAGGCGGGCACATCCCATCGCAAGATAAGCTTCGGCATCCGAGCGCGTGCGAATCCCTCCGGATGCCTTCACCTTGATTTTGTCCTTGGCGGCGGCAAGCATCGTTTGCACAGCTTTCGGTGTCGCGCCTCCGGGGCCAAACCCGGTCGAAGTCTTCACAAAGGCCGCCCCAGCCTTGATCGCACAGGCAACGCCCTTGCGAATCTCCGCCGGCGTCAGCAAAGCCGTCTCCAAAATCACCTTCACGGCGTGCGGCCAAACCGCAGTGACCACGGCATGGATCTCGTCCGTCACGCCCTCCGTGTCACCATCCTTCAGCGCGGAAACATTGATCACCATATCAATTTCTTCCGCACCTTGAGCCACCGCAAGCTGAGCCTCCATGGCCTTGAGCGTCCCCACTGTGTTCCCATGTGGGAAACCCACCACCGCTGCGATCCGAGTGTCGGACTCAGACAGACAGTCAACGGCGAACGCCACATCGCAACTCTTTACGCAGAGGCATCCGACCCCAAGCTTCCGACAAAGCTCCGCCGCATGCAACAACGTTTCCATCGAAGCCTCGGGCTTCAAGATGGCGTAATCCAGCGTTTTCAAAAAGGGCTTGGCATTCATGGCGTGACCTTTTCAGAAGGCGATTCTTGTATCAATGTGGGCTGAAGGCGAAGTGTCAGCGTGTGGGCACGGCCGGGAGCTAACGTAATCTCCCCGCCGATATGGTGTGGATTGGCCGGTTCCACGCAAACAAAACGGCGTGGTCCCTCCAGCGGAACATCCGCGAATGAATGCTCCAACACAGGATGCCATACCACCACACCCGCCGCATCATCGGCCGCAAGCCCCAATACACGCCCCATCACCGGATCTTGCAACGCCGCAACAGGCTCCGGCAACGAGATTACCTCATCAAGCGTTTGCTCGTCAGGGAAGGCAATCGGTTCAGAACGTACACCAAAAAGTTGCACCTTGCGGGCATCCCCCACGCGCAGATAGGTGTGCAAGGCCTCTCCGTAAACAAATGGGTGATCGTCGAGGTTGCGCGTCTGCAAGTCCAGCGTCAAACAATCCCCCAAGGTCACCGTAAGCGTGAGACGGTAACGATGCGGCCATGCAGGGTGCGTGGCGTCCTTCTCCGTAAGCTCCAATGTCAATGCCGTGTCACGTGCGCCATATTCACTTCCGGCAACACGCCAAAAGGCCTTACGCGCGAAACCATGCGCAGGCGTTCCTTCGGGAAATCCCTGCGGCGCCTTTCCAAACCACGGCCAACAAACCGGCACTCCCCCACGAATTGCCTTTCCCTCGGCGAACTCCGCCAATGGGCTCAGCCACAATGCATCTTGGAACCCAAGCACACGATAACTGAGCACTTGGCCTCCGAGCAACGACACCTCGCACGTTCCCTGCGGGGCAACAAGCGCCGCAATCGGAACGCCTCCCGGCCCTTCTCGAAAAGCAATGCGTCCGGGAGCCCC
The DNA here is from genome assembly GCA_949282555.1 of uncultured Lentisphaeraceae bacterium. Taxonomy (GTDB): domain Bacteria; phylum Verrucomicrobiota; class Kiritimatiellia; order RFP12; family DVOR01; genus Spyradenecus. Next base: position 83,113 of record CASDPK010000007.1, on the reverse strand, counting down.
GAAACGGCGATTCAACGTCAGCACATCTTCCATCGCGCCAACCCCACTCAATACAACTTCTCAAAAGCGCCTTGATCCACGCGCTTGAGTTTGTGGAATCCTGCCGCTTTCGCCCGATCATCCAACTTCGACCGACTGCGCCCAAGCGCCGGTGCCGCAATCAGTTTCACCAGCTCCGCGCCACAATTCGGGCAGTGCTCCAAAGGAACCTCATCCAATCGCCTCATCACCTCAAACGGGGTGCGGCACTTGTCGCATCCCTGCTCAGGATTCTTGGCTTGATAGTCATAAACGGGCATTCTGCGCCTCCCAAAAGATACGCTTCCATTCTAGCAGATCAGCGCAGAACATACCGTCAAGCCTCCGAAGAGGCGTCACTTGGCCGCCGCTTGCAACTGTGAAGCGAGAGTCTTCGTGTCTGTGGCGTTGGGAACATCTTTTCCTGCAGGAAGCGATGTCGTCGTGTCGTCGGCCTCATCGGCGGCCTCCGATGCCGTCGCCTCATCCGACCAACCGCCACCAAGCGCACGGTAAAGCGTAATTGCATTTGTGAACAGCGTGGCACGGTGCGTGACAAGATTCTCTTGGGCGGAGAGCAGGTTGGCCTGCTGGGTCAGCATATCCTCGATATCCTTCTCGCCATTGGTGTAGAGCGTATCGGCGATGGAAAGCGCCCGAGCCGTGTTGCGCTCTGCCTCCTGCAACGCCGTCGTCCGCTCGGCCTCCCGGAGGCACGCATTCCACGCCGTTTCCGCCTCCTGGTAAGCCTGAAGCACCGTGTCGCGATACTCAGCTACTGTTGCCTCGAGCGTTGCCTTGGCGGATTCAACCTGTTTCCGCCACGTGCCAAAACCAAAGATATTCCACCCCACGGACGGCCCAAAACTGACACTCCGGGTGTAGGAACTCCACGGGGAGAGATCCGGCGAGGAGATACCGATCGTTCCTCCAAGCGAGAAGGTGGGATAGAGTGCGGCGGTGGCCACACCAATCGCGGCCGTCTGCGCATGGACATTCTCTTCCGCGATACGGATATCGGCACGGCGGCGCAATAGGTCATTGGGCACGGTCTTCGGGGCGAGATCCGGCAACGACATCGTGTCCTGAGTCTCCGCCATTTTCGGCTGAGTGGCATATGGGGCCTGTCCGGTGAGCCAATCCAATTCGAGCTGTGCGGCCGTGAGGTCTTGCTTCAACGTCGGGATCGACGCCTTCGTCCGGGCGACCTGCGCTTGCGCGGTGGCCACGTCGTACCGGGTCACATCCCCGACTTCGTAACGCTTTTGCGCGATCTCCGCATTGCGCTCTTGGAGCGCCAGATTCTCTTCGGCGATATCCACCAACGCCGCGCAACGCCGCACGGCAACGTAAGCCGAGGCGATTTCCGCGGCAAGGGAAACGCGGACATCCTGCAAGGTGTAAGCCAACGCGGCCTCTTCCGCCACCGCCTTCTCGACCGACCGACGAACGCCACCGAAGATGTCAATCTCCCAACGGGCATCGGCGGAAGCGCCAATCCGCTTATCCCATCCGCTTGTGCGGTCACCCCCACCCCATCCGCGGCTCCATGTGTATGAGCCATCGGCGGTGAATTGAGGCCAAAAGCCCGCCTCCGTGCCCTCGCGTGTGGCCCTTGCCGCACGCAACCGCGCCAACGCGACCTCAACACTGGGCGCCGAGCGGAGACCTTGCTCAACGAGTTCCGTCAACACCGGGTCTTGGAACCCTCGCCACCAATAGGCAAGGGTGTCCGCCTCGACCCCATCCCCCACAAACAGCTCCGTATCCGCCTTAGGCGCCTCGGGGCGTTCATAATCCGGCCCAACGGCGGCACAGCCGGCGAGCAACAACATCAGAACAACGGCAGGAATACGACTACTCATGGCTCAAACACGCTTAACGGATTCGACGACCACCGGAGTGTGGGGCACATCTTGGAAATAGCCAACGATTCCCGTGGGCACCTGCTCTATGGCATCCACCGTGTCAAACCCTGCCGTCACCTTGCCGAAAACGGCATAGCCATAGGCGGAAGGATTGGGGGCACGGAAATCCAAGAAATCATTGTCCGCGGTGTTGATGAAAAACTGCGCCGTCGCGGAGTGAATCTCCGGCGTGCGCGCCATCGCGATGGCGTACTTCGCGTTTTTCAACCCGTTGTGCGCCTCATTGCGGATCGGGGCGCGCGTCTCCTTCTGGGTCATGTCAGGCGTGAACCCACCGCCCTGAACCATGAACCCCGAAATGACGCGATGGAAAATCGTTCCGTCGTAAAACCCTTCATCAACGTATTTCAGGAAGTTGGCGACAGTCTCCGGCGCGGCCGTCTCGTCAAGTTCCAACGTGATATCCCCCAACGTCGTCTTCATCTGCACAGTGGTCATATAGCGCTCCTTTCGTCTACCGCCAGTATCCCAAAAAAACACGCATCGGCAAAGCACAACGCCAAGGGCCCGACCATGCTGCATACTATCGGACGCGGGCAATCACTGAACCGTTGCCCTCATTCCTTGCTTTCGGAGCGCAATTCGGCCGCGTAAGCCTCCCACAGTGCCTTCACGTCAGCGAAATCCTCATTCCCCGCCTCAACCGCGAGCGTCCCCAATTGCCGCAGTTGAAGGTTCACCCGTCCCAGCAATGCCTTTCGGGCATTGGCCGTGGCCGCATTGGCCTGCCGCAGCTTTTCCAACGCCTGCCGAGAGGCGGCGAGACGGGCGGTCAACGGGTCTTTGGCCGCCTGCGTCAGCGATGCCCGGAGATCCGCCGCACGCGAGGGGAACGTCCTCAAGTAAAGCTGACCGGCCGCCAGCGCTTTGGAAGGTTTGGACTCGAGATTCGCCTCGATCTCTCCGCGCATCGTCTCTGCCCATTCCTCGCAGCGGGCCATGATAGCCTTTGCTTCCTCCGCCATGGTGCCTCCACGGGCGATGCGCGCCTGCAACTGCCGCAACGCACCCTCCACGTTATAGCCAGCGACCAAGCGGCGGGCCATGTCTTTGCACGCCGTCAGCTCCATCCCGTTCACCAAAGATCCGGGAATCGGTTTTGGCACCGCTTTGGCGGCGGTCTCGATCGCCTTCCGAAAACCTTTAAGATCCGCCAACGGATTGCCCGACCATACCGTCTCTCCCCGATGGTCAATCACGTACGCGTGCGGAATGCCGGAGGAATAGGGAGCGCCCACCACCCCGAACCCTTGGTATACGGGATAATCACATCCATTCGCCTTCAGCAAACCCCGAATCTCGTCCTCCCTCCGAGCCTGCACATGCGCCCCGATGAAGACCACGCGCGCATCCTTTGCCAACGCTTTTGCCAAAGCCGCCATATGCGGCAAACTGGCCTTGCAGGGCGGGCACTGCCACCCCCACTCTTCCACCGCGATGACCTTGCCTTCCAAGTCTTTGGCCTGCAATTTCGGGCCGCTGAGGTGGCTCCCCTCATCAAGGTTGCGCACCTCGACGGCGGAAAGCGCAACCGTCGCCAAAATGGCCGAAAGCAAAAGGGGAAAACGCATGACTCAATCCTCCAAAAAGAAACGGACACTGCTTTTTTTGAACTCTCGCGTGGAGAAAAACACCTTGCCGTCTTCCGGCAATTCGGCGGCCCGCGTCAGCCGTCGGAAGGTGTCAAACCCCTCCTGCCACGATGTCTTGTGGATCATCGCATAGAGGTTGAAGGGGAACGCCTCCGAAAATGGACGCGCATAGCAATGCGTCACATCCGAATCGGAGGCGAGGCGACGGCCAAAACGATCCGTCTCCGCCTCCGGCACACGCCAACAGCACATTCCATTGGCCGTGAACCCGCTGGCCCGATGAAGAAGCAACAGCGCAAAACGGCGCAACGTGCCATCCGCCTGCCACGCTCGCAAACGCGGAAGATCCTCCGGGCGAAACGGCGCGCGCGGATCTTCCGTGTCGTCCTGATACCTTCGGACAATGGCCTGACCCTCCGCATCCGGAGGTGACACGGGCGCAGGCCGTCTGGGGGCCGCATACTCCGTGCGTTCATCACGCCCGCGCGTCCGCGCATCAAACACCACATCGATTTTGTAGCGCGTCAATGCCGGAAAAGGGCACGCGCCCAAATGCGCCAAACGGCCGGCCTCATCCTCAAAGCGATCCGCCCGCGCGGAAAGGGTATACCAAAGGTTCGGGAAATCGGCATAGTCCGCCGCCGAAACACCTCCCAAGGTCACCCCTTCCGGCCAACCGCGCACATAGGCATGGGTCACGCCAGGAACCGCGCAAACCTCCGCGGCGGCCGCTTCCAATGCCGCGCCTTCCCCGACACGGGCCCCAAAAAGGCAACTGCGATAACCCAATCGCCGCGCATCGAAGACCCCGCCCACACGCCGCACAAGGCCCTGCGCCCGGAGGGTGTCGAGAAAATCCGCCAAGGCGTCTTCGGATGTCCCCAACGATTCCGCCAACACGGCAAGCGGCCGTGCCACCAAGGGCCAGGGACGTTGAAGGGCAAACAGCCAATCGGCCTGTTGTGGGGAGAGATTCAACATTCGTCGTCTCCTAAGCAAGAGCATCTTCCCGGCGGCTCGACACGCCGCAGGGCACATTCAAATGGGATACGGAGGAGTTCGGCACGGGATACGGAGCCTCCCAAAGCAGGCCACCATGCGACACGACAGAACGTTCACGGCTCATCATCCCTCTGCCTCGGCCTCATTCGGAACCGTAGGCCCGACCAACTGAGCCAACAGCGGATTTCCATACGGCCCAACCTCCGCCGGCAAAGGCGCCGCACCAACCGTCAGCATTTGGGCAATGGTGGCGCGCAGTGCCGCCTCGGTGCCACGCTCCCCCTCTCCGGGATCATCAAACGTCATGACGGCGGCCTGTCCCTCGGCGGGAAGGGTGATATAGGCCAGCTCAATCCGATCCTCCGGCGAAAGGCGCAGCGCCTGCCGAAGCAAGAGCCGATAGATCGGCAATTGGAAATCAAGCCACGTGATCTCATCGCTCCCTCGACGGCTCACATAGTGCGTCGCATTAGGACTCTTGCCGGCTCCACCGGTCTTGTAATCAATCACGCGCCATACCTTGGTGGACCGACGATAGTCCACACGATCAATCCGCCCAACCAGCTTCACGGTGCGCCCATCCACCACCAACGGATAGCACCAGCCCTGCGTCTCCTCCTCCGAATAGCGGGTCTCCCACCCCTCCGCACGCAGATTGGCCTCCAAACGGGCCATTGCCCGAAGACGATGATAAGCCGATTCCCGAACCGCCAGCAACTCCACGTCGGGCGCGGAACCATAACGCGCGGCAAACGCCCGATCGAACGTTTCCAGAAGCAGAGGCGTCAATTCCTCTGCCGTCTTTCCGGGCGCCCGACGCAAGCAACGAAGCGCCGAATGCAACAAGGAGCCAAACAAATTGGCTGGAACACCTTCGGGCGGCGTTTCCGCCGTCTCACACAGCCCCAGCGCATTGCTCAGCCACCACTCCAAGGGAGACGCCAAAAAGCACTTGAGCGAAGACGGCGAAACTTCCGTCAGAGGCTTAGGCGTCCCCCAAAGCACGGGGTTCCGCTCGAAGGCCAAGCCTGAGGTCATCTCGGTGGTCGACACTCTGGAAGTCGGCTCTCCGAACAATCGCCATGCACGGTTGGCCTGTTCCTGCGCTTCGCAACGGAACAGCAAACGCGAGGGCTTCAACCAGTCCCCGCGCACATTGCTTCGCGCACAGAGCAAACGGGTCTTCTCCGGCGAATGCAACGCACACGCCGTCTCCAAAAGATAGGCATCACGCGCCGTTCGGGTGCGGTCATTGCGCAACCCCAAGGCACGGCGGAATCCATTTGGCAAGAACACGTCCTCAAAGGCCGTGTCGGGGAAGAGCCCTTCGTTGAGACCGGCCAAAATCAAAATGGGCGCCGAAGACCACAGGATCTCCATCCGTCCCTCATAGGCACAATCGGCATCCCCACGGACCGGGCGCAACGTCACATCCGTCAACCGTGCCCCCAGCAACTCCGGCGAGACCTTGCCTTGACCGATACGAAGCGCGGACAATTCGGCCAAAAGGTCATGGAGCGCCTCAAACGTCGCGAAGTGGAGCGGGTCCTGCATTGGATCCACCACTTCGCGTCCGTAGACCTCGGTGAGGAAAGCGCGCGTCCCCTCCACGGTGTCCGCACGAAAGGCCGAAACCCACGCACAACACCGCTCCACAAACGTTTTCAGCGGCCCGTCCCCGGCGTAATCTGCGGCATCTTGGAGTGTCTGAGGCCGATGCTCTTCCCAAAGTTCCGAAAAAGCGGCACGCAACGTGGCATAATCCGTCCCCGCGGCCTCCGGCACCCCGGGTTGGCACATGAATGGGAGAAGCCCTTCCGAGCGTCCCTCCGTTGCCAACGACATCAACGCCCGGAGGGCCCGTGCGGGAGGGCGGTCGGCCAATGCGATTGGCTCCGGAGCAAAGACTTCCACGCCATGCCGCGCGAGGAGCGCCGTCAGCGGCGGCATCACCTCTCGATCCATCACCCCAAGGCAAAGATCCGCGGGATCCACCGAGCCAAACCGATTCAACCAACTGTCGATTGCCGTGGCTTCGTCGGAGGGCGTCTCCGCCGAGACAATGGCCTCATCCGGAAGCCGGAGCGACACACCATCCCAAGCTTCGGGTCGGGGCAAGCCGAACGCATCGAATCGATTGGCCCTTTCGGGTTCCGCCTGCACGAGAATGTCACACGCGGGCGCGGCGCGGAGCAATTCACAGAGTGCAGGCATGAAATCGGGCACACAGGCCATCACCAACCGCCAGTCAGCCCCCGTTTCCTGAGGTTGGGGCACAGGAGAACGGAACACCGCAAGCTGACGATCGGAAGGATCTTCCAACCCGAACTCCTTCAAGACCTCACGTACCTTGCACTCCAATGCGTCAAGCGCAGCCCAGCGTCCACGCTCCCGTGCATCAAGGGCCGCCGTCGTCGGATGTGCCGCAACCGCTCCGAAATCAAGGCAACACTCGGCGAGCGACGCGCGCAACCCCATCAGGCGACGGGCGACTGCATAGCGCGCGCGGGGACGCACAAGCCAATCCCTGCGCCCAGGGAAAAGCCACTTTGCCACCGCGTGTTCGGTATCCATCCCGCGCAACCAGTCAAAAACCACGTCCCACACCCGAAGCATTTCTGCCGGGGTCGCCGGCGGGGTCACCGGCGATGGGGCAAACAGCGTCGGCAATGCCGAAGGCATCAGGAAACGCACCCCTTGAAAGGCCCCATAAGCCTCCGTGAGCGCGTCCCGAAGACGGCGCAATGAGAGCGATGTGGGGACGCAAAAAATCGTTCCCTGTGGCAATCGTTCCGGCCAACGCGAACGGCACCACCCCGTCACAAGTTCCGGGGCGGCGGCCGTTTGGCCAAGGAAATGAAGCACGGGCTCAGGCATCCGTGTTCTCAGCGCACGGCGAGCGCCGCCCCAATGAGTGGCGCGTCATCAATGCGGACAATTTCGAAGGAGAACCCACGCGGCGAAAGGAGCGCCTCCAAGTCGGCACGGACAAGGTCCACAAATGGGACGCTAGCCGTTTTCCAGAAGGTCGATCCATCGGCATTCACGCGAATCGTTCCGGAGCGCATGTCGCGGGCCTCTGCCGAACGGAGCGCGGCGGCGGCAATGTTGATGGCGGCGAACCGTGCGGCCCGTTCGTACATCGGGCAGATGAGCCCACGCACGGTGCGGGCCTCTTCAGCCGTGCAATACAGCACATCCGGCATCTTTCCGGAGCAGAATCCATCAAGCTCCACATTGGTGAACGTGCGCGCAAGCACCGCATCGCGCACCCCAGGCGAGAAGAGCCCCGCTTCCGCCGCCGCATGCAGGATTTCCGTTCCCAGCGGACCAAGGTGCACGCCCGAAATGCAACGCTCCCACTGTGCACGGCCATTGCCGGAAAGGGCCTCGTAACGCTCGTCGAAGCGCGACCGCGGGAAGCGAGAGAAATTGCCGGACTCACAGTTGATCGGGATATGGCATCCTCGCGGCAACCCCGGAGCCTTGACAATCCGCTCCACCGTCTCTGCATAGGCTGTGTTGGAACCGGTTCCGAGAATGAAGCCCACATATCCGGCACGCTGCGTGTCGGCATGGTGGGCGTAAGCGGCGAGCAGCGCGGCCACCGTGTCATTGAGCACGCACACGGTGCAATCTTTCAAGCCGCGCTCCTCCAAGGCGGCTTCGAGATCGCGCATGACGTTACTGCCCATCACAGACGGAGCCTGGATTCCCTTTGTCCAAAAAAGCAACGTCCCCAGTTCATCCACCGGATAAGAGAAGCAGTAACCCACCGACTCCCCGGCGCGGACATTGGGCACCAGCACATCGCACAGAATACGATAAAACGTCGCATGATCCACGGGCCCGCGAGAGCCTGGCATGAACCCCCGCAACTGGTTCAGCACAGTAGGCTCACCGTGAGCGTTGAACCGTATGCGGGCAGATCGAATGTTGGTGCCACCAACATCAAAGGCCGGGATTTCGCAATTCCTTGGCAAATCACCGCGTAAGGGAAACGCCGCGGGCAACATGGGCAACGGGCCCTCTCCGGCGAGTCCCCGCCCCATGTCTTCGCGGAAATCCTTGAGGATCGCCTCCGCGTCAAGTCCCTTCGGGTCAAGCCCGTTGTCCTGCAAGAATCCCATGAAGCTCCTCCTCCGGCACCGTTCGGCCGGTAACCACCTCACCGACGGCCTTTGGCAACGCGAAACGCACCACTCCGCCGGCTTTCTTCTTGTCATGCGAAAGATACCCCAGAAGCTCTTCCGGGGACTGCCCCATCGGGATTTCCGTGGGCAGGCCGAGAGATGCAAGTCCCCCTGCCAGCGCTTTCGAAAGTCCCGATGCCGCGAGGCCGACCTGTTCGGCAATGCGAGCGGCTGCCACAATGCCGATGGCTACGGCCTCACCGTGAGCCACCGCAAACCCACTTGCCGCCTCAACGGCATGGCCGACGGTGTGCCCGAGATTGAGCGCGGCCCGACGGCCTGTCCGCTCGAAAGGATCCTCAAGAATGGCGCGAACCTTCACCCCAACCGAACGAATGACCAACCGGGTGAGAAAGTCTATGTCGCTTCGCTGCGCCGAGAATGCCCGCAAGAGCTCCAGCAACCCGGGATCTCCAATGACGGCATGTTTGAAGGTTTCGGCCAAACCACAACGCAATTCACGTTCCGGCAACGTTGCCAACGTCTCTGTGTCCGAAATCACGGCGCACGGCGGATGGAACGCCCCGATGAGATTCTTTCCCGCGGGGAGATCCGCACCCGTCTTTCCCCCCACTCCGGCATCGACCATCGCCAGCAACGAAGTGGGCAGGTTGAGCCAGCGAATCCCACGAAGCCAAGCAGAGGCCGCAAATCCCGTGAGATCCCCCACGACACCTCCACCGAGCGCAAGCACCAGGTCGCCACGTTCCAGCCCCGCATCGAGCATCGCCTTCCAAATGCCCTCGACGGTGGCCAATGTCTTGTGTTCCTCGCCGGCAGGAATCATGTGGCACGGGATGGACTCGCCGAGCGCTTCAAGAACTTTTTTCCCATAAAGTGGGAGCGTGTTTGAGTCACCCACGAGCAAGAGATGGCGTGGCTTTGGCTCCAAACGCGTCAGCGTACGCGGCAATTCGGCAAACGCCCCAGGCGCCACCGTCACCGTATAAGCCTGCCCCATTCCCGAAACGACATAACGCCCAAAGGCCGCCAAAACCTTGGGCCATACCTCCTGCGGACTGGGATCCCCCTCCAAGTCGACCCGCAACGGAAACGAAGCGTAATGCTCTCGCCGTTCTTCCAGCGTCCGCATCAATCCCGCGGCATCTTTGGAAAAGGGCCGACTGCCGGCCTTTCGCTCCACGCGCCGCGCCAGAACGTCCGGCGAGGTATGAATGCAGACGATTGGACCGCAAGCTTCTGCAACGGCACGATTCTTTTGGCGCAACAACGTGCCTCCGCCCAACGCAACCACTGCATTGGGACGACGTTCACAAAGTGCCTCCAACGTCTCACTCTCCGCATCCCGGAACGCTTCCGCCCCCGCTTTTGCCACATACTGTGGGATCGTGCACCCCACACGCTGCTCGACGAGGGCGTCCAAATCCACTGCCGTCTTTCCAAGCGCCACAGCAAGATTTTGCGCACAGGTGGATTTGCCCGTTGCCGGCGGACCATAAAGAAACAATGTCGGTGAAGCTAACGGAATCATAGCAATCCATCAATACCAAATTAAGCAAACCATGTTCAACCAAACCTCAGCCCACGATCCGGAAGGGCGTGCCCGCAAGGAGATTCAAGCGGCAACGTTCTCTTCATTCCGTTCCCTCTCCCTGTTCGCGCAACAAAGCGACAGCATGCGTTTCGGCCGCATCTCCCCCGCCTAACATTCGAGCCAGTTCCGCAACACGGGCAACAGAATCCAAACGATCAATATGCGTGACCGTACGCCCCGCCTCGATCTCTTTGCGGACGCAGAAATGGGACTGTCCAAAAACGGCGACTTGCGGTTGATGTGTAATGCAAAGAATCTGCGCATACGCCGCGAGACGGCGGAGTCGCTCGCCCACGCGACGGCTGATCTCACCCCCGATATTCGCATCAATTTCGTCAAACACCAGCGTCGGGATAGCATCATGACGCGCGAGGATAGACTTCACCGCAAGCATGATACGCGCAATTTCTCCGGATGAAGCAATATCGGCCAATGGGCGAGGACGCTCGCCGGGATTCGGCTCAAACTGAAACACCACGCGATCTATCCCATCAGGGCCAGGATTGCAGGGTTCCATTTGAATGGGAAAAGCCGCTTGCACAAATCCAAGATCCCGCAATTCCTCCGTGATGGCGGCCGACAGCCTTGGCGCCGCCGCCTCGCGTTTGAGCCGAAGCGCCTGCCCAGCCCTCCGCAACGCCTCCTCTGCGGCCTCAATTGCCGCGGTCAGTCGATGCGTCTCCTCCCCAACCCCATTCAGTGCGTCCAATCGCGCCTGTGCTTCGTCGCGGTAACGAAGGACATCATCCAACGTTGGCCCATACCGGCGGCGCAATCGCTGAACAAGCGCCAGCCTCTCCTCAAGCCCCGCCAACGCCTCCGGGTTTGCATCGATCTGCGACAGTCGCACCGAGATGGAGCGAGAGAGTTCCTGAAGCTGCATCTGTGCGCCCGACAACTCGTTGCCCCAGTCCGACGCTTCCGGCAAGAGCTTTGACAAATCATGCAAGACGCGATGCAACGCCATCAACTGTTCGGAAAGGGCATTCTCACCATCCGTCAAACGCTCCATCAGCGCGTTGCCAAGCGTGAGAATCTCCTCTGCGTTGGCCGCTTCCGCATGGCGAAGCGTTAACTCCTCTCCGTCAGCCTCCGAAAGATTTGCGGCATGAAGCTCTTCCAGCTCATACGACAAACGGTCTATTTCAGCCGCGCGCGCCTCAGGGTCACCCGTCAGTGCGTACAACTCCTCACGGAGACGTCGCACCTCCAAGAACCGCTCCGTATACGCCGCAAACTCCGCATCCGCTCCGGCATACGACGTCAACAAACGCAGTTGGAACGACGGATCAAGCAACGAAAGGTTATCCGTTGGCCCGTGAATATCCGTCAACAGCGGAGCCAAACGCCGCAAGAGACCCGTCGTTGCCGGCACGTCATTCACGCGCACCTTTCCTCCACCGTTTGCCTGAAGGCTACGCCGCAAAATGAGGGTTCCGCCTTCACAAACAGGGACGTCCGCCCCACGAAGCACGGCATCCACCGCCGAAGAATCCGAGAGCTCGTAGACAGCCGACACCGCGGCTTCCTCTGCACCCGTACGGATGGCCGAACGATCCGCGCGTTCGCCGAGCACGAGATGAAGCGCCCCCATAAGGACCGATTTGCCCGCACCCGTCTCACCAGTGATAACATTGAGCCCCGGGCCGAAAGCGATTTCCGCCGCCTCGACCACCGCAAGATTCTTGACTGAAAGCCTTGCCAACATGATTGCTCATAAGCATACCAAAAGCCATGCTTGTCGGTTTGTTTCCTTTCCATCACTCTGCGCCACGCATGCTAATGTCGGCCATGACGACATCAAGACATACCACAAAGAATCTCGCTAGGGCCTCAATTTGATACACTAAAAGGAGCGCTTGGGATGTGCCCAAGCCCGATAAGGAGAAAGGCCGATGATGAAAACGACCCTCTTTGCTTTAACTTTTGCATGCGCCGGTGCGCTGTTCTCAGACGCGCTTCCAGATTCCATGCGCGTCTATCCCACACCCCGAGAAATCAAGCTGACCGGAGGAGATTTCGCGTCCCCTGCCGAGATCTCCCTTTCTCCTGCCGACGGATTTGATGCCGATGCAAAGGCCGTCCTTGCGCGAACGTTCCGATTCGCGCCAGAAGCCCCCTTCGTTGTGACGTGGAAGGCCAATGCAGAATTGCCAAAGGAAGGCTATACCATCACCTTGCGCGGCACAGAGGCTGAGCTCACGGCAGCCGACAGCACCGGCTTTTTCTACGCCGCCCAAACGTTGCGTCAATTGCTCGCGGCCGATCGTTTCACGGGTGTGACCCTAACGGATTGGCCTGCCGTGCCCTTCCGTGGCACAGTGGAGGGCTTCTATGGCCAACCGTGGAGCTTCGAAGCCCGCAAAAGCCAATTCCGCTTTTATGGCGACTGGAAGCTGAACACCTACATTTACGGCCCCAAAGATGACCCCTTCCACGGATTCTCCAATCGTTGGCGTGAACCCTATCCGGAGGAAGAGGCCAAACGTTTGGCCGAGCTGGTCAAGGTCGCCCACGAGAATAAGGTCAATTTTGTATGGGCCGTCCATCCCGGTCGTGATATTCAGTGGAAAGACGACTCGGACATGAAGGCGTGCGTGGCGAAGTTCGAGAAGATGTACGCACTGGGCGTTCGCTCCTTCGCGGTCTTTTTTGACGACATCGGAGGCGAGGGCGCGCGCGCAGAAAAACAGGTGGAATTGCTGAATTACGTAAACCGTAACTTCGTGCGTGTCAAGAAAGACGTCACGCCTCTGATCCTCTGCCCCACGCAATACAACCAGGCTTGGTCGGGTGGTCCCTACCTTGATATCCTCGGAAAGGGACTTGATAAGGACATTATGGTGATGTGGACCGGCCGCTCCGTTTGCACCGACATCACCAAAGAATCCATGGAATGGATCAATGCCAAGCTTGGGCGCAAAGCCTATATTTGGTGGAACTGGCCCGTAAGCGATTATTGCCGCAGCCACCTCCTGCTAGGCAAAGCCTACGGCAACGACAAGGCCAACGGCCCTCTCTACGCCGGGTTCGTCTCCAATCCCATGGACAAGCCCGAGGCCTCAAAAATCGGCCTCTTCGGTGTGGCGGATTATGCTTGGAATCCCGAGGCCTACGACGCCGATCGCGCGTGGAACGATGGCATTCGCCGCCTCTTCCCCGAATGCGCCGCCGACATACGCGTCTTCGCCGAACACAACTCCGACCAAGGCCCCAATGGCCATGGTTATCGCCGTGAGGAATCCGTTGCCGTTGCCCCCGCCGCACAGCGCATTGAAGCCGCCCTCAAGGCCGGACAAGCCCCCGCACAGGAAGATCTCGCCGCCGTTGGCGCCGCTTACACCGCAATGGGCAAGACCGGGGAGTCGTTGCCCAAAGCCTGCAAGAACGCTCGCTTCTTGGAAGAAACGGCGCCGTGGATTGCCCTCACCGGACGGCTTGGGCAAAGCGGTGCCATATTGGTTGATGCCCTCGCCGGAAAGCGCCCCGCGGAAGAAGGCGTAAGCGCGCTTTTGGCCTTCCGTGAGGCAAAGCAATCCGTCGCAAAGGCGTTTCTCTCCAAGAGCCACCCTGTCGTGCGCCAGTGGCAGAAGAACGTGGACGTTGGTTCGCGCGTGATGGCCCCCTTGGCTGAAACGCTTGGCGCCACGCTTTACGACCGCCTTTGGCGTGCCGTGGCGGGGAAACCCGCTCCCAAGGCCTCTGCCAAGATTTATGAGTTCATCACCAACGTTGAGGCGCTCAAGACCCTCCGAGTCGAGCGTGATGGTGCCTTTGTGCGTCTGCCCAAAGTGCACGAGCCCAAGACCCTCGCCCCTGGCGACTGGGTTGGCATCCGCCTACCCGAAGGCATTTCCGCCACATGGGTGCATTTCATTTTGGATTCCGCCGATGCCCCCAAGCAAGGGCGTGTGCAGGTTTCCACCGATGGCGGAAAGACGTGGGGCGAACGTGCCACCGTGGTGCGCGGAAATGGACAAGAAGGTGAAATGGAAATTCGCCACATCAACGCGAACGATGGCATCAACGCCGCGCGCTACGTGAACGTTTCCGACAAGCCCGTCACCGTCACTTTCCGTCAGTTCAAGGTTGACGTTCCGGCAGATGCCACCGCCAACGTTGTTGCCGCAATGACCGACGGCGATCTCGCCAGCGGTTATACGCTCGAGCCCAAGCAGAGCATCCGCGTTGCCCTCGCCGCCCCCGTCACCGCGGCAAATACCAAAGTCCTCAGCGTTGGTGCCGTCGAGGTGCGCATGGAAAGCGACGCTGTTGTCCTAACCGTCGGCGATGCCCCCGCCACTGTGTACGAAATCGTCCACTGAGCGCAGCCCAAGGATAAAAGCATTGGAGGGCGACCCGCTGGGCCGCCCTCCAATGTTTTTGTCCTGAACCTTACGCCTAAAGAACCTGAAGCAGTGCGGAAGCGAACGGTGTCGGTGGGACATAAAGGCCTGTCTGCTGAAGGCGTCGAACCGAAAGGTGACAATCATACGGGCGCGGCACCGTGGGTGGACGATGGTCGGGCAAGCATTGCGCTGGGTCGCAACCGATCAACGGTGCCATTGTGAGCGCCATGAGATGCTTGGTCATCGGTTCCTCGGCGGAATAATGGAAGATCCCGTTGAGCGAACGCCCGACGTTGGGCGCCAATGCGGCAATCTGCCGGGCAACGTCCGGCGTGAAGGTGGGATAACGTATCGCGAGGTCATCCATCAGCACACAGGCCCCCTTCGCCGCAAGAAGATTGGCCGCCAACACGGTCGCCGCAGAGGCTCGCAAATCCGGCGTCGGGCCAAACAAAAGCGGCACCCGCAGAATCAACACATGCGGCAACGCTTCAATGGCCGCCTCAGCGGCGGCCTTTTGACGGCCGTAAGCGTTGAGCGGGCAGCGCGGGGCGTCGGTTTCATAGGGGGCATTGCGCCCATCAAACACATAGTCCGTGGAAATGTGAAGAAGCGGAATGCCCCACGTCGCCAATCCCACGGGGAGATCGACATTGAGTGCGCGGACGGATGCATCTTCGGCCTCACACGCATCCGGATGGCGCTCGGCGGCGCAATTGACGATCAACGCGGGACGCGCCGACTCCAAAAGCCCACGGACCGCCTCGGGTTGTATCAAATCGCACGCGGCATGGGTGGGGGCAACGACCTGCCACCCCTCAGCCGCAAGCGCCGAAACGACCTGCCGACCAAGCAATCCACTTCCTCCGGTTACAAGCACCGTCTTTTCCATACCGTCACACCTCTCAATCATTCGAGCGCCACGCACCCACCGCAAAGGGACTCCGTATCACCGATCGAGATACGGAGCCTCCCGACCCGAGATACAGAGCATCCCGCCTTAGGGTTCAGCGGATGCGGGATCGTTGCCTTCCAAAAAGATCCACTGCGTTGGGCAAGGCTCAACGATGGCCTCCGCAAACGGCGCCAAATCGCCGACCGTGATCTCCGGCGCGCAATAGAAGAAGGCAACGTAGATCTTGCCGCCGTTCACATCCACTTTTCGCATCACATCGCGGATTGTTTCCGGTGTCACGCCGGGATAGCATTTCCGCGTGAGGGCGGGATCCGGCCCCTCCACCGTCCAATCCTCAAGGATTTGGCACAAGGTGGCCTCCACACCATTCTTTCCTTTGCGAAGCTCAATCTCCCACGGCTGGAACACGCGCTTGGAGCGCTCCCGCCAAGCCGCTTGCGGCGTAAACGCCCGCAAGGGCACCTGTCCTTTGGCCGGGGCATCGAGCGTAAAGCCGCCCTGCGCCTCGACGGCAAGGAACAGACGCGCGAAGTTGGAGACCGAACGCAACGGCAAAGCGGGGTCAAGGCGAACATCCAAAAAGACGTCGCGCGGATCCTCACTCAACGTCTTCAAGGTCTCCAAAAGGGTCTCCGGTGCGGCCAATGTCTCCGACGTCACGTCGCAACGCTGATGAAACACACGCGCCTTGCCATCGGGCAGTTGCTCCCACTTCAACGCCACCACCACCGGTGTGCCCGCCTCTTGGTCTTCCTTGGAACGGAAAAGGCCATAGACATCCCCTTTCGGCGCGGAATACGGAAGTCCGAAGAGGGATTTTGACTCCGTGTAAGCAGCGATGATGGCCGCCGGCATATCGTCGTCGTATCCCGTCCCCCCAACGTAGGGGAAGCCTCGGGCGAAGAGATTCTGTGCCGGGGTGGAACAACCATCGGAGACAAAGTCCGCAAACGACCGGAAGGTCTCATCTTTCCCCAGGCGACGCAGTGACACCGTAAAGCGTTCACCCTGTGCCATGCCAAGGCCGCGCAGGGTCTTGGCGGGGACGCCTTTGGGCACGCCCAGCGCCTCCACCGCTTTCCCCACAACGGAAGGCGCATCCCACGCCACCGCCAAGCCTTCATAGGCCCGATCACTCAGATGGCCCAGCAAGAAGAATTCCGTCTCGTAACCCTCCCCCAGCCCACACAGTTCGGCCAACAAATACACGGTCTTCTCTGCCTTGCTGTACACGCACGTGGGCGAAACGGCCACACAATCGCCCGGGAGCCCTTCGCGCCAGCCCTCTTTTGCCTCGGGATGCTGGAACACATAAGCCGCGGGTGCCGTCTCGCGCGTCGCGCCCCAAGTCACCGCGGGCATCGCGAGGAAGGCCGCCACCAGGCCCGCCGCCATCAACCGCAAACGCATTCGCCTCATTTCATTGCCTCCCCAAGGCTCGCCGATAATCCACCACCGTCCGCAGCGCTCTTTCCGGGGCAACGCCTTGCACTTTCATTGCCCTCCAAGCATCCGCATCGGCCACCGTGAGCCGAACACCCAGGCCCATCTCGGCCGCGGCCATCAGTTCCGCTGGGGCGGGTTGTTCCGAGAGCCCCGCGACCGTACGCTCGTAAATGTCAGGCGCGCGTTTGGGAACGACGTGTGCCACAGCCCACGCAGCCAACAAAAGCCCCCCCAAGGCCACGACCGGAACGCCTCGACGGACCATTGCTTCAATCCGTTGCGTGGGGCCCACCTTCGCTTCGGCCGTCCCTTGCGCAAGCATGGCCAAAACAATGCGCGCGGATTGATCCGCCGCTCGCTCCAAAAAGTCATCGTAAACCGATTCCGTATCATCGTCCGCGCAATCGCTCATTGTCCGGATCACCAAGAACGGCTTGCCTGCGGCGAAGGCGGCATGGGCAATGGCTGCCCCCTCCATCTCCACACAATCCGGAGCGCAATCGGCCACGATGCGGTCGCGTGTCGCGCGATCCGCCACAAAGCGGTCTCCGGTCGCGATCCGCCCAACACGGACAGAACCATGAACGACACCAGGCTCCGCGCACGCCTTCCGGAAACGTTCCAACAGCCCAGCGTCGGCCTCAAAGAAGCGACGCTTCGGAAAATACTTGAGCATGACCGGATCTTGGTCATGGAAGCAAAGCTCTCGGGAGGCGACCACATCGAGTGTGCGCAATCCGCGCCCAACCGCGCCGGCAATGCCGACATTGATGATACATCCGCATCCGGCCACCAGAAGCATCCATGTGGCACAAATCGCCGCATTGACCTTGCCCACACCGCAACAAGCCACCACCACCGATTGTCCATGAAGCCGTCCAAAGACGAATTCGGTGCCCAGTGTTGTCACCGTTTGCGTGATTTCCATCTGCTCCCGAAGCAACGCCACCTCACGGTCAAGCGCACCCAGGATCCCCCAAGGTTCAACAGTCTCTTTCATGTCCAAAGCATAACACGGGGCCCGACCACAATGCAATGGGAACCGCCCCTCAATTGCTCTCACGACGCTTCATCGAAGCATTCCGCCCGGCAAAAGGCACGCGGCAATGGCATGACCGTAAAGAACCGAGGTCTTCACTGGAATGCGTTGCCCCCGGAATTGCGGGAAATGCTCCGCCCACGCGCCCAAAAGCTCCATTTCAAGCAGGCCTGTGGCGGCATCGGAGGCCCGGATACGCAGGTCGGTCGGCGGGAAGCGAATCCCCGTGCCAAGTGCCTTGGAGATGGCCTCTTTGGCGCACCAAAAACGGAGCACAGCGGTGGGGCCATCGCCGCTCTTGGTGGCAAGCTCCTGTTCCTCGAGCGTGAAAACGCCTCGCAAGAATTCTTCCGTAAGGTCTCGCGAGGTCGATTCCACATCGAGGCCAATGTGTCCCTGCGTCGTCGCGGCCCCAAGCACAAGCCCCGCCGTATGCGCGATGGAGAGATCCACGGTTCCGGAAACCTGAGCCTGCCAATCCCCAAGCGGATGCGGCTTGCCGAGACTATCCTTCCAAATGGCAATATCGGCCGAAGGTTCGTAGAGGTTGTGATTGCGCAACAACAGGCGGCGGACGGACTCCTTTGCGGTTGTGCGGCCCAAGAGCCACTCCAATCGACGAAGCGGCGCCCCGCCCATGTTGGCATAGTCCTCCCGTTCATTCGGCGTAAGGACGGTCGCGGCCAGTGCGCTCAACCAAAGCTCTTGATTTGAAATAAAGAAGTCGGGTGTTCGATTGACATAGATTGCGCCCACAATCTCAGCGTCAGGGTCCGGCAGAAGCGAAACGGGCAAGGGCTGAGTGATGAAGTATTTGGATGGATTCATCACAAAGTCGTGCAACGTGCGTTCCGCGCGTCCACCGATCTCTTCCCATCCCTCGACGTGCAGGATGGGGTGGCCGGCATTGTCGGTCGTAAGAATGTCCACTTGGAACGAACGTGGCGTCACGTTCACCAAGCGCAACGAGCACCGCAGGCGGGTTCCCTCGGGCACCCAAGCGGCATAATATCGAATGCTTCGACAACGGAATGGCAGTGAGATTGCCCCGTGGAAACGTTCGTGTGAGCGCCACAGCGGAAACCCTGAGACCACTGCGTCAAGCAAGAGCGGCATGGCCGAGAACAAGGGGTTTCGCGAAGCCCGAACAACCGCAGTTCGAGAGGGAATGCGAACCTCATAGTCAAGCCCATTCAACCCCCAGCCGAACACCTTGCGAACGTTACGCAGAAGAGGGCCTTGGAAGAGACGTGCGGGATAAATGTCGCGCGCCTCCCAGTTGACCAATCGAGGGTTCGCCAACGGCGGCTCTTCACAGTCCGGCGGTTCAGGAACGACCTTCCCCAGTTGATAGTGGGCCTCCATGACGGGATGATCCGCCCCATCCTCCGAGGCGGTGGCGCACAACCGCACACGCACGAGGCGCGTTCCGTCCTCCTGTTCATCGATCGTCTCTGCCGTGACACGAAGCGTCAGCTTGCCGAAATCAAACGACAACCAGCGAGATGCCCGCAGATGTTCAATCCGCCGAAGGACAAGATCCGGGAAAAGTCGGCGTGCCGCCTCAGCCATCAGTTCCAATCCTGTCGGCACGGAAAACAGCGTAAGCCCGCGCATTTGCGGATTGCTGAGTGAAACACCCGTGGTCCCAATGGCATAATCATTGAGATAGGGGAAATCTTCCAACCGAAGCGTACATCGGAGATCCAACAAATGGCCCGGCTCTCGCGCAATCTCCTGTGCGCTCTGCAACAACGGCTCAAAAAGTCCGCCCGTTGGGATAGCCGCCGGGATCGTATGCAAATGCGTAAGGTCTGGGGCATCACCCGCAAAGACCTCTTCCGCACCCAACAGACGATGGGCATCCAGCAACTCTGGCCGCAAAGCCGGGAGCTCTCGCGAAAGGCGAAGGGTCAGCGTAGCGGCTCCCTCCTCCGCGACAGGAAACCCAAAGTCGAGCCGGTTGGCATGATCAAAGAACCGGAGCCCGGAATAGTCGATAGGAACGCCGTTTGCCGCCAACAGTCCCAACGCTTGCCCCACCTGAACGCCTCCCGAGCGATGGAGAATGTGCATGGGAATCACAGCCGTTGGTTCCGAACATTCCGACAGAATCTTCGTGATGATTGGAGAAAGCAACCCTCGTGCCCCGACCTCCACGAAAAGGCGACAACCGCCTTCGTACATTCCGAGAATCATCTTTCGGAAATCAAGCGGCACCATCATCTGATCCGTGAGCGCCCTCACCACCGAAGACGTGGAGCGCCCCATCGGAGCCCCGGTGACGCAGGAATAAAACGGCACCTGCGGTTCACAGGTCACCCATTTATCAAAAAAGCGCTCCAACTGACGGCGCATTCGCTCTCCGCCGTGCCCGGTGTTGAAGGGTGCCACCAACGGCTCCGCTACCGAAAGCCCTCCGCCGTTGTGAATGGCCACTTCCGCCTCTGCCTGTTTTTCCGGAGCCACAGCCAACACGCATTCATCCTCGGCGAGGCACTGTGCCACAATGACACGCGCAGGATCGCGCAATGCCAATTCCCGCAATTTCTCCGTGGCAATGCCGGAAACCGTGAGCTGAATCCAAGGCCCTTGCGCCTCGGCTCCCAACCGCAACAGCATTCGTCCCGCATCACGCAAGATTTGCACCAACCGCATTTTAGGGTCGTGATGGGTGGCATGAAAGGCCGAAAAAGCCCCCAGCCCAACACCGCCCACCGCATCGGGACGGACGCCAACCGATTTCAGAAGATCAGCGAACACCTTGCTGGCCAGGTACGTCGAGGCGGACGCCAAGAGCGGCAGAAACGCACGCGAGGCACTCAGCGGAAGCGTGTGTTCCGGTGCCGTGGAAAAGAGCCACTCCGAAGGAGAAGCGACATCGCAGAATCCGGCGAAAGCCTCCTCCATGTCATCAAAACGTTGGCGGACACCATCGAAGGTCAGCGCCAAGTCGCGCATCATCTCAAGGTGAAAACTTCCCGTTCCCGGAAAGACAAATGCCACTTTTCCACCCGCCAATGCCAAAGGTTGCGTTGTGAAAAAGACACCCGCCTTATCACGCATCCGCGTGCGGCCGCTGCGCAAAGCATCGAGCGCGAAACGCAACCGCCGGTGCATCTCATCAAGGGACGACACCCAAATCCCAGCCACACACGGTTTCCCTCGAGCGTCACACGTGGCCGTATAGACCACATCAATGAGCCGCAACCCCGAACTGTGCTCGAGGAAACGAAGCATCCGCTCAATCTCCGTACTCAGCGAGACGAGCGAGTCCGCACCAATGAGACAAAGCACCCCCTCCGAACGTCCAAGGCTCATTGTTCGGCCTCCTCAAGCACGACGGCCCCCGCACGACCGGAAGCGGCCAGCGTAGAAACCGCCAAACGTCGCGGACGCATGGAAGAGGCAATCCAAGGTCGGGCCTGTTGCACCCAATAGTAAGACTGTTCCGGCTCTCGCAGGCGGAAACTGTCATCCACCGGCGTTACCGAGGGTGGAAGCACACAGTGACTCACCGACAATATGCCCTTAAGCACGCCCAATGCCCCTGCCGCCGTGAGCGTATGGCCGAACGAAGTCTTAGCCGAGCCGACCGCCAGCAGGGGGATGTGTGCCCCACGGTTGGCCGTCATACGGTTAAGAAGCGTTTCCTCCGCGGCATCCTCCGCCGGAATACCAGAAGCGTTCATCTCCCAATAATCGATGTCACGGAATCCATTGGGCAAACGCCGAAGCGCCCGATGCAATGCCCGGCGGAGACTTTCCGTCAATCCGCCCTCCTCGGGTTCCAATCCGGAAACCAACGCACACCCATGAAGGCCGGCATAAACATGCCCACCCTGTGCACGAACATCGCCCGCACGTCGCAAAACAAAGGCCGCGCCTCCCTCGCCCGGCAACGTTCCCGAGGAGCGCTCGGTAAAGGGCAACAACTCGCGAGCACTGGAAAAAGGCATCAGAGCCGCCTCTCCCAAGAGTTGGGCCTGCGATATCGGGGGCTGGAGCACCAACACCGCAGCCACGTCGCATTGTCCCATTCGCAGGGCATTCGCCGCGGCATCCAGCCCCGCGAACACCGAGGCTTCACCTGCCGTGCATAAACATGCCGTATCGCAGGCGCCAAACGCCTGTGCCAACCCACGCACCACACCTTCACCGCGAGCCATCTCCAGCTGCCGACGCTTCAGCAATGGCAACGTATCCGCCAGCTCCGTGCGCACCGCTTCCATCCGAGCATACGAAGCCCCAGGGAAAAACCGTTGGAGCGTGCTCATCACTTGACCAATCACTGATGCGTGCCACAACCAATTCACCGCCGCCGGATTAAATGCAGGCTCATATCCCACAAAGAGCGCCATACGATCCGTTGGCCGATTCTCCGGGGGCAATCCTGCATCCAGCAACGCATCGTGCAGCAATTGTGCACCGAACCAAAAGTCGGGATTGTCGCCGATACCCAAATCCGGCGGCAATGGAATGTGATCCGTCCGGCAAGCGAAGCGCTCCCCCAACGCCGCGCAGACCTCCGGCAACTCATGTCCGGCAAACGAAACTTCCGTTGCGGCGACACCGGCGGCCTCGCTGCGGGGGACAAAGAAACTCTGACGCCGCAGAATAGCCTTCCACAGCGCCTTCGGCGTCGGTGCTCCGCCAAAGCACCCACTGATGCCGGTGAACACCACACCTTCGGCATGCGTCGTGATCATGGTTTCATTGTAACACATCACGGCCCAGACAGGTGCTTCCTTTCCGGGAAGATTTAGGGTATAATCTGCGGGAACTTTCAAGGAGTAGCGATGAGCGCGACGATTGAAGAAATCCGGCACAGTGCGGCGCACCTGATGGCGTCGGCAGTCTGTTCGCTGTTTGACAACGTGAAGATTGACATCGGTCCTGCCACCGACGATGGGTTTTATTATGACTTTGACATGGAGCATCGTCTGAGCGCCGAGGATTTCCCGGCGATCGAAAAAGCGATTCGCAAGCTCATCGGCGCAAAGTTGCCTTTCGTGCGCGAAGAGGTCTCCCGTGAGCAGGCCCAGGCCCTTTTCAAGGATCAGCCCTACAAATTGGAGCGTTTGGCCGACATTCCCGAAGGCGAAACTGTCAGCATTTACCGCACAGGCGACTACGTGGATCTCTGCCGC
Source organism: uncultured Lentisphaeraceae bacterium (assembly GCA_949282555.1). Taxonomy (GTDB): domain Bacteria; phylum Verrucomicrobiota; class Kiritimatiellia; order RFP12; family DVOR01; genus Spyradenecus. Next base: position 59,925 of record CASDPK010000007.1, on the reverse strand, counting down.
GGCCCGCACGTGGAACACAGCGGATGCGTTGGTGCCGTAAAGTTGATGAGTGTCGCCGGAAGCTACTACCGCGGTGACGAACACAACAAGATGCTTCAGCGCCTTTATGGCATTGCCGCGGCCTCCCAAAAGGAGCTGGACGCCATTGTCGCCCGCATCGAAGAGGCGAAGAAGCGTGACCACCGGAAACTCGGCAAGGAACTCGAACTCTTCACCATCACCGAGAGCGTCGGCCCGGGGCTTGCCCACTGGTTGCCGAAGGGTGCGCGTGTGCGCGTGGCCATTGAGGATTACTGGCGCAAGGAGCACTTCCGCCATGGGTACGAAATGCTCTTCACCCCGCACATCGGGCGCGCAAACCTTTGGCAGACCTCCGGCCACTTGGGATTTTACAAGGACGGAATGTTCCCGCCCATGAACGTGACCGAAGGAGAGGGAGACAAGGCGACGCAGGAAACGTACTACGTCAAGCCGATGAACTGCCCCTTCCACATTCAGGCCTATCTCTTCAAAAAGTGGAGCTACCGCGACCTCCCGTTGCGCTGGGCTGAGCTTGGCACCGTCTATCGTTACGAAAAGGACGGCGTGCGCCACGGCTTGTTCCGCGTGCGTGGCTTCACGCAAGACGACGCACATATTTTCTGTGCCCCCGAGAAAATTGAGGACGAGATTCGCTTCACCGTGCGCTTCTGCCTCCGCATTCTCCGTCGGTTTGGCTTTGAGGACATCACCGCCTACCTGTCCACGAAGCCCGAGAAGGCCGTCGGCGATGATGCGAAGTGGGAACAAGCCACCGCCTCCCTCCGCCACGCCCTGGAAGCCGAAGGAATGGCCTACGACGTTGACGAAGGCGGTGGCGCCTTCTATGGCCCGAAGATCGACATGAAGATCAAGGATGCCCTTGGGCGTGAATGGCAGCTCGGCACGATTCAGTTCGACTTCAACCTTCCCGAGCGTTTCAACCTTTCCTACACCGGCGAAGACGGCAAGGAGCATCAGCCCTATATGGTGCACCGTGCGTTGCTCGGCTCGCTGGAACGTTTCTTCGGCATTCTCATTGAGCATTATGCCGGAGCCTTCCCCACGTGGTTGGCCCCCGTTCAGGCAAAGGTGATGCCGATCACCGACGCCCAGCTCCCGGTCGCCAAAGAAACCCTTGCCAAGCTCACCGCCGCCGGCCTCCGCGCCGAAGGTGACTGGGCCAATGACAAAATCGGCGCCAAGATCCGCAAGGCCACCTTGGCAAAGATCCCCTATATGCTCGTGCTCGGCGGCCGCGAGGCCGAAGCCGGCGTTGTCGCGGTGCGTAGCCGTGAAAAGGGCGACCTGGGAACGATGCCCCCGGAAGCCTTCATCGAAATGGTCCGCAAAGAGACCACCGACGAACAGTAACAGAAACCCAACAGGAGCCGCCCCTTGGCACTTCCTCCCCCCAGCCCCCGCCCGGAACGCAACGATCGCAAGACCGCCTCGTTCGTCCGTACCAACTTCAAGATCCGCGTACCCGAGGTGCGCGTGGTTGACGCCGAAGGCAAGATGCTCGGCGTGATGCCCACTCGCAAGGCCCAAAGCCTTGCCGAGGCCCAAGGCCTCGACCTTGTGGAAATCACGCCCTCCGCACAGCCGCCCGTCTGCAAGATCATGGATTACGGCAAGTTCCGTTACGAGGAGAGCATCCGGCAGAAACAGGCACGCAAGAACGCCAAGTCCACGCAGGTCAAGGAAATCAAGTTCCATGCCGGCACAGACGTGGGTGATGTCACGCGCAAAGTTAAGGACATCCTCGGGTTCATCGAGCAGGGCAACAAGGTCAAAGTTTCCCTGATGTATCGCGGACGCGAGAATGCGCACCGCGAACTCGGAACCGAGCTTATCGAGCGCGTCGTCGAGCTCTGCTCGGAAAAGACGTCCGTGGAGCAGCCGCCCAAGCTCATGGGCCGTGTGCTCAGCTGCCTGCTCGCGCCGAAATCGACGAAGGGTGGCGCGAAAAAGCCCGCGGCTCCCGCCCAAGAGCAACGCCCTGCCGCAGGCCTGGCACCGACCAAGCCTGCGGTTGGCTTGGCTCCCACCGCAACACCGCCTTCGACGAAGCCCACCCTCGGCCTTCGTCCGACGCAGCGTTGAGTTCCCCATGCGTATCGCACTCTTCGGCCCCGGGCGCATCGGGGCCGCCTTGTTTCCGTTGCTGGAACGAGACGGCCACGAGGTGATTCTCCTCTCCCGCAAGGATTATGGGGATTTCCTTTCCGACGACTTCGCTCCGGAATCCGCGTTGGACGGTGTCACCTGCGATGCCGCGCTCATCCTTCCAGGATTGTTTGAGTTGAATGCGGCTCCCGAACGGATGCTCCAAGCAAACGCGAAAGGGCCCATCCGTTTGGCCGAAGCCCTGCATCGCACCCAGCCCAAAGCCCACCTCATCCTCTTTTTGGATGCACGCGTCCATTGGGCGGAAGCGGCCCTTCCCGCGACCATTCACGCCTACATGGCGGCCAAGCGCGCCCTCGCAGAATGGGTCGAACGCACGGCGGTGGTCTGGGGCCGTTCCACGGGAACGCGGCTCAATGCCATTGCCCCTGGGCCCGTCCTTCCCCCTCCCCATCGGGAACACAGCGAAAAGGCAGGGGAATGCCTCACGCCGCGCCCCACCCTTGCGGATCTGCACGCCGCCGTTTCCTTCTTGCTCACCACGCCTTCCGTCACGGGGCAGACGGTGTTTGTCGCGGCCGGCCAACACCTTTTGGGTGTGCCGCTTCCCCATCTCCCCACCGCGGAGTCCCTGTCATTTTCGCAGAGGAAAAGGGTTCCCGTCGCCCTCACCATCGCCGGGAGCGACAGTGGCGGTGGCGCGGGCATTCAGGCCGATCTGCGCGCCTTCCGTGATTTCGGTGTCCATGGTTGCAGCGCGATCACCGCCCTCACCGCACAGAATCCGCACGGCGTCAGCGGCATCATGCCCGCCACTCCGGAGATTCTGCGCGGACAATTGGAGCGCATCGCGGAAGACTTCACGGTGGGGGCCGTCAAAACCGGAATGCTGGTGGATGCGCCACACATTGCCGTTGTCGCCGACATTTTGCCTCAATTCTCCTGCCCATGGGTCATCGACCCCGTGATGGTGGCCACCAGTGGAGCACGCCTCCTCGACAGTGACGCCGTAAAGATCTTGCGTGAGCGCCTTCTGCCCAAGGCCACATTGATCACGCCCAACCTGCCTGAGGCCCAAGCCTTGTTGGACGATGAATCCCCCATCCACACGCTTGATGGCCAAATCTCACTCGCCCAACGCCTCCACGCAATGCTGGGTGTCGCCGTCTTGGTAAAAGGTGGACACGCAAAGGAGCGCCCCTCTGCCGATATCCTCGCTTCCGCCTCCGGGACATGGTTTTTTGAATCGCCGACAATCCCCAGCCCCCTCACAACGCACGGCACAGGGTGTGCCCTTTCCTCCGCCATCGCCGCACGATTGGCGCTGGGCGACGCGCTTCCCGATGCCATTGTCGCCGCGAAAGACTATGTGCTGGGCTTGCTTAGCGTAGCCGCCCCCGCAGGTCGTGCCGCCGTTTACGCCCCTTGCGCCCCGTTGCAATCTGGCAAAACACGAACCGAACGTCTTGGATAAGTTCAGAGACCACGATCGAACCGCAGGCAGACATTCCAAGACCGTGCGGCGGAAGGGCTCTTGAGATCCTCCGTATCACCCTCCGAGAGGCTCCGTATCTCACCGTCCGATACGGAGCCTCCCGCACAGAGGCTCGGCATTCGCGTTCGTGGTGACTTGGCCTGTGTGTCTGCCCTCGCTGGCGCTTCTTTATTATCTTGAAACGTCAGGAAGTAAACATTTCAAGTATAATAGAAAGGGGTGCGCACGTTGCTCATTACACCGATGGTTGGCATGGTTGATCCACCCATATACCTTTAATCCGAGGGCATCCCATGCCTTCCGAAATAAGCCTTAAGACCGTGTTGCTTTTACGGGATAGAAAGACATTTGTTACAATGGGCGTGTGCCCTTGAGGAGTCGTTTTATGGATTTTACACACCCTATCAATGCCGCCGAACCTCCACCCAAAAAGCGGGGCAAGTGGCTCCGCAAGTGGGTTATTGGCCTCCTTGTTCTGGTGGTCGCGCTGATCGGATTGGTCGTGGCCACACCCACGATCCTTTCGATGACATGGGCGCGCACGTGGGCTTTGGAGCGTCTCAATGCCGCTGTGGCGCCTGCGCGCGTAACCGCGGAGGCATGGTCGCTCTCATGGTTTGGGGAGCAACAGATTGAGGGGATCACGTATTGCGATGAAACCAAGGGTATCCGATCCACGGTGAAGCGGGTTCGCCTTGGGTCGTTGTGGCAGCTTTTGCCCATGGGCAAAATGTCCGTGGAGGTTGCGGTGGAAACGCCGGAAGTCTTCCTCACGTCGGTGCCCACAGAGACGGCGCCTGTCCCTCCGCCAACGACGCCTCCCGCAACGGCGCCAAGCGCGCCGAAGAAAATGGTGTTGCCGGCGTGGGATCTTTCCGCCCGTGTCACGGTCACGGAGGCCAGCGTGCATTCGGACGCCCTACCCGAGCCGTTGCTCTCCAAGGGGCGGCTGGAAGTGAATCTCCCGGCGTTGGACAAGGATCTCACGGTGACCTTTTCCGGGCAAGCCTTGGACGCCACGACAACGGCGGAAGCGACCCTTTCCCCCATTGAACGGCTTTTGGAGGCAAAGGTTGCGGCGGACATCCTACGAACCGCCCGCATGAGCTTTGCCGCGCCGTGGGCCACCCTGTCGGCCAACGTGGACATGCCGCCGGAGGCCGCCCTTCCCCTCTGCCAAACGACCATGACGCTCCGTCTTGCCCCTCTTTTGGCGCGTCTGCAAACGCTCAAGGTGGCCGTGCCCGAGGGTCTTGAGGCGGTCTCGGGAAATGTCATTCTCTCGGCGGCCTTGGCGCCAAGCAAAATCAAGGGGCAACAGACGGCAACGCTTGATCTCAGCTCAAATGATGTGGCACTCACCTATGAGGGGAAGACGCTCCGCCTCTCCCCGCGTCTGGGATTCGCGCTGTCAGTAGATCCCAACGCCCCGCTGAGAGCCACCCTTGAACGTCTTTCGCTCGATTTTCCGGGGCTGATGGCCGCGGGAAAGGGCTCGTTGGCGGAAGGGACGCTCGCGGCTGAACTTGATGTCAATCGCCTGCTGGAGACGTTCCGCCCGTTCCTCGGGGAGCTCTCCCTCGCAGACGCATTGTCACTCCGGCTTGACGCACGCGCAAAGGATGGCACGTTTGGACTGGACGTCAAGGCCACATCGCGCACGCAAACAATCGCGGACGTGACGCTCTCGGCGGAGGGCATCGATCTTGAAAATCGAAGTGTCCGTTCGGCGAAGCTGAATCTCAAGGCGATTTTGGAGGAGGCCTTGCGGTTCGCTCCGCCGCTCCCCAATGGCCAGCAACTGAAAGGCACGCTTTGGGTCAATGCCGCGGGTGCGGGAGCGTTTGAGGACTTCAAGGGCAAGGCCCTGCTGGCCGTGCGTGATTTGACCTATCGCTCGGCTTCGTGGAAGGTGGAGGAGCCAAGCCTGTTGGAGGCCGAGACGGATTTCAGGGGATGGAACGAGCGGAACGCCCCCAATCCCGGATGGTGTTTCACGCTTACCCATCTCAAGCTCACCTCACCTGTCTTTTCCGCGCAAGGCGATGTCACCTATCGTCTGCGGCCCGGCCATCTCACCCTGGACCTTTCCGGAACGGCTCAGCCGGGAACCGTGCTCGCCCGGTGGCGCACGTGGGGCAAAGACGAAACGCCGATGTCGCTCACGGGGGAAACGGATTACGCCATCCAACTTTCCTACGCCCCGGCCAGCCGAGAGGGTACCGGACAGCTTCGCTTGAAGTCCACGGATTTCGCGATGACGCTGCCGCCTTACCGTGCGTTCCCGTTGCCCATCACACTGGAGGCCACTGCCTCGTTGGACGAAACGACTGCCGAATTGAAATCGCTCACGCTGGAAACCCCTTATCTCGGACTTCAGGCGAATGGGACGCTGGTTGAGAATCTGGCCAAACTCCAAGGCGAACTGACGCCGGACTTCACGGCCATCTTTTTGGACCTTCCCTTTTTCGACACGCTGCGGAAACACGTTGCCATCACGGGGCGCCATTCGCGTCCGTTTGCCTTTGAGGCTCCGATCAATGCTGGGGCGGCGGGTTTTCTCAACTATGGCAAGGGTTCGGCTGAAGTGGTTTTTGATCGGATCACGGTGCCGGGATTCGACATCCCGAACGGGACGGCCAAGGTCGCATTGGACAAGGGCATTGCCGCACTGGATGGCGTTTTGACCGTCAATGGCGGCACGTTGCGGCTTTCGCCGCGCATCGCCCTTGGGGCCAAGCCATACACCATCACGCTCCCCGACGATTCGCAGGTGCTGGAGGGGGTCGCCCTCACACAACAATTGCTCGACACCGCTTTGAAATATGTCAACCCCATGCTCCCTGGCTCTGCCTCACCGCAAGGGACGCTGGATCTCGTCTGCAATCGGTTCACCCTTCCCCTTGGTGACGTTCCGCTGAAGGATTTGGAGACGCAATTCTCCCTGCGCACGCATGCCTGCGGCGTCCGCCCCAACGGTCTGCTTGGCACGGTGCTTGGTCTTGTGCGAATGGCCGACAAGGCCGCCATTCTCCCCGATCAGGATTTTTCCGTCCGTATCACCGAGGGCACGCTGACCTGTGATCCCATTCGAATGCGCATTGCGGCCATAAAGCTTGACTGCTCGGGGTCCACCAACCTCATGACCCGAGAGCTGGATTACACCCTTTCCTTGCCCTTGACGCAACAATTGCTGGGAGACCGGCTGTCCAAGCATCTGCGCGTCGGTGAGGTGTTGCGCCTCCCAATCAGGGGAACCACGGATCGTCCAATTCTTGACACAGAGCCGCTCGTGAATACCCTCGCGAATTCCGCTCTTGGACAGGCTACGGAGCGCCTGACCGAACGGCTTGGAAAGGCACTCAAGAAGGGCGGAGAGGCCGGAATGGATGCCGGCAGCGCCTTAGGGGACGCGGCAGGGGACGTCATCCGCGCGACGGGCCGAGGCGGAGCCGAGGCAGGCGAGCAACTGGGGGATGCCCTCCGCAGTCTTTTCAATCGAAAGAAAAAGAATGACTGAGTGGAATATCCAGCCACGCGCCTCGGCTTGTGCCGTCTGCAACGCCCCGTTTCTTCCGGGGAGTGCCGGGCATTCCTTGTTGTCACATACGGACGGTGAATGGTGCCGGCAAGATTTTTGCCCAGCGTGTTTTGAGGCGTTGCCCAGCGATGTAGTCCAATCCGCCGTAAGTGCATGGTCGTTTTCCGTCCCCAAGGCGATGAAGAGCAAGACGCGTGAAGAGCCATTGCACAAAGAGACCGCCGAACACCTCTTGCGCACCTTGATGGCACGAGGCGATCCCAATGATCGTGGCACCATTTATGTGCTGGCTGTTTTGATGGAGCGAAGCAAGCGTTTTGTCGAGCGCGATGTCACCGTGGATGCCGCAGGGCGTCGGATTCGACTCTACGAACAACGCGGAACGGGAGACCTCTTTCCCGTCATCGACCCCGAATTGCGCGCGGAAGACATCGCAACCGTCCAAAAGAGGATGTTGGATTTGTTGGAGGGAGGTGCGCAGGCCCTGCGCCCGAGGGCGAAGGTAATCCGTCAACGGCGGCCTTGGCGAACCTTCCGTGTGTTACGCCGTCGGAGAAAGTGACAATGACGCTTACACGACTCTTGGTCTATCTTGTTTTCTTGGGTGGTTGCACATTGCTCATCCTCGCCCTGTTCCGTCACTCCTTCCGGCATCGATTCAACCGTGCGTTTCCCAGAGGGGCCGGCGGGCCTTGGGCCCCAGAGGACGAAGCCTTTTTGGATTGCGTGGAGAAAGCCTACGGATTGGCGAGGGGGGCGGCCCACCGTCTTCCCGCGGATTGCACCCCGATGGCCCTCTATCTCGTGCTTTATCCCGAGCATTGTATCTACGATGACAGGGAAAACGAAACGTTCCTTCTCGCCTTGAAGCGCGTCATCGGGGCGCCGCGCGGACAGGAAGATTTCCTCACCATGCCTTTGCGAACCCTTGCGGACCGTTGGCGCGCCGCCACCGTCCGTGCCCAAGATTGAAACCTGTGACGTTCGGAGCTGCTTATGGCGTATAAAGGACGACTTCTCGCTATTGACCTAATGCCCATCCTCTATCGGGGCTATTTTGTCTTTCTCAAGAAGCCACGCCGCACAGCTTCTGGAATCAACACCTCCTCGTTGGTGCTGTTCGCCACGACCTTGGAGCAGATGATCCGTGAGTGGAAACCCACGCACGTGGCCATTGCCATGGAGAGTCTCGGCCCTACCTTCCGCCACCGTCTTTACCCGCCCTATAAAGCCCAGCGCGAAAAGATGCCTGAAGATATTTCGGCCGCCATCGGGCAAGCCGTGGAACTCGCCGAGGCTTGGGGCATCCGGACGCTTCGCGCTGAGGGGTTTGAGGCGGACGATGTCCTCGGCACGTTGGCAACGCGCGGTGCGGAAAGTGGGTTTGAGGTTCTCATCGCCAGCCCGGACAAAGATCTTGGGCAGCTGGTCGGGCCCCACGTTTCCCTTATTCGACCGGGAGAGAACCGCCGATTGACCGAACAGGACATTTGTGAACAGTGGGACATCGACTCACCGCAGCGCATGATTGACTATTTGGCCCTGGCCGGCGATGTGAGCGACAATATCCCCGGCATTCCGGGGGTCGGCCCGAAGACGGCTTCGAAACTGCTTCGGGAATTCGGAGGCTTCGATCAGTTGCTCGCACGTGCCAACGAGGTAAAAGGACGGATCGGGGATTCCTTGCGATCCGATCCAGAGGCCGTCCGCATCAGCAAGACACTTGTCACTATTGTCCGTGATGTTCCGTTGGAGGTCTCGTGGGATGACCTCGCGCTTACGCCGCCGCGACTGTCGGTGTTGGCACCTGTGTTGCAAAAATACGAACTGAATCTCGTCGCCAATCGTCTCGGAATCGCCTCCAGTGCCGCTCAAACACAGATGTTTGGCGGTGGTGCCGCCTTCAAAGCCCCTGAAGAAACGGAAAAGCCCCGATATCAAACGCTTGCGGATTTCCCGCATGATTACCGTTTGATTGACACGGAGGATGCACGCAATGCCCTAGCCAATGAGCTTATGCAGGCGCCCCTCGTGGCCGTCGATACGGAAACCATCGGTCTTCATCCGAGGACGGACCGTGCGGTGGGGATCTCCTTTTCGACGGCCCCGGGCAAGGCATGGTACGTTCCGCTTCCGGAAAGCGATGACGCCCAAAGGGAGGCATTGAGACCGTTTCTGCCTTTTTTGGGGGCAGAACATATTGCCAAGGTCGGCCATCACTTAAAGTTTGACCGTGCGGTTCTGGGACGCCTAGGCATTGAATTGCGTGGCCCCTTGCACGACACCTTGCTTGCGCACTATCTTCTGGATGCGACGGGCCGGCACGATTTGGATCACGTGGCCAATGTCTTTTTGAACTACGCCCCCATTCCCATCTCTGCGCTCTTGGGTGATGGGAAAGCCGCGACAATGGGTGAACTCCCGCCAAGCGCCATCCTTGACTACGCCGCAGAGGATGCCGATGTCGCGTTCCGTCTGTGGCAAGTGCTTCGGCAGAAAGTGGAAGAGGAAGGGTTGTCGCACCTTTTGGAGACGTGTGAAGAGCCACTGGCCGGCGTATTGTTGGCAATGGAACGCGTGGGTGTTCGGATTGATGTGGGCGCGCTTAAACGTTTCCGACACGAATTGGAGGGGGAAATCATCCGGCAAGAACTCGCCATTCGCGAATACACCGGGGCCGGCATCAACCTCGCCTCTCCCAAACAAGTCGGCGAATTTCTTTTTGGCGATCTTAGGCTTGATCCCACTGTCAAGCGGACCCCGCGAGGCCAGTTCCCCACCAACGAGGAGCTTCTGCTCAAACTCCGCGACCGTCACCCCATTGTTGACCTGTTGCTGGACTGGAGAGCCTGCGTCAAGCTCAAGAACACCTATGTGGACAAGCTCCCCGAACACATTGATCCCGAAGATGGGCGAGTCCATACAACCTTCAATCAATCGTTCACGGATACGGGACGGCTTTCCTCTTCCGATCCGAATCTCCAGAATGTGCCCGTCCGCACCGATCGCGGCCAGCGTATCCGTGCCGCCTTTGTTGCGCGTGGCCCGGGTTGGAGTCTCCTCTCCGCCGACTATTCCCAGGTGGAACTTCGCCTCATGGCTTCCATGAGCGAAGATGCGCGTATGATTGAGGCGTTTTTGCGCGGAGAGGACATTCACGCCCAAACGGCCAGCGCCGTCTATGGCATTCCCTTGTGCGAGGTCACCGCCCAACAGCGGAGTCATTGCAAAATGGTGAACTTCGGCATCATCTATGGCATCTCATCCTTTGGACTTGCCTCACGGCTTCGGATTCCACGCAAGGACGCACAAGACTTGATCGATGCCTATTTCTCCAAATACCCAGCCGTCAAAGCATACATGGAGCGCTCCATTGCCGACGCACGGGAGAAGGGGTACGCTGAGACCCTCTTCGGCCGTCGTCGCGCGTTGCCCGAAATCCGATCCCGCAACGCCACAACCCGCAACGCGGCCGAGCGTATCGCCGTGAATATGCCCATTCAGGGATCCGCCGCGGACATCATCAAATTCGCCATGATCCACATCGATCATGAGCTTCGGGCGAAAGGCCTGCGTACGGAAATGATCCTTCAGATTCACGATGAACTCTTGTTCGATGTGCCGGACGAGGAGATTGAGATCGTTCGTCCGCTCGTTCGTCAAGCCATGGAAAATGTCGCCACCTTGAAGGTCCCCCTTTCCGTTTCCCTTGGGGTCGGCCCGGACTGGCTGAGCGCTCACTGAGATACCGTATGAATGCTCCTGCTCCACGTCGTTTTCGGATGATCTGTTCTTATGATGGCACAGCCTATTTCGGTTGGCAGACGCAACCGGGATTTTCCAGTATACAAGAAACCATCGAGCGGACGCTCGCAGAGATCGTGAAGGCGGACAGCGTCAATATTCACAGCAGTGGCCGCACCGATCATGGTGTCCATGCCCGTGCCCAAGTCTTCCACTGCGATCTCGTCACCCGTATGACCGAGCGTAGCCTTCGCATGGCGCTCAATGCCAATGGACGCCTTCCTCCGGATATCCGCATCACGTCCTGTCGTGAGGTCGGCCCCGATTTTCACGCGCGGTTTTCCGCCAAGCGTAAGGAATATCGGTACTACGTTTGGAACACCCGCTTGCTTCCCCCTACACGCCGCCTCTATAATGCGCACATTGTCCGTCCGCTGGATCTCGCCGCCATGCGCAAAGCGATGGCCTATTTCGTAGGCACCCACGACTTCGCCGCCTTCTCCGCCAATCCCAACCGTCCCATTGAGAGCACTGTTCGCACCATTTACGCCTTTGAGGTCACCAAGAGTGGTTCGCGCGTCTGCTTCCGTGTCCAGGGCAACGGATTCCTCTACAAAATGGTGCGTAGCATGGTCGGTTTTCTTCTGCGTGTCGGATCCGGATTGGAGCGTCCGGAAGCCGTGCTCGAGTTGTTGGAACCAGGCCATCCGCGTACTGCCCGTGTCCCCTCGGCTCCCGCTTGCGGACTCTTTCTGTGGCAGGTGTGGTATGCCTGAGCCCGACGGTGAGGAGCGGATGGAATACCCGGAAACCTTCACCCTTACGGTTGAGGGCGGTACGGATGCTCGACGGCTTGATCAATGGTTGGCCAAGCGCCTTCCGGAATTGACGCGTTCGCGTATCCAAGCATTGGCGCGGCAAGGCTGCCTCACCGATGCGGAGGGCCGCCCTGTGACCAAGCTCTCCGCCGCCCCCATTCCAGGGGCCATCTTCATGCTCACGTTGCCGCCAGCCGAGCCAACGGATATCCTTCCAGAGGATATTCCCCTCGACGTCCTTTATGAGGACGACGATCTATTGGCGCTCAACAAACCCGCGGGCTTGGTGGTTCATCCGGCGTGCGGGCACAGCCATGGCACGCTGGTCAACGCGCTGCTGTTCCATTGCCCGAATCTCCGAGGCATTGGCGGAGAGCAACGCCCTGGTATTGTTCACCGCCTAGACATGGACACCTCCGGTGTGATGGTCGTGGCCAAAACCGAACGCGCTCACCACGCGCTCGTCAAGGCGTTTGCCGAACATTCACTCACCAAAACCTATTGTGCGATCCTCCACGGCGTCCCACCCCCCGAGGGGACCTTGGAAAACCTTATTGGCCGCCATCCCACACATCGTCAGAAAATGGCGATTGTCCGAGACCGTGGCCGCAGAGCCCTCACGCATTGGCGTGTGCAGGCTGAGCTTTCTGAAGGTCTCAGCCGTGTCGAGTGTTGCATTGAAACCGGAAGGACTCACCAAATCCGGGTACACATGGCTTCGCTTGGGACTCCCATTGTTGGCGATGCCCTTTATGGCAAACCTGCGCTCGATCGAAGATTGAACCATCCTCCGCAACGTCAGTTGCTTCATGCTCGCCTGCTTGCGTTGGCTCATCCCATCACGGGAAAACCTCTTCGTTTCGAGGCTCCCTTCCCTGCGGACTTTGCGCCCTATCTCTGACCGCAGGGGCCAAGATTTTCCCAGCTGAACTCCCCTACTTTGCGCACGCGGAACCCTCCGGGAATCTGGACAATCACGCCCACCGGGAGGGAGAAAAGACGCGACAACCATTCCCGCGTGAGATCGGAAGGAAGCCACGCACGAAGCGCACGACGTGCGACGACTTCGGCGGTTCCCGCCCAAAGGGTCAGCCTATCAGGTGAGCGGGTCACAACAGCCTCCTCGGCAAGCTTCTCCAAAAAGGCGTTCTCTTCCGTCAGAAGATCCGCGGAGGCGTTCGCTCCCGCAACAAAATGCGGCAAGTGCGGGAGCAGCAATCGACGGATCGCATTGCGTGGGATTGAGGTGTCAGCATTTGAAACATCTTCCACCCATGCCAGCCCACGCGCACGCAACCATGCCACCTGTTCCGCATGGGTCTCATCCAAAAGCGGCCTCCAAAGGCGAAACTCTGGAGCCCCCGGCAACCGCCCGCCGAAACCGAAACTGGTCAGTCCCCTCAGCCCACTTCCACGTGCCAAGCGCAAAATGAGGTTCTCTGCACGGTCATCGGCCTGATGGCCCAGCAAAATCCCAACGCCCCCAATGGAACGCAACGCCTCGGCGAAAAACGCCATACGGTGCCGCCGGGCAAAAACTTCCTTTGTCGCTCTCCCGTCCCATGACACGTGACATCGCCCCACACGAAGCGAAACCCCAAGTTTCACGCAAAGCGAACGACAAAACGCCTCAGACTCATCACCATTCTCATCCGTAAAACCATGATTGAAGTGGAGTGCCGAAACTGGCACCCCAGCCTCCACACATCGATACAGAAGCGCCGTGGAATCCGCGCCGCCACTGAGCGCAAGCCCCCATGGAACCGAGTAAATATCGTCTGGAAAACGCATACACTCAGCATAGCACATTCATCAACTGTGCTCTCTGAAAAAGAACACAAAGACGTTGACGGACATCCTATCGGCTGATATTAGGTGGGTTGTGTCTCGAAGGCAGCGGTATCGCGGCGGCGACGGCGCGGACGGCGACGGCGCGCCTTGCGGCTGTGGGGATTGAGACGCCCCAAGGGAAGCCCCCCAGCCTCCAAAGTTTCCGCATCGGGAACCATCTCTCGGACGAAGCGGCGCCATGCCTCCAATTGCCAGTTGGCGTCAGGCTCCAAGCGTGCGATGACCTGCGCACCGACAAGCACCTCAGGAAAGATGCCATGGTTCGCAAACCGAACATCCCGGGCAGAATCGGCCTTGGGCGGAGACAGGAACCGAGAGGAAAGTTCAAGGATGTCCACGGCCGTCATCCAAACCGCACGGGGGAGGCGATACTTCTTGACGGCAGGTTGCAGAGCCTTCTCTGCTGCCGTTCGCAGAAGGTATCGCTCATTCCCACCGCGGCGGCCTCCGAGTTCTTTACTCTTCCGGACGCTTTCTTGCACCATGGGGCGATAAAGTGCGGCAAAAGCCGTTGCGGATGAGGTTTCTGTGTCGGCGGAAACAGCGTCAAGCGCGGCAAGAGAGGCCCAAAGGGCCTCTTGATGAACGGGATCGGCATCGAGCCAAGCCGCAAGCGTGGGCAAGAGCGCGTGCAACAGACGGTAATCGTAGGCAAGGCGCAGGGAGCGCTCGCTGGCGCCGCGAACAAACAGACGCTGAATTTCCTCGCAGAGCCGGGAGGATGAGGCATTCTCCAACTCGGGGGCGTAGCGGCGGATAGCCTTGATGTCATTCGGGCAAATATCGAAGCCCAGCTTCGCGGCGAAGCGGACGGCCCGCATCATGCGCACTGGGTCTTCGCGAAAGCGGATGGTCGGATCGCCGATGGAACGGATCAGCTTGGCTTTGAGATCCTTGAGACCGCCGACATAGTCGATGACAGAGAAGGTCCTAATGTCATAGAAGAGGCCATTGACGGTAAAATCCCGTCTCAGGGCATCTTCTTCAGGGGTGCCGTAGTTGTTATCAACGCTTTGATAGAGGCCATGTTCATCCTGAACATCATTTGGGTCCGGGGCCTTGCGAAACGTCGCCGTTTCGATGACCTTTTTCCCGAATACAATGTGTGCAAGGCGAAATCGTTTGCCCACCAAAAAACAATTGCGGAACTCCCGTCGGATTTCATTGGGACGGGCATCCGTGCCAACGTCAAAGTCCTTAGGCGTGCGGCCCAGCAAAAGATCGCGCACACTGCCCCCGACAAGGTAGGCCTCATGGTTGAGAGAGGCAAGGCGATAAAGCACCTTTAGGGCGTCAGGGTCTATGTCGTTTCTGGAAATACAATGCTCTGCACGAGGGATGATGAGCGGCTGTGGACGTTTGCGGCGAAAGAGAAACATGGGGGTTCTTGAAGGGTTGTTGGGTTGGGGGCCGAGACAATTCACCTCATCGGGAGAGGAACGGAGAACAAAGCACACACGTGGCTTACCAAGCATTCTCCTCGGCTTGACGGCGTTGGCGCTCTTCCTTGACGTTGCGCGTGCGATCCGTGGCGGCTGCCAGCCGAACCTTGTCGTACTTGTCGTTCAAACGTTGCACCTCCGCAAGGAAAGGCGAATTCCCGAGCTTCTTTTGGTATTTCAGCTCATCGGCAACGGCTTTGGCGTAGGCATTCTTGTCTCGCACCCATTCAATGCGGCTCCCGGCGTACTTTGGGTCCGCCTCATCCGGAATATTGGTGAACGCTCCCAAAAAGATCGCGTTTCGGATGAAGAGTGCCCATTCGTTGGTGACCTTCTTCTGATTGCGTGGGGAAGAAGAGGAGGAAAAGCGATTGCGCATCAACGCGGTAAGATCCGCGCCAGCCTGCGTTCCGCCAAAATCAGTGTTGCGCGCCAAGGCGGTGGCCCCGGTGGCACCGTCAGACACGCTCACAAACATATTGGAAAATCCCTGAATCAAATCAAGAATCTTGGAGGCGTTCCCCTTTCGTGCCGCGGCGAGCCGAAAGATCACGTCCGTGTTGGCGATGTTCTGAAGCATTGCGGACCGCAGAAGGGCCTCTTGCTGCTCCCTGCTCGCGTTGAGGGAAGCATCCTTGTTGGCTGTGTACATATCGAGGATATGCAGGGCCATGCGGGAGTTCTCCCAATTCGCGAGACCGATGTTCATCGCCTCACAGAGACCAATGTGCCACCGGATGTTGTTTCGCATCATTCCGTCACTGTTTTCAGCGGTCATGGGTGCGAACCCGGTGAGTTTGGTTTGCTTGTCGGTGACAGGGCCATAAATCGGCGGAAGGTGCCACCCCACTGTGGAGACTTGAATGGTGTCCACCGAGTGATGCATGACGGCACGGAACTTCCCGTTCTGAAACTCGTATGTCATGAATGCGCGGTGTCCAGGTTGCCCCATTCCCTGCGCCGGGGTACCGATGGAACGTTGGGCAAACTCGGCCATCGTCGAAAGCCGCCCGCACACGCCGCCATCGTCCAAAATCCGCGGATTCGCGTCCGGCGCCCAATCGGCATCACGGAAACGAACCTCCGGCTTTGTGTAGTCAAACGAATAGGTCGCATAGCCCGGAACAGACCCCTTACCTCTGTAAAGGTTCCAGAAGAAGGTCGATTCATCGATTTGGTCTTTTTGCGTCAGCAGAAGCAAGAGGGGCCACGGAGCTTTTGAGAGCGGAAAGAGTTTCGACTTTTCCGCCCCGACTTCCTCGTACCGCATGATGCGCAAGCAAAGATTTTCAACCACCGTTCCCTCCGTTCGGGGAGGATAACGTTTGGCCACATGGGCGATTTTATCCCATGGCAAATTCTTGGGTTCCCGTCCTGGAGAAAGGCGAATGCCGGTCTTATTGTAAAACGCGAGCGCATTCAAATCCATGATCTCATAGATCTTCGTTCGCGTATTCTTTGCGAGCCAGTTGGCGGTTTTCTTGGCATCCTCGTCGTTCCCGAGATCAAACTGCGCGTGCATCGCCTTCAAGCGGCCAAGACGCTCAGCCTCATCTTGGAAAAGGCGGCCATCCTTGTCGTGGGCAAACGTGCCCTCATCCGGAACGGCCACATCGTGATTGACCGACCATCCCTGCCGAGTAAGAACCTGCTTCTCCAGCTCTTCCTTGCGCTTGGGGTCCCACGTGAAGTTACGGGAGGTGATGATGCCATAACGATCGGCCGTCAGAGAACTGTCCAGCAGGCGTTCTTTGCGGTAGGCCACGGCATAGGCAATCAGCAACTGCTGATACTTTTCGGCATACACGGGGCCCACCAACTTCGCCAGTTTGACGAAGTTGTGAATCACGTTGGGATTTGGCGGATATTCCAAAGAAAATGCGGCATTGAAAACCGCCGGGTGTGCCGTGAGCCAATCCCACGTGGCTTCACTGAAATGCAACTTGGGAACGACCAGACGCATGCAATGGTCATAATACGCCTGCCGCACCTCCTCATTGAAGAGGAAGCCCGAATCGTACAGAGCTGCGTCCAACCAACGCAGGTCCCCGTTATTCGTGGGCGGGATCGGCTCACGGTAGGCCCCGAGATCTCTCATCTGAGCAGGCGCCCACAAAACGAACAGTACCGCCATAACAAACAGCGTTCTTCTCATGGGAATAGAATAACACATCCCCTTCCTTCTGTCCGAATCAAAACACCGTCCCCCATTCAATGGGATCGCAAACCAATGCCACCCGTCCCAAACGCCGAAAGCGCCCACACTTGCATTCATTCCCCGGGTGCGCCATAATAACGCCCAATCAAAGCCTTTAACCAAGGAGCAGACCATGACCTTTGACAAGCGCGGCGCGCTGATGGAAACTGAAATCCCCGGCATGAAGAAGATTCAGGGGAAGGTGCGCGACATTTACGACCTCGGCGACCGAATGATCATTGTGGTGACGGATCGCCTGAGCGCCTTCGATGTGATTATGGACGATGGCGTCCCCGGGAAGGGGAAAGTACTCAACAGCATCTCCACCTTCTGGTTCCGGAAGCTTGCCGATCTCTGCCCGACGCATCTCATCTCGGCAGACGTCAAGGATTACCCTGCGCCCTTCAACGCCATGCCCGAGCTCCAAAATCGCTCAATGCTCGTGCGCAAGTTGAAGGTCGTTCCTTATGAGTGCATCGTGCGCGGCTATCTCACGGGGTCCGGCTGGGCCGAATACCGCAAGCAAGGCACCGTGAACGGTCAGCGCCTCCGCGAGGGCTATCAGAATGCCTCCAAGCTCGACGAGGTCCTCTTCACGCCCACCACCAAGGCCGCCATCGGCGATCATGACATGGCAATCAGCGTGGAGGAAATGGCCAAGGATATCGGCCAGGAACTCGCCACCAAGCTGCGCGATCTCTCCATCGCCCTTTACACCGCCGCCGCCAAGCATGCCGAAGCGCGCGGCATCATCCTGGCGGACACCAAGTTTGAGTTCGGGATCGACGAAGCCGGCAACGTGGTGTTGGCCGACGAGGCCCTGACGCCTGATTCTTCCCGCTTCTGGGCCAAAGACACCTATGCCGTGGGCGCAAACCCCCCGAGCATGGACAAGCAGTTCGTGCGCGATTGGCTGGATGCCATCCACTTCAACCATCAGCCGCCCGCTCCGGCGTTGCCCGATGAGGTCATTGCCAAAACGCAGGCCATCTACGTCGAATGCTATCGCCGCCTCACGGAAGGCGAAGCCTGCGCGCCCGTGCTGTGAGAACGGAATCGGCGTGGGGCGGTCTTGGGACCGCCCACACGGCCGTTCTCTCCGGGTGCGGTCCTTTAACAGCCCATCTGCGTTTGCTGGAGCCTGTCTTGCCCCGGGAGGTGCGGCGCGTTCTGCGCCCTGCACAGCCCGGTGAGCCATTCTCTTTGCGCCTCGGCGCCCCAACGGCAACTCCCGCTGGTCGTCCGCTTTCCAGCGAGGCGTACCGACTTTGGGTCACGCCGGAAGGGTTGTCAGCGGAAGCGGCTTCGGCGGAAGGGCTTTATCGTGCCTGTGCGACCATACGCCGACGATTGGAGCGGCATGAGGCATTTTCCTGCGGTCTGACGGAAACCGCGCCCGCCTACCCCGTGCGCGGCGTGATGCTTGACGTCTCACGAAACCGCGTTTGGTCCTTGCCCACCTTGTTTGGCATTGTGGACCGCATGGCGCGTCTCCGCCTCAATCGGCTTGAGCTGTATTTCGAAAACACCTTCGCCTACGCCACGCATCCCGATGTTTGGGCCGACGGTTCCCCCTACACGCCCAGCGACCTTAGGGCATTGGAGGCTTATTGTGCGGAGCGGTTCGTCACGCTCGTTCCCAACCAAAACACGTTAGGACACTTTGAGCGTTGGTTCCGTTTGCCAGCGTATCGTGAACGTTTCGCCGAATGTCCGGAAGGAGGAGTGCGCACGCCATGGGGAAGCATCCAGCAGGTCCCCACCGGAATTGCCGCGGGGCTCCCCGAGGCGCAAGCGTTCGCGGCAGGGTTGTTGGATGAGTTGTTGCCCTGCTTTCCCCGTGCCACCGTCGCCAACCTTGGCGGGGATGAAGTGTTCGATCTTGGGCAAGGGCGTTCACGGACGGACGACCCAGCGGGGCTCTACCTCGCCTATATGGCCCGCATGGCTGACGCCGCACGGCGTCACGGCAAACGCCCCGAACTTTGGGCCGACATGTTGCTTCGCCATCCCGACGCCTTGGCCCGGGCGGCCGAAAGCCTCCCCGATGCCACGTGGGTGCTTTGGGGCTATGAGGCCTCCGATCCGTTTGCCGCCAATGCGGAACGCCTTCGCGCCGCAGGTGTTCGGTTTATGGTTGCGCCCGGGACTTCGTCTTGGCGGAGCTTTTGCGGACGCACCACCAATATGCTCGCCAACCTCCGTGCGGCGGCGACGATTCCTTGCGAAGGGATGCTTTTGACCGACTGGGGAGATGCAGGCCATTGGCAACCCTTGGCCGTCAGCCTACCGGCCCTCGTCCGCGCCGCAGATCTTGCTTGGTCGCCCGATGCGCCGGAGGAGGGACTTTCTTCGGAAATCGACCAATTGGAAGGTGTGAAGGGGTTGGGTGCCCTGTTATTGCGGTTGGGCGACACCTACCGCACCGCGCAGGCCGAAGCCTACAACGCAACCCGGCTTTTTCAGGCTTACAACCTTCCTCCCCAAGAGGCTCCCGCCTTCGATCGCTCAGCCCTGCTGGCAGCCCGTTCGGAGTTGGAAACACTCGCCGAAGACGCAACGTGTCTCGGGGACGCTCTCGTCGCGCGGGAGGCTTGTTTCGCGCTGGGGATGCAGCGGTTAGCCGTCGAACGGGCCCTCGGCACCTCTGGATTGACCCGAGCCCGCGCCCGCCTTGCCGCGCAGATGGAACTCCTGTGGTTGGAACGCGGGCCGCGGGCCTACCTCGACGATTCGCTTGCAGCCTTTCTCGCGCCAAGTCTCTGAAGCTCCCGACCACGAGGATTTGCAAGGCTCCGTATCGCGTGGTGGGATACGGAGCCTCACGTGTCGAGATACGGAGTCTCTTGGGAACGAAGGCCAGGAGGCAAGCATCATAGGCCTCACGCCGTGAACGGCGCAAGGAACGCCCGAAGACCGGGGATGCCACCTTCGGCGAGGGCACGCACGGCCGCCGAACCAATGACGACCCCATGCGCGTGACGGCCGACCGTTTGTGCCGTATCCGGATCCGCGATACCGAATCCTGCGGCAAGCGGCAGATCGGTGATCTGCCGCAGTGCGGCAAGACGTTCCGCCAGTTCCGGCGGCAAGGTTTTCCGTTCGCCGGTGATTCCGCGCACCGTGACCACATAAACGAAGCCATCACATCCCGCCGTGAGCCGCGCGGCACGTTCAGGGGTCGTGGCCGGAGAGATCAAGGGAATCCAAGAGAGCCCGGCCGCCTCAGCGAAAGGCCGCAATTCCCTCTCCTCCTCGAAGGGGACATCCACGGCCAGCAAACCGTCGATTCCCGCCGCCGCGGCCTCCGAACAAAGCCGCTTGACACCATAGGCCAAAATGGGATTGCAGTAGGAAAAGAGAACCAGTCCAAGTTTCGGATATTTGGCCCTAAGCCGTTGCGCAAGGGCAAGACAATCCGCCAACGTCACACCGCCCTTCAAGGCTTGCTGACTCGCGGCTTGGATCACCGTGCCATCGGCAATGGGATCGGAAAAGGGAACCCCGAGTTCCAAAACGTCCGCCCCACCCTCCGCAAGCGTCTCCAGCACCTTTTCGCTTTCCGCAAGCGAAGGGCAGCCGCACGGCATGAAGAAGACACGGGCCGGACGTCCCTCCGCCGCTGCGCGGGCAAAGGCCGCCCGAAGGCGTCCACGTGTGCCATGTTTGGGCAATGCCTCCACAGCCCCATTCGGCACCACAGCAAGGGAAGGCTTTGCAGTCGTAGGCTTCATGGGGCGGGCAGGAAGCGCTTTTGTCTCTTCTCGCTCATATCCGGGGTGAGCGGCCTTCCAATCCGCCACATTCCCCATATCCTTGTCACCGCGTCCGGAAAGGCACACCACCAGCACGGCCTCACGGGGGAGCTCGGGCGCACGGCGGATTGCCTCCGCAAGGGCGTGGGAACTTTCGAGGGCAGGGATGATGCCTTCATAACGGCAAAGCGCATCGAACGCCCGAATGGCGGGGGCATCGTCGCAGACGGCATACCGCACGCGGCCAAGATCCGCCAAGAAACAATGTTCCGGGCCAACGCCGGGATAGTCCAATCCCGCCGAAGTTGAATAGGCCTCAATCACCTGCCCATCGGGCGTCTGAAGAAGTTTGGTCTTGCACCCATGCAGCACCCCCACGGAGCCTCCGTTGATGCTTGCGGCATGTTCTCCGGAGGCCAAGCCGCGTCCGCCGGCCTCCACACCCGTAAAACGGACCTCCCGATCGTCAAGGAACCCCGAGAAAATGCCCATCGCGTTGGAGCCGCCGCCGACGCACGCAATCACCTCATCGGGCAGACGGCCCACTTTCTCCAAGCACTGACGGCGCGTTTCCGTGCCGATCACGGATTGAAAAGCGCGCACCATTTCGGGATATGGCGCGGGGCCGGCCACCGTCCCGATCACGTAAAAGGTGTGCTCAGAAGAGGCCGCCCAATCACGGATGGCCTCATTCATGGCATCTTTCAGCGTGCGCGAGCCGGATTCCACCGCATGGACGGTCGCCCCAAGCGCCCGCATCCGATCAACGTTCGGCGCCTGCCGCGCCACGTCAATCGCGCCCATGTAGACCTCACATGGCAGGCCAAAGAGTGCCGCGACGGTGGCGGTGGCCACACCATGCATTCCGGCGCCCGTCTCGGCGATCAATCGGGTTTTCCCCATGCGGCGAGCGAGCAGTGCCTGACCAATGACATTGTTGATTTTGTGTGCACCGGTGTGGTTGAGATCCTCACGTTTCAGATAGATCCGCGCACCCCCAAAAGCCTCACTTAGCCGCCGTGCGAAGTAGAGGGGCGATTCGCGCCCAACGTAGTCGCGCAGCAAGGCATTGTATTCGGCGTGAAAGGCCGGATCAGCCTGTGCCGAGCGGAAGGCCTCCGCGATCTCGGACAACGTGGGGATAAGGGTCTCGGGCACGTATTGCCCGCCGTAGATACCGTAATGTGTCATTGTTTTGCCTTTCGGATGAAATCGTTCAGTTTTGTTGCGTCCTTTATGCCAGGCGCGGCCTCCGTGCCACTGGCGCCATCCACGCACCATGGGTGAACACTGCGGATGGCTTCAGCCACGTTGTCAGGGGTCAGCCCTCCGGCAAGGACGACACGCCGTGTGCGGGCCCGGCGTGCGGCAATGTCCCAATTGCCCAGCCGCCCCTCTCCGGGGGCCGCATCAAGCACCACCGTGCCGCGGGCGCCCGGCGTGGCGTGCCAGACCTCGACCCCGGAACGGCGGAACGTACAGTGGTACAACTGCACCACATCCAGCTTCCCAAGTCGCACGGCCTGTGCGATTTGTCGCGGCGTGGCCCGAACAAAAACGCCAACCTTGCGCAAACGCACCGGGATTCGACCCAACACCGCCAAACGTTCGGGAGAAACATATCGCCGAGACCCAGGGGCCAAGACGAATCCCGCGAAATCCGCACCGAACGCATCGGCCAAGCGCAAGTCTTCCGGCCGTGTGATACCGCAAACTTTGACCTTCATCGGCACAGCTCCCGCAAACGTCCGGGGTCGCGCATGAGCGCCTCTCCCACGAGACAGCACCGCGCACCGGTGCGCTCCAAATCGGCACGAGAGCCAATCGCGCTCTCGGCCACGGCAATGCGATCTTCGGGGATACGCCCCAGCAATGTGCGCACGGCGGCAAGGTCCGTGCGGAAGGTGCGGAGATCGCGTGCGTTCACGCCTATGACACGCATTCCAAGCGCCACCAAGCGATCCACTTCGTCCGCGTTGTGTGCTTCGGCAAGGACGTCAAGGCCCAATGCCTCCGCCTGTGCGGCAAGGTCTGTCAGTTGTGCATCCTCCGTCAATAAAGCGGCGATGAGCAGCACGGCGTCTGCACCGGCGGCACGTGCCTCGAAGAGCTGGTAAGCATCAAAAATGAAATCTTTGCGCAGGAGTGGCAAGGTCGTGGCCGTGCGGGCGATGCGGAGATCTTGAAGAGTGCCCAAGAAAAATCGCTCTTCCGTCAGCACGGAGCAAGCGGCGGCGCCTAGGCGTTCGTAACGGCGGACGTTCGCCGCCGGATCATATGCGGGGGCGATGAGCCCTTTTGAAGGGGACGCCTTTTTGCTCTCGGCAATGACGCGAATCCCCGGCACGGCCAGCGCCGCCGCAAATCCGCGTGTCGGCGGAAGATCGGCACAACGCTGCACGAGTTCCCGTTGTGGAATAGAAACCTTCGTGGCAGCCAAGGTGGCGCGTTTGGCGTCAACGATACGACAAAGAATATCAGCAGACATGGCTCAGTCTCACAAGGGCTTCAAGTTTGGCGAGGGCTGCGCCGGAATCAATCGCCGCACAAGCCGCGTGGTATCCCGCCTCGAGGGTTTCTGCACGGCCGGAGACATAAACCGCGGCCCCGGCATTGAGGGCGACGACGGCACGAGCACCACCCTGATCTCGGCCCTCCAAAACCGCCCGAAGCACGGCGGCATTCTCCTCCGGCGTTCCGCCACGAAGATCCGAGGCAGGGAAACGCCGACCGAAAAGGAGTTCAGGGAAAAAGTCATAGGTATGCAAGTCTCCTTCGGCGTTCAACTCAGTAATGCGTGTGGCCTCGGCCACGGTGATCTCGTCGAGCCCGTCGTGCCCGTGGACGATGATCGCCCGCCGCATCCCAAGATCATGGAGAGAACCCGCAATCAATTCGGTAAGCCCTGCGTCATACACTCCGATGACGGCGGCTGTGGCTCGGGCCGGGTTCACAAGCGGCCCAAGGAGATTGAACAACGTTCGCGTGCCAAGGGCTCGGCGCACAGGCCCCACCTTGGCAAACACAGGATGGAGACGCTGCGCGAAGAGAAACCCAAGCCCGATCTCCGCGATGGCGCGTTCCATCGCCTCGGGAGGGCACGTCAGGTCGAATCCGCAAGCGGCCAAGACATCGGCTGCACCAGACTTTCCGCTAACGGCACGATTGCCATGTTTGGCCATCGGCACACCGGCCCCTGCCGCCACAATGGCCGCTGCGGTGGAGATGTTGAAGCTCGCCCCGCCATCACCGCCGGTACCCACCATATCCACCGTACGTAAAAGGCCGGTGTCAATGGGAATGGCATGGCGGAGAAGAAAGCGCGCAGCGCCCGTCAACTCGGAGCGTGCCACCCCTTTCATGCGCAAGGCCACCAGCAATCCGGCGAAGGGAATCGGTGCGGCCACGTCGTTGGCGACTTCGTCCAATACGCCCATCATCTCAGATTCGGTGAGGTCTTGCCGGGCCAAGACTTTTTCAAGCGCTTCCTTAAGCATGGCGACACATCCTCAGAAAGTTGGCCAGCTGGGTCTTTCCGGACTCGGAAAGGATGGATTCCGGGTGATATTGGACGCCCTCGATGGGCAACGTCCGGTGGCGTATGCCCATGATCTCGCCATCGGCCGTATGGGCCGAGACCTCCAATGCCTCGGGGAGCGTTTCCGTGTCGAGGGCAAGCGAGTGATACCGCACGGCACGAAAGGGATTGGGCAACCCGGTGAAAACGCCTTTGCCATCGTGCGTGATTTCGGAAATCTTCCCGTGCATCACACTGCGAGCATGAACGACCTTTGCCCCAAAGGTTTGACCAATGGCTTGATGTCCCAGGCAGACGCCCAACATCGGCACTCCGGCATCAGCCGCCGTACGGACAAGGTCACAAAGAATACCGGCATGTTCCGGGGAAGATGGGCCAGGCGAAAGAAGGATCCCTTCGGGCTGAAGGGCCAGGACTTCCGCCGGCATGATCTCATCGTTGCGGCGCACCGTCACATCCGCACCAAGGGCATACAACAGATGGACGAGGTTGTAGGTAAAGGAGTCGTAGTTGTCGAGTACGAAAATCATGGGTTAGCTCCTTTTCTTTCAGCGAAGTTCAAAACCTTTGGTCGCGAGCCGAATGGCTTGAAAGACCGCAGAAGCCTTGTTGAGCGTCTCTTCGTACTCTTTCTCGGGGTCGGAATCGTAGACAATCCCGGCACCGGCCTGTACGGTGAGTGTCCGCCCTTTGAGCTGGAGCGTCCGAATGGTGATGGCAAGATCCATGTTGCCGGTATTCGAAAAATAGCCCACCGCCCCACCATAAACGCCGCGTGGCTCAGGTTCAAGCGCATGGATCAACCGCATGGCCCGCACTTTGGGAGCACCACTCAGCGTGCCTGCGGGGAAGGTGGCGCGTAGCAGATCGAAGGCATCATATGCTTCGTCCAAGAAGGCATGAACATCACTCACGAGGTGCATGACGTGCGAATAACGTTCAATGTGCATGAAATCCTCCACATGGACACTGCCGGGAATCGCCACACGTCCGAGATCGTTGCGCCCGAGATCCACGAGCATGAGATGTTCGGCACGTTCCTTCGCATCGGAGAGAAGCTCATCAGCGGCGGCACGGTCTTGCGCTGACGTAAGTCCCCGACGACGCGTTCCCGCAATCGGTCGGACCGTGGCGCGTCCGCGTTCCAAACGCACCATCGTTTCTGGGGAAGATCCCACCAACACGAGATCACCTGAGCGGAAAAAGAATGTGTAGGGAGATGGATTGACCGAGCGTAGCGCACGATAAAGTTGCACTGGATGAGCATCACACGTAGCCTCAAACTTTTGAGAGAGAACGACCTGAATGCACTCACCGTCCCGAATCGCCCGCTTGGCCTCATCGACCATTGAGCAGAACGCCTCTTTTTCCATGTTGGATCGTAGGCGAGGGGCTTCGGCTTCAAAATGCGCTTCCGGGAGCAAAGGCCGCGGCAAGAAGAAAGGAGCCTTCAATGCGGCCAAACGTCGCAATCCGTCTTCATACGCCGCCCGTGGCGAAGCATATGCCAACGGATTCACCGTCGCCACGGCGGTGAGTGTGTGGCGCTGATTATCGAAGATGAGCATATCGTCTACCAGCAAGAAGAGCGCTTCGGGTGTTCCGATCTTCCCCTTCGGTGCCGGAAGTCGTTCAAAGGCATTGACCATCTCGTAGCCCACCATTCCGACCGCCCCACCGAAAAGTGGAGGCAGTTCTTCACCGCCGACGGGAGAAGGCCCTAACAAGGATTTCAGCGCATCCATCGGTGTGCGGTCAAAGGGCAACGCATGCTTCCCTGTTGGGTCTGAAACGTAAGGCACTCCGTCTTCCACCGTAAAGACGCCGCGCGGAGAGAACCCCAAAAACGAATACCGGCTGAAACGCCCCCCTTGACCGCAACTTTCAAGCAAAAACACGCCTTTGCGGTCAGCCACCCTCGCCAACGCGCTCACCGGGGTCTCCAAGTCGGCCAAGGTCTCGGCCGTCAGTGGAATCGGTCTTCCCAGAGCACATAATCTCTCAAAAGTCTCAAACGTCATCGTCTGTTTCATTCTGACCTCATTCCTCAAAAACGAAATGCGCGCCTCCGAAGGTTCTTGCCTTCCGGAGACGCGCTTGTTGATTCCCGACAAAACGGCGACCCTAATCACTCTTGGGGTCGCCGAAACTTCAACTCTTCTGTCAACGTTCTCAATACGCAACACGTTCCGGCGAGTTCCCTCGCCAGAGCCATCGGCCAAAAACCATGTTGCATACGAACTGCTTCATATAGGGGGATAATATAGCTTCTTTTCATTCATTGTCAACAGAAAAATACAGAAATTAACACTTTCGAATAGCACACCAGGGCAAACGCATAAAAATATGGTGACAGGAATGGATGCATTATGCTAGAATGATTTCGAAATGCTTGTTTGAAAGGAATGTCATGAGGTCATCGGTACTTCTAGTTGCAGGAATAGTTGTCTCCGTGGCGCAGGCTGCCATTTCAGATCTTCAAATTTCGCCGACTGGCGTGCCAGCATTTAAGGGCCGAAGCGATCTTCCTGTTGCACAGGTCACGTTCGTCGCCTCGAAGGATGCCACAGCGGACACTGTCCGTCTTCCGTTAGGAGGCACCGAGCTTCGCGATATCAAAGCATTGCGTTTGGGAGATGATGGGCATGCCACGTTAAATGCGAATATGGCGACCTTCACTCTTCCCGTGAAGGCTGGTAAGAATACAATGGATCTTCGTGTCGAACTTTCCGATTCGGCTGATATTGGAAGATGCCTTTACATCGATGGACAGAAAATCCGTATTGGAAGTATCGTGACGCGACCGGCACAGGAAATCGTCGATCGCTGTCTTGCCGATGGGCGTGTACGTCGCTCAAAGAACTTCCGTATTCCTGGAATTGTGCAAACTCCGAAAGGGACGCTTGTGGCTGTCTTCGACATTCGCTACAAGCATGGTGGCGATCTTCCGGCAGACATCACTGTTGGCGTCAGCACCTCGAAGGACGGCGGTAATACGTGGTCGCCCATTCGCACGGCAATGGACTATGAGGGGTTACCTGGGGGTGCAGGCATCGGAGATCCCACGATCCTTGTTGACCCTTCCAACGGTCGAATTTGGATTGCCGCGCTTCGGACACCGAACTCGGGGCATCCGATTTTTTCCTCCTCAACAGGAACAATCGACGCTAAAGCCTGTGGTCAAGTGTATCTCGCCTTCTCCGATGATGAGGGACAGACGTGGTCTACACCTCGGAATATCACTGCGGAAATCAAACGACTGAGCGATCCCGATACAAAAACTTGGGGAGTCGTTTTCCAAGGCCCTGGAGCCGGTATCGCGCTCAAGGATGGCACGCTCGTTTTCCCCGCTCAGGTGTGGGGGGAGAAAGGGCGAGCTCCGCATCATGGCGTGCTTATTTACTCCAAAGATCATGGAAAGACTTGGACAAGCTCGAAGGCGTCACCCTTTGGCGGTTCCGAATCAACGGTTGTCCAGTTGAAAGATGGATCATTATTACTCAATACGCGTGAAGGTGGTGGGCCGAAAAGCCGTATAAGCGCCATCACGAAGGATTTGGGGGAAACTTGGGAAAAGGTGGAGACCACGCCCCTCCGTCAGCCCGGAAACCTGTGCCAAGCCGCGCTGTTGGAAATGGAAGGGAACCTTTATTTCTCCAACCCGAATTCCGGGAAACGCGACACTATGTCTTTGCGCGTCTCCACCGACGAGGGGAAGACTTGGTCGGAAGGTATGGTCTATGATCCCCGTGCATGCGCCGGTTATTCCTCGCTTTGTCCCGTAGGAGACAATGCAATCGGCATCCTTTATGAGGGGACCTCGGATTACCATTATTTCTTGCGTATTCCTCTGCGTGAGATTAAGTGAACCACGGAGCCTCGCTGTACACGTGTTACCCGAGTTTCTTGCCATTGATTTTGAGACAACCGGAGCTGTTCGCGGTTTTCCCAGTCTACCGTGGCAGTTGGGTGCTGTAGCGCTTCGGGGCGGAAGGGTAGACCTTTCCGCCCCGGGTTTCGATACTTTTCTGCGTGTCCCGAAGACATGGCCATTTTCGCAACATGCACCGGGGAATCATCGTTCCTGCCGAGAGGCCATCGCTACGGCTCCGGAGGTTATGGATGTTTGGCCACTCCTTCACGAACGTTTGTCTGCTGCAATTCCTGTTGCGCATAATGCCGCGACTGAGCGTGGTGTCTTGGCCCGACTCGCACCGATGACACGTTATGAGTGTTGGATCGACACCCTTTCTTTGGCACGCTATGCATGGCCCGGGCTCAAAGACTATACCCTTGAAACCTTGACCCAATGCCTTGGCCTGCTACCGCGCCTCAAGACGCTCGTTCCTAATCGAGGCCCACATGATGCGTATTACGATGCCGTAGCCTGCGCGCTATTGCTGGAGCATCTTCTTATGCAACCAGGATGGCAATCTGCAACGGTCGAAGATTTGGTTCGTTTATGAGTCGTCGTTCTAACATCTTCCGTTCATTTGCGTGGAGGGGGGCCAACCTATTGGCCATCGGTGTAGCGCTTCTTTTTGGAACCCTAAATTCGGCACCGGGGGAATTGCCCCCAACGTCAAACGCGTTTTCCCTGCTTTTGGGTTCCTTTGTGCTGTCGCTTCCATTGATGGCATTGCCCCTTCTGCCGGGCTTTTTGGCGGAGCCCAAACGTCTGAAGCGTTGGTTTTCGCTCCCTCGTCACAATGGGTTCGGTTATGGGCGATGGATTGGATATCTTTTTGTAATTGTGATTGGCTGTGCGATGTTGGTAACCGTCTGTTCACCTGCAGAGGAGCAGATCGCCGTACAGTTGGCCTCGCGGTTGTCACTCTCTGAGACAATCATCATGGCACTCTTTTTATGTGGACTCACTCCACTTGTTGAGGAGTGTCTCTTCCGTGGACTGTTGTTGGAATCGTTTCGCCCGAGTATTGCACTTCCGCTCAGCGCAATGTTCTTTGCCTTTGCCCATGGTGGCAATGCGTTTTTCTTGCCTCTGTTTTTTATGGGATGGTGTCTTGGATTGGTGGCGCTTCGCGCACAAACGCTTCTCCCCTGCATTGCCTTGCATGGGATCTTCAATCTCATCTCGCTCGTCCTAACAATGGCCAATCTCTAATCCGTGCTTTGCAACTACGTGAGGTCTCGCCCAAAATCAACTGCGCAAACAAGATTGTTAGGCGCAGCAAAGAATCCCATTGACTTATATATTAGACTATGCTATCTTTTGCGCCATTCAGACACCAGCAGTGTATGTGTTTCTGCAAAGACGTCTGAGGAAAGGGTTTCCGATGATGGATATCACGGAATTGAAGATTGGCGACAAGGCCGAGATTACGGGCTACAATGTCACGAAGGCGGGTTATCGAGCCAAGCTCCTCGCACTCGGATTGACTCGGGGGGCGACCATCCAACTCATCGGGATTGCTCCAATGGGAGATCCCCTTCGCTTGAAAGTGCGAGGATTTGAGTTGTCCCTTCGGAAATCGGAAGCGGCGTTTCTCCAATTGAAGGCGGTTGACTGATGAATTCGCAAAGGCGCACAATCACAGCCGCACTCGTCGGCGACCCGAACACGGGAAAATCAACCTTCTTCAATGCCTGGACCGGGATGCACCAAGTGACGGGCAATTGGCCCGGCGTGACGGTGGAAAAACTGTTAGGGCAGATCACCCTTCCCAACGGAGAGGAACTCACGTTGGTGGATCTTCCCGGAATCTATTCCCTCCATGCCGTCTCTGAGGATGAAAAAGTCACTGCGGACTATGTTTGCAGTGGTGAACCGGATCTTATCGTCAACATCGTTGATGCCGTGAATTTGGAGCGCAATCTTTACCTGACGCTCGCCCTCATGGAGTTGGGCAAGCCGATGGTGATGGTGCTCTCAATGAAAGACATCTTGGAGCGGCAGGGCTTCAAAATCAATATGGCTGCACTCTCCGAGCGGCTTGGCATTCCGGTCGTCTCGGCCAACGTGCAAAAGAGAACCGCACGCCTCGCGCTGGAACGTGCCGTCCAAGAGGCGTTGGCAACGAAGCAACGCCAAATACACGTGGTTTACCCTGAGTCGCTGACGCAAGCCATGCGGAAGGCCCACCGTGAAGGAGAGCCTGAAGTCTTGGCCATTCACCGCCTTGAGGGCATCCTTCCCGGCGCAGAGGCCATCATTGACGATGTTGAGCGTGTATTGGGCACCACGCCGGATGTGCTCATTGCCGATGCGCGCTATGACAAAATCGAAGAGATCACACGCGGCATCGTTCGGCAGGTGGGCCATGCGCGAACGGAATTGGGGCGGACACTGGATCGGTTCGTCCTGAACCGATGGCTGGGGATTCCCATTTTCTTGGGGATGATGTACCTGCTCTTTTGGTTTACCCAAGTGGTCGGTGGGTGTTTCATTGACTTCTTCGACGGTTTCGGCGATGCGCTCTTTGTGACCGGCCTTGGGAACGGACTTCGACTGATTGGTTCGCCGGAGTGGCTCATAACCGTGCTTGCGGATGGTCTCGGGACGGGTGTGCAAACCGTGATGACGTTCATCCCGCCGGTGTTTTTCATCTTCCTTGGGCTTTCTGTATTGGAAGACTCCGGATATATGGCACGTGCCGCCTATGTGATGGATCGCTTCATGCGGTTGCTCGGACTTCCTGGCAGTGCCTTCGTCCCAATGCTTGTGGGCTTTGGGTGTACGGTTCCTGCCATCATGGCCACGCGCACCCTGTCAAACCGAAGAGATCGCCTGCTCACGGTCTTTATGACGCCCTTTATGAGTTGTGGGGCACGCCTGCCGGTCTATGCGCTCTTCGGTGCGGCCTTCTTTGGCGTGGCATCGGGAACGATGGTCTTCGCCATTTATCTCTGCGGTATCGTGCTGGCGGTGCTCACGGGGCTTTTGCTGAAGCATACGCTCTTTGTCGGGGAGCCGGCCCCGTTTGTCTTGGAACTTCCGCTTTACCATATTCCACGTGTCACAACGGTGCTCAAGCAGGCTTGGGAGCGGTTACAGCGGTTCCTCTTCCGTGCCGGCAAGGTATTGGTGGTGATGGTTCTTTTCCTCAGCATTTGCGACAAGGTCCATGTGCCCAATCCTTATGCCAAACCTTCACAGCCCAACCCTCCGGCGAAGATTTCCATCATCGAATTTGTTGGCCGAACCATTTCCCCCGTCTTCCTTCCGATGGGAGTGGAGCGTGACAACTGGCAAGGTTCCGTGGCGCTGATCGTTGGCCTCTTTGCGAAAGAACAGGTCGTTTCGTCCCTCAACACGCTCTACGCCATTGAGGGGGGCACAGCGGACACGCCGAGTGCGCAAGATGAAGCCCTGACATGGGCCTCCGCCCGCGATCAATTGCTTCAGGGGCTTACCGAAGCGGTTGCCACCATCCCCGAAGCATTCGCTGGGTTGATGGATTCTTTGTTGGATCCTTTGGGTGTGGGGATCTTCAAATCCGAATATGAACGTGCACACCGCCTTGCAGAGCAGTTGGCCGACCCCACCCTTTCCCAAGAACGCCTCGCAGACCTCCAACGCCAAATTGACACAGCGCTTGACATTGAAGCATTGCACGAGGCCCTCACCAAGGCCACGGTCACCAAAGAGGCCATGGAGAAACAAGTCGCTCGAAACGAGGCCCTTCGCCCGCAACTCGAAGCCGCGGAAGCCGAATTAAACGCAACGGCCGCGCGTCTTGGGAAAGCCTCCGTTCTCCAATCCCTCGCAAAGCGCATCACGTCTGGCTCCGTCTCAGACGAACGCGGGCGCAACCTCGTTCTCCGCGACTTCAACGCTCAAATCGAGACTTACTATCAGGAATCGCTCTCGGAAGAAGTTGAGGCCGACACCACGTTGATGAACACCTTGGTCGCGAAATTCGACAGCGACAAAAATCGCGCCTTCGCTTATCTCCTCTTCGTGTTGCTCTACGTTCCCTGCCTCGCGGCAATGGCCACCGTTGTGCGCGAAATTGGCTGGGGATACAGCAGCATTCTGTTTGGCTACCTCACTGTGCTTGGCTGGTGCGTCGCCACGCTTTACTTCCAGATAACCACAGGGCACAGCCTCGCATGGATTATCACGCCTTGCGTGTTTCTTGCGGCGACAGTCGCGTTCTTCTACGCACTCGGAAAGAAAACCAAGGTTCGCCTTGTTGTTTGAGTTGCGCCCATAAAGGCGAGACATGACGTGTCTCGCCTTTCTCTCGGGATAGGCTATTAGCCTATTCTAATAAACCTAGGACAGTTCAAAGAATCTACACCCCATTTAATCACGAGAAAAGGAACCCCAAACCGATGACAACCAAGACCGCCCACAAATCTCTTCCGTTTCTAAGCATCGCCACGTATTTTTTTATTCTCACACAGCCTGGCGTTGCCCGAGAGACGTTGCCCCTGTCGGAAACAATTGATTCCCCTGACGTGCCGGAACTTACGGTGTCTGAAAGTGAATGGCGCTTTGGAGGCAGCGCGTCGTTGGATTTCTGCACCAAACAGCTCACGTATGGGCTCATCGACAATCCTCACCCGATCCTCACGCCAGGCGTCTCCTTGCGGTTGGCCAATGAGGAATGGTTTACCGTGGAAGTCGGCGCCGAGGCGATTTTCGACACAACCAATTGGGGATACAAAGAGGGCGGCTACAACAATCGCCGATGGAAATACCAAGAGTTTACGCCTGGCATCACACTTTCCCGCACATGGGATTTTACCGATTGGATGGGGTCTTCCCTCGATACTGCGATCAACTACACCTACGAATATCACCCC
Organism: uncultured Lentisphaeraceae bacterium; assembly: GCA_949282555.1. GTDB lineage: Bacteria > Verrucomicrobiota > Kiritimatiellia > RFP12 > DVOR01 > Spyradenecus. Next base: position 26,624 of record CASDPK010000007.1, on the reverse strand, counting down.
AAAAGCTGTAAGAAACCCATGGCGGGATTTTCCAATCCCAACACCCAATGGCTGAATCTGGAAATCGCGGCCAACGACTTTTGGCTTCGCCCCGCACTCACCGTGGAGTACCAATTGGTGCGTCAAGGCGCCAAGGAGGAGGAGACCGGCAAGGGAGGCATTTACGCCACCTTTGCGGTCGCACACGATTTCGATGTCGGCTCTGCGCTAGGAATGAGCGAAGGGGAACTCATTCTCACTCCGACACTTGGCATTGGCATGGCCAACAAGCAAAGAAATCTCTGTGATTTTGGGGAAAACGAGGCCTTCATGTTCAGAGATGGATTCGGCAGAGTGGAACTCACCTATTCGCCCATTGACGGTTTTGCCCTCACACCTTATCTCGGCTTCAATCAACAACTCAACGCAAAGGCGCGGGACGCCGTCGGTGATGATGCTTTTGTGCTGTACGCCGGCATTGGTGTGAGTTACGACTTTTGACCTTCGTTCGGACAACACATGGAAATATATAATCCCCCGGGCTCGGCTTCTCTCCCCGAGCCCGGGCTTCTTTTTGTCTGCTTCGGAGAGCTTCACCACCATCACACCACGCACTCACATTGAGAGACGCTCCGTATCGTTGAGTGCGATACGGAGCGTCTTGGGGTGACTTACGGAGCCTCTCGTTGGTGCCCCCAGTGGGGCACGATGGGTTTGACGTTCACGTCAGAGTTTTTCCGCGATGAGCGGAGAGACGGGGGGCGGTGCATCGGAGAGGCGGAAGGCGCCCTGCACGGACGCGCGGACGGCATCGATCTGGGCGGGCGTTGCGGCACAGAGGAGGCAGAGCGGTTGGCCGGCTTTGACGTGTTCGCCCACTTGAAGGAGGCGGTCAAGGCCGGCGGCGTGGTCGATGGAGGCATCGACGGCGGTGCGTCCGGCGCCCAAGGCGAGGGCGGCGCGTCCGAGGGCTTCCGCGTCCACGTCCGCCACGAATCCTTCCCGTGGGGCGGGCACTTCGGCGCAAACGGCGGCTTGGGGGAGGCCTTCATCCAAGCGTCCCTTTTGCGCGGCGCACATGGCGCGGAAGGCGGCCATGGCGGAGCCATTGTCCAGCGCGGCGCAGGCGGCGGCCTCGGCGGCTTCTTCCGTCGGGAAGCGGCCGGCGGCGGTGGCCATCTGTGCGGCGAGAGCGACGGTGAGGGCGCGGACGTCTTGGGGGCCTTTGCCGGCGAGCACGTCGAGCGATTCGCGAACTTCAAGCGCGTTGCCGATGGTGCGCCCAAGGGGGCGGTTCATATCCGTGAGCAGTGCGCGGCAGGTTCGCCCGAGGCGACGGCCGGTGGACAGAAGGCTCTCGGCGAGGCGGCGGGCGTCGGCTTGGGTTTTCATGAACGCGCCGCGGCCAAACTTGACGTCGAAGACGAGGGTTTGCGCGCCTTCGGCAAGTTTCTTGCTCATGATGGACGCGGTGATGAGGGGAATGCTGGGGACGGTGCCTGTGACGTCGCGCAAGGCATAGAGGCGGCGATCCGCGGGGGCCAGCGTGTCGGTTTGCCCGATCATGCAACAGCCGACGTCGGCCACAATGCGGCGGAACTCGGGAATGCCGAGGCGTACATCGAAGCCGGGGATGCTTTCGAGTTTGTCGAGGGTACCGCCGGTGATACCGAGGCCGCGACCCGAAATCATGGGCACGGCGAGCCCCAAGGCGGCGCAAAGCGGCGCCAACGGCAGGGAAATCTTGTCGCCGATGCCGCCGGTGGAGTGCTTGTCCGCCGTTGGGCGCGGCAGGTCGAAGGCGAGGCAGTCGCCGGAACGCATCATGGCGTCGGTCAAGACCGCCGTTTCGGCCTCGGTCATGCCCCTGAGGTAAACGGCCATGAGCCAGGCGGCGATTTGATAGTTGGGCAAGGTGCCATCGGCAATGCCTTGCACCCATGCGCGAAGATCGGCCTCCGAATGTTCCCGGCCATCCCGCTTTTCCTCGATGAACCATTGTGGCACCATTGTCGCGTCCTCCTTACGTGTCCATTTTAGCACAACCCCTACCCCACGCTTGCGACGGTTTTGGGGGCGGCCACTCCCCAATGGGGGAAAGAATGGGGAATGGGCTTTCCTTTTGACACCACAGGGCGCATTAAAACTTGCCTCTTGGGCGCTTTTTGCTAAACTCACTGAGTGAATACGAAAGGAGCGTTGCGTTATGTTTGACATCACATTTCAGGGAGCGGCGCGTACGACGACGGGTTCCATGCACATCGTCGAGGTGAACGGGTTGCGGATTCTTCTTGATTGCGGGATGTACCAGGGGCATCGGAAGGAGGCGTTCGAGCGGAACCGGAAGCTGGCGGTGGATGCGCGGTCGGTGGACTGCGTTCTGTTGTCGCACGCGCACATTGATCACAGCGGCAACTTGCCTTCGCTTGTGCGCGCCGGTTATCGCGGGCCTATCCATACGACGGAGGCCACGCGCGACCTTTGCGGCCCGATGTTGCGTGATTGCGCTTATATCACCCAGCATGACGTTGAGATCGTCAACCGTCGGCGGAAGGCGGAGGGGAAGCGGCTGTTTGAGCCCCTCTATGAGGATCAGGATGTCGAGCGCACACTTTCTCAGATGCAGGGCGTGCCCTACAAGCGCGGGATTGACCTTGGGAATGGCGTTGGCGCCGTCTTCCACAATGCCGGGCATATCTTGGGGTCCGCGTTGGTGGAATTGATTGCGCGCCAGCCGAATGGAACCTTTCGGCGACTGCTCTTTTCCGGGGACCTTGGCCAGCCCGGGCAACCCATCATTCCTCCGCCGGATGTGCCGGACGCACCGGATGTGCTTTTGGTGGAATCGACGTATGCCGATCGTGACCATCCGCCACGGGCCAACGTTGCCGGACGTTTGCGCGACTATGTGCTCGACATCGTGCAGCAACGCTCCAAGCTGATCATCCCGGCCTTCAGCGTGGGGCGCACGCAGCAGATTCTCTTTTATCTCAACCAACTCTTGCGCGAAGGGCGCATTCCGTGCATTCCCATTTACGTGGACTCCCCACTTTCCCTCAAGGCGACCGAGATCTATGCCCGCCATACGGCGTGTTATGGCGAGGGGGCGAGCGCACTTCTGCGCCAAGGCATTGAGTTGTTCCGGATGCCAAGGCTGGAGTTCCTCGCCACCGCGGACCAATCCAAGGCGCTGAACCATGCCAAGGGGCCGATGATCATCATCGCGGCCAGTGGGATGTGCGAAGGCGGGCGAATTCTCCACCACCTCCAAAACGGCGTTGGCGACCCGCGCAACATTGTGCTTATTGTGGGTTATCAGGCCGAGGGCACGCTGGGGCGCCGCATCGTGGAATTACAGAGCCCCTTGCGCATTCTCGGGGAGGAGTTTGAACTCCAAGCGCGTGTCCACACGATCAACGCGCTCTCTGCGCACGCCGACCGCACGGCTCTGCGTGAGTGGGTACGGGCCCTAAACGCCAAGCGCAACGTGCGCCATGTCTTCGCGGTGCATGGCGAAGACGAAAAGGTGGAGGCGATGTGTCAGATCCTTCGTGAGGAAGGTTATCCCAATCCCATCGCTCCCGCTCCCGGCGCGATTTTCAAGGGACTGTGAGGCGTTTCGAATGCTGACGAAAGCGTATGCCGCCGCCGTGCTCGGCATTGGGGCTGTGCCGGTGGAAATTGAGGTTCACACGGTGGCCTCGGAGGACCCCCGAACCCGAATTGTTGGATTGCCGGATGCCGCGGTTAAGGAGAGCATTGACCGTGTGCGTGCGGCGCTGCGTAACTCGTTGTTTTCCCTCAAGCCGCTATCCGTGACGGTCAATCTCGCGCCGGCGGATCTCCGCAAGGAGGGGCCGGTTTACGATCTCCCCATTGCGCTTGCGTTGCTCGCCTCGGCAGGCGTGGACGAATTGCCCCTTCTGCGGGAAGTGCCGGTGTTGGGCGAACTCGCGTTGGGGGGCACCGTGCGGCGTGTGCGCGGGATTCTGCCCATCGTGCTGGCCTTGCGCGCTCGCGGATTCCGGGCGGTGGCCGTGCCGATGGAAAATGCGGGAGAGGCCGCGCTTGTCCAAGGGATTGACGTTTGGCCCGTGCGGGATCTGCGACACGCGGCGGAACTGATGTCAGGACGGCTTCAGCCGGAACCCGCGACGGCTGACCTCGCCGCCTTGTTGGCACAGGATGGAACGGGTGAGGATTTCGCCGATGTGCGAGGACAGGCCGCTGCCCGTCGGGCAATTGAGGTGGCCGTCTCGGGAGGGCATAATCTCCTCATGATCGGCTCGCCGGGGTCCGGCAAGACCATGCTGGCCCGTCGGATTCCTTCAATCCTTCCGCCGTTGACGCCGGATGATGCGCTTGAGGTCACGGCCATTCACTCCGTGGCCGGGGCACTCAAAGGGAGCCACGTGGGGCGTCGCCCTTTCCGTGCGCCGCACCACACCATCTCCGACGCCGGACTCATCGGCGGAGGCACCCACCCTGTCCCCGGCGAAGTTTCTTTGGCACATCGTGGCGTGCTTTTCCTTGACGAGCTCCCGGAGTTTCGCCGCAATGTGTTGGAAGTCCTCAGGCAACCGCTCGAAGATGGCGCCGTCACCATCGCGCGCACGGCCGGAACGCTTACATTCCCTTCGCGCTTTATGCTGGTGGCTGCGATGAATCCCTGCCCCTGCGGCTTTGCCGGGGACCCAAAGCGTACGTGCCGTTGCACGGAGCCTGCCATCCGGCGTTATCGTGCGAAGGTCTCGGGCCCGCTTTTGGATCGCATCGACCTTCATGTCGAGGTCCCCGCCGTTCCCTTCGAAGATCTGTCGCGGCAATCACCGGGCGAATCTTCCGCCGTCATTCGTGAACGGGTGCTCCGTGTTCGCGCACTGCAAGCCAAGCGTTATGCCGATACGCCGGGCATCCGATGCAATGCCGATCTCCCTTCCGGTCGGCTTCAGGAACTTTGCCCATTGGAGCCTGCGGCGGAAGTGGTGCTTCGTTCCGCGATGAATGAATTGGCACTTACGGCGCGTGCGTACACGCGCATTCTGCGTGTGGCAAGAACCATCGCTGACATGGCGGGCTCGGACATTATCGCCCGGGCGCATCTCTTCGAGGCCATTCAATATCGAGCACTTGATCGCAGTATGTGGTAGTGGGATAAGCAGAGACGATATTATGGGTTTTGTGCTATGCTCTCCCCGTAAGCGAGAAAGGATTTCCCAAGATGATGACCAAGCGAAGAGATTTCTTGAAAGTTGCCGGATGTGGCCTTACTGTCGCCGCCGCGGGAGGGGCTTTGCCCACGTTTGCGCAAAGCACGGATAACAAGCGTCCAAACATTCTGTTCATAATGACGGATGATCACGCGGCTCATGCCATCAGCGCTTATGGATCGCGGATCAACAAGACGCCCGGACTTGACCGTTTGGCCAAGGAGGGAATGCTGTTTCAAGATGTCTTTGTGACGAATTCCATCTGTACGCCTTCGCGTGCTTGCATCCTCACCGGCATGTACAGCTGCAAGAATGGCGTGCCCGTGTTCAACGCGATTTCCCCGAAGATAAAGACCGTTGGCGGAACGTTGCGCGAAGCGGGTTACTACACGGCCCTCCTCGGCAAGTGGCACATGGGAGGCCCTGAGACCGTGCGCGACAGCGACTGGGACCGATGGGCCATCTATCAGGGGCAAGGGCAGTATTTTAATCCCTTTTTCTTCACCAAGGCGGAGAAGTGTCCGTTGGGATTTGAGGACAAGTTCGCCAAGGGCCGCCTCACGTTCAAGGGTGAATATGCGTCGAGCAACATCACCAAGGTGACCAAGAGCGTCATTGATGAGGCCCTAGACCAAAACAAGCCCTTCTTCGTGGCGATGCTCCACAAAGCGCCGCATCGCAACTGGCTGCCGGAGGCGAAGTACCGCACGCAGTTCCGGGCCTTGACCCTTGACGATATTCCCATTCCGGATACGCTCTTTGATGACTTCAAGGGGCGCGCCTCGCCCATCCAAAAGACCGCGATGACGCTGGAACACCATATGCGCATCGAGCTGGATCTCAAGCTTACGGAATACTTCACCGAGGGCGGCACCTTCCCCGGCGTGGACCCCGAGCAGTACAAGACCGGTGAATCCAAGAACCGTTGGCCCAAAGAATTGCGCGACGGGGAGGGCCTCACCCCGGAGGAACGGGAACGCCGCCGCCGTGAGCGCATCAAGCTCTCCTACCTCCGCTACATGCAGGACTATCTCGCCTGCGTGCAAAGCGTCGATGACAGCGTGGGAGAAATGCTTGACTACTTGAAGGCCAAGGGAATTGACCGCGACACCATCGTCATCTACACGGCGGACCAGGGCTTCTTCCTTGGCGATCACGGGCTTTACGACAAGCGCTTCATGATGGAGGAAACACTCAAAATGCCCTTCCTCCTGCGTTGGCCGGCGGCCGTCCGCCCCGGGACGGTCAATACCGACATCATCACCAATGTCGATTTCGCCTCGTTCTTCGCGGATGCGGCGGGGGCCCCACGGCCCGAGAATTGGCAAGGGCGCAGTTTCCTTCCCAACATCACCACAGGCACCCCGAAGGATTGGCGGCGCAGCTTCTACTACCGCTACTACATCCAAGGCGGCGAGCACAACACGCCCGCCCACTACGGCGTGCGAACCACCCGTTACAAGCTCATCCGCTACTACAAAGTGGACGAGTGGGAGCTCTTTGACCTCCAAAAGGACCCCGAGGAAGTGCACAACCTCTACGGCCAGCCTGCGTACGCCAAGGTCACCGAAGCGCTCAAGAATGAGCTCTTCCGCCTCAAGGCCGCCGTCGGAGACGCCGATCAGTTCTACGACAGCGGCGAGTACGCCCCTGCCGCCCCCATCAAAGCCGACATCTTCTAAAGGAGACGACCATGCGCACCGAATACACGATCAACAAAGTCGACCGCCTTCCCGATTTCGACCCGGAAGATCCCATCTGGGCCAAGGCAGACGCCGCCGAATACACCTATTGGCACGAAAAGAGTTCCGAGCATCACCCCAAAACGGTGCTTCGCGCCCTGCATGATGGCAACGACATCATGCTCTACTGGCAGGTGAGCGATCGGTACGTCCGCATCGTCCACACCGCCATCAACTCCATGGTTTGTGAGGATGCTTGCGTCGAGGCCTTTTTGCAGCCGCTCAAAATCGAGAAAGGCTACATCAACATTGAGGTCAACGCCGGGGGGTGCGTCCACTCCTCCCACATTCGCAACTGGACCCGTGCCCCCGGCGGATTCGCTGACTTCGAATACATTGCAAAGGACACCATCCGGAAGCTCACCGCGAAGGGCAACCTTCCGCAGGTGATTGACCCCGAGACGGGTGATGCCACGGATTGGTGGATGATCCTCCGTATTCCTCGCGCCTACCTTGAGAGCGTGTTTGGACCGTTGGGTAATCTCTCCGGACAGACGTGGCAGGGCAATTTCTGCAAATGCGCCGATTGCTCCAGCCGTCCCCATTGGGGCACGTTGTTGCCGCAGAGCCCGGAACTCAACTTCCATGTGCCGAAATACTTCAGCCCCATTCACTTTGCCTCCGAAGCGAAGTAACGGAATCTCATGCTGGCTTCATCTTCGCCGCTCCTGCAAAGGGGCGGCGTTATTCATTTGTGCACAGGTTTTGAAATGGCGGTCTCCCCCACAAGTGCGCTTCCTCTTGCGAAGGAAGCATCACGCGACAGATTCCTTCGATTTGGGATGCGGAGCATCTTCCTACGAGACATAGTGCATCCCCAGTCGTGATACGGTGCATCTCAATATGTGAAGCTTTGCGGGAAGAAAAAACGGCGAGCCCTAAAGAAGGCATCGCCGTGAAGAGATCTGTGGAGATCTTAAGAATCGCTTATGGACGCGGATGCAGTCGGATCGTGCCGGTCGTTCCCTTGGAAAGCGTGGGAGCCTTTCCGGTATAGTTGCCCCACGCCAAATTGGGATACCACCAGCCATCGCAGACCACCAGCTGTGTGCGCAAGCGGGGTCCTGTCTGTGTCAATACCTCGAAGGCATCGGCCACAATGCAATCGGCACGACCTCCGACGGTCTCCATCCGAAGCGTGTGGCGCCCCATGGGGAGGCCTTCCACGGTGTGAATGACGCTTTGCTTTAACTCGTTGCCGAGATCACTGTGCGTATCGATCGCCGCAACTTCACGACCATCCACCAAAATCCGCGCAAGGCCAACGTTGCGTTGTTTTGCGCCGATCACTCGGATGCCGGTTCCCTCAAAAGGAAGTTCCAGCCAGGCGCCACGGCGGGTGCTGTAGGTCTCAGTCCCTGCATAGTCAGCCCCAGAATCATAGGGAGCCCAGCCGCCCTCAGAATAACGGACACGCGGATCGCGGTCATCAATCATCATGCGTTCGGCGGAAACGGAAACGCGAGCGGCTTGGCTCTTGCCATCGGAATCGACACGAAGCGTTCCTCCGCCGGAAAGTGCGACCGTGTAGAAACGGATCGCCTCCCGCATCGCCTTGAAATCATTCGTGGCAAGGCCATCGTTGGGATCATTTTGGGCAAAAACAAAGTAATTGCGCATGTCATCCTTCCACGGCCACGCCGGGCGGACGCCGTAGCGGTCAGGGGTCTTGTCACTGCCGGGACGAACCCGCAAGGCCGTTCCCCTGGGGCGACCAATCTGATCTTCCGGATAGGCACTGTGGAACGCGGTTCGCTCCCACTGGACGGAGTCTGCGGAGGGGATGGGCCAAGAGAGGCCAACTTCGCGGGGCTTCGCGCCCTTGGGCGGTTCAGAGAGGAGCGTGTAGTGCGTCTCCATGCGGCCATCGTTCAAGAAGGCAATCTCAAAACGAACGTTGAGCCCGCAGGCATACGTTCCTTCAAGCGTGACCAGCACGCGATTCCCCTCTGTCTTGGCGGAGCACATCGTCCCCTTCCACGTTCCGAGCGTTACCCCCGTGGCCACAAGGTCAGGGCCTCCCAACAGCAGGGACTTCCCCTGCGCCGTGTAGGAACGGAGCCGTGCGGTCGCCCGGTCAAAGATGGCTTCGCCCTCGGACATCTTGACGGCGAATGTCTCAGCCGTTTCGGTGATAGTGGGCGCAGTGGTTGGTTCTGGCAGGGCCTTCGGCTGGAAAGGTACGAACGTCAATTCCGCTTCCTCGACCACATGTCCGTTCTGTTCGAGGAAACGCAGCCGAACGGATTCCGTCCCCGCCGGGATATCGAACACAAGCGCCCCCTTGGAGCGCGGGGCCAAAGGCGCGAGCCGAACCCGCGTAGGTGAGGCGCCATGCGGCGTGACAATCGCTTCCAACTCGGAAAGGCACGTATGGTCATAACGATTCTCGACAGGAACGGTAAGACGTGTCCCTTCCAACTTTGCTTCGCGCTCAACCAAACGCAAAGGAGAATACGCCTTTTTGGTCAGCCACAGCTCGGGCTTGGGCCGATGATAAGCATCCCAAACCGAGCCCCATTCGCCATAACCGGCCACGGCACCATCGGAATGACGCTGATGGCGCTCCGGGACGTTGACGGGAAGGTAGAAAACGTCGTCGATGCCACCCCAAAGGGCTCCGCCAAGGGCTCCATCGTCGCGCACAATATGATCCCAAGCGTGAAAGACACTCTCCCCCCAGAAGTTGCGGACATTGGGATCGCGGCGGAGCTCATCCAGGTTGTAACAAGCGATATGTGCATATTCATCATGCAAACGGGGCATATCTTTGCGCCCCATGTTACCCATCACGTGGGCGTAGTGCTCGCTGTAAATGTCAAAGAATCCTTTGGGGGCTCCGGTGTTGGGCCAGCTGAACATCACAGGCCGAGAGGGTTCCCGTTCGCGAAGATAAGCACGCGCATCTGCAAAGGGATTCCGTATCAACTTTTTGCCCACATTGTCAAAATGACTTTCGTTGGCGATGGACCAAATGACGATGCAGGCACGATTGCGGTCGCGCTCGACCATTTCCACGAATTGTGCCGCGTAATCCGCATAAACACTATCCACAGGGGCCCACGGGCCTTGGAAGCAAACGGCAGCTTCTTGTTCCACATAAATACCCAGCTCATCGCAAGCATCGAGCAAATCCTCAGAGGCTGGATAGTGAGACGTGCGGATAAAATTGATGTTTGCCTCCTTATAAGCCCGAGCCTCGGCGAAAGCTTGTTCCCGCGTCATGGAACGCCCCAAGTCATGCGACACGTCGTGCCGGCAGGTGCCACGCAGCCGCACGGGGCGGCCATTCACGTAGAGCTTGTTGACATCCGTTCCGTTGCGACCGCCAAACGTCAACGCGCGGAAACCGATGCGTTCCTCATTGACCTGAACCGTGCGCCCCCCGATGAGGAGCGTGGCCCGCAACGTGTAAAGGTTGGGATGCTCAGCATCCCACAAACGCGGAGCTTTCACGGGCAGTAGGACCTTTGCGGTTTCCCCTCCGCGCAACGCGGCTTCACCTCCGGCAAGCAATGTCTTACCGTCAAGGACTTCCACACGCAATGTTGCATCGGCACCGGTAGGGTTTGTCCGCGCCGTCACCGTCAATTCCGCGTCACGATAATCCGCACTTAGCGCGGTCAAGGTTTCGACGTCTGCCAAATAGGTTTGTGGCAATGCGACAAGCGAAACGTCGCGCAAGATGCCACCAATGTTGTGATGGGCATATTCCGAGGCGTTGGAAGGATTCTTCACCGGGCGGCCCTCCGGATTCCAAAGCCCCTTGTCTTTGCCTTGAATGTCCGCAACGCCGACGGTCAAAGTGAAGGGTTCCCCCGGGCGGACGAGCTCCGTAAGATCGCAATCCCATGTCGTGAATCCTCCAACGTGAGACCGCACGTGCCGGGACCCGACCCACACGCGGGCATTGCTGTAGACGCCATCGAAGCGCAACAGCACCCGCTTGCCCGCCCAATCTTTCGGAACGGTGACGATGCGGCGGTAATAGTATTCTTCATTGTTTTTGATATCAAAGCCCTGCATGGCCGGTTCGCCAGGTACGCGAATCGGCCTCCAGTCTCGGCCGATCCATCCCGTGAAGTCGAAATCCTGCCACGCCGCGGTGGGACGCGGGATGCCGGATTTTGTCGAATCTGGCACGTCCAACAGGAACTTCCACGTGCCGTCGCCCGTGGTTTCGTTAAGGCTGATTTCGGTTTGCTCCAAACCAGGGATCGCCTTTGGTGCACGTGGAAGATCCACCTCCGGCCACACAGTTCCGGCCAAAAGGCCTCCTGCGACGGTTGCTCCGATAAGGGAGAGAAGGCTTCGCTTCATGGGAGTATTCCTTTACAGACGAAACGGTGAGGCTTTGAGATAAACGCGGCAATCTTTGACCTGTCCGGGAGCCCCCTTCTCGGCGCGGGAAAGGATGCGCAAACCTGTGGCGCGCACGGTTGTCCCAAGATCAATGACGAGGGCGTGCGGGCACTTCGCCTTAGGCTCGGCCGCCCAGAAGGTGGACTCTTGGAGGTCGTAGACCTTATCAGCGGTGGCGTTCCCGGAGCGCGTTTCTTCGGAGTCGGCATAGACCGCACGCCAATTCTCCCGTGACAATGGTTTCCCATCCGTTCCGATAAGTTCGAGCTCAGCAATGGCCGCGGCTTGGTTAGGGTCAAAGGTCGAACATATTTCCAAGCAAAGATATCGTCCCTCGGTTGGGGTTGGGAAGTCTACCTTCTGCCAGCCGCCACCGGTTGCGAGCGTACCCTCCGCAACAGGCTTTTCGCCCTGTAGGCACAGCGTCTGACCGGGTTTGCGGTGCTTGTCGGAGACAATCCCGCGCAATTGGTCGAGGATTGGCTTGTCAAGTCCCCGCAAAACGGGCTCACGAGGGCCCTTGAGGTCAAGCACGATCACCTCATTGCGCCCTTTCTTCAGCCAACAACCAGGCAAAAAGAGGGTCTGTTGCGGTCCAATCTCCCAAAACCGTCCGAGTGCATGGCCATTCACCCATACCATGCCTTTGCCCCAGTCGCGCAGATCCAAGAAGGTATCACCCGTCGTTTCCAAATCAAACGAACCGGCCCACCATGCGGGCCCCACGACGGAAATCCCTTCTTTCGCCTTTGTCGCGGCAACGAAGGCATAATCCGGGGGCAGGTTGTACACTTGCCAATTCTTCAACTCTTCGGCACCAAGCGTCACTTTCTTTGTGATTCCTTTGCGGTCATGAATGGAGCCACCGAAATTGACGCGTCCCATCGCTTCCACGAGAATATCAAGCCGAGTCCCGGCAGGGAGGTCGGAAGGCAACTTAAACGAGAACTCTTTCTTGCGACGATCAAGGCGAGCAAGCAGCTTTCCATCCGCGAAAACCTGGGCCCAATCGTGAACTTCGTCAATGGCAAGCGTCTCTCCGGCTTTGACTGCATGCGGCAGAGACGTAGAATAGAGAATAGTGCCCCACCCCTGACCAAAGGTTTCCATTGGCTGGATATCTTGGCTCACCTTTGGTTCGGGCAACGCCTCAAACACGCTCACTGCGCGCGCCATTCGAAATTCCGGAATGGTAATAATCGGCATGGGTGCAGGTGGATCAGGCAATGGGGCACTCGTGTACTTTTGGAGAAGTGCACGCAATTTCTCATACTTCGGAGTCACCCATCCGGCTTCACTGATAGGAGCATCATAGTCGTATGACGAACACATTGCCGAATAAGCGGGATTGTTGGCCCCACCCCACCAACCAAAGGTCGTTCCGCCATGTGTCATGTAAAGGCTGAACGAAATGCCACGATCCAACATATCGCGGATTCCACGCACCATCGTATCCGCATTCCGCGTCTCATGCTTGCGTCCCCAATGGTCAAACCAACCACTCCAAAACTCACTGCACATCATCGGTGAGTCCGGACGAGCGGCCCGAAGGTTTTTGAACTGGCCATCGATATCAGCCCCTGTCCCAAAGTTTATCGTCCAAAGCAAATCATCCAATCCGTTTCGCTTAAATGTACTGCTCCAATCGCACTGGAAAAGCGTCACATCCGTAAACCCGGCTGCGCGCACCATGTCCCGAATGGCTGCCACATGCGCTTTGTCCGTTGCATATGCCCCGTATTCATTCTCCACTTGTACCATGAGAATATTGCCCCCTCTCGAGAATTGCAATGGGGCAAGCTCCTTACCTACGGCTTTCAGAAAAAGGCCAACGCATTCCAAGTAGTAAGGGTCATTCGTGCGCAGACGAATTCCATCCTTTCGGAGCAACCACCAGGGCAAACCACCCATCTCCCACTCTGCGCAGACATAGGGGCCCGGGCGAACAATCACATACATCCCGTGCTTCTGTGCCAAACGACAAAAGCGGGCAATATCTCCATTCCCTGTGAAATCGAACTTTCTTGGTTCCCGTTCATGATAATTCCAAAATATGTAAAGACACAGCGTATTCATTCCCAGTGCCTTGCACATGAGGATACGATGTTCCCAGTAGGGTTCCGGAATTCGCGGATAGTGGACCTCTGCGGCCTTCACGACAAACGGCTTTCCGTTGAGCAGGAAGGTTCCCTTGCCAGGCTCGAAGCGTCGAGCGGGAGGTATCGCTTCTGGTGCTGGATTCCCGGCAAAGACTGACGAGCTCATTGGGAAAGCAATAAGCCACCCAAGCAAAAGCATCATTCCTCGAATCAAAGTGCAACATTTCATCGTTGTGGTTCCCTTTCCTTTTCATGGGGTTATGCGTGAATGTTTCCTCGATTTTCGATCGGATGGAAATCTCAATACACGTACGAAATTGGCGCAACACTCAGTAGTATATCCTGTTTACTTTCGGATAAGAAGGATAAATACATGGACAAAACAACTGTATGCATGGATAAAACGATCCGTTTTACAAACCAAAACAACTTATTATGGAGATTATTACCGTTTTCATCTAGCGGTACGGTTGGCTTTCTCCACATCCAACGTTGGCGGAGCTTTGGTACGATGGCGCATAAAGTCGTCATCTACAGGTTTCGGGAATCCCTCTTTCTCTATCCACTCACCGATTTCGGTCAATGTCTTTATATTTTCTTCCAAAATGGCACCATCCGGCTTGGGGCCGATGTTGAGGAGGAGATTCGCTCGCATGTTGGCACATTGCTGTAACAATTGTTTTCCCTCTCTCGGCCCTTTTTGTCGCTGGCGCGGAGAAGAAATGTAGGCCCATCCGATCGTTTGAATGGGAATATTAAGTTCGGCAGGTTTGGCCTTGTTGGCTTCCCATGCACGATCAGCCGCCTCTTGGACCGAAATCGGAAGTCCCACGCTTCGAAAAACGCCCGACAACGATCCCATCTCACGTTCACCTGTGATGGCGTCTTCCGTTCCCGTCGCTCCGGTTTTGAAAATAACCAAGGCATGGGGCTGAATGGCATGGATGAGATCATACACCTCCTGAATGCGGAAGATATCGGAATGCTGATAAACCCCACCAATCGTGTCGAACCAAATCCCTGCAAGAGGGCCATACTTCGTGCAAATCTCTGTAAGTTGCGTCTTGGCAAAGTTCATGTAATGACGGAAGTCCTCGGGGGTCCGATAACGATACTGTGATGGGAGCGTCCTGTAATGAGGACGAGCTGGGTCATACATCGTGTTCGGAAGGAAATAGGGATGGTGCCAATCAATCCCGATGGAGTAATAGACGAAGAGTCCAAGCCCCGCCTTATGACAAGCCGCCGCCAGCTCGCCAAGAAAATCGCGATGAGAGGGAAAATCCATGCTGTCATAACCCGAAGCGGAACTATCCCACAAAGCAAATCCATCATGATGCTTGGCCACAAAGGTGATGTACTTCATCTTGGCTTTGAGCGCAAGGTCGACAAAGGCCTGAGCATCAAAACGGTCTCCTTTGAATCCCCGAACAATCTTTTCATATTCCTCCACCGGGATACGCTCATTGTACATTGCCCACATGCCGCGTCCAATCCCAGCCGAAGGCCCCCAATGGATGAAAAGCCCGAAACGCGCATCCTGAAACCAAGCCAATGATGCCCTTCGTGGAGACTCTGCATACGCTTTTTCGTATCCTTTCAAATGTTTCGGCATCTCACGCCAAGCCCGCTCCTCCCCATTGACGATAGAAGCCACAGAAAACAACGCAAGCCCGAAAAACATGCAAGCGAAAAATCGCATAAGAACCTCACATTACGACGACCGTTTCAACGAAATGCCAGCACCACTGCCGGTTCAGAAAAGGGTTCCGTGGCACCCTCCACGCCAAGTTCCGAGAGGACGTCTCCCGGAATGGTCAGCGTATTTCCACGAAGCACCACACAACGTGTGATGTCCTTTGCCGGAACGCTTCCCATGAGACTCTGTGCCCAAAGTCTCCGCCCCTCAACCGGAGCCTCAAAGGTCAGCGTTAGCATGTCATACACGCCAAAGATGCCAACGGGCGCCTCAGGCCTTCCTGCTTGGGCCGACACACGGGCCCGCACCCTCCGGTACCCCGATTCCGGCGTCACTCGGCCATACGTGCCTACCGCGGTGGCGCCGTTTGGGAACCGACAAAGGGAAACGAAGGGCAACGGCTCACCGGGAGACACTTGCGTGACTTCCGGAAGCGGCACACCGCGGGCGATGGCCGAGGGCGCACGTTGGATGATCGTCTTCCCATGTAAGGCCCCATCCCATGTGTCCTCCTTCGCGTACGTCCAGCTATCGGCGAGGATGGTTTCGGAAAGGGATGTTTTGGAAGCATCCACGCGGAAAGGCGGCGCAAGGCGAGCCCACAACACGGCATGGCGCACCTCATCAAACATTTTCCGCAAGGGGCGTGAGCGCGTAAACACGTTATCACCGCCGCCGAAAAAGATATTCGGAAGGCTTCCGGCTGGCTCATCCCCCACAGGATAGCGCATCACTCCAAACGTCAGCCCAAGGGCCGCGCACAGATGGACTTCGTCTTCTCCATTGACAAGCCCCATTTGACGGCCATCCGTGTACCCCTTTGAAAGTTGTGTGGCCACGCGCTCAAACGTGGTCGGCACCGAAAGCGCCCCATTCACATCGTATGTCCGATAGACGTCGGCATAACTTCCCCGGAGGGTGTTGTAGCGGATTTGTTCCGGAGTGAGGCGTCCCGTTCCTTGGGGATCGTTTGTGGTTTTTAGGCCGGTAATGTGCTCAATGACAAGCTCCGGATAGATTTCATCCGCCAAACGCGAAATCATCTTGCGCCACGCCTCATCATACGAATGCTTTCCCCAATCAATTTTCCAATAGGCCACACCCGCATCGCGGCTCCACTCCAAACGTTCCCGCCAATAGCCCTCGTGGAGTCCCTCGCCCTTCACACTGGATTTCTCCCCGGCGCAAATCCACACACCGCACCCTTTCCAGCCCGCCGCCTTGACGTTCTGCACCAATGTCTTTAGCCGCTCGGGCGGCGTCTCGCCGTACCCGGGAAACTTGCTGGGGTGAACCTCGAGGCTCCCGAAGGTGTCGCCGCGCGCCTTTGGCAAATCCCATCCGTCATCAAGCAAATAAATCAAGTCACCTCGCAATCCGGGATAAAGACTTTTTGCCCACCCTTTCTCTCCGAAAAGAATCTCATGGCACAGCGTATCACGGGGGGAGATCCCCTGCCCTTTCAGACGATTGTTCGCGAACCAATCCTGATAAGACCACGTGCAGACATAATTCGGCGAGGAGCCATTCGGAGCCGAGGGAATGAGCGACTCCACCCCCATCACCGAGGTGCTCAACGTACTAAATGCTAAGCAGAGTGCAAGATTTGACTTTCCGAACATTGCAGGATTCCTTTTATGCGTTGTCGCCATGCGACACCTTCAACCATTCCCTAGGGGCACAGACTCACCCCACCCCTCACGGATTGGAGAGGCTCCGTATCTCCTTTCGGGATACGGAGCCTCTCGAAGGGAGATACAGAGCACCTCACGAGCGCCCATCATCAATCGGCCACAGCCTTCAGGCGGAAGGTGAGCGTGTAGTCGCGTCCGGAACGCGGACGTGCATCGTCGAAGGGACGCGCCCCCCACGAGTTCACGCCGCCGGCGCCGAACTGCGTCGCGTCAATATTGACGGTGTTGTAGGCTGCCTCCTCCCACTGATATGGATGCGGCTTGGCATCATTGCCGAGCGTCTCCGCCGTCCACGGCCACACGTTGAAGCCGAAACAGGGCGTACCGTAAACCGAGAGCATCGCGTCGTCGCCGGAGAGCGTAAGGCGGCGGACATCCATGCGATATCCCAGCTCACTGTTCTGCACATAGTGCGAATCGTTGAGTTGCGCCACGGTCATCCGATAGAGGCCAACATACGCGCTCTCCGTGCGGTCGGGCATGCTCTCATGAGGCCCACGCCCGAACCATTCCGCCGAAGCCATCGCTTTGGGCACGCCGAAGGTCACGCCGATCCGCGGGATTTCGGGCAGGCCATCGGGCGCCGAGAATGCGAACGCCACCGTCACCACGCCATCTCCACCGAACGTATAGGTCAGGCGTGCGGTTGCGGGCTTTCCGTCCTTCCCCTTGGCCGGGAGTTCAAAAGCGCTCTCCACCTTGAACGTTCCGTTGTCGGGCGTTGCGGAAAAGGCCACACACGTCGCCTTAGACCCTGCGTCACGCCAAACGCCGAGATGACGGGCCATGCCGAATCCACGGTCATTATCCGTAGGCGGACGCCAGAAGTTCGGCCGAAGGGGCTCAACAATGACGGGCTTCCCATTCACGGTGAGCGTCTTGAGCAAACCGTTGGACTTGTCGAAGGTGGCCACGGTTCCGGCCGCAGAGAGCGTGAGCGTGCTTTCCGTCTCGGCCTTCTGCCATTGGCGCGCCATCCGATCCGTAATGATTGGCAACGCCTGCGCCGGGCCTTGCGCGAACTGCGCATCGGCCAGCACGGAAGGCTCCGTCATGGGCGGCAACTTGCCCGTGAGGCGCACCGTCACAAACCGTTCGCCGGGGCCTTTGGCCTTTTCGGCGTCCCAATCTTCCAACGTCACGGTCGCGGAGGCACCGGGAAGCAAATCCTCATAGTCATCTTCATCCAATTCGCCCTTGGCGAGGACTCCCTGCGGCCCGACCAGTTCCCATGTGCCTTCAAATCCGTCAAGATTGCGGAAGGTGTAGGCATTGGTCACACGGACGGTGCCCTTCGCCCAGTCAAGATCCGCGAAGTCAATGTTCTGATAGACCGTGCGCACATCATACGCGCCGGGATGCCACGAGCGATCGGCGGCCAGCACACCATTGCAGCAGAAGTTGTCATCGTTGGGCTTATCCCCAAAATCTCCGCCGTAAGCCAAGAACTTTCCTTTTCCATCGGGCGTCGCCTTCCAAAGCCCTTGGTCGCGCCAGTCCCAAATGAATCCGCCCTGAGCCGAGGGATATTTGCGAACGTTGTCCCAGTAGGCACGGAAGTCACCCGTGGAGTTGCCCATCGCGTGCGCGTATTCACAGAGGATATACGGCTTCTTCGGGTTCTTCTTGGCGTAATTTTCCTGATGGTTCGGCCAAGCATACATGGGGCAGATGATGTCGGTGCCATCGTCCGCCCACGTCTGCTCAAACTGAACGGGACGTGTGGGGTCGAGCGCCTTGTTGTTTTTGTAGACGGCGCGGAAGTTGTCGCCGAAGCCGGCCTCATTGCCCATCGACCACACAATGACAGAGGGATGGTTACGGTCACGCCGAATCATGCGCTCGTTGCGTTCGATATGTTGGGCGCGATAATCCGGACGATGTGCGAGCGACTCCTTTCCGTAGCCCATGCCGTGGCTCTCGATGTTGGCCTCATCCACAAGATACAGGCCATACTTGTCGCACAGGTCATACCAATCGCTTGAATTGGGATAGTGACACGTGCGCACGGCATTCACGTTCATCCGCTTCATCTCGCGAATGTCGGCGATCATATCCTCGCGCGTCACGGAATAACCCGCATCGGGCTCGATCTCGTGACGATTCACGCCTTTGACGAGAATACGCCGACCATTGATCTTGAGCTGGGCATCCTCAATCGTCACTTCCCGGAAACCGACCGCCCGCGCAAGGTAGTCCGTCTTCCCGCCGGAAGTCACGGAGAACAACAACGTGTAGAGATGCGGCTGCTCGGCGTTCCACGGCTTCACGTTGTCCACGGTGATCCGCCCGCCTTGAAGGTCGCCGACCTTGCGGTCACCATCGTAAAGGCTCATGGCCACCTGCGCACCGCCCACGGTCTCGGGCGTCACACAAAGCGTTCCGGTGCCGTTCGCCAAATCAAGCGTTGTCACCGCCACGTAATCGCGCAACCCCTCCTGCTGTTCCGCTTGGAGCCAAACGCTGCGGTGAATGCCACTCAGGCGCCAAAAGTCCTGATCTTCAAGATAAGAACCATCGCTCCAGCGGTAAACTTCCACCGCGAGCGTGTTCTTGCCCGGCTTCAGCGCCGCCGTGACGTC
The DNA here is from genome assembly GCA_949282555.1 of uncultured Lentisphaeraceae bacterium. GTDB lineage: Bacteria > Verrucomicrobiota > Kiritimatiellia > RFP12 > DVOR01 > Spyradenecus. The sequence goes on along the minus strand of CASDPK010000007.1, from coordinate 7,257 downwards.
AAACTCGGCAGGCAGTTTGGAATCTTCGCTGTAACCAACGTTTTTGCCGTTCAGCCACACGTTCATGGCAGAAGCCACGCCATCGAAGTGCAGCACCACGCGCCGTCCGGCCCATCCTTCGGGCAATGTGAAATCGCGCCGATAGCTACCGACGGGATTGCGGTAAACGTAAGACGTGAATTCCTTCGGCGGGTCAGCCATGATATACGGCGGCTTGCGGACGTGCGGATAGCGCACGTTCGTATAGATTGGCGGATCGTAATCGCCTTGGAGTTGCCAGCAACCGGGCACCGCGATATTCACCCAGCCTGAAACGTCGAATTCCGGCTTCCAAAAATCTGCGATGCGCTCTTCCGGACGTTTCGCCCAGGAGAACTTCCATGTGCCGTCGAGCATCTGAATATAAGGCGAATCCTTGCGCTCCAGGCGAAGATCCGCAAACGCCATTGCCTCTTTGGGCGTGTCAAAGGGCGTCAGCAACGAACGCGAAGGCAAGCGGTTGCGCTGTGTCACATAAGGGTTCTCCCAGTCCGGGAGGGTTTTATAGGCCTCAGGACTGTAATCCGGGGCGGCGATGGCGCAGGAGACCACGCCAATGGTGGCCGCAAGCGAGAGGCAGGATTGTCGGAACATAAGGATTCCTCTCCGTTGGGTTTGACAGGGATGAAGGGCAGAATGCAACGGGGCAGAGGGCTCCAAAGGGTTCGCCTTGCGTGCCACGCTTATTTCATGTCGTTTTCAAAGATGGTCATTTGCTCCTGATTCTGAGGTTGGCTCCAGTATCTGAAATACTCAATCTCAAATTCCCCGCCGTTGTCCGCATCCGAAGGGAGCCCCCACCAAGAGGGGAATGCTTCGCTGTCGAAATTGATGGTTTCCGGGGAGTGCCAAAAGTCATTCTTCCGTCGGCGGATTTCTTTGCCATCGACGTACCAGACGATCTCGTCTCGCGTCCATTTCAATCCGGCGACCAGATAACGGTCGGCCCATGGGACCTTGGAGGCATAGGCCACATGGTCACTGACTTTTAGGCGTTCAGGCTTCACGATGTAATGCGTGGTGGCAAAGTACGTAAGGGGCATCGTGGGGGAGCTGTCGTGGCGGCCACAGATCTCGAAGATGTCAATCTCCTCTTGCTTGACGCCATCCTGAACGTAGAGCCAAAACGCGCTGGACAGGGCCGATTTCATAGGCTTACATTTGATTTCGAAAAAGCCGTAGAGCACCTTCTTGCGGCTTTGCACGGCGGCAGAAGTGAAGGTGTGGTAACCCTCGGGAGCGTCTTTGACCTCTTCTCGTTTTCCGGTGAGAATGAGCTTGCCGCCTTCCACCCTTACGTTTTCACGACGAAAGAGAGAAGGTTGCCGCCCTTTCCATGTGGGGTTGTGATCGTACCATTTGCTGGCATCCAAGGTTTGGCCTTCAAACTCATCGCTGAGCGCCTCGTTATACACCCAACGTTCCGGCCCTTTGGGGGCGGTGGGCTGCGGCAACGAACGGGCCATGACCACGGAGCAAAGCACGTGTATGGACAGAACGAAGAAAATGGTTTTTGTGTTCATCGAATGAAACTCCTGTTACGAGAGACTGCGCGGGTCTATTGACGGGAACATGCGGCTCATAAACCGGCCACATTCACCCTCAACACTCAAACACGCTCTCCGGAACGCTTCCGGTCCAACATGCGGGAGCTTTGGCCCCAAAAAGGCGCACAAGAAGGGGCGCCGTGTTTACGGTGTCGTTCAAGCGGAGATTGTACCCTTTACGGATGCCGGGCCCGACAATCCCCCAAGGAACAATCATTTCCTCCGGGCTGACCCCTCCGTGACCATTCCCCACCCCGCCGTGATCGGTAAGGAAGAGAAAATGGGTTTCCTCAAAAAGGCCCGCGGTTTTGAGACGGCCAACCAATGTTCCAATCGCCTCATCGGCCTCTTCTATGGAGCGGATATACTCAGGGCTCATCCACTTATGACGATGCCCTGCATGATCGGTATGGACATCGTAGAGGAACACCAAAGTGGGTTCGTCCCTATGGGCTTCAAGAAAGCGGAAGGCTTTTTCAAAATTCCCTTTGAATCCATCATTCGCCTCAAAGGATGCCTCGTCAAACGTGGCTTGGTTGTAGGGATTGATCAGTGGCTTCCAATTCCAATAGAACGCCGTCTTCATTCCCGGCACTTGTCGCTTCAGTTCCGAAAAGACGGAGGGGAAACGTCCAGTTTCATCCGAAACCGTCGCAGGCAGAGGGTGCTTTTCCGCTGTCCAGCCGTTATTCACCACGCCGTGTTGCTCCGGACCGGCTCCACACAGGATGCTTGTCCAATTCGGCAAGGTGACCGAAGGCATCACGTCGCGCGTCGATTCTGAGAAACTTCCTTCCGCAAAGAGCGCGTCGATATTGGGTGTCTTGGCCTTTTGCAGACCGTCCACGCGGATGCCATCAAGCGACAGCAGAACCACTCGTTTAGCCAAACCTTCCCCTTTTGCCCCAGAGGTTCCTACCCGAACACCCGCACACCCTCCTAGGGCGGCCGCTCCGGCAAAGCCTCCGGCACTTGCAAGAAAACCGCGTCTGGAACTCTTCATCACCATTTACCTTTCAGCATTCGAAGCACTCTCGCCATGAGAACAGGCGACCCTTTCAGTATACAACACTGCTCTCATAAAAAAGAACAGCAAAAGGTTGGACAGAACTGCTGTATGCAGGACAGTTTGACTTGGGATTTCATCCTTTTTGCTCAAAAAAGAAGGTCGCACTCATCGCGCGACCTTCCATGCTCGATTTCGAACATTCGATGGAGAGATTATTTCCCGATCGCTTTGCGCTTTTCGAGTGCCGGCTCCCCAATGATGGCCTTAATGCGGCGAACACCGGCGGAAGAGCTCTCCTCCTTCAAAATCTTAAAGGCCACAAGCTCGGAAGTGTTTTGGGCGTGAGGGCCTCCGCAAACTTCTTTGGAGAAATCGCCCATGGTGTAGACCTTCACCTGTTCGCCATACTTCGCGGTGAAGAGGGCGGTGGCCCCGGCGGCTTTGGCGGCTTCGATGGGCATCGTCTCGCAAACAATGGGAAGCGCGCGGGCGATCTGCTCGTTGACCAAATCCTCCACCTGCTCGAGTTGCTCCTTGGTCATCTTCTCGGGATGGGAGAAGTCAAACCGGAGACGTTCGGCGGTGATGTTGGACCCCTTTTGGTTGACATGGTCGCCAAGAACGATCTTGAGGGCCTTGTGCAGAAGGTGGGTGGCTGTATGCAGACGAGTGGTCTGCTCGGAATGATCGGCCAAACCTCCTTTGAAGACCCCCTCTCCCTGCTTGGAGGCTTCCTTATGCTTGGCTTCCGCCTTGGCAAAACCCTCGGTGTCAACGGTCATGCCGCGTTCGGCCGCAAGCTCTTGGGTGAGCTCCAACGGGAATCCATACGTATCGTAAAGCTTGAACGCAGTCTTTCCGGAAATCTGAGTCTGCCCATGCTGGGCCATGACCTCGGCCACCTTTTCGAACTCGTGGCGTCCTTGGGTGAGCGTTTTTGCGAAGCGGCTTTCTTCGGCGGTAAGCTCGGAAACGATTAGTTCACGCTTCTCGCGCAACTCAGGATAGAAGTTCTCGTAGGTGCCGATGACGATATCCGCCATCGTTGCGGTGAAACCGGACGGAAGACCAAGATCCATCGCGTAGCGCACGGCTCGGCGGATAAGACGCCGGAGCACATAATTCGCCCCCACATTGCCTGGCTTCACGCCCCCCTTGGGGTCGCCCAAGATGATGGTCGCCGTGCGCATATGGTCGGCAATGATACGTTCCGCCTTGATGCGTTTTTCCTCCGAAAGCTCGTGGGTCGTAAGCTCACGGATCTTTTCGAGCAACGGCAAAAAGAGTTCAGATTCGTAAACGGTCTTGTAGCCATTGATCATGCAGATGGTGCGCTCCACGCCCATGCCAGTGTCGACGTTGTGCTGCGCCAAGGGTTCGTAGGTTCCCTCGGCCGTTTTGTTGTACTGCATGAAAACGTCGTTCCAGATTTCAATGTATTTGCCACAACCGCATCCCGGAGAGCAGTCCGGACCGCAAGGTTCCTTCCCCGTGTCCACAAACATCTCCGTGTCCGGGCCGCAAGGCCCCGTGACACCCGCGGGCCCCCACCAGTTATCCTCACGCCCCTTGGGATAGATGTGATCCTCTGGAATCCCTTGGGCCTTCCAATAGGCAATCGCCTCATCATCGCGAGGGATACCTTCCTCTCCAGCGAAAACCGTAACAGAAATCTGTTCCGGGCGAAACCCTAACTTCTGCGTGAGAAACTCAAAACTCCAAGCAATTGCTTCCCGCTTGAAATAATCTCCAAGCGACCAGTTACCCAACATTTCAAAGAAAGTGAGGTGCGCACTATCGCCCACGGCATCGATATCACCGGTACGCACGCACTTCTGCACATCCGTCAACCGCGTGCCGGCGGGATGCTTTTCGCCCAGCAGATACGGCACCAACGGATGCATCCCTGCGGTCGTGAAGAGTACGGTCGGATCGTTCTCCGGAATCACCGAGGCCCCTGAAATTATCGTATGCCCCTTTGATTCGAAGAACTTAAGGTACATGTCGCGTAATGCGTCAGCCGTCAGTTTGGCCATGATTTGAACTCCTTGAAACGTAAAAGCGGGCGACAGTATACCACTTTTTACGTGTCCACTTCCGCTTATACGTTCATAAGATACAGCTTGAATAACTCAAGCGTTGCCCTTTGGACGATTCAAGAACCTTTATTTCCCTTGCTGTCTTGCCTTAATGATAGATATTGTGATACCCTTCCCAGCGGAAAGACGTTTTAGAGAAACACGTTCGCGGACAGGGTGGCATATGTTCTTTCCGGCCACGACCCGCGGCAAGGAATACACATGCAAAACACCAAGAAATTCTCCGCCGAAATCGCCGGGCAAACGCTCACGATCGAGACGGGGCTTTTGGCCCAACAGGCTGCCGGTGCTGTCACCGTCTCCCTCGGGGACACCACCGTTTTCACCGCCGTAACCTGCACAGACAAGCCTCGTGAGGGAATTGACTTCTTCCCGCTCCAGTGCGAGTACCGTGAGAAGTTCTATGCTGCAGGCCGTTTCCCTGGCGGATTCTTCAAGCGCGAACAGCGCCCGTCCGAAAAGGAAATTCTCGTTGCACGTATGTGCGATCGCCCCATCCGGCCCCTCTTTCCTGATGGTTACTACAATGACGTTCAGGTCAATTCGATGCTCGTGAGTTGCGATGGAGAGCACGAGGGTGATGTGCTCGCCGTCAATGCGGCCTCCGCGGCATTGCATCTTTCCGATGTTCCCTTCATGGGGCCCATCGGTTGTGTCCGAATTGGCCGCATCAACGGTGAGTGGATCATTAATCCTTCCCATGCTCAGCGTGAGCAGTCCGATCTTGACCTTTTGTATGCCGGTTTGCGCGGGAAGTTCCTGATGATGGAGGGCTCCGCCAAGGAGATTTCCGAGGCCGATTTCCTTGCCGCCATGAAGCGCGCACATGAGGAAGTGGAGAAGATCATTGATCTCCAGATTGAAATGCGCCGCGCTCTCGGCAAGCCGGACAAAGTGATCGCCGATCAACCGGAAGATCCGGAGAAGATGAATTTCATCCGCGATTTGGGCGGTGCCAAGCTGGCCGAAGCCTTGGTCATCCCCGGAAAGTTGGAGCGCGAAGGGGCCGTCAAGGCGATTCGCGACGAACTCCTCGCCGCCTGCCAGGAAAAATACGGCAAGGATGAGAACGGGGCTTGGATTATTGACGATGTCAAGTTCGTCCACCTCTTTGATGCCTTGGAAATCGAGACCGTCCGCGCCAACTTCTTGGAGCGTGGCAAGCGCATCGATGGGCGCGCCCAGCATGAGATCCGTCCGCTCGCCGCCCAGGTGGGTGTGCTTCCCCGCACGCATGGTTCGGCCATTTTCAACCGTGGCGAAACGCAGAACCTCGCCACCGTGACCCTCGGCACCTCCAAGGATGCTCAGGATCTCGACTCCGTCACTGGCGGTGCTCGTCAGAAGAAGTTCATCCTCCATTACAACTTCCCGCCCTACTGCACGGGTGAAGTGGGCCGTTTGGGCTCCACCGGACGCCGTGAAATCGGCCACGGCGCACTTGCTGAGCGTTCCCTTGCTGAGGTTATCCCGGCGGACTATCCCTACTCCGTCCGCGTCGTCAGCGAAATTATGGGCTCCAACGGCTCCTCCTCGATGGCCTCCATCTGTGGTGGTTGCTTGGCTCTTATGGATGCCGGCGTGCCGCTCTCCGCGCCGGTGGCTGGTATCTCGGTGGGGCTCTTCACCACGCCGGATCTGAGCAAGAAGGTGCTCGTCACCGACATCCTCGGCGCCGAAGACCACTGTGGTGACATGGACTTCAAGATCGGTGGCACCCGCAAGGGCATCACCGGTTTTCAGGTCGATCTTAAAATCCGCGGGTTGACTTGGGATCTCGTGGAAGGCGCTTTGGAAGCCGCCCGTGTCGGTCGAAACAATATCCTCGACTTCATGGCCACCGTGATCCCCGAGCCTCGCAAGGAACTCTCGCCCTACGCACCTCGTATCGCCGTCGTCCAAATCCCTGTGGACAAGATTGGCGCCCTCATTGGCCCCGGAGGTAAAGAGATCCGTCGTATCACCGAGACGACCGGTGCGCAGATCGATATCGCCGAAGACGGCACCGTCTCCATCTTCGCCGTTTCCGCCGAGGCTATGGCCAATGCCCGCCGCGAGGTGGAAAGCATCTGTGCCGAAGCCGAGGAAGGGAAGATCTACGAGGGCACCGTCACGGGAATCAAGGAGTTCGGTTGCTTCGTGGAGATCCTCCCCGGGAAGGACGGGCTCTGCCACATCTCCGAGCTTTCGGATCGTCGTATCCCCTCTGTGGAATCGGTCTGCAAGGTGGGCGACAAGATGATGGTCAAGTGCATCGGCATCGACGAGCGCGGCCGCATCAAGCTTTCTCGCCGCGAAGCAATGCGCGACCTTGATCAGCAACAGAACGCTTGATGTTCTTTGACTCGATAAAATGGGTGGGCACACCAATCGGTGTGCCCCCTTTTTTGTTGCCCACGAAATGCGAAAGAGAAGCCAAGCGTTGGGATGACGGAACGCGCACCCCTTCGTCCACGTGCCTACTGTGCCGTTTGCAACTCAATTGCAACGGTGCCTTAAGCTGTTGGGCATGTGGAAAAGCGTTGAAAAGCTTCATTTGCGGTGCTTCCTTTCAATGAGATGG
>CASDPK010000006.1 GCA_949282555.1 uncultured Lentisphaeraceae bacterium | reverse complement strand
GTGACCGACGTCGTCACCGTCGGCCCCTTCAATGAGCCCGTCGCCCACTACGACTACGCCCCCTTCGGCGCCGTCACCGCCACAGGTGCCCGCGCCCTTGCCAATCATGCGCCCACGAGCGAAAGCGAGGTGGGAAATCCCTTCCGCTTTTCCTCCGAATTCCACGACGACACCCTCGCCCTCGCCTACTACAACTACCGCCACTACAACCCCAAAGACGGAAGGTGGCTGGGGCGGGACCCGGCAGAGAATTTCCCTTCCCAAGTTGTCTTTTGTGGAAACAATCCCACATTTGTCGATATGTTGGGATTATGGACTGCTTCCATCGGTGGGGATGGGGATGACCGTGGAATGAGAACGCGTGGGAGCCTTGTTGGCGTGGGTTACGCGGTTGATTGGAATCTTGCATGGGGACTTTCGTTTTCGCTGGAGGAGTCCGCCGAAGATCCTTGCGTGTTGGAAGGAATGGGAGAGTTTTCACTTGGAGGCGAAATTGGACTCACGGGTGGATTTTCCAAATTGTTTCACATTTGGAAATTCAGTGTGACGGGATTTGCAGGAATTCGTGGTTTTGCAGGGCTTCAGGCAGCAACGCAAATGGAATTAAAGTATCACCTATGCAATGGCCCCGAGGATTTCTCAACGACCTTAAGTGCAACAGGTTATGCAGGAATTGAAGGCGGACTTCTTGCGCGTTACTTATGGCGGAATAAGTTGAAGCAGATAGGAGCAGGAGTTCGTGGAACGATAACGGCAGATGCGGATATTTCGCTTTCTTGTTCGGGAGATAATTGCTCCGTAAATGTTGGCTATGGGCTCAATTCAGTTGATGTTACTGCGTTTCTGGATTTTTCTCTTCCTTTTAATTTTGGCGGATCTTTTTCGGCTCCGCTTTTTTCTAAAAGCGACTTTGATGCTTTTAGAAAAGAAGAAAGCATGAGTTTTGCTAATCCACTTGCAGGACTGCTTAAGAAATGACAAAGTTTACGCTTCACCCTTACCGCCAACCTTGTCCTTATCATCAGGGCGTGTTTGTGTGGCATGGACGCCCGAAAAAACGGGAGTGGACGTTTGAACCTTTCTTTTGGGGGACAGTGCATCTCATATTGGGTGGATTTATGTTGTATCAGGAACGCTTTATGTTGGGCCGTTCCGTTGAAGAGATTTTCTCTCACCACCCTCTTTATTATCTCTTCTTTGTACCCTTTTTTGCTCTTCCTTTGGCGATATTCCTTGGGGGTATATGGGAAATTCTTAGCCCGTTCTGTCAACGTCTTTCCTACCGCCTCGCGCATTATTGGCTGACAACGGAAGAGGCAATCATTGAAGTCCGCATGGGCTGGCTGTGGCGCGTTTACGCCTTGCCGCGCGAGTCTATCAATGAGATTTACATTCGAAATGAATGCAATTATTACACGGTTCACCTCGGGGGGCTCAAACGATGGTGGAGTTTCTCGCAGAGTTCCATCTTGGGAAAAGATGAGAATCTGATGCCGTTTGAGTTCTTCTGCCTTACGCGGCAGGAATGTGACGCGCTTCTTGCCTTATTCCCTCCAGGTCTGATCAAAGTTTGGAGCAAGTCCCAGAAGGGATGGGTGCCGTGGTATTGGTTTTGTGCTCAAGGATTAGACGCTTATTGGGAGAATAATAGGCCATGAGCCCATTTCAAGCCTACGGGTGCAACAAGGCAAGGCTCGCAAGGCGTAGCGCGCAAGTTTTGTGAGATGAATGGGAAAAGGTGTTGCCAAATGAGTGTTTGCAAGTATGGCCTAATCATTCTTTCGTGCATGACGTTGGGGTGTCTCCCTTCGAAATTGGATCGCGTTTGGGGGCAACTTGAGGAGAAGGTGGAGGCCAGGCAGAAGGGCCACTTGACCGATGAAGAATTTGTCAAATGGAATATGGATTATCTGCTAAATGTTCTCCCCACTCGAAAAGAGCGACGATTCTCTCCTGTTGGGTATCCTCCAATCATCGTAGATTTCGAAAAGAGCATGTTGAGCCCATGTGCGCGTAATGGACAGTGGTTGAATCTCATTGCGGCCTCGTGGGGGGAAACGAAAGGAGAGGAGGCGTATGCTTACTGGTCAGAGAGTGCGATCAATGATCTCCTTGCGGCAAGTCGTAAGGAGTGTATCCTTTTGGCTCCTTTGTTCGAGGTATGGCCGGAAGACGGGACTCCGCGCACGGACGATGAGATCATCATTTATGACATTGCGATTCGGATTCGTCCGCTTTATTGGATATTTGTCTATGGGGAAGATGTGTTGCTTTACCCCGACACACCGAAGTTGGAAGATCTTCGAATCCCCTATTACATGAGCAAAGAGTACCTTTGATGATGGATGACGATGCCTCACCGTTTGCATTGCCTTCCTTGGAGAAGGACAATGCCAAACGTAATGATGTCAACGGTGAATTCGAAGACTAAGAGAAAGAAGAAGCAATGAAATCCTTATTGATTGCAGTCATCTTTTTCCTCATTGATGGATGCCTCGGTGGATTTGACGAACTCGGATATCAGGGTATTGTCGTTCCTTACAACGACAAACGTCAAGAAGTAGGATTGCCGCTCCTTCAAGATGTCGCCCTCCCCGACAAATGGGAACACCGACAGTTTTTGGGCGTAGAGAGTTTTTATGTCTATCACTCATTTTCTCCCACGCGCCCTTCGGAATGTGGGTACTACGAAGGAAAGTTTTACGTATATAGCGGAATGTTGGTGCATTGGGAGGCAGACTTTTACGTCTCTCCATGCTCAAAGGTGAACGGCGTTCGGGAAGAATTGGTCGCGCTATATAAGTATTGGAATGGCGAACCTACGGTCAGATTTAAGACGCGCATGTTAGGAAAAGGTTGGCATTTCTTGTATCGTAAATCTGCCAAAGAGGAATATCAAGAAATTACACTTTCCAAAGCACAAACGCTGTTTAAGCAATGGCAACTCCATCATCCTCACGTGAATCCTTAGGGTCTGAAAAGAGTGCGTGCGCCCCATGTGGGTGGCAAGATTGGGGAATAGGCGGAGAATATGAGGAAACGGAGAACGAAAAAACATATCACCCGTGATGAGGTGCCTCTTGGTGTGCGAGCGCTCCTTTTTGTTGCGCTCGTAGCGGCCATCTTTGCGACGCTCTGGATGTCGAAAAGGGAATTTGTGCTTGCCAACACCTCACCTACTATGGTGAATGTGACGGGCATTGAAGAGGGTGGAGGGAATGGGCAAATCTGCCTAAAGACAGAGACTGGGAAGCCGGTGCTTTGGAAGGCTTCTTATGCGCAATTGGCGGAATATTGTAATCGTGGATTCCCGTTTGCTTTAGACGTTTGGCTTGATACCGACGGATATTTCTATTTTTTCAATCCGAACCGTGCCCGCCTCTTTGTCATCGCTTGCGCATTGCTGGGGATTCTTTTTGCGCCAATGATACTTGTGTGGAAATTTCGGGAGCGCGGAATTACGTCGCGCGGGCGCGAGCTCAATTTCCAAATGCCAAGCCACCTAGAACGAGCCTTCACCGCATGGACGCTCGGATTACAGGGTGGCCTTATACTCCTTTTTATGGGTATCTATTATTATCATTTTGGGTGGACGAGGTGGTTGCTCTTGCTTCCAATCGCGCTTTTGCCTTTCGTACTCTTTGCATTGAGACTAAAAAAGGTGTTTTATGCTCTTATGTCTCTCGTTCTTTTGAGTGTTGGCACGCTGCTTTTGCCACACCTCTTCTCTGGAGTCCGCCTCCTTCATGCATCGCCAACCCCAATATTCCCCGAACGTTGCACCATACTTCAAACAACAACACTCCGACGTAAACACCATACCACCACGCGCCACGATTTGCTTGTTTCCTATAAGTGGAAAAATCGCCTTTATTACGCCCATTTGTCGCAACCGTCAAATGAGAGTAACCCATGCCAAATGGCACGCTCTACGCCTCTCGCAGTGGTTGATGATAATGGTGCCCCCGTGTTTTGTCATCTAAATATGAGCCGTTGATTCGCGTGCTTCTTGGTGGCCTTGGAGGTGTTGGATGTCTCGTCATGGGAGCACGCCTCGCGTATGGAGTGGTGAAATCTCCGGATGCAGACCGCGGAAATCGCACCACCTACTGACCCACCTCACACAAATTGTTTCACCATGGAACCCCTAGCTGAAAGGTGAATGTATACGGAAGTGGTTTTAAGGCATTATGCCAAAACGTTTTCCCATCCCCTCAACAACTGATGGACGCAATGCGGGCACACCGCTATCGATTACGAGCAAACACAGGGATGTTGCGTGCTGTTCGCGAAATCATACCGATGGCCACGTCATATAGTGGTCCGTCTTAAGCACTGCCCACGAGGCCCAAAAGTGCTATACTGCCCCTATGCGACAGGGTTTCTTCGATAAGTTCATGTCGCGGCTGGACCGCATCGACGCGCCGGTGGCATCGGCGCACATTGCTGAGCTTGCCCGCGAACGAGGATTTTTGGAAACGCTTTTTCAGTCCATCGACGAAGGACTGATCGTTGTGGGGGCTGGAGCCCGTCTGCTCTATGCCAACCGAGCGGCAGAGCGAATGGTTGGGTTTTCATTTGAGGAGCGACAAGGAAAATCCCTCGCCCGCCATTTGCGCGATTGGGGTTTGGATGCGTTGCTGTGTGCACAGATCGGCGACTGGTCGCGCATTGAGACGCGCGTGGCGGAGGTCTCCTACCCCGAGCACCGCTTCATCTCCTTCTATGCCCGGCCGCTCCCTTTCGATGGACGAACGGAATTGATGTTGATGCTGCGTGACGTCACACGCGAACACGCCGCGGAAGAGGATGCCCTTGCCGATGAACGATTGGCGGCCGTGCGGACGTTGGCGGCGGGCGTTGCCCATGAGATCGGGAACCCATTGAACGCCCTCACCATCCATCTGCAACTCCTCGGACGCGGATTGCGTGACGTGCCCGACCTGGCTTTGCGTGAGAGTCTCCAAAGCCTTGCCGAAACCGCGGAACGCGAAACGTCCCGGCTGGATGGCATCTTGCGCCGCTTCTTGGCCGCCATTCGCCCCGCGAAACCCACCCTTGTGCGCGGCAATGTGCGTGACGTGCTCGACGCCACGCTCCGCCTGCTCTCGCCTGACATTGAGCAACGCCGTATCAATCTGCAAACGGCTTTCCCCGAGGCGATACCTGATGTGTTCCTTGATGCCCAACAACTGGAACAAGTCTTCTTCAACCTTTTGCGGAATGCGATGGAGGCGGTTCCCGATGGCGGACGCATTGGCGTGACGCTGACGGTCGACGACGCATGGGTGAACGTTTCCGTGCTGGACAATGGCGTGGGTATTCCGACGGAGGCGCTTGGGCGCATTTTTGATCCTTACGTGACGACCAAGGCCAAGGGGAACGGTTTGGGCCTCATGATCGTTCGGCGGATCGTCCAAGCCCATGGCGGCGGAATTGATTGCGCGAGCCGTCCGGGAGAAGGCACATGCTTTACCGTGCGCCTCCCCCGCGCAGAACGCCGCGTGCGCACCTTGCCCGCCGCAAAAGGAAAGGCGGCGACGCCATGAGCACGTTGCTGATTGTGGATGACGACAAGGCCACCCGCGATGGTCTCGCATTGGCATTGCGCGGCACCTACACCGTGCTGATGGCCGCCGATGCCGATGCCGCGCTGGCCACCCTCACCTCCCATGAGGTGGATTTGGTGCTCACCGATCTGCGAATGCCGGGGCGCGACGGACTCTCCCTGTTGCGCGACATCGCGATGTCGCATCCGGGGCTCCCCGTGATTCTCCTTTCCGCTTACGGCTCGGTGGAAAGCGCCGTTGAGGCCATGAAAGACGGCGCGTACGACTTCCTCACCAAGCCGATCAATCTTGACCACTTGGAGCTTGTGGTGCGCCGGGCGCTCCGCCAAAAGACGCTGGAACGCCAGAATGCCTCGCTCCGCACCCAATTGGCCGGGCAATCCGCCCTTGATCGGCTGATTGGCTCCTCCGACGCCATGCTCCGCGTTCGCGAACGGATCGCCCAAGTGGCCCCCACCCCGGCCACGGTGCTCATCCAAGGCCCCAGCGGCACCGGCAAGGAGCTTGTGGCCCGGGCAATCCATGCACTCAGCCCACGCGCCGAAAAGCCCTTCGTGGCCGTCCATTGCGCGGCGCTCACCCCCTCTTTGCTGGAAAGTGAGCTCTTTGGCCATGTGAAGGGCGCCTTCACCGGCGCCACGGAAAACCGAAAGGGACGGTTTGAGCTCGCCGACGGCGGAACGCTGTTCCTCGACGAGATTTCGGAAATCGATCTTGCCACGCAGGTGAAACTGTTGCGCGTGTTGGAAACGCGCACCGTCGAGCCCGTCGGCTCGGCCACTCCCGTGCCCGTGAATATCCGCCTTGTCGCCGCCACCAATCGTGACCTTCGGGCGTGGACCACCGAAGGGAAGTTCCGGGAAGACCTCTATTTCCGCCTGAATGTGGTGGACATCAACCTGCCGCCATTGCGCGAACGGCAGGGGGATTTGCCGATCCTCTGCGATGCCTTCGTGCGTGAATTCAACCCACTCCTCGGGCGACAAATTCTCGGACTCACCCCGGAGGCCTTCGACCTGTTGGCGCGCTACCCTTGGCCCGGCAATGTGCGTGAATTGCGCAACACCATTGAACGCATGATGGTGCTTGCCACCGGAGACCGCCTCGGTGTCGGCGATGTGCCGGCCAACATCCGCGAAGGCGGCACGGAGGCGAGACCCAGCGCGGACGCCCCACGTGAAAGTTCCGAAGCCGAACGCATCCGAAAAGCCCTCACAGAATGTTCCAGCCGAAAGGCCGCCGCGGAACGTTTGGGTATCCCGTTGCGCACGCTTTACCGTCGGATCAAGACTTACGGATTGGAGGATGTATGAAGTGTCTTGCCCTAGGCATGGCTCTTGTGTTGGCCATGGCCCTGAATGCCGAGGACTCCGCGCCGCTCTTCCTGCCGCCCGCAGATGTCCAACCCGTGGCGGATGCCCCGTGTTTGATTTGCCACGGCGCCGGGAAGACAACCGCTGAAGATCGCGGCGTACGTTCCTCCACCACGGGGAAAACCGTCTTTATCGTCACCTGTCGCACCTGCAAGGGTGCGGGGCATCACGTCCGTCGCCTCTCTCCCGCCGAACGGATTGAGCGCCAACGGACCCAACGGCAACAGTTCGACCGCGAACAGCTGGCGGCCGGCCACGTCCCGCTTGCGGGAGCCTACACCGAGCGAAGCGCCACGGATGAGCTCTCGCCAGAGGCGTTTGCCCACCTTGCACAGCGATGCCCCAAGCCGTGCAAAACCTGCCTCGGGCTCGGCATTGAGCCTTGCCGAAAATGCAAAGGCACAGGCCAAATAACCGAGCGGGAACGTGACGAGGACGGCGAAATCGTGGAAACCGAGGTCAATTGCCCCACCTGCCACGGCACCGCGACGCAACCTTGCAGAAGATGCGATGGTTCACGCCTCGCGCCCCTATGCAAGAAATGCGGCGGCACTGGCGTTGTCATGGGCAAGGCAAAAAATGATCTTCCCGCTCAACTGGAGCGATGCCGTTCTTGCAAAGGTGAAGGTCGCAAATAATCCGACCCAGGAGGTGCACCATGCTTTCCCCCGAAGAAGTGCAACGCATCCAGCGCACGCTTGACCTCAACGAACGCTTGGTTTGGTGTGGCAAACCCATGCCCAAAGGCTTCAACCGGATCACCTGTTCAATGATGCTGTTCGCCATTCCGTGGCTGGCCATCTGCGGGACAGTCTCCGTGCTCTTTCTGTATCAGTTGTGGTTCTCGGAATCCAACGAACCGTTGTTGCTGCGAATCGGGCTTTCACTTTTCTTTGTCCCGTTTTGGTGCATCGGCATCGGAATGTTGGGGGCCCCTCTTTGGCTCCGCCTCCGACAGCGTCGGTGGCTCTATGCCGTCACGGACAAGAGTGCGCGCATCGTTGGGGCCTTTCGCTGCACCTCTTGGCGACGGCAAGATCTGTTTGCCCCTGATCGCTCAGATCACCGCAATGGCCTCACCGACATTCTCTTTGCGACCGCCACCTATGCCGTGAATGGCCACCACCCGCCCGTTGGCTTTGTCAATCTTCCCACCGCCGAGGCCGCCGCCGCGGAGCAGGCGCTAAGGGCGCTCGCCGGAAAAGATGATGCACCTCCTGCCTCCTAAAAGTCGCAGGCAACGGTTTTCCTCTCCCCAACGCTTGAAGTCTCCCATTTGATTTTGGGAGACTGTTTTCATCTGCGGGATTCCGCAAGTCGTTGGAAAGGACTCCAGAATGTTGCCACAAGCCACGCTCGCCGCACTCATGACCGTTACCTCCCCCGACGGAAAGAACACACTCACGATCGCCAAAGAGGGGGAAGTCCTCGTTTATTCCGTTTCCCGTCAAGGGAAGGAGCTCCTTGCGCCTTCGCCCATCGGTTTGGAGGTCAAAGGCGTCACCCCCAAGCTCGCCGAAGCGAAGGTGACCACCTTCGCAAAGGATTTCTCCGCTGACGTGCCGCTCTACACGAAGCGCAGTCGCATCGAACTCAAGGCCAATGGCGCCACCGCGGATTTTGGTGGACTCACCCTCACCGCCATCGCCACCGATCAAGGCGTCGCCTATCGTTGGGGTTCCGCATTGCAGGGTGAAGCGGAAGTCCGTTCCGAAACGTTTGCGCTTACCCCGAAAGAGGATCCCGATCTGCTCTATGGCTACAACAACGGCGCATGGCAGGGGGATCTTTTGCAGAACTCCTTTGAGACGCCCCATCAGCGTGGAAAGTTGAGCGGGGTCGATCCCAAACGCTTGGTTTACCTGCCGATCACGCTCCTTTGGAAGAATGCCGCAATGGCGCTGACGGAAGCCGAATTGCGCGATTTCCCCGGGCTTAACCTGCGACGTTCGGAAACGGAGACCGGGCGGTTCGTCCAGCTCATGGCCCCCTATCCGACGGCGGAAGACGGAAAGAGCCGCCGTCATAGCCGCGTGACGGCACGGACTGACTACCTCGTGCGCACCCAAGGGACTCGGGCTTATCCATGGCGTATCTTCATGATGGCCGATACGCCCGCCGGACTGTATGACTGCGACCTTGTGGAAGCGCTCTCCGAACCTGCGACGGGTGACTTCTCATGGGTCAAACCCGGCCAAGTGGCATGGGAGTGGTGGAACCACTGGGGATTGGATGGCGTTCCCTTCAAACCCGGCGTGAACACGGCCACCTACAAGGCCTACATTGACTTTGCCGCCGAGTATGGCATCCCCTACGTCATCATGGACGAAGGCTGGGCCAAACAGTTGGACGTGATGACCATTATCCCGGAGATTGATCTCCCCGCGATTCTTGCCCACGCCAAGGCCAAGGGCGTCGGCATCGTGCTGTGGTGCACGTGGCAACAGCTCATTGGTCGGCAAGAGGAAATCTTCAGCCATTACGCCAAGATGGGCGTGGTCGGTTTCAAAATCGACTTCCTTGACCGCGACGATGCGAAGGTGGCGGACTTCATTTACACGACCGCCGCCATCGCCGCGAAGCACAAACTTCTCATCGCCTATCACGGCGTCCACAAGCCCACCGGCGTCTCGCGCACCTTCCCCAACGTGCTGGCCTATGAGGGCGTGTGGGGGCTGGAGCAGGCGAAGTGGACGGGCAATGGCATCGATTTCATCACGAACGACATCCGCATTGCCTTCACCCGTGTGCTCGCAGGCCCGACGGATTTCACGCCCGGAGCCATGCGCAATGCTCCCCGGCAGACGTTCCGTGCGAATTACGGGCGCCCCATGAGCATGGGGACTCGGTGCCGTCAGGCGGCATTGTTCGTGATCTACGACACGAACTTCCAGATGCTGTGCGATTCGCCGAGCGCCTACGCCCGTGAACCGGCGTTCACCCGTTTGCTTGCGGCCGTCCCGCAGACATGGGATGACACCCGCTGCGATCCCTCCTCCGAGCCCGACACCCGCCTGCTGGTGCGTCGCACGAAAGGCAAAGATGTGTGGTATGCCGCCCTCGCGGGCAATAAGAAGCAGACCTTTGAGATTCCCTTGAAGGAGCTCGGCGAAGGCACCTATGAAGCCACCATCGTCCGCGACAGCCCGATCTCCGAAAGCGTCGGGAGTGACTACATCCAGGAAACGCGCACCGTCACCGCAAAGGACACGCTCAAGATTGACTGTGCCCCAGGCGGTGGGTTCCTGATCCGCCTCACCCCTCGTCGCTGATCTGTCTTATGCCAAACACATTGGGCGGCCCTTTTGGGGCCGCCCAATCTTTTTTATGCCATTTGCCCGACGTGAATCACACGCCAACTTTGACGAAGACATCGCGCACGGCATCCATGAACCGCTCCCGGAGTTTGGGGAGATCCTCCGCCGTGCGTTCAAGCGCCCAAAGGGCGAAATCCAACTTCGGCCGGAACGCATATATTGGGCGAAGCCCGGGATCAAAGGCGTCAAAATCCGCCCTTCGCTGGCCGTAAGCCCAGTGCATCGCCTCCGTTTTCCGGGCAAACCCGTCAAAGAACGCGGAAGCGCACTCATTGAGCGTGCAGGCATCGGCATGCATCCGCCAATAATCCCCAAGGACCGCGGCATAAGCGCGCATATAAAAGCGGTAGGTCTCGCGAAGATTGTCCTCGGTGCGTTCCAAATTGGGCCATCCCATGGTGCCGCGAATGGAGCAGACCCGGACGCGCGCCGGCATCGGGCGACGCTTGAAGGGATCATAGACGAACTCAAAGATCTCTTTGCCCCTGCCGAACCGACACGTACGTTCGGCGGGCAGATACTTCTTCACGGCCAAATTCTGCGCTGCGGTTTCCCCATAGAGCGCCGCAAGGGCGAGCACGATATCAGGGTCTTCCGCGCCGGAAGGATTGCTGGGGTCACTCCGAAACAATTCAGGCGGGATCGCATCCAGCGGATCGCCCGGGCACCGGGTCCGCAGGAAATACGGCGTCTCTTCTCGGCGGCCATCATGTCTGACCACCGTAAGCAACTGAAATGCCGGATAGTTCGCACCAAGGGCACGGAAGACGTTGGCGCGCGTCAGCATATAGTCGGCATATCCCATGCGCACGCTGCTCAGCCGTTTTTCGATGTACGAAATCGGCACAGGCGTCCGATCCGTCTTCAACACGATCTCACGTGATTGTCCTGCGCCCGAGGGGTGCGCTTTGGTGGAACGCACCTCAAAGACATTGATATACTCGGCGTGCTCATTCAGGCTCAAACGGCTCACCAGTTGCCCCACCGTCTGAAGTGTGTGCCGATCCACCCCCGGATGCGGGAGAACTTTTTCCCCTCGGAACGTGACCCCCGGCAGGGCAATGCGGCGCGCGTCAAAATCGCGACGCGACGTTGCATCCCCCGAAAGGTCATCCGCCAACAAACGGTAGAGCGCCGCGACGGAATCCGCCGTTCCCGGGTCGGCAAAGGCCGGCGTCCGCAACGAATGGAGGAAGAGGCGGCAAAGGCCCTCCAACGTGTCCGCGACATCCTCCTGCGTCATGCGCCCAAGGACCATGCCTTCCAAGAGCCGCTCCAACGCGGGGATCAACATCCGCTCGGCCTCACGACGGGGAATCCCAAAAAACTCAATCACATGGCGGGACCCACTCTTCGGTCTCCGCATCGCGGCCGGCCCTCGGGCACCGGGAGCCAACGAGACCCATTCCCGAAGACACTCCAACAGTCGCGCACGCGACACGTCGGATTCCACACGCGCCAACCGCGCCACGCGCTGAAACTCCCGATACGTGAGCCAATGGACGCCCCGCACGCTCACGAAGTAACGCACACACGCATCCATGCGCTGGCACGCATGCCCAATCGCCTCGCGCTGTTCATCCAGCGTATACCGCCGCGGCCGGACTCGCCACATTTGCCCAAGGACACGTGTATAAGCCTGAATCTCGGGTGTCTGCTCGAAGAACATCACCTCATCGAGGCCAAACCCATGCCGTTGCAACCACTCGTCCGCGTCACGCAACAATTCGAAGTCCGTATCCCGTTGAAGCAGATTCAGACACTTCTCCGTCCGATTCCCCATCACCACTCGCCGCCGCAACGTCTCCGAACGCTTGGCGCGCGGTACCCGGCAAAGATCCTTTCCGAACACACCCGAGAAAAGCGGCGTAAGCACGGTCCCGAAATTGCCCATGGCCGCGCAAAACAACCATCCCTTCTTGCCGATTCTGAGATCACTCTTCCGAATCAGCATGACGGGATGTCGCCGCACAGGGCGTCCACCCCCGAGACTTAGCCCCCGTTGGATGAGGAAGAGGTCATCCTCCCACGCATACACGTCAAACAGATGGCGGCCCGCCGCCGACTCTGCGACGACCTTCCCCTTGCGCACGCCTTCGTTGCGTACCAGCCGAACAATGCGCTCAAATGCGTTCTGTGCCATGGGATTCTCGCTCCTCTTGCCTTTAGTTTACCACAGAAACCCACATCCCGCCGCGACCAATGCGTGCCCCTTTGGCCGCCTAAGACGTCTTGAAGATGTACAATGCGACGGCACACTCCTCAACGGGAAGCCCAGTACTTCGCGACCGCCTCCCGCGTGAGCCATCTTGGAAGGCTCCGTATCGGGGAGGGCGATGCTCCGCATCCCAAGAGGAGATACGGAGGAGGTGAGCAAGCGAAGCGGAGGCCATCTTCTGCCCCACCCCACGCTTCTTGTCCATAAGCCATGGCGCCCTTCATTCCTTCACGTAAAGTGGCGCATACGAAAGAATGCAGCGCCCATATTTGGACGAACGCGCATTTGCAGGGGGAAGGGACTCTTTGGTACGCTAAACGCGAGAAAAGAAGGAGTTCTAGATGAGAGCAATGTTTTTGACGTTATGCCTACTGACCATGGGAGCGGCATCCGGAGCCCCGGAGTGGGAAGACGAAACGGTCTTTCAGCGGAATCGTGAACCGGCACGTGCGGCGTTGATGCCTGTGGCGCAAGGAAGCACGTTTTCCCTCAATGGCCCTTGGAAGTTTCACTTCTCAATGACGCCGGAGGGGCGGCCGAAAGACTTTTGGCAACCGGGATTCAACGTTTCGGAATGGAAAACCATTGAGGTGCCCCTCAGCTGGCAAATCGCCGGATATGGCACGCCCATCTATTCCAATGAGGTTTATCCGTTCAAGGTGAACCCGCCCAAAGTGACATCGGAACCTCCGCGTGACTGGACGGCCTATGCAGAGCGGAACTCGGTGGGGAGTTATCGTCGCACCTTCACCCTCCCGGAAAACTTCTCGAGGGGGAAGGTTTATCTCCGCTTTGACGGCGTGGAATCCGCCTACTACGTGTGGCTCAACGGAACCTTTGTCGGTTATGGCGAAGACTCCTTCACGGCAGGGGAATATGACATAACGGCGGCCCTCAAGCCAGGAGAGAATACGCTTGCGGTCGAAGTCTATCGCTGGTCTGACGGAAGCTACCTCGAGGATCAGGACTTTTGGCGCCTGGCGGGGATTTTCCGCGATGTGACGCTGTTCACCACGCCAACGTTGCAGATTCGGGACGTGTGGGTGCGAACGGGATTGGCGGAAGACTACGTCACGGGAACCGTGGCAGGCGATGTGTGGGTTCGCAACACGGGGGCAACCCCCTCCCAACCCACGGAGCTTTCGCTTGCGCTTGGGACCGTCTACACCGCAAAAGTCGCCGTTCCCGAACTTGCGCCCGGCGCTGAAGCCCGCCTGGCCTTGCCCGCCGGAACCGTAAAGGATGTGTTGCGCTGGACGGCTGAAACGCCGAACCTTTACGATGTGGCCCTCTCGTTGCCCAATGGCGATGCCCGTGCATTCAAGACCGGGTTCCGGAGGATTGAGGTCGGGAAACAAGGCGAATTGCTCGTCAATGGCGTGCGCACCATCATCAAAGGCGTCAATCGCCACGAAATGGACCCTGACCGCGGCCGCGCAATCACACGGGAGCGCATGGAGCAGGACGCAAAGCTCCTCAAAGCGGCAAATTTCAATGCGGTGCGTACCGCGCACTATCCCAATCATCCCTATTGGTATGAAATTTGCGACCGTTTGGGCATCTACGTGATGGATGAGGCGAACATCGAGGCCCACCAAATCCGTGGCACCGCGCAATGCCTCAACGACGTCCCGTCGTGGCATGCGGCCTATGCTTTCCGCGTCCGAAACATGTTTGAGCGCGACAAAAACCATGCGTCCGTCATCATGTGGTCGCTCGGGAATGAGACCGGCCCCGGCAAGAATCTGGCGGACCAAGGAGACTGGCTCAAACAGACAGACCCCTCGCGATTGGTGCATTACTGCGATTTCCCGGAGAACTCCCCGCATAACGACATGGATAGCGCCATGTATCGTTCGCACGATGCGTTGCGCGGAATCGCAGGGCGCCAGAAGCACCGCCCCTTCATTCATGTGGAATATGCCCACTCCATGGGTAATGCCTGCGGCATGATCGAAGACTATCTCGCCATCTATGAACAATATCCGCGAATGATCGGAGGCTTCATTTGGGATTTCGTGGATCAGGGACTGCGGGCCGAAAAGGACGAAAAGACCGGACTTTTCAAAGTCGCCCCCAAAACAGGGAAGTCGCTTGCCTTCGGCGGGCTCTTTGGAGACCGTCCGAATTTCGGCGATTTCTGCGACAATGGCGTCATCACCGCAGAGCGGAAACCCAAAGGACAGTATTGGGCGGTCAAGCACGCCCAGCAGTATTTCGGGTTCGCGTGGAACGCAGAGAAGCAGACCCTCACCATCAAGAACAAGTACTTCCATAAGACCGCCTCCGGTTACGCGCTCTACAACGAACAAGGGCAACGGCTCGCACAACTGCCAGACCTCAAGCCCGGCGAGCAGACAGAGGTGCCACTGGTGATCGGCGCGCACCAAATCGGGGATTTCCCCGTTTTTGTGAGTGACCAGACCTTAAACGCAGAAACGGTGCTCACCGAGGCGGAGGCGTGGTTTGCCGTGCCTGCGCGTCATCGCAACGGACCTCCCAAATCTCCCCGTGGAAATCTTCCGAAGGTTCGTATGGAAGTGACGCAGGATAAGGATGGCGCCCTGCTCTTGACAGATGCCGGCATGGACGGGACCCGTTTGGTGTTCCGCGACGGCGTGCTCGCGGGAATCCGTTACAACGGCAAAGAACTCCTGGCCTCGCCGCCTCGCTTCACGCTTTATCGTGCCCCGATCAACAACGACCGTTGGATCAAGGGTTCCGCCACATGGCGTTCGCTCATTGATCAGGGGAACCGTTGCCTCTCCATGGAATGGCGCAAACTGGAGGGCGAACAAGAGGCCGTCCAAGTCGTCTCCAAAATGCGAACCGAGGGCGGCAACGTGCCGTATGAATACACCCTCGTGTGGACGGTTCTCATGAACACGGTCACCTGTGAGGGCGTTTTCCTGCCGCAGTCGCCCGAAGAGGTTATCCCGCGTCTCGGTTTTGAGCTGGCCGTGAACCGCAATCTTTCCAATGTCCACTACGAGGCGTTGGGACCGTGGGAAAACTATCCCGACCGTAAGGGCAATGTCTGGCTCGGGCGCTTTTCGTCCAAGGCCGAGGCGTTCTTTGTGCCCTACCCCGAGACACAGGAGTACGGCAACCGCGAAGGTGCCCGTTGGGTGCTCTTGGAGGATGGCGAGGATTCGCTCTGCTTCTTCCCCTCTGTCATGGGCAACACCTTCGCTTTCTCCGTGAATCAGTGGGATGCCGCGACCCTTCATCGCGCGATGTTGCCCTCGTTGCTGCCGCCTCCCGACAAGGTTTGGCTCCACTTGGACTACGCACAGACCGGCCTCGGCAACGGTTCCTGCGGGCCCCGCCCATGGGCAGAGCATTTGGTGTACAACCGCCCCTTCGTCTTTGGCTTCGCGCTTCGCTTCGGCTCTCGTCCCTTCAAGGCCCGCCCCTTCCGTGAGACAGCCGGGCTGGCGCTCATCTCTCGCGATGCCAAGGGCATGGTCACGGTGGAGCCCAACCGTGCCGGCGCCAAAGTCCAAGTTTCGGTCAATGGGGAAGCCGCAAAACCGTATGCCGGGCCCTTCGCCCTCGAAAGTGGCACCGTTTCGGCCATCGTCGAACCCGGCGAGGGACAGTTGCCCACGCCTGCCATGACCAGGACCTTCACCAAGGAGGTGCGCCGTGCGGCATGGAAGGTCCTCGACGTTTCCTCCGAGGAACCCGGCGAAGGAAACGTTGCCCACATCTTCGATGGCAACCCGAAGACTTACTGGCACACGGATTGGCGCAACGTCCACCCCGATTATCCTCACGCCTTTACGCTTGACCTTGGCGAAACGCAGGATATCGTTGGGATTCGTCTGCTGCCGCGCGCGGATGAAACCAATGGCCTCATCGGGAAGTGCCGCATTGAACTCAGCGCCGACAATAAGGCATGGGCAAAGGCCTATGAGGGCCCGACAGGTTGGACCGCCGCCTCCCGTGGATGGAAGACGCTTGAGCTTTCCTCCCCAATGAAGGCGCGTTATCTCCGTTTTACGGCCCTCTCCCCTGCCATCGCGGGTCAGATTTGGGCCACGCTCAGCGAACTCTCATTGCAGGTGCGCTGAGAGACCTTTTCGCTGAAAGAAGGAGGGGCGCCAGCGGCGCCCCTCCTTCTTTTGATTCCTCTCGCTCGATGCTCAGATTTCGAAATACGTATATCCGCGCAGGCCATTCTCATAAGAAGCAAGGATCTTGCGACGCTCCAAGGCCGTGATTCGTTTGGCCTTCATGGCAGCATCGGTCAAACGCCGGAAGCGGGCCACGAGATCCGCCGGCGTGTATTCAACGTAGGTGAGCACCTCTTCCACGGTGTCGCCCTCCACTTCGTCGGTGAAATCGATGTCGCCATCTTCATCGAGACGAACGGAGGCGACATTGGTATCGCCGAAAAGGTTGTGCAAGTCGCCCAACGTTTCCTGATAGGCGCCCACAAGGAAAGCCCCGAGGATGTAGTCTTCGCCTTCGCGAACCGAATGAAGCGGAAGCGCCCGCTTTACGTCATGAAGATCGATAAACTTATCAATCTGGCCATCGCAGTCACAGGTAATGTCGGACAAATGTGCGCTGCGTGCCGGCTTCTCACAAAGGCGATGGATCGGCATGATCGGGAAGAGCTGATCAATGGCCCAAGCATCGGGAAGAGACTGGAAGACGGAGAAATTGCAGTAGTAGATGTCCGCCATCGCCTCGTCGAGCCCCAACAAATCCTCCGGCACATATTTGAGCTTCGGCACCTCGGCACGGATTCGCGTCAAAATGGACCAAAAGAGCCGATCCGCCGCGGCGTGCTGACGCAACGTGATAAGGCCCTGCTTGAAGGCTTTTTGGATTTCCTCGCGATAGTAAAGGGCGTCGTTGAAATACTCGGGGAGATTCTTGGTGCGAAGATTCTTGGCGACGTCAAGCAAGTTCGCAATGCACTCAGGCACCCCCTTGGAATCCAAATCCGGGTCTGGGGTGGTGGATTCGGGAGTCTCAAACGTCGCCGTGCCAAGCACATCCACAAGGAGCACGGAATAGTACCCGATGAGGGCTCGGCCGGACTCGCTGATGATGGTGGGATGAGGCACTTTGGCATGATCGCAGGCAAGCATGATCCCTTCCACCACGTCAGCGCAATACTCGGAAATGTCGTAATTCGCGCTGCTCTCAAAGTTGGTGTGGCTTCCGTCATAGTCAATCGCCAAACCACCACCAATATCGAAGATGCCCATGGGGGCCCCTTCCTTCACAAGCCCGACATAGAACCGCGATGCCTCTTTGATCGTGTCACGGATCTCGCGAATGTTGGGCACCTGTGACCCCAAGTGATAGTGCAACATTTCCAAGCAATCAAGCTTCCCTTCGGCGCGCAGACGATCCACCGCAAGGATCAACTGACTTGGCGTGAGGCCAAAGACGGATCGATCGCCGCCGCTCTCACTCCACTTCCCGCCCACTTTGCTGCTCAGCTTCACGCGAATGCCGATGCGCGGCTTCACTTTCATGCTTTCTGCCACGGAGAGGATGATGTCGAGCTCTTCCAAGCTTTCCAGCACGAGCATGGTCTGAAGCCCCATCTTGAGAGACCCCAGCGCCAACCGGACAAACTCTTCATCCTTGTAACCATTGCATACGATATAGGCCTCCGGATCGTGCATGTAGGCCAATGCCGCAATCAGCTCCGCCTTCGAGCCTGCCTCCAATCCGTGATGGTAAGCCCGCCCATACGTGACCACATCCTTGACCGC
Organism: uncultured Lentisphaeraceae bacterium; assembly: GCA_949282555.1. Lineage (GTDB taxonomy): Bacteria > Verrucomicrobiota > Kiritimatiellia > RFP12 > DVOR01 > Spyradenecus. The sequence goes on along the minus strand of CASDPK010000006.1, from coordinate 74,391 downwards.
CTGCTGTTGCTGGTTCACCTTGATTGGATAAACCCCGCGATAAACCCCTTTGTACTTGTAGTCGGCGATCGCCTTCGCAAAGGCCTCGTTGATCGTCTTGATGCGCGAAGCCAAAATGTCACTGAAGCGCAAAAGAACCGGAAGGCTCATCCCGCGGTCATACAATTCTTTGACGATGGTCTCAAACTTCACATCCACCGGTTTGCCGCCTTTTTGCAGGCGAACCGTGGCGAACCCATCGGGAGACACGCCAAAATAGCCATGCCCCCACGCGTCCACCCCATAAAGTTCCGCGCTCTTGACCGCATTCCAACCGTTCAACGCATCCGCGACGCCTTTGGCCATGGTCCTCTCTCCATGTCGGTTCCGAACAGAAAACATCCGGCGCGCACGGCGCGTCGGTTGGGAGAGTATAGCACATCGCTGATTCCTCCGTTATGCCGTCTTTCCCCTTGATATTCCGATAATCGCATTGCTTGCACTGCCCAATGCCTCCATGTTATCCTTCTCCGCATTATGAAAGCGTTCTTACTTCCTGTCGTGCTCTTGGTTGGTGCCGTCGCTTGGGGTGCCAAGCCCAGTGTCATTCCGGAGCTCCGCCAATGGACAGAGGCCACAGAGGCTGGCACCTATAAAGTCCAAGCGACCTCACGTATCGTCATCCCTGAAAATGCCTGCGCGGACTTGAAAACCTACGCGGCGACCTTCGCTGCCGAACTGAAGCTTCCGCTCGTCCAAGAACGTAAGGGTTGGTTCTCCAGCGAATCCTTCGGCCCTGGGGATATATTGCTTGCCATCTCCCCCGGAATCATAGGCCACTCCGAGGGTTACGTGCTCACCGCAACCCCAAACGGCATCCGAATCGAAGCGTCCACCCCGCTCGGTGCGTTCTGGGGGACACGCTCTCTCCTGCAAGTCCTTCGGGCCAATGAGGGGACATTCCCCTGTGGCATCGCCAAAGACTGGCCCGACTACCGCGTGCGCGGTTTCATGTTCGATTGTGGACGCAAACCGTTCACACTGACCACGCTACGTCAGATCATTGATCTCTGTTCCTATTACAAGCTCAACGACCTCCAGCTTCACCTCTCCGACAACTACATTTGGCTTCATCGTTATCCCGGCGTGAAGACCGCGGAAGATGTCCTCAAACAAGAGCCCACCGCCGGAGGATTCCGCCTGGAATCCAAAATCAAGGGCTTGGCCTCCACGGACATTGTTTATTCCAAGGCCGATTATAAGGCGCTTGTGGCCTATGCTTCCGCTCGCGGCGTCACACTGGTACCCGAGCTGGACGTTCCTGGGCATGCGCTCTCCTTGGTCCGTGTTCGCCCGGATTTGATGTACAAGGGGTCCGTAGGCAAGAAGCACGATTGCGAACGCGCGGCGATGCTTGACCTCAACAATCCTGAAACGTTTGGGTTCGTTTCCTCCATTTTCGATGAATACATCGATGACGATGTGTTCTCGGGAGACATTGTCCACATCGGAACCGATGAATACTACGGCGACAGCGAAAGTTATCGGAAATTCGCCGACCAAATGCTCAAGCACATTCGTGCCAAAGGCAAAACGCCCCGTCTATGGGGTTCCCTCTCCCAAAAGCGCGGCACCACTCCCGTCACATCGGAAGGTGTACAGATGCACATTTGGAGCATGGGATGGCAAAACCCTCGTGAAGCCATCAAGGCCGGATACGACATTATCAACATTCTTGATTCTTACACCTACGTTGTCCCCAACGGGAAAGGAAACATCGGTGCCTACGGTGACGATATTGACACCAAGTTCCTTTACGAGCGTTGGACCCCGGCCCTTTTCCACAACCAAAGCGTTGACCCAGCAGACCCCAAATTGCTTGGAGGCGCTTGGGCCATGTGGAACGACAATTCATTCCTCACCGACCCCGGCCTCACCGGACGCGATCTGTTGGCCCGCATTCGACGAAACTGCGCAATCGTAGCGCAAAAGACTTGGGATCGCGAGCCTCCGAAGCGTTCGTATGCCAACTTCTTGCGTTGCATGGCCGCCAATGGCTCCCCTGTCTGTTTGGCGGTTCCGCAGTGGGAAAAGACCTATGCCGTCACGCGAACCGGGGATCAGCCGCTCAAACTTGCCGAAGGCGATGAAACCGATCTTTGGGCCGTCTCTCCGGTGAATGGAAAGGTTGGGTTCCGCCGTGAGGGGGCGCAATACACCTTCGATTATGCGCTTCCCAAGGACCGTGAAGTCGCACTCACCTTCCGTGTGACGCCTCGCAATGTTGAGCTGTGGGCCGACGGACGCCCCGTCGGAGGAAAGCCCAAGCGCCAATTCTATCCGGACTCCTGCCAGTTCTACACCCTTCCGATGCCGGAACGGGACCTCGTGAAATAACGGGCGATTATCCATATCCCAAAAGCGCGGGGCGGTCAAACAACCGCCCCGCGTTGATTCTAGAGACAAGTCCTTCTCCCCTCAATTCCCGGAGAAAACCCGACGATCCACGTACCGTCAAATGCGGTCACAATCGTTCCACTGTAGCGACCGCCATCGCAGAAATCCCCTCTCGGCGGCCAATCGCACCAAGTCCTTCCACCGTTGTGGCCTTCACGGAAACATCCGCCTCTCCAACCCCCATCGCTTCGGCCAAGCGTGAACGCATCTCCGGGATGTGAGCCATCAACTTGGGCCGTTCCGCCAAGACCGTGGCATCCACGTTCCCCACACGCCATCCTCGCTCACGCAACAACGCCACCACCGCACACAACAACTTTAGGCTGTCCGCCCCCTCCCACTTAGGGTCCGTGTCAGGGAAATGCTGGCCAATGTCTCCCGCCGCGATAGCTCCCAGCAGTGCGTCCATAATCGCATGCGTGAGCACATCCGCATCAGAATGTCCCAACAAGCCGAAAGGATGCGCGATCTCCACGCCACCGAGGATCAACTTTCGCCCTTCCACCAACCGATGCGTATCAAAACCGATGCCTGTCCGCATAAATCCAACCCTATCTGGTGGGCTCGGAGGGGGTCGAACCCTCGCGCCGTAAGGCACAGGAACCTAAATCCTGCGTGTCTGCCAATTCCACCACGAGCCCAAAAACGGGGGTGAATATACCAAAAAGGAACGCACATTTCTATTCCATTCCCGGAGAAGATCATTCCACAATCCGGAAAAATTTCATGCGAAGCAAACATGCTTATGGTAGACTATAAGCCCGGTTTATAAGCGAAACAAACCCGCGCGCAGGGCGCGGCGGAAGGAAGGTCAACAGTATGCAGCGTTCGGACATCAAGAAGGTGCTTATCATCGGCTCGGGGCCTATCGTCATCGGGCAAGCGTGCGAGTTTGACTACTCAGGCACGCAGGCATGCAAAGCGTTGCGTGCGCTGGGTTACAAGATCGTGTTGGTGAACTCCAATCCGGCCACCATCATGACCGACCCCTCCATGGCCGATGCCACCTACATTGAGCCCTTGAACTTGGAGCGTTTGGAGCAGATCATCGCCAAGGAGCGTCCGGACGCCATCCTGCCCAACCTGGGCGGACAGACGGGATTGAATATGTCCTCGGCTCTGGCAAAAGCCGGCATTCTTGACAAATACGGCGTGATGGTCATCGGTGTCAATTTGGAGGCCATCGAGCGCGGTGAGGATCGCGACATCTTCAAGCACACCATGGAGCAGCTGGGCATTGAGACACCCCGCTCCGGAATCGCCAACAGCGTGGAAGAGGCCGAACACATCGCCGAGGAAATTGGCTTCCCAATGGTCATTCGTCCGGCCTACACGATGGGTGGTGCCGGCGGTGGCTTCGTTTACAACGTCGAGGAGTTGCGCACCATCGCTCGAAAAGGCCTCGACCTCTCCATGACGCACCAGATTCTCGTGGAGGAATCCATCAAGGGCTGGGAAGAGCTTGAAATCGAAGTGGTGCGCGACGCAAAGAACCAAATGGTTTGCGTGTGCACCATCGAAAACATTGACCCTGTGGGAGTGCACACCGGCGACTCTTTCTGCGCGGCTCCCATGCTCACCATTGCGCAACCGCTCATCGACCGACTCACGAAGATGGCGTTCAAGATTGTGGAGGCCATCGGCGTCATCGGCGGCACCAACGTGCAGTTCGCGCACGACCCGAAGAGCGGCCGTGTGGTGATCATTGAGATCAATCCCCGCACCTCCCGTTCGTCCGCTTTGGCCTCCAAGGCCACCGGTTTCCCCATCGCGCTCGTCTCCGCCAAGCTGGCCGCCGGCATGACGCTGGATGAACTGCCCTACTGGCGCGACGGCTCGCTGGAAAAGTACACTCCCTCCGGCGATTATGTCGTTCTCAAGTTCGCCCGCTGGGCCTTTGAGAAGTTCCGCGCCGTGGAAGACAAGCTCGGCACGCAGATGAAGGCCGTCGGCGAAGTGATGAGCATCGGCAAGACCTACAAAGAGGCGTTGCAGAAGGCCATCCGCGGGCTCGAAAAGGGCCGCCACGGACTCGGCTGGGTGGGCTGGGAGAGGTATTCCCTCAAGGAGTTGCTCGACAAGTTGCGCACGCCCAGCAGCGAAACGCACTTCATCATGTATGAAGCCCTCCGTCAGGGTGCCACCGACGAACAGATTTTCGATGCCTGTGCCGTCAAAGCTTACTTTGTCCAGCAGATGCGCGAACTCGTCCAGCTGGAAGAGAAGCTCTTGGAATACAAGGGCACGCTTCCGCCCGACGAACTCCTCGCGCAGGCCAAGAAGGATGGCTTCTCCGATCGTTACCTCGCAAAGATCCTCGGGGTCCGCGAGAAAGCGCTCCGGGAACGCCGCGAAGCTCTTGGCGTCGTCGAAGGTTGGCACGCTGTGCCCGTCAGCGGCGTGGAAGGCAAGGAATACTATTACTCCACCTACAATGCACCCGATGCGCTTTCCTTCGATCACAACCCCAAGAAGGTGATGATCCTTGGCGGTGGTCCCAACCGTATCGGTCAGGGAATCGAGTTCGACTATTGCTGCTGCCATGCCGCCTTCACCCTCCGCGAGATGGGCTACGAAACGGTGATGGTCAACTGCAACCCCGAAACCGTCTCCACCGACTACGACACCTCCGATCGTCTCTACTTTGAGCCTGTCACCGTCGAAGACGTGCTCCAGATTTACCGCAAGGAAAAGCCGCTGGGCATCATCGTGCAGTTCGGCGGGCAGACCCCGCTCAACATCGCCCGCGAGCTTTCCGATGCCGGCTGCAACATCCTGGGCACCTCCATTGACTCCATCGACGTGGCAGAGGATCGTGACCTCTTCCGCCATATGATGGACAAGCTCGGCATCCCGATGCCAGAGAGCGGCATGGCCATCAACATTGATGAGGCCATCTCCGTCGCCAACCGCATCGGTTACCCGCTGATGATCCGCCCCTCCTTCGTGCTCGGCGGCCGCGGCATGGAAGTCATCTACGATGAACCCATGCTCCGCGAATACGTCGCCAAGGCCGTCGGCGTCACAGAAGATCGCCCCCTCCTGCTCGACCGCTTCCTCCAGCATGCCCTTGAATGCGAAGCCGACGCGGTCAGCAACGGCGAGGAAGTCTTCATCCCCGCCGTCATGGAACACGTCGAGCTCGCCGGCGTCCACTCCGGCGACTCCGCCTGCATTCTTCCCTCCGCCAACATTCCGGAAGACTGCCTCGCCACCATCAAGGACTACACGCGCAAGATCGCCAAGGCCCTCCACGTCTGCGGCCTCATGAACATGCAGTACGCCATTGAGAACGGCAAGGTCTACGTGCTCGAGGCCAATCCTCGCGCCTCCCGCACCGTTCCCCTCGTCTCGAAGGTCTGCGCCATCCAGATGGCCTCGGCGGCCACCCGCCTCATGCTCGGCGAACCCATGGACAGCCTCGGCCTCCGCCACGGGAAGCTCCCCTACTACGGCGCGAAGGAAGCCGTCTGCCCCTTCGACAAGTTCCCGGAAGTGGATCCCGTTCTCGGCCCCGAAATGCGTTCCACCGGCGAAGTCCTCGGCCTCGCCCGGAATCCGGCCATTGCCTTCTGCAAGAGCCAGGAAGCCGCAGGCGCGCCGCTCCCCGAAGGTGGCGCCGTGCTCGCTTCCCTCTCCGTCAAGAACGAAGAGTCCGCGCAAGCGCTCAAAGCCTTCGTCGATCTCGGATTCAAGCTCTACGCCACCCCCGGCACCAAGCGCTTCCTTGATCCCTTCGGCATTGAGAGCGAATCCGTGGCCAAAATCGGCAAAGGCCGCCCGAATGTCCTCGACCTCATCGTGAACAAACAGGTTCAGCTGGTGATCAACACCCCCAGCCCCCGCCGCGATGCGCTGGCCGATGGTTCCTCCATCCGCAAAGCCGCCCTCAAATACCGCGTGCCCTACATGACGACCCTCGCCGCCGCCGAGATGTCCGTCAAAGGCATCGCCGCCGCCCGCAAGGAAGGCCGGGGTGAAGTCGAATCGATTCAGGAATACCACGCCTCCATCCAATACTAAGCGTGTCCATCTCGAACGGCTGCGGGCGCCGTGGGTTTCCCCACGGCGCCCGCCCTTTTACCCTCCCCATCCCCCGAAATCATGCAAAATCAAAACATCCCGCCACGAACTGCCGATCGTGGCGGGATGCATCCGTCAAAAGGGCGAGAATTGGCGTCCAGCGCCCTAGCGTCAAGCCAGCGTCAGACTCCCAGCTGCAACCTTGCAAAGCCCCGCGCCCCCTTGGGTTGACGTAAGCCAAAGCCGAAAAGGATGCCGCCCCTTCGCGAGAGAGAACGATATGGAGCGTCCCTCGGAGCAATCTCCCGCCTCATATTCAAGCACATGCGCCTCGTGCAGCCAAAGCTGGCATCCGCCCGCACCCTCGGCGGAGAAAAGAACCTCACTGTCCTCTTCCACTTCCAACCATCCTCGCACCGACAAACCAAAGGCCTCCGCGTCAGGAAGGCGGGCCCGCATGGCTGAAGCATCGTCTGCCAAGAAACCAACATCCGGCACAAGCGTCCTGAAATTGGGCACCCACGGCCAATCCGCCGCCCCCTTCAAGAAGAGGCGCACCTCCCATGGCGGCAACCTTCCCGCACACGGCGTCGCCGGCAACGGGAGATCATCAAGCGCCGCGGGGGACTGCGCATGGGCGGAAATCGCCCCGCAAGACGCCGGAACCTTGGCCGAAGGAATACGGCACGTCAGCAACAAATCACTCATCCATCGGACACGATGCGCCTGCTCCGGCGCCCCGGAAAGGTCGTTGGTTTGGCCCTCGTCGTGCGCCACGTCGTAAAGTTCAACGGTTCCGCCGACACCACGATTGCGAATCAGCACGTAATCGCCGTCGCGCACCATCTGCTCAAACCCGAAGCTCTGCCCTGAGCCTCCATCGCTGTATTCCGTGTAGATACGCATGGGCAATTGCCGACCCACCCCCGTGAGCGAGGGCAGGAGGGAAACGCCATCGCAATGCGCCGGCTGCGGCAGTCCCGCGACATCGGCCAATGTGGCCATCCACGCGGGGAACTGGAAGGGGAACGCACAGGTGCGCGGCGTCTCCCCGTCCGCCGCCGGGATCACCCCCGGCCACACGGCAAAAGTCGGCTCTCGAAGCCCGCCCTCATAGCTCCATCGCTTCATTCCCTTGAAAGGCCCATTGGAATCGAAGGCATTCTGCACCCACGTGATCCCCGCGGGAGAGAGATATTCGCCGGCCGGACCATTGTCCGACGTGAAGATGAACAACGTATTTTCCTCCAGCCCTCGCACCCGCAGAAAGTTCAGCAAATCCCCCAAGGCATCGTCCAAACGGCGCACATTGGTGGCATAGCGGCGCTTGGAGACCGAATCATACGCCTGATAGTCGGGGTGAATGTATGTGTTGGACGTATTCCCGCCATCTGCATTGATTTCCTTGAACGGAAGCCGTCCCCCGTCATCCTTCTCCCACGTCACGCCCCCACCCCAATTGGTGTCCGCCTCATCCAACGCCGGATAGGCGCGCCCCGGCACATGGAAGTTTTCGACGGAAGCCAGCGTGGTATCCCCTTGGCTGTTCTGCGAACCGGAACCATGCACCGTGGTATAACAGGCATAGCAGAAGAACGGCTCACTTCTCCCCGCCTCCTGGTGCGCCTTGATGAGCTGCTTGATCTTGGCGGTGAACAGGTCGGTGTCATAGCAATAACGCACCTCCGCGTTCGCCACCAAGCGCCGCCAATAGGTTCCCTCCTCGTCCTGCTCAAACGCCATCCCTTCCGCGCCTGCGGAAAGCTGGGCATATCGGCCATCCTTGTAGGCGGCGGCCGAGACATTCTCCACGAGGGGAGAGCCCGTCTTGGAGGTCCTCCAATTCGCGCTCTCCCAATGATAGAACGAGTGCCCATGCGCGTGTGCCGGATAACCGTAGGAGTAATCGAACCCCGCATCACACGCCATTGCGCGACGCGGCACCCCTCCGCTCTCATAACCGCCGCCAATGCCCCATTTGCCGACGTGCCACGTGGCGTAACCCGCCCGCTTCATCACCGTTCCGAGGGTCATGTGCGCATCAATCGGGCGGTCAAACATATTGTCGCGAAGGTTGCAGTGCCCCTGATGTTTTCCCGTCACCATCGAAGCCCGGGCCGGGGCACAAACGGGAGCGGTGGTATATGCCTGCGTCAGCATCACGCCACGGCGCATTGCCGCATCCAGATTCGGCGTGTCAATATGCGGCTCCCCCGACCGCCCATTCTGCCAAAAAAGCCCCAAATCCCCCCAACCAAGGTCATCGCACAGCACCAAAATCACGTTAGGCCGGCGTCCCACGCCAGGGATCTCCGGAAGATCCGGGCGCACCATCGAAACCTCTTCCGGGCCCATGGCCCAAAGTGCCCCCGGTGCCGCCGCCGCACACGCGCCAAGCGCCTTCAGAAACGTTCTGCGTCGCATTTCCTTTTCCTCCCGTTCGTCACCGAATCCGCATCCGTTGCCCCACGCAATCCCAACGCCGGAGGGCCGCCCCCTCCGCCACGCCGAACATGCGGCAACGGTAAACCTCCACACAGCCCCGCATCACCTGCGGCTGTGCCTCACTGCCAAACTCCACGGCATCCAACGTCAGGGTGCCCTCCTCCGAGGCCGCCCCCAGCATCGCCGCTCCCGGCACACACACCCGCGCCGACAGCCGCCCATCCATAAAGAGCTCCGCCCCATCCTCCAAGATCACCGTCACCTCCGCAGGAAGCGGAAACGCCGTCCTCGCGGGTTCCCCGGAATCCACCCCATGCAACGCCCCAAACACCCGGAGCGTGCCTCCCGCGGAATCCTCCATCACCCGCAAACCATTCACCGTCACCCCCGCCGGAATCGTCAGAGTGCCGCCTTGGAAGCAAACCATCGGCGATGAGCCATCCTCCGGCCACGCCACCTCCCCCGAAACAACAAGACAATCCTCAAACGCCACCTGCGTGAGCCCAAAGTAACAGCCCAGCGTCTCCTCCGCCCGCTCACACATCAACGTGATGCTCTCCCCCGCCGCCACCGTCACCGCCGTGTCAAAGACCAAGGTCACCGTGTTCTGCTGCGCCTCCAACGTCCCCGCCCCCGTCAGGGTGACCGTGGCGGAAGCCTCTGCCGTCGCAGTCGCCAACCGAAAGGTCGCCGAACGCAGCGTCCCCTGCGTTTGCGTCTCCCCACTGCTATTGTGAATCCGAACCGACAGCATCACCTGATACAGCATCGCCGGCTCCGCCGCCCGAAACGTCGCCCGCCAGCGCCCCGCTGTCTGAATGTTGACATCTGGCGCAAACAGCGTCTTATCCTTCCAGACGCTCCCCGTGGCCATAAACCCGCACTTAGTCCACGTATCCACGGTGGCATCATACGGCTGCCACGCCACCGCCTCAAGGCCCCACGCGCCCACGGCCTCAATAGCGTCGGCCGTCTTCCCCGAAAACGTCACCGTCCCCGCAAACGCCGACCCCATGGCCATCCCAACCCAAAGAAGCAACAATGAACGCATAACCACACTCCATCCCTTCCAACAAAAAGGCAGGCCAAGCCATAGGCCGACCTGCCACAAACAAGCTCAAAGCCGACCTTACGCCACACGGCGGCGCAACGCCAGCCCCGCCACGCCCAGCGCCAGCAACGCCAACGCCGTCGGCTCGGGAAGCGAAGCGATGTCCTCCGCAGTCGCTACGCCCGACATTGTGTAAATATCAAACGTCGTTCCCTCCGGCGCCACATTGGAACTTCCCCCATAATTCTGATTCAAGGAGAAAATCCGGTAAGCATTCTCCGTGTCATCCGTAATGGAAAACGTTTTTTTTGTGCCATTCACCGTCACCGTAAAGGCAATTGTTCCCTCCGTCGTCCGGTCAATGCTCAAGGCCAATACATTCTCCTTCCCTGTATAAAGCTCTCCGAAGGATTGCATCCCGCCCTCCAGTACGGAGGTTCCTCCCTGCGCCCCGGTATTCAAGACGTTGAACAATAACGCACCATTGTTGTAAGCAAGTTGTACACGATTCAACGATCCTCCCTGCGAAGCATCAGTAGTTCCCTCTGCCTGTGCGCCAAACATCATCAGATACTTCGCACCATTTGCGTCACCTGTTAATGAACTCGGTGTGAACACAAGTGCGATGGTACCAGCCTCCCCTTTCCCAATATTGAGACCACTGTCGGCATAATTCCCCTTTGTGTGCGTTCCATATGATGTCCAATTTGTACTGACCGCACTCACCATTCCCGCGGCGCAAATCGCCGCCGCCAACACCATCATGCGTTTCATCGTCAATCGTCCTCCAATTTTCCTGAGAGCACCTTCGAAAACAGCCGCATATTACCACCCCCCCCCCCCTGTCAAGATTAAAATGCCATTTCACAACTTAGCACAGTGCCGATGGTTCTTCTGCGCTTACTGTGGGCAAACTCAGGGGAGGAGGGAAGTTCCCGACAGGTGGCGGGGATTTCAACGTCTCCGCCGTTCCTGTCGAGAACATCCTTTTTGTTCGTATCGCAATCCGTCATCTTACTTGGCTTTCCTTAGGGAACATGAGAGGATAGGAAAGACGTTGCCCTCAGCGTCTATCGTATTTGTGGCCTAAACGGGTTTGCCCACAGTGACTGGCGAAGAACCGTGCCGATGGCCAGAGGCTTGCACCCTACGCGGACTTATGCCATACTATTGCGGTTTTTTACCATCAGAGGAATCACCTTTATGCCTATCACCCTTGGCCTTCCCAAAGGCTCCCTTCAGGAATCGACGTTCAACCTCATGCGGCGCGCAGGGTTTTCCATGACCTGCTCTTCGCGTTCGTATGTCCCTTCCGTGAATGATTCGGAGCTGCGGTGCCGCCTCATCCGCCCGCAGGAAATCGCGCGCTATGTTGAGCTGGGGTTGCTGGATGCCGGCATCACCGGGTTCGACTGGATTTACGAGAACGGTTCCGACGTTCACGAAGTCTGCGAGATGTGCTACTCCAAGGCCACCAGCCGCCCCGTGCGCTGGGTGGTTGCCGTGCCCAACGATTCCCCCATCCAAAGCGTCAAGGATTTGGAGGGGAAACGCATCGCAACGGAAGCCGTCGGCTTGGCGCGCCGTTATCTCGATCAGCACGGCGTCAACGCCACCGTCGAATTCTCTTGGGGCGCCACGGAGGTCAAGGCCCCGGAGCTGGTGGATGCCATCATTGAGCTCACCGAGACGGGGAGTTCTCTGCGCGCAAACAATCTGCGCATCGTCGACACGGTGCTCACCTCCACCACGCGCCTCATCGCCAACAAGACGGCGTGGCAGGATCCCGCCAAGCGCGCCAAGATTGAGCAGGTCGCGATGTTGCTCCAGGGTGCCCTCGCCGCCGAGAGCCGCGTGCTTCTCAAGATGAATGCGCCCGAGGCCCAAGTGCCGGCAATCACCGGCCTGTTGCCTTCGCTTCACGCCCCCACGGTCAACCGCATCAGCGCGGAAGGTTGGGTGGCCATCGAAACCGTGATTCTGGAAGATGAGGTCCGCGACCTCATCCCGGCCTTGCGTGCCGCCGGCGCGCAGGGCATCATCGAACTGGCCCTCAACAAGGTCATTTTCTAACCCCCAAACAAACACCAAGGAGCACGAACGTGGGTTCCATCAAGAAAAAACGTCGCGCCAAGATGTCGAAGCACAAGTACCGCAAACGCATCAAGGCGAACCGCCACAAGAAGTAAGCACCCGCTTGCAAAAGGCCCCAACTTGGTTGGGGCCTTTCTTTTTGGACGGCTGGGCTTCAAGCCCCGCCAACGCAAACCGTCCTTCACGGTGAAGCACAGAAACGGTAAACGCCCAGCACCCCCTCCACTCATTCCCATCGATTTTGGGCGGCACACGTTTCAAACCGTCCCACCTTTTGAGGAACACTGCATCCCACAACGCGACACGGAGCATCCCGCCATGGGATGCTCCGTGCTCCAATAAGTGCCATCGGCCGGCGCCTACGTCTGGCTAAAACCTTAAATTACAGCAAAGGCTCCAACGCGGAACGAATCGCCTTGCCAAGGCGCCGATAACCCTCGGCATTGGGATGAACGGTATCACGCATCGCTTTCGGGTCGGCCAAACCGTCAGAGCCGAGAAGCGTACTCCCCGGATCGGCGTAAAAGACATACCGGCCATCGGCAAGCGGCTTCAACCGCTGATTGACCTCTCGGATGGGCTCTGCCAAAGCGGGCTCCCGCCGAGGATAAATGCCCAACAGCAAAATCTTTGCCTTCGGCTGACGCTCACGGATCAGGCGCACGAGCGCCGTCACGTTCGCGGCACAAGCCTCGGCGGAATCGTGGCGATGCCCCAAATTGTTGGTGCCAATGTTCACAAGGACAACTTTGGGGGAAATGCCGTCAAGCTCGCCGTTCAGAATCCGATAATACGCATTGTCGGCATAGTCGAAGCCAAAGCCGAGATTCGTCACCGTCAAACCTTTGAAAAGGGAAGCCCATGCCTCCGGCCCATACGCGGATCCCGACGGCTCACCTCCCCAAAAATGGGTGATGCTATCGCCAAAAAACACCACGTCCGGCTTGACGGTTCGGTTGCGCGCCAAGACTGCGGCATGTCGCGCCTTCCAATCGTAAGAATCGCGCTGTTGCGGCTCCGGACGAAGGGTCGCGGGCAGAGCACCCCCAGAAGGCGCCACAGCTTCCATCCGAAGGGGGAAAAGCGCAAGAACGGCGGCAAGCGCCAAAGGCGTCATCATCGGTTTCATGCTTCCACTCTAGCGCAATTCGGCGCTCCTTGCAAGATTCATGCTTGTTCATTGTCAGTGAATCATGCGCCTCTGCCGCGTGCTTCCTTTTCTGCTTGCGGAAGTGAAGCTGTTTTGGCATAATAGATGGCTCATTCAACCAAATGAATGTGATGAACCCCAACCGACCCCGCGAAGGTAGCGAAGCGTGGGGTCCCGGAGATTGAAGAATGGTCAAGATCAGATTGCGTAAGACGGGCTGCAACCGTGTGGCGACGTTCCGTGTGGTGGCCTGCGATTCCCGTAGCCCGCGCGATGGCAAGTTCCTTGAGATTCTCGGCTGGTACGACCCCCGCAAGACCGAGAACAAGTGCGGCCTCAACCTTGAGCGCGTGGCCTACTGGAAGAGCCAGGGCGCCCAGGTGTCCGAGACGGTCGCCTCCCTCATCAAGCAGGCCCAGAAGGCTCAGGCCGCCCAGGCCTAAACCCTCCGCGGAGGTTCCGCGTGTCCCTGCGCATTGACGTTCTGACGGTCTTTCCCGGAATGCTGAGAGGCTTTTTCGGAGAAAGCATTTTGCGCCGGGCGGTGGCGATGGGTGCCGCTGAGATCCACGCCGTTGATTTGCGCGATTTTTCGCACGACGCTCGCGGAACATTGGACGACAAGCCGTATGGCGGCGGCGCAGGGATGCTGATGAAGCCCGAACCGCTCTTTGAGGCGGTCGAGAGCCTCCGCCGACCTGATACGCATGTTGTGGCCATGTCCCCGCAAGGGGTTCCTTTCCGCCAGGATGCCGCGCGGCGTTTGGCAAAAGAGAGCCACCTCATCTTCCTCTGTGGCCATTATGAGGGCATGGATGAGCGTGCGGTGGAAACGCTGGCCGATGAACAGCTCAGCATCGGCGACTATGTGCTGACCAATGGGGCCCTGCCCGCGGCGGTCGTCATCGACAGCGTCACGCGCCTCCTGCCTGGCGTGCTTGGAGGCGGAGAGGAGGCCACGGCCAAGGAGTCCTTCTCCGAAGGTCTTTTGGAGCAGGCCCAGTACACACGGCCGCCCGTTTGGCGGGGGCAATGCGTGCCGGAGGTGCTCCTCAATGGCGACCACGCCCGTATGGAGCGTTGGCGTAGACATCAGATGCTCGACCGCACGGTTCGGCATCGTCCAGATTTGATACAGCAGTAAGGATAACGACAATGATCGCGAAAGCCCTCGAAAAAGTGAACGCCATGACGGCGGAGAAGAACCCCAAGAAATGCCCCGAGCTTGCCATCGGCGACATCGTCCGTGTCTCCGTCAAAATCAAGGAAGGCGACAAAGAGCGCATTCAGGTGTTCGCCGGCGATGTCATCGCCCGTGACGGCAAGGGCATTACCGAAACCTTCACCGTGCGCCGCATCTCCTTCGGCGTTGGCGTGGAAAAGGTGTTCCCCTTCGCTTCCCCTTCCATCCAGAGCATTGAAGTGACCGGCCACGCCAAGGTTCGCCGCGCGAAGCTTTACTACCTCCGTAGCCGCACCGGCAAGGCCGCGCGTCTGCGCGCCCTCTAAGGCGGCCGTTTCCCGCACGCGAAAGCGTGCGTCTGAAAGCGCAAAACCAAAGGGAGACTCGCTCCCTTTGGTTTTGTTTTCGTTTTGAGAGCACAAATCCGCCTCGTGCAAATAGGCACAAAGCCTCCCATAGCAACCATAAGGGCTGTCAGCAACTAAAAGGGTTGGAGTGAAGTCTCCCCAAACGTCCTGCTTTTGAGACCGTGAAGAGCATCCCGGCAAAAATAGAGGGCGCGTTCTGCGCCCTCTTTCGTTTAGCGAGCCGGAGGTGCCGGCGGAGCGGCTCCCCCACCCCCCGGGCCTGGGGGAGGATTCCCTCCTTGACCGGAAGATACCGGGCCATTCGGGCGACGGCGCCCACCGCCAACGGACGTGGATGTGCCGCGGCGGGCCTCTTCCGATGAGGACGCTCCAAGGGATGGATTCTGAGAAAGCGGCCCCATCGGGATTTCAACAATCCGCTTGGCTTCTATGGGGTCTTCGCCCTTTTCGGCGGGTTCCATCCAAAGGGTGATCTCAATTGCCGTTGGGAGGGTGTTGGTCTTCGTCCATTCATCCACCCAATTGATTTCATCGTCAACGGTCTTTTCCTGATCGGGATCCAGCATCCTGCAATTGAACCCAACGACCTTCGGGGAAAGGCAGAGCTCTGCGGTGTCTTCCTCCGGATTGAATTCGTCCAACTGAAGATCTTGGCGCCAGGCCCGAACCGTGAAACCGCCGGGATGCTCCCCATCCTTCTCCGTGACGGTCACACGCACGCGATGCGGCACTTGTGCGAATTCCGCATCTTCCCCCACAAGCGCGGGGCCTGTTTTCGTCCATTCAATCGTGTCACGAGCGTCGGCCTCCTCCCCATCATCGGTGAAGACCAGGCCATATTTCTCTCCGACGCCTGGGGTGTAAGCCGAGCGAAGCGCTGCAGCGAGTTGCTCCATCAGGTAATCCGCGTGACCTTCCGAATCAATGGCGGCACGTCCCGCCTCCCACGCTCGAATGACGGAGTAAAAGGAGGAGAAGAGCATAATGGTCAACATCCCCAGCAACGTCAGCGCCAGCAAGATCTCGACAAGCGTAAACCCGCCTTGGCGAGGCCAATTGCGGCACTCGTCCCCCCACCCTCTGCGCCGCATGCGCCAATCTGTGTTCAGCCGCATCATTGCGTCTTCCTTAGATAGCGGACAATTTCCTCGCGATTCTCCCCATCTCCCCACGTGACAATCGTCCGGACCACGTAGAGGCCGTCATCCTCCACTCCCTCTTCCGGCTCTTCCTTTTCATCGACGGTTCGCTCGAAGATATACCCCTCACGCAAGGTCGCATCGGGTTCGACCACGGCATCTTCCTCAATATCCTCAATGTCGCGCAACGGATGCTCCAATTCCCCAAGGGAAAAGACATACGCGACTTCCTGCCGCTCGCGAGAGACGGAAACCATTCGGGCATTGACGATAATCGCACGATAAATGACCGTCAATCCCCCTCCCAGAATCATCACGGCAAGAATCACTTCCAGCAAGGTAAACCCCGCCTTGGCGCTCTTGCGACGGGAACCCAAGGGAGACTTCTTGCGATCTCCACGGCGAATGTTTAGCCATTTCTCACTGAGCGACATCCTCAAGCCCTTTTATTTCCCAACGTTCGCGTGTCGCTCCAAGACTTGGGCAATCGTCACAGAGAACTGCCCGGCCAAAACCTCAGAGAATTGGCGCTCAATTTCAGAAAGCGGTCCAAGGTGCCCAAGATCGGCGGCACGCCGAAGAACGGCCTCCCCCTGCGTATCATCGAGGCAGGCATTGATGACATCGGCCACTGTAAGGCGCGTCGCACACCGACTGAGCACATATCCCGCCGGCTGCCCCCCACTTCCTTCCATCACGGGAAGAAGGATATGGCTACGCTCCAAAATGGAAGCCACGCGCTCAACATCGCGTTCAGGAAGCGCAAACGTATCGGCGAAACGCTCCATTGAGAGTGCCCCGGAATCGTCCTCCACGCACTTGGCGGCCCAAAGCACGAGGGCCAACGCCAATACAATCAAGTCACGCTCTGAGGGATGGGTAAACGCCGACTCACGAAGCAACTCGGCTCGGTGTTGGTGAACGTAGCACACCTCTGCCCCCAACAAGATGATTTGCCAGCTTGAGTAAATCCAGAAGAGCAGGATGGGCAAGGCGACAAGCGAGCCATAGAGTCGACTGTTGTTGGCAATGCCCACTTGAAGCACCATGCACAACCGGAAAAACAGCATGAGCAGAATGGTCGTGAGCAACGCACCGAAGAAACAGCTGACAAAGCTCACGCGCGTGTTCGGCAAAAATCCGAAGAGGAAGGCAAAGAGGAGCGTTCCGCCGAGGATCGGGGCAAGGTGATTGATGATGCCAAGTCCCTCAACAAACCCACGCAATCCCCATGCATCCGGAAGGCTCTCCAGCACCGGCAGGGAGGTGGCAGCCAGAACCAATAACGGCGCCACAATGATCACGCTGAGATAATCCGTGAACTTGCGCCACACCGGGCGTGCCTTCGTCACGCCCCAAATGGCGTTGAAACTGTTCTCAATGCGCCCCAGAACGCCAATCACCATGAAGATGAGCGCCACGGCTCCCACGGCCCCGATTTTGGTGAAATTGATGGAGTCGATCTGTCGGAAAACCGCTTGGCAAAGCCCACGCAGAGCATCTGCCGCCTGTTCCGTTTCCGCACCGACCGGCACCACGTTCCCTTCCGCGGGGGCCAGCTTCCCCACCACGATCTCGATATTCTCAATGATTTTGGCTTCCGCCAACTCGCCCGCGCCGAACGCCTTCAAGGAGGTCAATCCGAGCGTCAACACCGGCACAATGGCCAGCATGGTGATATACGTGAGGGCCGAGGCATGCAGAAGCGTACCATCGCGCAGATACGCGCGAATCGTCAACAGCGCGAACCGAAGCGGACGCAATGCCCAACGGGACCACCAGGGGCGCGTCTCCAAATCAAGACGCCACAACGTCTCGGAAAGGAACAAACGAAGACGTTCAATCATCTCGGGTCCTCAAGTATTCAACACGTCAGGGGCATACTTTGACACGACCTGACGGCAACGTTCACGCACCTCTTCAGCCGACGTGAGACCGTCACGAAAGAGAGAATCCACAAGCCGCTGCATATCAAAATAGGCCAAACGGCACACAAGTTCCTTCACGCGCGGGATCAGATTGGCCGACATGCTCAACTTTCGGATTCCCATGCCCACAAGCAAAACCGCCGCCAATGGGTCGGAGGCCATCTCTCCGCACACGCACACCTCGCGGTCATGCCGCCGAGCCGCCCGAACGACTTCCCTCAGCATTGAAAGGACAACGGGATGCAAGGGTTGGTAGAGGTGAGCAACCGCCTCGTTTCCACGGTCCACGGCAAAGGTATACTGCACGAGATCATTCGTTCCCACCGAGAAGAAATCACAGGCCGCCGCCAAGCGCTCCGCCTGAAGCGCCGCGGCCGGAATCTCAATCATGACGCCTTCGGGAACATCTCCACGAAACAACGCCCCCTCTTCCGCGAGTTCACGCTTGCAGGCCCGAACAAACGCCCGGCATTCACGCAACTCCTCCAAGGTGGTAATCATGGGATACATCATCGAACAATTCCCCACGACCGCCGCACGGAGAATGGCACGTATTTGCGTCCGAAACGTGGCACGATTGTTCAACAAATAACGCACAGAACGGTTTCCGAGAAAGGGATTCGCCTCACTCGCATGGCTCCGCCCCACCATTTTGTCGCCACCGATATCCAGCACGCGCAATGTCACAGGTTTTCCAGAACAAGACGCGATGACCTCAGAATACGCACGAAACTGCTCTTCCTCCGAAGGTTCGCGCCCCAACCCAATCCAAAGATATTCCGTTCGGTAAAGCCCGATGCCCTCCGCCCCGTGCTCTCCAATCCCCTCAAACCCAACGCTATGATCCGCATTGGCCAAAAGCGTCACGCGAACCCCATCCGAAGTGATCGCTGGGCGATCCGCCAAAGAACGGCGGTGCTCCTCGGCGGCCCGAAGCACTGCCGTGTCGGCCAGAAGCGCTGCTTTCACCTCATCATTCGGGTGATGCCAAAGCAGTCCATGAAAACCATCCAATGCGACTTCATCGCCAGGATGGATATCCTCAAGGCTCTGCCCAATCCCGACGACGGCAGGGACACCGAGCGCACGCGCCAAAATGGTGACATGCGCTGTGAGCGACCCCTGCTCCGTGGCCATTCCGCGAATATACCGCCGCGGCAACGAAACGGCGTCCGAAGGAGAAATATTGTCCGCGATGACCACGCAAGGCCGATCGATCGCCGGGATGGAACGCTGTCCATCATCCCCCAACAAATTTCCAATCAAGCGGTTACGCACATCCGACAGATCCGCCGTACGCTCACTGAGGTATGCGTCACCCATATTACGCATCATCGACACCATCGCCTCAAAGGCTCTGTGCACGGCCCATTCGGCATTTTCATGGCGAAGGCGAATATCCTTCACCACCGTGTCGATGAAATACGTATCCTCCAGCATCATCAGATGGGAATCGAAGATGCCGGCTTCCGTGGACGAGGCCCGACTTTCCGTTGTCTTGGCCAGCTCCATCAACTGACGGCGAGACCTGTCCAACGCCATGTAGAAACGAGCGATCTCAGCATTGGCCTGGGCGGCCTCCACGGTATACCGCGGTGCCGAACGTTCCGTTTTGGTCTCAAACCGAACGGCCGGAGCAAACACCAACCCTCCGGAGGCTGCCAACCCCCGGAACATTCTGGCCTTACTCTGAGCCTCATCCATCGGGGAAACCCCGGCTTTACTCGTCGGGAAGATCAAACTTCCGTTCGACAAGCGCTTCCAACTCTTTCACGGCCGTCTGAGCCTCCTCGCCTGTGGCCCGGATGGTCAGCGACGTCCCATTGACCGCCTCAAGCGTCATCAGCGCCATAATGCTCTTCCCGGGGACGACGATTCCGTCCTTCTCCACGGTGACGTCTGCCCGATAACGCGCAGCGGTTTTGGCGAAAAGCCCGGCAGGACGCACGTGCATCCCATACTTGTTCTTCAGGACAACGGTAACGGTGGCTTCATTCATGGTAGTCTTGCCTCACGGTTTGATTGTGGGCGATAATCTGAGAATCAAGGAGTTCCGCGGGGTCAATTCCGAGTTTACGCATCCGATAAACGGAGGCGGCGGTTTCGACAACATTGACGAAATCGCGCCCTGCCGCCACGGGAATGTCATATCCCGGGACGGAGACCCCGAGGATCTCATAGATCCTCCCGCGCAGTTCCCCCTGCTCATAGACGATTCCGCGGCGGGAAGATTCGTCTGAGCAAAGGCAAAGATTGACAATAAGATCCAACGGACACGTTTCCCGCACGGCAAGAATGCCAAAAAGATGGGTGGCACTCAGCAATCCCAACCCACGGATGTCAATAAATCCGCGCATATGTTTCGGAGCGTACCCCCTCAGTCCGCCGTGAGCGTCGAGTGTCAAATGTGGCTGATCATCGGCGATCAGCGTATGCCCTCGGCGCAAAAGTCCCAACGCCGTCTCACTTTTGCCAACACCCGCAGGTCCCCGAAGGAGCACACCCACGCCACGGACTTCCATCAACGTTCCATGCAGGGATACGACAGGCGAAGTCAAATCGTGAAGCAACTGTGCACCAACACGGAAAACTTCCAACGACTTCCTCCGCGTGGAAAGCACAGGCACCTTCAAGGTGTCCGCAAGTCGCAACAACTCTCCCCCGAAAGGATCTCCCGCAGATGCACACAGGATCACACACGGTATGCCCTTCCCCAAAAGGGCCTCCCAACGCCGCCGACGCTCTTCCGGATCAAGAGCCATAAGATAGGCCGTCTCCGACTGTCCAATCAACTGTGGGCGACGATAGGCGAAATGCTCCCAAAACCCCGTTAACGCCAGCCCCGAACGGTGCAACATGGGTTCCACTATGGCACGCTCCAAGCCCGAAGCCCCCGCCAACAACGTAAGCGCCAAAGGCTCTGCGGCGGCGCGGAAAAAGCACCCCACCGTAAGCGGCGTACGCGGACGATTGTTCAACTGGAGCGTTTGGAGGTTATCCATTCCCTGGGCCCTCTTCGTTCGAGGACACGCCGGCGGGGATTCATCCCCGTCCGGAAGAAGCCGCCGCCCGAAGGCGGCGGCAAATGAGAAAACGTTACTTCGCCGCCTCGGCTGCCTGTGCAGCCTTACGGGCGGGTTCAACGTAGGCCTTGGCGCGTTTCTTGCGAATCTGCGTCTCGACCTTGGCGGCGGCCATGTCCACGGCGGCACGCATGGAAGTGTCGGTGGCGGCGGTTCCCACGAACTTTTCATCTTTGCGCTGAGCGATCACCTCAGCCGCACAGAGCTTGTTCTGGAAATCCATCACGATTCGGACGGATTCCACCATCGGGAACGCCTCACCTATCTTTTCCCCGCGCTGCTTGGCATAGTCGCGGAAGCCCTCGGAAATGTCTTTGTGTCGTGCGTTGACTTCGACTGTCATGGTGTTACCTACCTTTCTTTTGGGTGGTTTCTGACGCTTCGGCAAGTCCTCTACATACGAAAGTTCTCGCCGAGATAAGATTGTCGGGCCTGCGGGTTCTCAATGAGTTCCCGACTGGTGCCCTCGCAAAGGACACGGCCCTCGAAAACGATGTAAGCGCGATCGACGATGTCCAGCGTCTCACGCACGTTGTGGTCGGTGATGATGACGCCCAAACCCTGCGCCTTCAATCCTCGAACGATATTCTGGATATCATCCACCGCCAAGGGGTCTACGCCGGCAAAAGGCTCATCCAGCATCAAAATGGCCGGCTTCCGCACAAGGGCACGGGCGATCTCGAGCTTCCGGCGCTCTCCGCCGGAGAGGGTGTAAGCCGGCTGTTTGGCCACCTTTGTAAGACCCAAGGAGGCAAGCAACTCTTCCAAACGGTCGGCCTTTTCGGCCTTCGTCGGATGCATGGTCTCCAAAATCGCCAAGATATTGTCTTCCACGCTCAACTTGCGGAAGACGCTCGCTTCCTGCGCCAAATAGCCCAGTCCAATGCGTGCACGCCGATAAACCGGCATCCGGGTGATGTCCTGTCCGCGGAAAGCCACAGAACCGCCATCCGGACGCACTAGCCCCACCACCATATAGAATGTGGTGGTCTTACCGGCGCCGTTGGGTCCCAAAAGTCCCACGCATTCGCCGCAACGGGCCGTGAGCGAAATCCCGTTCACCACGGTCCGCTCCCCGTAGACCTTCTTCAGGCCCTTGGCAACGATGTCGGGTATGCAGCTCTCGCTCATTTCATCATGTCCTTAAACCCATCAGAGGAACCGGGGGCAAGATCAAGCACCGGATTGGGATAAACCTCCATCCGCTGTTCCTCGGTCCAAATGGTGATCTTATCACCCGAGACACTGTTCTTCTTGCCGTCGTCCCCAATGTTCGTCAGCTTGGCATGCCCAACCATCACCAAGCGCGATTCCGCCTTGGTGTAAACCGCCTTGTCACACCATGCCCGGCGATTCTCATTCGAGACAGCCACATTGCCCATCACCACCAACTGAGAAAAACTGTTGGTCCCGTCAAGAAAGACGAAGAGACGATCGGACGTGAGGTAGAAGCGCGGATCATCCACCACCACATCATCCGTCATGGTCACCACGGCCTCCTTGTAGTTGTATTCCATCCGGCGGGCCGTAATCTTCGTATCGCGCAACGCGACCGTCTGCGCCGCCGGCTTGGCGGGCTGGAGCAAAGCCTCCCGCGCCGCCGCCATACCGTCATCATCGTCTGCGGCCCACAGCGCGGCGGCGAACAACGTAAGAGAAAGAAGCAAAAGTCGTTTCATGTCATCCTCAGAAAAAACCGCGGTCAGCGAAATCCACTTCACCCATCCGCTTTGTTGTGATACAAGCTCGGCTCAGAATCTTCACATACCGAGCATCAAGATCGGCCAAAGCGCCGTTCCCTGTGAGCACATCGTCTCCCAGCGTGGCGCGCACGGCTCCCTTGGCCACCGCCAACATCACCGTGCGATCCATGACGGCCTCAGCGGCCTCAAGCGTCGCCTCCACCGAACCATCGGCCCGCAAATGCTCCATGCGCACGGATCGCCCGCGCAGATGCTGCATGTCGGGGGAAACCCACGCTTCCTCGGCATAGACCACGGTACGCGGGCGCCCATCGGGGAAACTGCGCACCGGCAACCGCAAACTGCGCGTCGGCCGACCCAAGGTCTCAGGCGGGGTCTTCATTTCCTCAATGAGCGCCTTGTAGCGCGTGGGCAGTCCGGGAGCGGAAATCTTGGCCAGCGCCTCAGTCGTCAGCAACGCCTCCACCTCGGGATCAAACGCGACCTCCGCCTCCGTTGCCCCCAACGGGACAACGGACACAGCCCAAAAGATCACCGGGAAAATGGCGAAGAAACGTCTCATGCCTTGACGATTGCGTCGATTTTCAGCAACTTGCCCAACAGCTCTTCCAACGCACTGAATGCAATGGCGTTGGCGGCATCCGAAAGCGCCTCAGGCGGATTGAAATGGGTCTCCATAAAGAGGCCATCCACACCGGTGGCGACAGCGGCCCGCGCCAAAGCCGGAGCCCATCGCCCATCACCGCCAGAGCCCGACCCCAAACCGCCGGGACGCTGCACGCTGTGCGTGGCATCAAACACCACCGGATATCCGAGCTCACGCATCACCAACAACGAACGCATGTCCGCCACAAGGTTGTGGTAGCCAAAGCTGGCCCCACGCTCCGTGAGCACAATGCGCCGATTGCCTTCACTCTCCACCTTGCGCACCACATTCACCATGTCTTCCGGCGCAAGGAACTGCCCTTTCTTGATGTTCACCACACGGCCGGTCTTGGCGGCGGCCACCACCAAATCCGTCTGGCGGCAAAGGAACGCGGGAATCTGCAAGACATCGCAAACTTCCGCCACGGGCGCGCACTGCCACGGTTCGTGAACATCCGTGACCACAGGCACGCCGAAACGCGCCTTCACCTCAGCCAACGTCTCCAGCCCCTTTTCCAAACCCGGGCCGCGATACGCCGAAAGGCTCGTGCGGTTGGCCTTGTCAAACGACGCCTTGAAAATGTAAGGGATTCCCAAACGCGCCATCAGCCCAACAAGGGCCTCCGCCAATTCCAAGCAGGCATCATGACTTTCGATCACGCAGGGACCGGCCATCAACGTCAATCCGCCGGTTCCAAACGAAACCTTTTCATCGACCTTTACAACGGTACAATCGGCCATAAATTTGAAAGCTCCTTCCGTTACGTGTCCATTCTATCAAACCCCGCCCCACAATGCCACGTTTTTTGGATATCCTCCGCCTAGGGAATGTCACCGCAGGGTGATTGTTGCACCAATAGGTTCGGTTTGCTAAGGTTACGCATTCGTTTTTGAGAAGTTGTAGCATAGAGGAGCTTTCGTATGGTCACACGAAACAAAAAAGATGCCCCCTCTCTCGCCCAGGCCCCGACACTTCATGCCGAGTTGCTGGGGCGCTATGAAGCCATGGCTCGAGAGTGTGCCCAGATTGACCCGCAGCTCTACCGAAAGTTCAACGTCAAGCGTGGATTGCGCAACGAGGATGGCTCCGGCGTGTTGGTTGGGCTCACGCGCGTGGGCTCGGTGCATGGATACGTGGTCTCCGAGAACGAAATCGTTCCGGTGGAAGGCGTCCAATATTTCCGCGGCATCGATGTGCAGGATCTTGTCCATGGATTCCAGCAGGAGAAACGGCCGGGATTCGAAGAGACCGCCTATCTGTTGCTTTTCGGCAAATTGCCGACGGCCGACGAATTGGCGGAATGGAACGGCGTGCTGGACGCAAAGCGCGCACTTCCTTACACGCTTCTTGAAAAGATCATCCGTGAACCCAGCCGCGACATCATGAACTCGCTGGCGCGGTCTGTGCTGGCCGCCTACAGCGACGACGAATCGCCCGATGCCATCAGCGTGCCGGCCGTGTTGCGCCAGAGCATCGAACTGGTGGCGCGTTTTTCGGCGATGGCGGCCTATGCCTACCAGGCAAAGATGCACTATTACCACGGCGAATCCCTCTTCGTGCGCAACCCGATGCCCGGGCGTTCAACGGCTGAGAATTTCCTGATGATGTTGCGTGAGGATGCCGCCTACTCTCCACTGGAGGCGGAATTGCTGGATCTCTGCCTTGTGCTCCATGCCGAGCACGGCGGCGGCAACAACTCTGCCTTCACCACGCACGTGGTGACCTCCGCCGCCACCGACACCTACTCCGCCATCGCCGCCGCGACGCTTTCCCTCAAAGGCCCCCGCCATGGTGGCGCGAACCTGCGCGTGATGCACCAGATGGACGAGATCAAGGATGCCCTTGAAGATTGGACCGATGAGGGGGCGGTGGCCGACTATCTCCGCAAGATCCTCCGCAAGGAAGCCGGCGACGGTTCGGGGCTTATCTACGGCCTCGGGCACGCCGTTTACACCCTCTCCGACCCGCGCGCGCTCCTGCTCAAGGAAAAGGCGCGCGAGCTCGCCGAGAGCAAGGACCGCATGGACGAATTCCGGCTTTATGAGACCATCGACCGCATCGGCCCGCAGGTCTTCAACGAAGGCCGCGAAAAGCGGAAGGAGCTCTGCGCGAACGTTGACTTCTATTCGGGCTTCGTTTACGACATGCTGAACATCCCGATGGATCTTTACACGCCCCTGTTCGCGATCTCCCGCGTGGTGGGTTGGTGTGCGCACCGCTTGGAAGAGCTGGTGAACGGCGGCCCCATCGTTCGCCCCGCGTTCAAGGCCGTCACGGGTTATCACCTCCCCTACTGCCCGCTCAGCGAACGCCAAGCCTAACGGAGGAAACTGCAATGGCGACGGCTATGGCAATGCCTTCTTCGTCAACTGCATGTACCGCCAATGAAGCGGCCGAGACGCGCGAGCGCCCCGCTCTTTCGCTTCCTCACGGCCCCATCTTGGTGACGGGAGGAAGCGGCTTTTTGGGCATCAATCTCATTCGTTGGCTCTTGGCCCACGGAGCCTCCGAAGTCCGATCGCTCGATCTTGTGGCCTTCGACTATCCCGAAACCCAAAACCCGCGCGTGCGCCCCACGGTGGGCGATGTGCGGGATCGGGCGGAAGTGCGCCGCCAAGTGGCAGGATGTGCCGCCGTCATCCACTGTGCCGCGGCGTTGCCGTTGTGCTCGGAGGAGGAAATCCGCTCCACCGACGTTGACGGCGCACGTGTCGTCGCGGAAGAGGCAAAGGCGGCCGGCGTCCCACGCTTCGTCTACATTTCCTCCACCGCCGTCTACGGCATCCCCGACCATCATCCCATTACGGAAGCGGACCGCCTGGAAGGGGTGGGCCCTTACGGCGAGAGCAAAATCGCCGCGGAAGGCATCGTGCGGGCGTTGGATGCCGAAGCGTTCGCGGTCTGCATCCTTCGCCCCAAGAGCTTCGTCGGCCCCGAGCGCCTCGGCGTCTTCGCCCTGCTGTATGACTGGGCGTACGATGGCCACGGATTCCCCATGATCGGAAGTGGCCGCAACCGCTACCAATTGCTTGACGTGGAAGACCTCTGCGATGCCATCGGGTTGGCGCTGACGCACCCGGATCTGACAGCCGTCCGCGACACCTACAACGTCGGCGCGCGCCGCTTTGCCACAATGCGCGAAGATTGGCAATCCGTGCTTGACGCCGCAGGTCATGGCAAGAAGGTGCGCGGCACGCCCGCATGGCTGGTGATTCCTGTGCTGCGCCTCTTGGAGCGCCTCCACCTCTCCCCGCTCTATCGGTGGGTCTATGAGACCGCTTCGAAAGACAGCTTCGTGAGCGTGGAAAAGATCTGCAAGAACCTCGGCTGGGCCCCGCGTTTCTCCAACCAAGAGGCCCTTCTGCGCAATTACGCATGGTATGTGGAGAACCTCTCCCGTTTCCGTGGGCAACGCGGCAAGACGCATCGTGTGCCGTGGCGGCAGGGTGCCCTTGCTTTGATCAAGAGGTGTTTCTGATGCGACTGATTCTTGACCGTTCCTCCGAGCGCACCCTCGTGGCCTTCGGCGACGAGACCTTGACGCTCGACAGCCGCGACGACGCATGGGTGGCCCGCCTGCGCGACTTCTTGGGCGGGCGGCGTCCCGATGCCTTGGCCGTGGGGCTTGGCCCCGGTTCCTTTGCCGGCATTCGGGCGGCGATTGCGTGCCTGCAAGGGATGGGCCTCGCGTGGGGATTGAATCCCTTGGGATTTCCTTCGGCCGCGGCGCTTGCCTTGGCCTCCGGTCTCCCGGAAGTCACGGTGGTTGGCGATGCGCGCCGCGGAACGCTGTGGGCCGTGCGTTACGCCGTGACGCCCGACACGCTCCGGCAAATCGGAGGGTTCCATGTCCTCGACGCGGAGCGCTTCGTCCCGCGGGACGACATGGTGACCCCGGATGGCAAGCGTTTGGAACGTTTCGGGCTCCGCCCCGTCGAGATTCGGGCCGAGGCCCTGAATGAGACGCTTCGGCGGCTGGGGGATGCGCTGACGCCAGACCCCTTGCCCATCTATCTTCACCCTGCCGTGGGGGCGGCCCATGCGGAATGAACGGCTCGAGGCCTTCGAGACGAAGCTTGCCGGGATTCTCGGTGAGATTGACGCGTTGTTGGAGGCCCGCGACGGCGCGCGGTTTCGCCGTCACCCCGCGCGGCCCGCGGAAGGTGAGACGAGCAACCCGCAATATGACGGTCTCTTTTCCGTTGTCGCCAACTTTTCCGCCGGCATCGGTTCAACGTTTGGCCCGGGATACACGCTCGCGTTGCGGGCCGCGACCCTTGCCCCCGTGTCGGACGCCGAACGTGAGGCATGGGAGGCGTTCGCGGCCGACCATCTCCGCAAGCGGCTTCCGGAGGTTTTCCCCGGGAGGGACCTTTCTGTGGATCGTGATCAGCACGGCTGGAAACTCCACGGCGATTTGTCCCTCTAGTTGAAGCGCCCCGTCGGCTGTCTTTGGAGCGGAGTTGATGGCGGTTCCCCCTCAAGCGACAATGCCCAGCAAGCGAAAGCCCAAGACGCTCCGCATCACGAGGGAAGATACGGCACATCCCGGGTCGAGATACGGAGCACCTCACCTTAACGCATAGCCCACACCTCGAAACCGCGCCCCTTCCCAACAACCACACCCGAGCCATCGCCATGACGACCGATATGACCCAAGGACATCCGCTTCGGCTGCTGATTTCCTTCGCGTGGCCGCTGTTGTTGGGCAACGTCATCCAAATGGCCTACGCGCTGGTGGACATGATCATCGTGGGGCGGCTTCTCGGCAAAGACGCCTTGGCCGCCGTTGGCGGTGTGGGCTCCACGATCTTTGTGGTCTTGGGGTTCGTTTTTGGCATCACCGCCGGGACGGGCGTCATCACGTCGCAACGCTTCGGGGCGCGCGATCCTCGGGGCGTGCGCCTTTCCGTGGGCACCGGGGCGTGGGTCTGCGGGTTCGTGGCGATGGGGGTCACCGTGGTCTGTGTGTTGGGCACCGATGCCATCCTGCGGCTTCTGAACACCCCCGCGGACATTTTCCCACTCGCGCATGATTACCTCTCGGTGATGTTTCTTGGCACGCCGTGCATGGTGTTCTTCAATTTCCAAAGCGCCACCTTGCGGGCGTTGGGAGACAGCCAAACGCCGCTTTTCTTTCTCGCCGGGGCAAGTGTGCTGAACATTGTGCTGGATATCTGCTTCATTCGGGCCTTCGGCTGGGGTGTCCAAGGGGCCGCGTGGGCCACCAACGTTGCCATCCTCGCCTCCGCGCTTGCCTGCTTGGCGCTGGTGACGCGGCGTCTCCCGGAGCTTCAGCTCCACCGCTCCGATTGGCGGCCGCGCATCCGCATGGCGTGGGAACAGTTGCGCGTGAGCGTTCCCATGGGGCTCCAGTTCTCCATCACCGGACTGGGAGCCATGGTGCTCCAATCGGCCATCAACACGTTTGGCGTCTCGCTGATCGCCGGCATGACCGCCGCCCGAAACGTTGAAAACATCGCCTGCCAACTTCCCGTGGCCTTGGGGCAAGCCATGGCCACCTACTGTGCGCAGAATTATGGCGCGGGCCGCCTCGCCCGCATCCGTTCGGGGGTGCGCTCCTGCGTGCTTGTTGTCACGGTCAGCGGCCTTGTGATGACAGCGCTGACCCTTCTCTTCGGGGAGATCTTCGTGAATGCCTTTCTCTCCGAACACTCCGAAGCCATGGAGTCCGTTGGCCGCCAGATGCTCTTGATTTGTTCGCCGTTCTTCATCCCGCTGGGGCTTATCTTCATTTTCCGAAATGCCCTCCAAGGAATCGGGCGCTCGTTGCTTCCCATGCTCGCAGGCGTGGTGGAAATGGCGATGCGGGCGGGTGTGGCGATTCTTCTGCTTCCGTTTTGGGATGAGAATGCCGTTTATTGGGGCGATCCTTTGGCGTGGGTCGGAGCCGCGGTTCTGCTCATCATCGCCTACCTTGCCTATGCCCGCCGTTGGCCAACCGAAAGGAGCCCAGAGCCATGTCCCTGTCCGTGACGCCCATGGGTGCGGTCGTTTCCCGTATGCGTGCCTTTCTTCAGGCCAATGCCGTCGCGGCCATCTCGTTGGTCGTTGCGGTGCTCTCGCTCTTGTTTGCCCCGGCGGAAGGCTGGTGGCGGGCGATTGATTTGCGCACGCTCAACCTGCTCTTTTGCCTGATGGTCGTGGTCGCCGGCTTGCGGGAGTGCAATCTTTTCCGCGTCATGGCCCAGGCCCTGCTCTCCGGGCGCACCGATTACCGCACCCTTGCCCATGCACTCGTGTGGCTCACGTTTCTGTTGTCGATGTTCGTGACCAACGATGTGGCGCTCATCGTGTTGGTTCCCTTCGGCATCTATGTGCTTGATCGCCTCGGCCTCCGGCACCGCCTGTTGGGGCTGGTGGCGCTCCAGACCGTCGCGGCCAATCTCGGCTCGATGGCAACGCCCGTCGGAAATCCCCAAAACCTCTTCCTTTACACCGCCCACGCCATTCCCTTCACCAGTTTCTTCACGGCCATGCTCCCCATCACATTCATAGGGGCAATTCTCTTGGGCGTCTTCCTCCAGACGCTCCGGAATGAGCCGATAACGGTGACCTTCGCGCACTGGCGGACGCTTACGCACCCGCGAAAAGTGTTCCTTTACACGACGCTCTTTCTCCTGTGCCTGCTGACGGTCTTCCGCGTCTTCCCCGAAGAGGCACTCTTCATCCTCGTGTTTGGAAGTGCGTTGCTCTTCAGCCGCAAGGTGTTGGCCTCGGTGGATTATGGCCTCCTGCTCACCTTTGTCTGCTTCTTTGTGTTCTCCCACAACATCGGCGCCATTGCCCCGCTCCGGGATCTGCTCACCCGTCTGCTCGAACATCACACACAGGCCACCGCCGCCATCGCCAGCCAATGCCTCTCCAACGTCCCGGCGGCCGTCCTCCTCTCTCCCTTCACCGACGACTGGCGTGGCCTCCTTTGGGGCACGGACATCGGCGGATTCGGCACCCCCATTGCCTCCTTGGCAAGCCTTATCTCCCTGGGATTTTACTGGCGCGAACCAGGCGCCCGCCCTTGGCGGTATCTGTTGATCTTCACGTTGCTCAATCTTGCCTTCCTTGCCGTGCTTTCCGCGTTCTCGCTCCTCTTCTGAGCGAACGCGCCATCTCAGGCAAGCGTCCCGAAAATGCGGTCGCCCGCGTCTCCGAGTCCGGGAACGATGTAAGCATCCTCGTTGAGTCTTTCATCCAACGCCGCCGTCCACACCTCGATATCCGGATGCGCGGCGAGAAAAACATCCCGCCCCTCCGGGGCCGCAACGAGCGTCAGCAAGATGGTTTTCTTGGGATCGGCGCCCCGCGCCAACAACGCATCCGCGGCGGCGACCGCGGAATAACCCGTCGCCAGCATGGGATCGGTCAATAAGATACGGCGCTCCGCAAGCCGTTGGGGCACCTTGCAGAAATAAGGCACCGGACGTTTGGTTGTCTCGTCCCGATAGAGGCCAATGTGCCCGAACGTCGCTTCGGGGAGCACTTGGGAGACCCCTTCGGCATACGTCAATCCCGCCCGCAGAATGGGAACGATCAGCACCGACTCCGCAAGCGTCCGACAAGCGGCGACACCACAAGGCGTGCGCACCTCCACCGGACGGGTCGGGAAATCACGCATCGCCTCGGTGGCCACCAACCCACCAAGGCGCCGGACAAGTTCACGAAACCGAGCGGAAGGTGTCCGGGAATCCCGCACCTCGGCCAGATACGTATCGGCAACGGCATGACGAAGAATATGCAGGGCCATGTCGGCCTCCCTTCAAGCGTTAAGGTTCAAGCGGTGCAGGCGGCAGACCGGAATCAAGGCCAACGAGCGCGATCCCAAAGCGATTCGCCAGCTCGACCACCCGCGGGCGATCGATCATCACCAAACGCCCCGCCTGAAACGCGACAGCGGAGACCCCGCACTTCCGGCAGAGGCGAACCGTATGCTCCCCAAAAACGGGGATATCAAAACGCATATCATGTCCACGCTTGGCCACCTTCACCATCACCGCGCCACGGCCTCCGAGCTTCGCGCCGCGGCGAAGCGTGGCGTTGGTGCCCTCAAACGCCTCCACCGCCAGCACCATGCCTTCCTTCACCAGCAGGGTTTGCCCGATATCGAGATCGCACACCCCCAGCGCCGCTTGATGACCGAAGGCAATATCGCTCTGTTCACGGGCATCGGGCGCACGGCGCGTCAACACACCGACGCCGGGGAGATGCTCCCCCATAAAACAGGAAGACGGAATCACCCGCACCCCACGCGCCTCAATCTCGCGAATCATGCAACCGAAAATCGTGTGCGCATTCTTGACGGGGAGACTGGCAAGCAGGCGCCGAGTGAGCGCATCAAAACGCGTGCGGAAAAGCGCCATCGGCGTGATCTGCCCCGTAAGCATCATCTCACGGACACCGCTCTCCACAAGCCAATCCAAGGCCCCCTGCAATTCCCCCACCCCAAACACGACCGCCTCGTCCGCCAAGCGCAGAAGGCGCCTCGACACCATCCCCCGAACGCCCAACACGCGGATCCGGCGCACACCGGCCGCCCGAGCCCCGGCAAACGCGTACTCCGGATAAGCCCCTCGGCCAGCGAAAATCAACAACTCTTCCGGAATCATGGCACCGTCCGTCAAAAAAGCGCCGCAGGCCAACCCCCGCGGCGCATTCAAAAGCTTCAGTCAAAGATGAAAATAATCTCGTTTTCGGCCACACGGTGATTGGCCCGCGCCAACCGCTCCACGAAATATGGCGATGTGCGAAAACGATCAATGTTGCGCTTGGTCGCGGTAATCTGCTGGCGAATATCCTCCACTTGCGCCTGCAACTGCTCCTGCGCAAGCCGATTTTCCTGCCACA
Organism: uncultured Lentisphaeraceae bacterium; assembly: GCA_949282555.1. GTDB lineage: Bacteria > Verrucomicrobiota > Kiritimatiellia > RFP12 > DVOR01 > Spyradenecus. The sequence continues at coordinate 42,280 of CASDPK010000006.1, read as the reverse complement.
GACGCCACCGAGGCACAAGATACCTCACTGCCGCCGCGACGCTCAAAAGCGTGCAAGCGACAAGAAAAGAGACAATGATACGACGCAACAAATCCTGCATGGAACGGCCTGTTATTTACCCCAATTATACGTCGTACCACCCCTCCGGGTCAAGGGAAAACCAAGTTTGAATCGTTTTGGGCAAATTGTACAACACAGACGGCCAAGGGCAGGCAAGAAAAGAAAGGCCTCCTGCCCCCCGCAAGGGTGCACTTTTGCGAAATGACTGTCATGGAGGATGAATGTACCCAAAGTGTTTCGCTTTGGAGACGCAGGAGTGTGCGCTGTCTGTCCAAAAGGTTGTCTGTCGGAACGTGTCTCCACCAGCTGCGCCAAGAAGGATGGACACACCCTGTCTCACAACGAACGATCGATTGCCGCCCCGAAAAAGGTGTTATCCAACTTCGGGAGGGACGCTTGCGTTATCGTCCGCGCGAACCCGGTCCAAGCGAGGGGCACGCAAAGCTGTCCGTTTGGCCTTCCCGCTCACGGCATCAAGCGCAAGGGCATAGACTGCCGTTTTCTCAAGGGATTCCGAAAGGGCCTTGCCAAAGTGCCCCATCTGCGACGGCGTGAACTTCTCGCAAAGTGCCCGAAGCGCGGCCACCTTTTCACGAGGTTCAAGCACCTCCCGTAACGTCCCCCACGCCATCGCGCTTTCATAAAACACGGTGAACCGCTCACTCGCCCGAAGCGTGGCCGTCTCCGGAAGATCATCCGAAGGGACGGCCTTCCCAACGACAGAGACCCACACCCGCGGATCGCGCCGGAAGGCCTCCACCTTGCGTCCCGCCATCGCAGAGTGGAAGTAAAGCGAGCCGTTCAAGCACACGGGCGAGATGGGCACAGCGTAAGGGCCCTGCGACGTGACCATGCTGAGGGTGGCCACCTGGGCCTCCGCCAGCAACGCCAACGTCTCGGCACGGGAAAGCGCACGCTCGGCACGGCGCATGGGCACGGGCGGCATCTCATTCATAGCAATCCATCCTCCCAAACAAACGGTTCATGGGGAATCGTGTCAAAGGAAAAGCGCGGGATCAAATCGGCCAACGCCTCCACCGATTCTCCCGGCCCAAGCCATCCGCAAGAGCACGCCAACGCGGAGAGCAACCGCCCCGGCGTCACCCCCGCCGCGCGATAAGCCGCCACCCGTGTGTCGCCATGGCGCTTGGCAAGGCGAAGCCCATCCTTCCCAACGACGAGGGGAAGATGCCAAAACGTGGGCGGGACAAGCCCCAAGTGCCGATAAAGCACAAGCTGGGAAGGCGTCACGGGCAAAATGTCATCCCCCCGCACCACGTCCGTCACCCCCATCTCCGCATCATCCACCACCACCGCCAAGGCGTAGGCGGGCATCTGCCCGCGCGCCACAACAAAATCCCCCGTCAGCTCATCTGCGGTCTGCCGTTGCGGCCCGGCAAACGCATCCGTGAAGCGCCCATCATCCTCTGGCCCCAAGGCCAAACGCCACGCGGCCGGACGCGCTACGGCGTTCCCGGCAACGGACGCTTCGCGCGTCCACTGCGCCGTTCCCTTGTTCTTCCGGCAGAATCCCGGATAACGCAACACCTCCCCAGGATGCGGGGCAGACTGCGCCCCCTGAATGTCCGCCCGGGAACAATGGCAAGGATAAAGCAAGGGCGCAAGGCGACTCAGGGCTTCGGCATAACGCGGGAATCGGCGGGACTGCCACTCCACCGGGCCATCCCAATCGAATCCAAGCCATCGGAGATCTTCCATCAGCGCCACGTCCGCGCCGGGCTTGTGCTTGGGATGATCCAAATCCTCAATCCGCAGCCGCACCGTCCCCCCAAGGGCGCGCATTTGAAGCCACGCCGCCATGAACGTGCGAATATTGCCGAGATGCAACGCCCCGGTCGGCGACGGCGCAAGGCGCCCAACCGGAGGGCACCCCGAAGGCACCCCCACCACCGCCGAGGACGCGGCGAGGCGCTCCCCGCATCCCTCAGACTCTCGGGGCATTGGGAAACTCCGGAGCGTCCTCGATACGGGCAAGCGTCAGCCCCAGCCGAATCGTCGCGAACGTGGCCGCCGACGCACAGCACAAGGCCACAATGCCCATCAGATAACCCGGCGCGCGGAAGTGGAAAAGACCGATCAGCACCGCCACCAATACGCCGAAGAAAATCGCCTGCCCCGCCAGCACGGCATTGGGGCGACGACGATACGCGGCCAATCCCTCCGCGTGCCCACGAACCGCTTGAAACAGGAGGAAGGGGATGGCGATCCAAAGCGCATTCCGGGCAAGCGGCACTTGGGCTTCCGTAAGATTCTGCACATGGCAGAAGTACCACTGGCTCACGGACGGGATGAGCAACACCAGCAGCAGAAGACTCAAGCACACCCCGGAAGCCAAAGCGAAGAGAAACGTCCGCTGATCCGAGACATCCCGTTGCGGGAATCCAATGGCGACCGCCTGATTCCGCAAGGCGCCGTAAGAGAGCGGATTCACCAACCCAATCGCGACGAGATGAACGGCAAGCATCGCCGGGCCATCCTCCGTTCGGTTGATGATGGCATTGAGCATGAACACCGCAAACATCAGCAAGAAGCCGCCCAGGGAAAGCGGAATGTTGAACAAAAAGATCTTGGAGACCGTGACCTTCTCCGTGTTCCGCAGTTTCATGGGCAAACGGCGCACATAGGGCCTCCCGACCAGCCACATCATGGCCGCCTCCATGAAAACGGGCACCGTGAGGCACACGCATCCCCATTGCCACCCCACCAATCCCAGCGTGTAAAAGAGCGGGGAGAGCATCGCGGTGATGACAATGCGCAAAATGGTGGCCGCGTTGGCCACCGCAGTGGCGTGATCGTTGTAAAGCACCACCTGCGGCACATTGCGCAACATAAAGCCCATCTGCGCGGGGAGCCCGCACAGCATCGACCACCGTGCAATCTCCAACTGCGCCCCCTCCAATCCCAGCAACCGCCCAAAGACGAACGGCGCCACCACCGGCAATGCCAAGAGTCCCTGAAGGAGCGCTTCAATCACCATGATCAACGTGTTCACCCGCATGAAGCGCAGATAACCGATGCGATCCTTGGCATACACCATCCCGGTGGTGATAAGGCCATAGCCCAACGTGCCCAACAGGAACATGATCATGAATCCCTGTGCGAACGCGGAAAACTCCTTCGGCCCGCCCGGGCCGTGCGCCACGACCACCCCCACGAGCGGATAGGTCAGCGATTGGCTCATCGCCTGAAGGCACAGCGGCACAAAGAACCGCGTGGCGTTCCAGGGCGTGAAACCAAACTTGGAAGAAGACGCATCCATCCGTCACCTCCGCACGCATAAGCCATTAGGGGAGCTGCTCCACGTAAATCGCGCCGGGCTCCGCGCGACGGCGCACCTTCCGCCCCCCAATTTCCAACGTGAACACCTGATTGGAAGGGAAAAGCACCGTGGCGTAATCGTTCATGTCCTGCAACGGCCCCGGCGTGACATACGTCTTTCCCTCGACCCGAAAAGGCACCGCCACGCGCTCGCCGCCGCGCTCCGCGGCGATGTGCACCCGAACACCCCGCGGGCGCGCCTTCCCGACATAACGCGCCGTCACGTTCTCCGCCGGCACGCCCCAACCGTAAAAGCGCGTTCCGTCGGGCAAAAGCGTCGCCCGTGCGGCATAGATGGCATAGCGCGGTTCATCGGCCAACGCCGCCGCGGCATCCGGCAAAAACCACAATGCCTCGGGCGCGCAATCCTCCGCGGCCCCCAGCGCAAACCAACGTCCGCCGCTGAACACCTCCACCCACGAGTGATTGCCCGGCTTCTCCCGCCATTGGCACCCCACGAGCCGCGCGGGGATGCCAACACTGCGGCAGGCGTCGATCAAAAGGATCGAAAGCCCCGAACACGAAGCCATGCCAATGCGCATCGAGTGGAGCGGGTCCTGATTCGCCTTGTCGCGCTTCGTGGAATAGATCACGCCCACGCGTCCCCACAGTTCCCGATTGAGCTTCCGCGCCGCCGCCAAAGACGTCTCGCATCCCTGCGTGAGTTTCCGGGCCAACGGCTCCAACACCGGGAACCAATCCACCTCATCCTCCCCAAGGGAGGTCAGCGGCCACACCCACTCGCGCAGGATCTCGGGTGGAACGTTCTCCCACGAATTGCCCTTGGGGAACCGCTCAGCCATCTGCGCCGCATGGCGCACAGGGAGAGCCGCCTCCGGAACTGGGGCCTTCCCCCCAAAGGCGCACAGGACGGACAATGCCATCCACGAAAACAACAAAATCCGCTTCATGGGCAGAAGTATAACACAGCCCGCAAGCGCCCCCGCTTGCGGAAGCCAAGCGTCCATTCAGCCCATGTACTGCGCCACAATCTCAAGGATTGCCTCGCCATACTTCGCCAGACGGGCCTCCCCAAGGCCGGGAATAAGCGCGAGCTCGTCAAACGACGTCGGCCGCTTGCGGGCGATCTCGGTCACGGTTTTGCTCTGCAAGACATAATACGCCGGCAACGCGCGGCGTTCTGCCTCCTCACGCACCCACGCCCGAAGCGCCGTGGCCAACCCACCCCGCAAGACCGGACGCGGGGAATCGCCGGACGCGGCCGTGCGGGGCGTCGACACTCCCACGGCCGTTTTGGAGGCTCCCGTCCCCTTGGCCTCTCCCGGCCCGAACTGGGCGACCGGGACAGGCTCCGCCTTGCCGAGCACAAGATCATAACCTGCGCCGGTGAGCCGCATCCCCGTCAGATAACCATCCATCTCCAACGCTTCACAAAGTGCCACAATCGCCCCGGCCGACCGCTCCGGCAACAGACCAAAGGTCGAAAGCTTGCGGAACGACGCCTCCGCCTCCCCGCGCAACACCTCCGCCACGAGGGCATAGGTCCCCTTGCCGTGAAGCCGTGCCACACACGAGAGCACCTTTCGGATCTCCGTGAGACGTGTCTCATCCGGCGGCAACCGCGCGGGGAAAGCACGCACGGGATGGCACACATCGCATTTGGTGCAAGGACGCGCGGCGGTGCGTTCGCCGAAGTACGCCAGCAGAAACCGATGACGGCACCCGCGCGCATCCACATAGTCCAGCAAATCACGCAACCGCTCACGGTCCGTCGCATCCTTCTGCGCAAGCGCGGCGCAAATGCGCTTGAGCGCGGGAATGTCGTTGCCCTCCGGCACCGTGATGGTGGAATACGGCGACCCCACACGGCGAACGCGGCGCAAGAGACCGTTGCGCTCGAACACCGCCACAAGGTTGCGCACGGCAAGCGGCGATTTGATGCCGGCCCGTTCGGCCCACGCCTCAGGGCTCAGCGTCGCCTCCCCACCCTCTCCCTGCGCACAGGCGTTGCGGATGGCGGCGTACAGTTCATAGACGTGCTCGGCGGGCGGATTGGCCGACTCAATGAAAAACTCCTGTGTGCGCACGTCGGCATAGTTGAAAAAGAGTTCGCACCAGGCATACGCCCCGTCACGTCCCGCACGCCCCACCTCCTGATAGTAAGCCTCCAGCGAGCCGGGCACATCCCAGTGCACCACAAAGCGGATATCCGGGCGATCCACCCCCATGCCAAAGGCATTGGTGGCCACGACCACCGGGGCCTCGCGGCGCATGAAGGCGTCTTGAACGTGCGTCCGGTCCGCATCCTCCATCGCGCCGTTGTAGGCAAGGGCGCGGACGCCATGCTCGGCCAACAAGGCCTGAACACGCTCAACCATCCGCCGCGTGGAACAATAAACAATGCCCGTGCGGAAAAACTCGATAATCTGGAGCAGCCGCTCCAACTTTTCGCCATGGGTCCGCACGCGGGTGACGTTGAGGGCGAGGTTGGGGCGCTCAAACCCCGTCACGAAGACCTCCGGGGCGGAGCGTCCCCCCTGCCCCAGCCTCAAGTGCTGGGCAATGTCCTGCCGCACGGCATCGGTGGCCGTGGCGGTGACGGCCAAGAGACGGACAGACGCGGGCAAGCGTCCCACCACCTCGCCAAGATGCAGATAATCCGGCCGGAAATCATGCCCCCACGAGCTGATGCAATGCGCCTCATCAATCGCCAGCATCGCCAGCGGCGTGTCGGCCAAAGCATCCAAAAAACGGGGATTCCGGAAGCGCTCCGGCGCCACGTACACCAACTTGTAGTGCCCCATGCGCAACTGGGCCAACCGTTGCGAGGTCTCGTCCGCAGAAAGCGTGGAGTTCAAGAACGTGGCCGGGATGCGCCGCGCCCGGAGCGCATCCACTTGGTCCTTCATCAACGCAATCAGAGGGGAGACCACCAGCGTGGTCCCCTCCAACATCAGCGCGGGCAACTGGAAACAGAGGCTCTTTCCCGAACCCGTAGGCATCACGACCACCGCGTCGCGCCCCGCCAACACGGTGCGCACCACGGCCTCCTGCCCGGGCCGGAACGCCGTGAAGCCAAACCAGCGCCGCAGAGCCTCGCCAACCGCCTCCATCAGGGCATCGGGAGGGCGAAGTCCTCCCGTGCCTTCTTGATCATGGCGTTGTACTGCTTAGGCGTGCCAAGACCGGACTTGAAGGCCAGCTGCGACCCATCGGGCCCCATAATGACGATGTAGGGATAGAGCATCCCGTCATCCTCCACCGAGAAGGTGGCATCGAAGACGCTGCGCGTCTCCTCATCGTCGCAAGAGGTGTCGGCATAGATGAAATCCTTGGGCAGGCTCACGCGGCCATCGCCAAGCATATTCCACACCTTCTGGCAGTTGGTGCAGTTCTCTCTGCCATACTGCACAAAGAGGAACTTCTTCTCCTTCTTGGCCTGTGCGATGGCCTTCTCCAAGTCATGCTCGCCCTTGGGCTTCTTGACTTCGATCTGCACACACCCCTTGGGCGTGGGCACCAACGAGGGGGCAAACCCCTTCTCGGCAGACAGCACGGCGGCGACGATGCCGGCGCAGATCAACATCATGGGACGCAACATCATGGCGTTCTCCTTTCGTTCAACGCGCCGAGGCGTTCGGCGCAGGGAAATGGGTGTAATCGTCCACGGCCTTCTTGATCATCGCGTTGTACTCCGCGGGCGTGTGCCTTCCGGAGCAGGAGGCCAGCTGGGAACCATCCGGGGCCACCAGCACCACATAAGGAAACCAAAAGCCGTCATCGTCAATCGTGAAGCGCTCATCGAAGGCCCGGCGCATCTCCTCATCGTCCCCCGAGATGTCGGCGTAAAGGAACGTCTTGGGCAACGCCACGCGGCCATCGGCCAACATATGCCACAACTGCATGGTGTTGGTGCAATTCTCGCGCCCAACCTGAACAAAGACGAACTTCCCCTCCGCCTTCGCCTGGGCCAACACCTTTGGCAAATCATGCCCGCCCTTCGGCTTCACCACCTTGAACTGCACATCCTGCCACTTCTTCCCGGGAATCGTCGAGGGCGCGTAAGGGCGTTCCCCGGCGATGGAGGTCAGCGCAAGGGCCAAAACGGAAAACAGCAACATCAGGCGCATGGTCGGATTCCTTTCGTTGGTTTCCATTATACCACGCCCAGCGCGCCAACACGCACCCATCCGCTCAGCCCGCCTACAGTTGTCCGCAGGGGCTCTTCCATCCCGTCGCCTCCCACCCCAAATCCAACGATGGGCAAAAGATCTAGACACATTAAGCCTGTTAGGACGTGTGCTCCGAATGGCGCCCTTCGGGAAATAGGCCGTGTTCTCGTTTAGAGTGCGACCCATTGCAACCCAGAGACACGACACCGCTTTTCTTTGCCGTCACGAACGATGACGGTCTCCGTTTCATGCTTGAGGTTGAAGTGGATTCTGTCGACCAATTTTTCCTTGGGCTCCACGCGAAGGACGTTCCCTTCCTTCGTAACGGTGCAGTTGTAGCCTTTCAGCGTGCCGTCTTCCCTCTCAACCACAAACGCATGATGAAGGAATGCCTCACCAATGAACTTGAACACCTCATGAACGTCATTGTCCTGCGTGTTGAAATACATCATATTGCTGATCATGTCGATGTATTGCTCGCCCACGATGATACGGTTGGTCTTGTACGCCAAAGGCTGGAGGTGATATTGCGTCACCGCATCCAGACGAGCGGTTGGGTGCGGCTGGCTGACCCTTTGTGCGGGCACGAACGGATTGGCGCAAAAAGCCCACCTAAGCGTCCCCGTCTTCGTGTCGATCAGCTCGGCGAACGCGCCGGCGGCGTTGTAACTCTCCAACAGCCAACGCTCATTGCCCGTCAACAAGTACAAATAATACGTCGCGTATCCTCTCCACGCGCTCCAGCCATGCGGGGAGTTCATGAAGTTCGGCACCATCAGCACATCGTACTGCGCCTCCCAAAAGCGATGGGTCCCGCCACGTTGGCGGCCATCGGGGATCTGCAATTGCGCCAGGCAGTCATGCCCCTGCAGAATGTACAAGGCCTCGTCCAAATAGGTTTGCCGGGATTCTTTCACCTCTTCCTGCAATCCCAAATAGGCGATTTGCAGAGCGGTGCAGGAAATCATCCCATCCTCGTAGGTCATTTCCCCCTCCGTTTGGACATTTCCATGGAGGGAAACCAACTGGTCAATGGCACGCTTCGCGGAATCAAAATGCCGCCGATACCGTTCCGCCCAACGCTGATCGCCCTTCCCTAGCTCCTTTTCGACCAAGGCCAAATCAAGGACGCTTTTCGCCACATAAATCACGCTCGTATAGAGTGTGCCCTTGGGCTCATCCTTGTTCTTGCTCAAATGATTGCGGAACGACCCATCGTTCCTTTGCGCATTGGCAATCAACCAATCCGCCAAGCGGGCGGCCTTCTCAAGATCGTCAATGTTCCCATAAGCCTTGTACTTCAGCACAAGAAGGTCAATCGTTCCGCTGGTGTTCTGTATCCGATACGGGATGATCTGCGGCACATCGTCTTTGTGGAGCAAGCCATACAGATAATCAAACCGTTCCGAATGCCGCTTGTCAATCTCCGCGTCCGGCAGATATTTGGCCGCGATGAACGCAGACGCATAGCCATACCACGATTCAATGTGCGTCGTCGCCTTCTGCGGGCAACGCTCCGCCTCACGCCGCGCCCGGTCAAGATACCAATCCCACGGATGGCGCACCGTGACGATGGCCTCCGACACCTTCCCATTCGCGATCGCCTGCAACGTGTAATGCCCCGGCTCCCGCGCCACATATTCCAAACGCCAAGCATCGTCCCCCACCTTCGCGACATCCACCTCCTGCCCATTCAGCTTGACGATGGGCTTCTCCGCCGAAGAGAGGCCCAACAGCACCTTCTCCCCCACGGCAAACGAGGTCTGCGGCATCTCCCAAAACGGCGCCTGCGTGTTCTTCCGCACGACCTGCCGCATCTCGGCGATGTCGGCGACAGGCGTGATGAACAGACGCCACGAAAACGCCTGTCCCGGCCCCAGCTGATACAAATCCTGCGGGCACCGTGACGGCAACGGCAACGCATTGATAAAGTCGATGTTCACGCCCTCGATACGATGTCCGCCCCAATAATACGGCTTCCGCTTTTCATTCCCCGCGCTGTGCGAGCTGTTGTAATCCAAACTCCAAGAAGCGATCGGATCGGGAGACGAAAGCACGATAAGCTTTCCCTTTGGGCTCATCAAATAACCCCAGAAATGCGTCTTCTCGTTTCTGAGCAACGTCGGGAAATACGCCTCCAGCCAATCCGGATATTTGTCCATGTACGTGTCGATCCCCAGCTTGAGCCCCGCTTTGAACGGCTGCACCAGCGTTCCCCCAACGTTTTTGATCGTCACGTCCAACGCCAACTGCCCCTCCACCGACCGATAGGTCAACGTGCAAAGCAAATCGTCAATGCGCGCTTCAAACGACAACTTCCCCTTTGCCTTCCACGCCCCAATCGTCTGATTCTGAACCACCGATCTCAGCGCATCGTCCCGCTGATAACTGACGTAAAAGACCGGCCCCGGCTTTTGATGGCGGCCAAACGGGACAACCTCCCTCACCGAGCCCGAACACGCCAATTGCTCGATGGTGCCATCCTTCCGCAACGACAATTGCCAAGTATCCCCGCTCAGATCCGGTGACGCGGCACACCACGGCGCCCCCAGTAAGCACACCAAGGAAACAACAAGCACGCTCTTCTTCATCATGTCAGACGCTCCTTACCCCGGTTATAACAGAATCCGTCCCCGAAGGGAAGGAAAATCCACCCAATCGCCTGAAAGGACGTGACACCTCCGCCTCCACGCCTTTCAATATCCTATCTGCCCCATAAACCTTCCAATGGGTTGAGAACTCATTGACAATAGGAATCAATGCACAAACCGAGACACAACACCGTCCGACGCCTCTAAGCCAACACGGAACTCCATTCTTTACCCGTTGTTGTGAGGGCCTGTTACTTACTCGGTTTCCCTTCACAGGTTTACGACTAACGTGACGGCCCGAACCAAAGGCGAGCTATCCTGCCTCTCATTTCATAACCTTATCAAGCAAGGCTTGATAGCTGTCCACAACGTCGTAGACCACGTTACCGTTGCTGATGGCTTTGAAGTGTTCTCGGGCGCAATGAATCTTAGATTCCTCAATCAAGCGCAGTTGCATGGATGACATGGAACCTTTTGTCTCCGCAACGAAATAGATGTGCTTCACGGTCCCCTCGTAAAAGGCGATCGCCCAGTCAGGGCTGTAGCGCCCAACCGGCGTGGCAATGTAAAAGCTCTTCGGCAGCTTCACATAAACGGCAACGTCGCCGTTGGCATCAAGCTCTTGGGAGAAATCGCGCTCGTTGGAGGAATCATAAACGACATGGTCAAAAAGGCTTCGCGTTGCCTTTCGGGCATTGATCTCCAGTTTCCCTTTGATGGTCGGCTCGGTGAAAATGTCAGAGGTGTACCGCTCTTCCAGCACGTGATAGGTAATATGCTGAATGATGGCCGTCGCTTTCTCATCATTGATCAACGCGGCGGCATGGAGAATAAACGCCTCGGGATTGTCTTTGAACTGGTCAAAAACAGGCTTTTGGATGCCGGACAAAATGTCAACCACGGTCTTGCGGGTCAATCCGGTTTCCTCTACCAGTTTCCCGACCAAATCGTATTTCACGCTGTTGCTGGCATGAATCTGCCTGCCATCCTCATAGGTGGCAAATCCCTCCTTGACGAAGGCCGCTCCCTCCTCAAGGGACGCCTTGGACTTGATTTCCTCCATTGCACCGGTTTCCACCTTGAAGTAAATCTTGGGGACGTGAAGATTCTGATCAAGGGAGCGGATGGCATTGCGCGCCAACTCATCGGTATCAAAGTCCACCACATAAGCGGATTTCGGGCTGATTCGTTGCCAAAGGGCCTTGAACTCTGGGAGTGCCAGTTTTTCCGGATCGACCTTTGCCTCCACATTCTTGTCACGGGCGTTTTCCGGTTGCATGGCGCGGCTGTCATAAACCGAGTCCACGATTCGGATGATGGCATCCACACAATCGGCGACCTCCTCGGCCACCTTGATTGCGCCATTGGCCTTGTCCGCATAATATTTGTCCGTCAGGGCGCCCTTCTTGTCCACATAGCCATTGATTACCATATCAAAGAAGATGCTCTGAGCCATCTCATCGTCCACCACCTGCTCGTTGCCCTGCGCATCGGTGATGACCTTGCCCTTGAAAAGATCGGCTGAGACCTTTTGCGGACGGTTGGCAACCGCCTCCGCAAGCTCCGATTGCAATCCCTTGGCAAAACTGTCGTAACTCTCGCTGGCGATAATGGTCAAGACGTTGATGCTGTGGACGTCATTCCCCAGCACATTCGCATCCATGCGTTCACCGTCCTGATTGACGCAAAGTCGGAGACCACGCCCCACCTCTTGACGCTTGCGGACATCGCTACTGCTCTGTTTCAACGTGCAAATCTGGAACACGTTCGGGTTGTCCCAGCCCTCCCGGAGCGCGGAGTGGGAAAAGATGAAACGCACCGGTGAACGCTTAGGATTCCGATCCAGCAACAGCTCCTTGTTCTTCATGATCAGATCGTAAGCCCCAATATCGTCGGAGGTGCCCTCCTTCTTGTCAGAAAGCTTGCAATCCGTCATCTTTCCCTTTTTGTCCACGGAGAAATAACCGGCGTGCGTAGCCTTGGCATCCACGGCATCGAGATACGCGCCATAGGCCTCATCCCCGAGCGAAAGCTGCAAGTGATTGACAATGTCGGCATATTCCTCCTCGAACATCTCCGCGTAAATCCCGTTGGAGGCTTCTCCGGCGGCGTCATATTGCCGATATTTGGCCACCTCGTCAATGAAAAAGAGGCTCAACACCTTGATGCCCTTATGGAAGAGCTGACGCTCCCGCTCAATATGGGAAAGGATGGTTTCGCGGATCTGAATGCGGCGGAGCTGGTCTTCGCCGACCTTGCCGATGGCCTCGCCGGAAAGGAGTTTGATGCCGTTCATAAACTCAACGTGATTGTCCCGCCCGTCAATGAACGTCACCACATAGCCGTTCTTGTACTCCTCCATGCCGTTGGATTGATCGTAGAGGTTGGCACCGATGCCCACGGTCATCGTCTTCTTGCGGATGCCGGTCACCCCTTTAAAGTCAAACTGGAGGGTCGCCGTCGGGTCTGCCTTGGACAGATTGACGCTCTCAAGATAAACATACCCCTCGGTGGCCGTACTTCCGGACGCGGTGACGCCTTTGACGGCGATCTTCTTGACCAACCGCTTGTTGTAGGCCTCCATGGCATCCAGCCGGTAGACCATGTTGTAGAGACTGTCCGATTTGTGCGTGGCGGAGTAGCGCAACGTCAGCAACGGATTGAATTCTTTCAAGCGCTCCTTGGTCTGCTTGCCCTCCACCGACTGCGGCTCATCGATGATCACAATCGGATGGGTCTTGGCAATGATGTCGATGGGGCGGCGAGAGCGAAACTCATCCAACTCCATATAGATGCGCCGCGCATCCTTGCCCTTGGCGTTGAACGCCTGAGCATTGATGATCATGACATTGATGGCGCTGTCGGAAGCGAATCGGTCAATCTCCGTGAGCTGGGCCGAGTTGTAGATGAAGAAACGAATCTTCTTGCCATATTCCTCCGCAAAGTGCTCCTGCGTCACTTGAAACGACTTGTAGACGCCTTCACGGATGGCGATGCTCGGCACCACAACGATGAATTTGCTCCACCCGTAGTGCTTGTTCAGCTCGAACATCGTCTTGATGTAAGTGTAGGTCTTGCCGACGCCGGTCTCCATCTCGACCGTCAGATTGTAGTGCCCCTCCAACCTTGGGGACGGCGCAATCTGATGGGTGCGCTGGATCTTGTTCAGCTGTTCCAAAATCCGAGCGTCCGACAGCTCCGGCACAATCCGCTCATTCCGCCAGCCGGTGAAATCCTCATCGTCCGTCAAGGTCTGCTGGCCATAGCCCCTGTCCATCATGTAAGTGGGCGTGAGATACGGCTGGCCGGCAAACACATCCACAACGGCCTTCGCCGCGTCCGCCTGGAACTTTTGATGCTTGAATTGGAGCTTCATTCTTGTGGCCGTCCTTCCTTCGTCGCCGCTTCCAATTCCAGCATATATCGGTCAAAGTCTGAAATGAATGACTTGTCTTGGATGACGCGGTATTTCTCAAACTCCGCCTCCGCGTGAAGCTGGGCTATTTCCTTCGAGACCCTTCCGGCATTATCCAGAAGCCCATACTCGAACATTTCGATGAAGCCATTTAAGCGGCTTTCCCAATCTTGCATCGTCAGCGGAATCTTACGCATGGCCATGGTTTCCGCAAAGTCCAGATACGCCGTGACCATCCTGTTGAGCTGCCCCAATTCCTGTTCACTCAAGTAGTTTTTGGCGATCGTCACATCGGAACGCTTGATCTTTCCGTCTGGCGCATCCTGCCATGTGGTGAGCCCCATATGCGCCTTGCTGCTGTCGGCCCGTGCCACAATCAACTCCGCCGCCGTATGCCCATGAACGGCATAATGCATCTTGTTCTGCACGGAGGCATAGAATCGCCGCGTGGTCTGCGCGTTCTTGTCGTAGTCAATGGCGGTGGCATAGAGATCGGTTATTTTTTGATAGAACTTCCGCTCGCTGGCGCGGATCTCACGCACCCGCTCCAGTTGCTCCTCAAAGTACTTGTCCGTCAGATACGTGCCGCGCTTCAGGCGCTCATCATCCATCACCCAACCTTTGATGACGTAGTCCTTCGCGACCTGGTTGACCCATTTTCGGAACTGCACCGCCCGCTCGGAATTGACCTTAAACCCTACGGCGATAATCACCTGCAAATTGTAATGCTTGACCGCGCGGGCAACCTGTCGCGGGCCTTCGGTTTGAACTATCCGGAAATTCCGGAGAGTTGCCTCCTCCTCCAATTCCGAATCGGCAAAAATCTTCTTGATGTGCTCGTTGATCGTCCGCACATCCACATCATACAACGCCGCCATCATCTTTTGTGTGAGCCAAATCGTCTCATCCTCATAGCGCATCTCCACGCTGTCCGCCCGATTGCCCACGGAGGCCACATACGTAAGCACCTCCGCCGCGGAAGAACGGATGTCCGGCGCATGTTTGTCGTCACGTTGCATCTTCATAATCCATTCTTCACCTCAAATCACCCTCACGCGCCGGGTGATGTCCTCCGCGTCCTCCGGCATGTAACACTTGAAAATCTCGAACACGTTGATTTTCTCCGGGCTGGACGCAAAGCCGGCGTCGCGGAAGACGGCCCGCAACGGTTTGCGCTTGGCGATCGCCTTGACCACGCTCTCCGGAATGTTTTTGTCGAAGCAGGCAATCAAATCACCCTCATTGTAGATGTGGATCGTGCACCCGTCCAGCGCTTCGCTGCGGTAAGGCAGGGAGAGCGGCAAGCCCCAATCCAGCAGACAGCCAAAGAGGAGATCCTGCGCCGTGCGGTCTTCCTTGATGTTGGAGACCATATCCATCAGATTCTTCTGCTCATAGGCATCCGCCGCGTAATAAACGTCCTTCATGTTGCTGTCGGCCAGCTTGAGCACACGGAACCCAACATCCAAACCTGCCGCCGCCTGCGGATGCTCCGCCTTGATCTTCTCTCCCGCACGGCGGATACGCTCCTTGCCAATCTCGCAGATATTTTTGTAACCAGCTTTGAAGGCTTCGCTTTGTTCGTCGCAAGGCTCAGGGATCTGCACCATGATGAATTTGCGGTAGCCGTTGTCCTCGGCATTGAGTTGCATGACAGCGTGGGCGGTAGTAGCAGAACCGGAAAAGAAATCAAGTACTATAGAATCGCTGTCCACTATACCAACAATTCTTTTAATGAAGGCAAGTTGTTTGGGATTGTCAAATGGAGTGTTAAAATCCTGCATCATGGAACTATCTGGACGCTGATCGTCAGACATAATCGACTTAGGTCTTTGACGTAGATTTTCGCTCAAATAACGTTTTATTCTTGGCAAACTACCGTCTATATGAAAATGAATGCGCCCCTCTTTTGAAAGTTGTGAAAGCCTTTCCGGTGGGAAACGGAATCCTCCAGGCGGCACAGGATCATAGGATTGTGTAATTGGATTCCAAAGTGGTTGCGTATTTCCATTTGGAACGCCGCCAAGGTCTCCCTTACTATACAAACCTCGTTCGTCGAAGTACCAATAATTCGTAAAATCAACAAATCGAGGATACTTTGTTAGAGTCTTTAATTCTTCCGTTATCTCATCTGGTGTCAATCCCTCCTTCTGGAGTTGCTTTACTTTGGCTATGTACTCGTTAATGTTATTTTTGGGCACACTCCATTTGTTGTCAGCATGCTTAATTTTCAGAACCTCAACATTCTTAGCATAAACAACACAGTATTCATGACTAACCGACACAAACAAACTTTGATTCTTTGAACTATTCGTATTTCTCACTATAGTAGCGAGATAATTACTTTCTCCAAAAACTTCGCTAAGAATTCTTTTCAAATTCTCCTGCTCATTATCATCAATGCTAATAAAGATAACCCCATCTTCCGACAACAGGTTCCTTGCCAACATTAGGCGCGAATAGATCATGCTGCACCAGTCAGAGTGAAACCGCCCGTTAGTGTCGGTGTTTCTGAATAGGCGGTTTTCCTCCTCATCGAACAGCCCCATCTCCACCTCTTCGTCCTTCTGAGAACGGTGGAAGTCATCGGCATAAATGAAATCGTTTCCGGTGTTGTAGGGCGGATCGATGTAAATCATCTTCACCTTGCCCAGATAGCTCTCCTGCAGGAGCTTGAGCACTTCCAGATTGTCGCCCTCGATATAGAGGTTTTCGGTGGTATCCCAATCCTTGCTCTCTTCCGGGCAAGGGCGCAAGGTTTTGCGGATGGGCTTGTTTGCCTCCGCGATGGCCGCCCTCTTGCCAACCCACGTGAATTCGTAGCGCTCATCCCCCTCCACCACATCGGAAGAGAGCATTTGTTTCAGCAAGTCAAAGTTGATGGCCTTCTTTAATTTGCCATCCTCCCCCACCGCCTCCGTCACGCAATTGGGAAAGAGTGCGCCAATCTTCTCAACATTCTGCATCGTCAAATCCGGCGTTTCCAACTTCATCTTATCCATTACGTATTTCCTTCTGTTCATATGAAACAATCTGGGCTATTGCCGCCTTCAACACTTGAAAGCAAATCAAGGCTGTGTGTTTGTCAGGAGAAAAGTGAGAAGCCATCTGCGCGTATGGATGAATATAATTCCTAAAATCTCTGACCGCATGACTAAATTTCTTTACATCCTGCTTCAGTATTCCGATTTCAGTAGCGACATCAATCATACTGTTCAGCTTCCAATCGTGGTGTTTTCTAATCTTTCCATCCTTGTCTCTAGGGGCGGATTGAGCTTGATTGAATTGATCTGGGAACGTTGTAGCAACGCCCAACAATATACCTTCCAGAATACTTCCAATCAAAAAGATTGAGGCTAATGGCGCCTCATGCCCCACACAGAATTCCACTTCACGAAGACGCTGCTTTATAAGGGAACTTACATTTACATCCAAATTAAGTGCATCAATATCGACCTTAAAAGTTAATTTAAGAAAATCCTCCTCCTGCATTTCAGCGGAGACACTTTTCGATTCTGGAATAACGACCTTCTCCAACCGTCTAAACGTAATTGTATCGTTATCCCGGACAACCTGCCATTTGGCGAATGCCAAATGTTTGTTAAAGAGTGCTATTCTCTTATCGAGTCCTTCAATATCGTCAACATAATTTTCGACGGCAAATATATTCCTGATACATTTGTCAAGCTCCGGAGTCCCGTTAATTGCCTTCAGTTTCTCCTCGGTATAGGCCTTTCGGGATGGGAACCCCGCACCATAACGGTCATGTGCCCCCAAATTGTTAAAAAAAGCGACCAACTCCGGCCCCGTTTTATAATACGGTGTGCCATCTCCGTTGATTATCTCCCTTAACGCTTGCAGGGTTCGTTCACCAAGTTGCATTTATCTTCGCTCCCTTTAGCCATTCCGTCGCGTCTTCAACAATTTCAGTTCCGCATTATACTCCATGCGCCGGTTCAACTGCTTTTCTTTGCGCACCTTCGCCTCGAGTGCCACGATTCGCCGTTCAAGCTGTTGCTTGGCCTCGCTCCGTGCAACGGATGCTTGGAGCGTCTCGCCCTGCTCAGACGGAAGGGCATCACCGGCGATCTGCCGCACAAGGCTTGCATAAACGGCATCCATGTTCAGCCCGCCAATGGAGAAGCGGAGGCTTCCTTCCGGCACCCAGTCGGTGTGATAATAGCGGCTCACCTTGAAGGCCGCACCGCCGGCAACGGCCTCCTTGTAGCCAATCCACGCCTGTTCCTTCCCTTCGCAGGTGAGCAGAAAGAGGATGTGGTAGGGGATTTCCCGATCCATCTGCCGCAGGATGGCCTCTTCAAGGCGCGGCTGTTGCAGGCAGACCTCAAACACCTCAATCTCCGTGACCATGTCCCCGGCGGCAATGTTTACCGTCGTTGCGGCCAGTTTGTTGCGCCACCAAACCATGCGGATCTGCTCCACGAACACCCGCTTAAGCGCAGCGGGGAGCTCCATGTGCTCATAGAACTTCTGCTTGGGGATGCGCTTGTTGAATTCTGTTGGGCGAGGGAAACCGAGCATACTAACCTCTTTTGGTAGATATGAGTTCCGTCCACATCTTCCCAGCAGAAGTTTTTCCAGTTTCATTTACCTGGATGACTGAAATATTTTTCGATTTTGCTACTTTAAGTTTTTTTGCATAGTCTGTTACAAGATTATCATCTGTTTCTCCAGACTCGATTGTCACAATATCAATGACTTTATCATCAAGATCAATTAGGGTTCTAATTATTCCATTTATATGTTCATCGTCAGGACCAAAACCAAAACCTACGACCACAATTTTATCTGCCTTTTTCCACTTTTTGTACATGTCAACATAAATGTTCAGCATCTCGATTGATGTCATCGGCTTTGTACCGCTTTGGGTAAACATCAGAGGAACCAATATGTGCTTTTCTGTTGTTTCCATCATAGAGTTGGATTTTTCGTCGAATTCCTCGATACGATTGAGGTAAGGATCGTACCATGTTTCGGTCGAACCATTCAGGAACGAGACTTTTCTGTGCAAAATTTTCTCAATAAAACGATTATAGTTTGTTGTTGCAACCGCAACAACCTTAAATAGACCTTTATCCATGGCCTCTTTCAACGAATGGTAATAACCATATTTAGTTTCCGGGGTAACCTGTTCTGCAATCTGAACAATGTATTCTCTCGCCGTCAATAAGAAAATACAAATCTTACAAAACTTTGCCCAGTCCGAAGCTGGACTATAAAGATAGTGCCAATTTGCATCTATCAAAGATTTATAATCCAATGCAGTAGCGTAAATAGACTCCATAATTCTTCGTGCAAAAAGAATACACTTCCCTCCGTTTGAGGAAGTATCTGTATCGTATTTATCAAGTAAATATTCTAAACCCGTCAATCCAGAAGACGAGTAATCTAATTGAATAATCTCGCCAATGTCATCAAAAAAATCGAAGTCTTCATCTTTTTTTACAAAAAGTCCGTCATTAATCTTTTGGGTTAATGACTCTCCCAATGCTCCAATATAAAGCTGAAGAATAGACAACAGTACTTTTCTAAGTTCCGTACGTTGCTCTCTTGTTAGAAGATCTTTCTTTTTGTATACCATGAGGAGGGCTGAATAATATGAACTATTAAATAAGTCATTTCCTTGTCGGAACTCATCTATGAATTTTATCGACTGCGTCATCCGAATATTAGCCACCTCCCTATTGAGCAACTCGCGGAACATTAAGTCTATATCAACTCTCTCCTCCATATCCGCCATTAATTTAGCCTCTTTTCGAGCAATATCATCAAATTGATTGATTCGCTTGATAATACTATCCCTGTTATGTGTCATTGTATCTTTGATTATGTTTTGAAAAACAGTTTTCCCGAATGAACTAATATTCTTGTCCCTGAAGTCGTCTGGAAGCCACCTAGACGCATAGTCTGTTGTAAGGTCAACTTGGTCTCTCATATCTTTGAAACGTTTTTTGCTACTGGAGGCATCAAATCTAAACATATCAAGAGCGAACTTATCCCCAGACGGAAATCCATAACCAATTTCAGCCCCTGCTCCAAATAAGAAAGCGATTTTCATGTAGTCATACCTCCAAAGATTCCCTACTTCACGACAAGGAAGCAGATCAGCTCAAAATCATCCAACCCGGAGACGGCAGACATCAGCGCCGTTGTGCCGCCGCGCGCGAAGAGACTGTCGAGATCGCTTGCCTCCTTCACCTCCATGATGGAGCGGATGGCCTCGCTCAACAGCGCCGAGACCTCCTTCATCTTGCGGCCATCGTCGGTGGCTTCGTTGAAGCGTTTGCACAGCTCCACGCACGGCGCGTCCTTGCCCTTGCACAACAACCGGAGGAGATCCAGCATCTTTTTCGGGTTGAGATAGTCGCACACGATCTCGCCGTCTTCGCGAATGTAGACCATGTAGAACGGATGGACGCGATTCCGATGGTCAATGTTCACGCTGTCATTGATGTTCCTTAGGACGAAAATCACGCCTGCGGGCGTCTCCTCACCCTTTGGCACCACGGCGTGCATTCCGTTGGGCGCCTTCTCCACATCGTCATGCCGCTTCATGTAGTCCAGCAAATCCAGCCGAAACTCATTCAGTCCCAAATCCATGATGGAAATGCCGCTGGACATCTCCTCGATGTCCACGACCTCCTCCTGCAATCGCTTAAGCTGGGCCCTGCGGTATTCAAGGTCACCCTTCTCCTCCTGGTTGATCGGATCGTCGTCGCCGGTGGACGTCATGACGGAGATTTTCATGCGGGTTTCCACGCGGCTCTTGAGATTGATGTACTCATCCAAGCTCATGTCCGGCCAAAAGTTCACCAGCTGGATCTGCCCGTTCTTGCTGCCGATACGGTCAATTCGCCCAAATCGCTGAATGATGCGCACCGGATTCCAATGGATGTCATAGTTGATCAGGTAGTCGCAGTCTTGCAGGTTCTGGCCTTCGGAAATGCAATCGGTGGCGATCAGGATGTCCAGCTCGTCCGTGCTTCCCGGCATGAGAATGGCTCGCCCCTTGGAAACAGGGGAAAAGCACGTCAAGACCGTGTTCAGGTCTGCCTTCAGGCGCGGGAGCGTCGTCCGGCCATCCACCGTCCCGGTGATTTCCGCCGTTTCAAGGCCAAACGTCTTCTTGGCGAATGCGCTCACGTGGGCATACAGATAATCCGCCGTGTCGGAGAAGGCGGTGAAAATGATCAGCTTGCGGTTCCCCGGGTTGATGGGATGCCGTTGCTTGGAGCGAATGGTGTCGAAGAGCGTTTGCAGCTTGGTGTCATGCTCCGGCGTGATGTCGGCAATCATTGAGGAGAGCAAATCCAAACACTCGGCGTCTTTCTCCAAATCCCGCAACCATGACACATAGTCCATATCCTCAAGGTTGATTCTGACCTTCTTGCCAACGGAGAAGAAATCCATGTTCTGATCGTCACCGTCGAAGTCCTGCACGTTGGACAAGTCGGTCAAATCGAGCATATGGGTGCCGGAGCGATAATGCCTGATCGTTTGGATGGTGCCGTTAATCAACGCCTTGATGCGCTCCAAGGTCAGCCGGAAGGCATACACCGAGCTCTCCAACCGCTTGAGCAGGTTGATGCCCATAAGCCGCCGGATGCCCTCTTCACGGCCTCTCTGCGTCAAATTCGCCCCCTTGTTGTGGGCGAAGTCGATGTATATGGCCATCCTCGATGGCATGATATAGCTGGACGGCGTGTAAATGGTCAAATTCAGGGACATCAACAAATGGTAGATTTCACCATAGTTGATTGCCCCATCAAGGTCTGTCAATCGCGGCCGAAGTGAAATGGGCGGCAACCGGCTTGGGAAATCGCCGATCTCGGCGGTATCGTAATATTTTTCGATATGCTTTCTGGAACGGGCGATGGTGACGCTGTCCAACAGCTCAAAGAAGTCAAAATCCAACGTCTTCAGGAGCGCTTCCGTGGTGCGTTGCCCGGCGGGGAGTTTGCTCCACACATTGAAGGCCTTCTGCGCCTGACGGAAAATCTCGTCGATGCCCTTGGCGGTGCCCAGCTTTTCGTTGATCAGGGCGGCATCGCCCTCATAGGCGAGGGCAAGCTGGTTTTTCAGGTCGATAAACCTATTGTTGACCGGCGTCGCGGAAAGCATCAGCACTTTGGTTCGAACACCGGTGCGAATCACTTTGTTGAGCAGTTTCAGATACCGGTTCTCTTTTGCGCCTTCGCCGGTGATCTCACCGCCATTGCGAAAATTATGGCTTTCGTCGATGACCACAAGGTCATAGTTGCCCCAATTCAGGCGATCAAGCGCAATCCCATTGGAGGTGCCGGATTCGCGGGAGAGATCCGTGTGATAGAGAACGTCATACCGCAATCGGTCGGAGGCGATGGGGTTGTTGACATAGTTGCCCTTGTAAGTGTTCCAGTTCTCCGACAGCTTCTTGGGACAAAGCACAAGGACGGATTTGTTGCGGTTCTCGTAATACTTGATAACGGCCAGTGCCGTAAAGGTTTTCCCAAGGCCCACACTGTCCGCAAGAATGCAACCATTGAACTTTTCCAACTTGCTGACAATGGCAAGGACGGCGTCTCTTTGGAAGTTGTAAAGCATTCCCCAAATCTTGCTGTCCTTGAACCCCGTGGCCTCATTGGGCAACTCATCCTCGGAGATGTCCTCCAAAAATTCCTTGAAAATATTGTAGAGGGTAAAGAAATAGATAAAGTCCGGCGCGTTCTCCTTGTAGGCCGCGCGGATGCTTTCAATGACAATGTCCGTGACGTCTTGAAGCCGCTTGCCGTCGTTCCATAACTCGTCGAAGAGTTTGATGAAGTAATGGCCATTCTCATGCGCCTCGGTTTCCACAATGGGGTAATAGGCGTTGTTTCCACGCTCGCACCCCAAATCGACGGTGGTAAACCCATTGACGGGAGAATAGGTGCTCTGATCCACCGTGAAAAATCCGGTCATGTTCTCAGTCGTAATGTTGGACTTGAACGTGACCTTCCGCCGAATCCAATCCGCGCACTCCTTGGCAATCGCCTTTTGCGTTAGCTCGTTGCGCAGTTTGACCTCAAACTCCGTGCCATAGAGGCTACGCTCACGGGACAATCTGGGAATATAAAATTCCCGCTTGGCTTTCGGCGTTTTCTCCGTGGTGAACGTAGGGGAAGTGAAGATAAATCGCAGTTCGTCTATTTCCTCAAGCTGCCCCTTGAGCTCCTGATAAGCGTAGATGGAAAAACAGGCCGCCGCGATGGAAAGCTTACTGCCTTTACGGACAATCCCTTTCAGATCATCCTTGACGGTATGATTGATATTGTCCACCATCCGCATGCCATCACCCCAACGTTTTCAACCAGCGCGTCATCATCCTTTGCCGTACAAGTCGTCTGTGGAAAAGACCCCACCGACCGTCCAAATGGCATTCATCAAACAATCAATGATGTCCAATGAAGACGAAGGCTGTATCCTTCAGTCGTTAACTTAAGTCGCTCACAGTTTCCTGCAAACCTTCCCGAAGAGCCTTCCTTTCGCCATTCGTGATATCCTTCTTGCAGGATCGTATCCTCCGACTGTCATAGCTCATGTTTTTCATGTGAACAATCCTTGAACGCTGTCCTGCCTTGCTTGAAATATGCCGTTTCTTATAGCATATTTCAGGTCTCTTGGCAAAGGAGCGCAGTGAAGCAATGACACCATACGCATGAGGTAAAGAGGGCACAACAGACAGGCTCCGAAGCGCCTCCCAGTCTAACACACCGGGAGGCTCCGTATCGGAGGGGGAGAAGCTCCGCATCCCGAGGGGAGATACGGAGGGGGCGGGAAGGGAGGACGGACGGGGTCAGTTTTCCTCGGCGCGGCGGAACTCCACCTTGCGCAGGATGCGGAATTGGAGGTAGGTGAAGCCGATGAGGCCGGTGCCGAGGAACCACGCCATGGTGGTGGCGGAGCCCATGCGGAGATTGTTGTAGGCTTCCTTCCAGATGGCGAGGGAGAGCACGTTGGTGGCGTCGCCGGGGCCGCCGAAGGTGAGCAGGAAGATGCTCCCGATGCCTTGGAAGGCGGCGATGAAGGCCCCCACGAAGTTGATGACCATCAGCGGCAGGAGTTGGGGGAGCATGACATGGCGGACGCGGCCCCAGAAGCCGGCGCCGTCGATGGCGGCGGCTTCGTAGTAATCCTGCGGGAGGGCTTGGAGCGCGGCAATGTAGATGAGGGAGGCCATGCCCGCGCCCGCCCACACGCCGGGGAGGACGCAGCAGACCATGGCCCAGGCGGGGTCTTGGAGCCATGTTTGGTGCGGGAGGCCGAAGAAGGCGAGGGCCTGATTGAGCATGCCGTTTTCGGTGGGGTCGTACATCAGCTGCCACAGCAGGGTGATGACGAGGGTGGAGGTGAGGTGCGGCAGGAAATAGAGCGTGCGGAAGAAGATCTTTCCGCGCGGGATTTCGGAGAGCATCACGGCGAGGATCACGGGGGTGAAGAAGCCCAACGCCAGCGTCAGCGCCACATACCGCAACGTGCGCACCACGCTCAGCCAAAAGCCGGCGTCGGTGGCCACCAAAATGAAGTTGTCGAGCCCCACCCACGGACTCTCCCCCACGATGCGGTAATCCCGAAAGGCCATGAGCACGCCGCGCACGAGCGGATAGTAGCTCCACAGCGTGACGCTCAGCAGTGCCGGCAACAACATCAGAACCACCACGCGCACAGGGTTGCGGGGGCGTCCGCCCACGGGAAGCGCGGCCGCCATCCGCGCCCCACCCCGCCCCGCGGCCCGGCGCAGACGTACCACGCGGACGGTGAGGAAGGTCAGGAACGCCAACACCAACACCCCCAAAACCGCCCGCGCCCACGGGCGGCGGCGGTCGAGCTCCTCCTCCGACACGCGGAACATCAACCCTCGGTTGGCGTCGCGGTTGATGGCGCTCAGGGCGGCGGCCACATCGAAGTCGCGTCCGGCCTCGGAGAGCAGAATCCCAAGCAAACGGCGCTGGAGCAGGTCGCTCACGCCCTGCCAAAAGCCGACGAAAGGCTCCGTGCGGGCCACGATGCGCCCCGCGTCGAGATCCTCGTATAGGCGGCGGATGGTCGGGGGGATTTCATCGAGATAGGCTTCCAAGCCAAGGCGCCGCAAGTCGGCGGGGTGGCACCAGCGGGCGTTGCCCTCAAGCACCTGTTCCTTGATGCGCGCATCGTCGAGCGAAGGCGAGGCCAAGCGCTCCAGACAGGCGAAGACCAAATCGCGCTCCGCCTTGGGGCGGCGGGCCACGCCTTCGCTGATGCCCCAGAAATGGCGGTGCGCCTGAAAGACGCGCGGCAACTCGGGCGAACGCGAAGGGAACGGCATGATGCCAATCAAATCGGGCTCCAACCCGCCGGAGCCGGTGATGCGCTCCATCGCCTCGGTGCCGGCGAACATGGCCGCCACCTCGCCGCGGATGAAGAGCTCGGGGTCATTGTTGAGCGGGAGCTTGCGCACCACGCCCTCGATGACCGCGTCCCGCGTGAAGCGCACGGTGCGCTCCCCCACCCGCACAAAGCCCCGCGCGAGATCCTCCGCCGTCAAATCCACCGGCTTCCCCGTTTCGGGGTCGCGCACCCACGGCGCCCACGCCAAACGCTGGAGGAAACGGGCGGCGGCGATGGCGGGCTCGGAGGCGAAATCGGCCTGCCACACCGGCTCCACGGCGGAGAGATCCTCCCCATCGGGCGTGAGGCAGCGCGTGGCCTCCATCGGAAAGGCAAAGGGTGTGCCGCGCAAGGGCGAGAGCCGCGTTTGCGACACCGGCGAACCGCCCGCGCTCTGCATCCACGGGAGCCAATTCCACGGGGCCTCGCATACGCCAAAGGCTCGCCTTCCGCGCGATGAGCCCACCACGGCCCGGCCGGGGTCCGTGAGGGCCTGGCACCATCGCCAAAAGGCCTCCCACGTCTCCGGGGGACGCTCCGGGTCAAGCCCAGCGGCGCGCACGAGGTCTTTGCGGTAGATGATGCCGTAGTAGGCGACGGAGGCGGAGGGAAGGCCATAAACGTGCCCCTCCGCCGTGGCCACGCGCCGCCAAAGATTCGGCACGCGGGCCCAGCCCTCCCAGTCGCGCCCGCCGGGGCCCAGCCACTCATCGAGCGGCATCAGGAAGCCATTGCGGATGTCGCTCTGGATGATGTGGAACCAACATTGGTAGATATCCGGGGCGTTGCCGCCGGCCATCGCCAACAGGAGCGGCGAACGTCCGCCCGCGCCGGGGAGCCACAGGCCGCCCCAACGCACGGGGCGCAACTCGGGATGCTCCTTGCCTAGGGCGAGGATCTGCCGGGTCACGGCGCTCTCGGGGCGGTCCGGATCGTACCCGCCCATGAAGGAGACCTCCACAGGGGCGGGGGAGGCACGGAGGGAGATCGGGAGGATCGCAAGCAGGAAGAGAAAAAACACACGGAGGGCGGGCCATGCCCACCCCCCAAAAAAGGCGCTCGACGTGACGGCGGCGTTCACGCGGACGTTCCGGCCTCAGTAGCCGCGGGAGGAGAGTTCCTGCTGCAACTTCTGCTGGAAGATGCGCGAATCCTCGACGGAGGGCTTGTAGCCGGGCAACTCGGGCTCGAAGCCGAAGCGGCCCATTTGGTCGAAGTACCAGCGGGCCTTGGTGCCATCGGAGAAGACAGCGCCGCCGGAGACCAACGCGCCGGGAATCGTTTGGAGGGTGTCCACGGTCACGCTCACCTCGCCGGCGGCGGGCGGCTCTTCCGGCGCGGCCTCGCCGGGCTCCCGAGGCTTCGGGGGCGGCGTGGCCTTCGTCACGTCGTCGGCATCCACCTGCGCGACGCGGTCCTTGACCTGTGCGCCCAGCTCCATCACGAGCATCCGAACGTCGAAGAAGGTGGGATGCAGGCCAAACTCCGTGCGGATGCGGTTTTGGACGTCACTGAGGGAAGCCCCCTCGGAGAGCCATGTGCGGACGGCCTCGGCCTGTTCGTTGGTCAACTTCATTTCGTCGTCTCCTTCTGCTCCTTCTCCGCCTCGTTCGGGGCCGGCTCCGTCGGTTCCACGAGGCTGCTCAAGAGCGCGGCGTGCATGAGGCGCTCCTTCTCCAGCTCCTCCTCGCGGGCCTTGATCTCCGCTTCGGTGAGTTTCGGGCGATCCTCGCGGAGGTTCTCGGACTTCTTCTCGATGGACTTCTCCAAGAGCTCGGCCATGTGCTCATCGTGCGCACGCTGGGCCTCGGTGCGCTTTTCGCGGGCCTTGAACTGGCGTTCCTCGTAGGCGCGTTTCAGCTTCTCGCGGCGAAGCATTTCCTCCTCGTCGGGCACGTCGGCGAGGTCGGAGCGCGACCAGCCCTTGTTCCAAACGCCGGCGGCGTCGAGATAATCCTTGCGGCGGCGAGCCTCTTCCTGGGCCTCTTCGGGCGTGGCGAAAACGTGCGGGGTGAGGAAGATGAGAAGCTCATCGCGGGAATCGGAGTAATCGGTGTAGCCGAAGAGGTAACGCCCGATCCACGGGATGTTCTTGAGCACGGGGATGCCGCCCTCGGACTCGGTCTTCGTTTGGGTGACGAGGCCGCCGATGATCACCGTTTGGCCATTGCTCACGGAGATGCTGCCCGAGAGCTTGCGCGTCACCGGCGAAGGCCAGCGGGAGGAGGAGCCATCGGTGCCGGAGCCGGGGACTTCCTGCGGGGTGCCGAGGTGCTGGAAGGTCTCTTCGAAGGTGAGCACCACGGTGCCATCGGGGTTGATGCGGGGGGTCACCTTGATGGTGAGGCCGATTTCCTCCTGCTTGATGTCGGGCTGATAGTCGGAGCCGGAGTAGGAGGAGCCCATGTACTTCATGCCGTTGTAGAGGTAGGCGAGCTCGGTGTTCTCGAGGGTGGCCTCCTTGTTGTCCTGCGTCATGAGCACGGGCGACGTGAGAATCTTGGTGCGGCTGTCGCTCTCGGTGGCGCGGATGAGGAAGTCGAGGTTCAGCTTGTTGATGGTGCCGAAGTACTGCCCGCCTCCGCTGATGGCGCCGATGGAGGTGGTCACGTTGGTGGCGAGGTTGAAGAGGTCGTTGGGGGTGACGCCGGTGCCGTCGGGGACGCCGCCGCCACCGTAGGAATCCTTGTACTTGTCGCCGCCGGAAACGCGCTTCACCCACTGGATGCCGGTGGCGAGCTCGTCACTCAGGCCGACATTGAGCACCACCGTTTCGATCAGCACCTGGGCGACGGGGATATCCATCGAGGCGATGATCTCCTTGATGGCCTGCAAGTCCCCGGGGGAGGCCATGACCATGACGGCATTGATGCGCTTGTCGGCCAAGATCTTGATGTTCTCCTTGCGCAACTCGCCGAGTTTGCTCTTGGCGGAGTCGGACAGGTTCACCTGCGGCTGGGGCTGGCGGGAGCGCGTGGTCAGGTTCCGATTGTTGGCGTTGTTGTTGGTGTTGCGGTTGGTCTGCTCGTTGGACTTCGAGGACGAAGAGGAATCAATCAGCTCATTGAGCAGATCGGCCACGCCCTTTTCGGAATCCACGGTCTCGGCCTGCGCATATCTCAGGCGGATGATCTCCACGGCGATCTCCGGGGCGGTCTCGATGTCAAGCACGTCGATGATCCGCTTGAAGAAGGCCATGTTGGAGGGACGGGTGACGATGATGAGCTGGTTCGATCGCTCATCGGCCATGATCTGCACCTTGCCGCGGATCATGCCGCGGTCGGCGTCGCTCACCAAAGCATCGGCGATGGAGGAGGATTCCGGCTCAGGCTGTGTGGGACGGGTGACGCCGGGCAACTGACGGCTGACGGAGATGGACACCCCGCGCGTCATTCCGCCGCTCACCGAATTGCCCGGGCGAGGCGCGGAGATGGAACGCCGGCTCTTCTCGTCTTCCTCGCGGGAGGCCTCGACGAATTCCTCAAGGGCCTTCTTGACATCCTCCGCCTTGGCGTGCTTGATGGGGTAAACCTGCACCTCTTCAAGCACGGGCATCGGCTTGTCGATGAAGTTGATGATCTCGATCATGCGGTTCACGTTCTCCTGCGTGTCGATGATCAGCAGGGAGTTCGTGCGCTCGAGATACTGGATTTGGCCATCCGCACGCTTGAAGCTTTCGATGGCCTTCTGCGCCTCCTCGGCGGAAATGTTCTTGGGGGTCAAAATCTGGCGGACGATTCGCCCCTCCTCGGGGTGGCGGCCTTCGGGGGGCAACTCCAAAAAGGTCTCAATGCCTTGCTGGCCCACCGTCTTGAAGGGAACCACCAACGCGAAACGCTCCCCCACGGGAAGGATGCCGATGCCGTTGAGCTGGAGTTGCTGCTCAATGGCTTGCAGGTACTCGGCGTCGGTCCAATTCTCCTCATCGGTGGAGCGCAGGCTCATGGTCACCTTCGGCGTGTCGGGCGAGGTGAGCAATGTGCGGTGCGTGACCTGTGACCAGATCTGCAGGAAAAGCTCGGCGGGGGCGTTGTCGAATTTCAGCTTCGGGCGCCCACCCTTTCCGCGCTCGGCCTTGGCCAACTGCTGGGCAACTTCGGTGGACGACGTGGCGGCGTTGGCCGGGGTGGCCTGCGCGGACGTGGTTCCGCCCGTTGTGGGACGACGGATGCCCAGCGTGGGCGGGCGCACCGTCTGCGCGAACGCTTGCCCCGACAGGACAACCGAGAACGGCAACAGCAAAAGAAGGGAACGGTTTCTCATGGAAAGGAATCCTTAGTTCGAATCGGTAGGCTGGCGCATATAGGCACAATTCAGCGTGAACGTGCCCTGAAGGATGCCGGGCTTTCGCGTGCTGGGCTTCACCGTCAGCGCGCGGATGTCCATCATCGCATCCTTACGGGTCTCAATGTCATAGAGGAACCACACGAGGGAATCCAAACGGCCCTCCCAATCACGGCACTCCAACGTGAGTTCCGTGACGTCGCCCAACGTTTCCTCGCCGCCGATGGAGCGCTGGGCAATGTTCAGCTCGTTGGCGCGCGCGGTGTTGTCCATGATCGGCAACCAATAGGTGTCCACGGACTTCCCCTCCGGGAAGACGGGCATCTTGCCGCGGAGCGCGTCGTATTGCGCTTGGATCTCGGGGCGAAGCGCGATGATGGCCCGCTCACGGCTCAAGCGCGACTCCAACGCGCGCCATGTGTCGCGTTGCGTCTCCCAAGCGGCACGGGCCTTGGGGAGCCAAAGGCCCAAGATCCCCACCGCCACCACCACGATGAAGACGCCCAAGAGGCGTTGGTCTTTCTGAGAAAGCGGCGTCATGCGGATTCCTCCTCGACGGCGAACAGGATCTCAACGTCGAACCGTTGCTTTTGCGTTTTGCCGTCCTGCACCAAGCGATTGATGCGCACCTCGCGAATGCGGGTATCCTTTTGGAGCGTGTCCTTGAAGGTGTAAACGTCGGCCGTGGCATCGGTGGTGCCCGTGAGGCGGAGCGTCTGCTTCTGCCGATAGGTCATGGAAAGGAAGATCATCCCCTCGGCCTTGGCCTCACACACCAAGCGCAACATCTCCAGCGCGGAGAAGGAACGATCCTGATAACGCTCGATGAGGCTCACGCGCTCGCGCAGATCCAGCACCTCCTCGTAGACGGCCCGCTGAGCGTCAAGGCGGCTTTGGGCCACCTTCACCCGATGCGCATAGATCTTCGGCAACAGGAAGAGCGTGGCCGCACCGATCAACCACAAGACGCCCAGCACGGAAGCGGCCAACGACAGGAGACGCCGCTGGTGTGCGGCATGGGCCTCGTCCCGCCACGCCTGCGGCGTGAGATCGAAGGTTGCCCCCTCCTCGGCCCGCAACCGGAGGCCCCGTTGCAAGAAGGCTTCCGCCTCTCCATCGCCCAAAGGCTCAAAGGTTGGCTCCTGCCCCAAAAGCTCCCGCAACGGCACCCCGGCGGAGGGGTCCCCGGCAAAGATCACCGCACCCTCCGGCATTCCAAAGCCCGCCATCGCGCCTTGTGCCAAAGCCAACGTCGCTTCACGCTGGAAATCGGCGTCCGCCGCCTCGGGTGGCAACGCGCGCACCTCCGAAAGGCATCCGTCTTCCAAAAGGAAAATCAACTGCTCGGTTCCGGTCCGCAATGCCGCGAGCCAGCGCCCCTTCGCGAGGGCCGGATGGCGCTCTTTCATGCCGCGCAACCACCCCAACGCCGAAAGGTCAAGCCGAAGTTTTCCCAACGCCCCACATGCCGCGAGCCACCCATGCCAGGGGTCGTCCAGCGACACTTCGGACGCCACGGCGACCAAATAGACCTCCTCGCTCCCGCGCGAACCAAGGGCCTCCATCCCCACGGCATAGGAGCCTTCCTCGAACGGCGACAACGCCTCCGCCTGGAGCGTGAGCGCCTCCGTCGCGGTGTCTGCGGCCTCTTTCGGGAGCGTGAACCGCGCATAAACCGTTCCATACGTTGGGACGACAGGGAGTTGCTCCGGCAACGCCTGTTTCTTTCCTCGGAGGTCAATTCTCATCGGTGCCCCCGCATGCCTGTTGTCCAAGGGAACGCCCTTTCGCGCTCCTCTGCATCCGTCTCATGTCTCTTCCTGCCAGCGCAAAATAACCATCTCTCCGCCGGATGTGCCCTTGGAGGTCCCGCCCGTCGACTTCGACCCGGAAGACCCCCGTTGCACCACGGCGACGGCACGCCGCCGTATCCGCCCGACGCGCCCCTCCAGCTCCACACGGTAAACATCGCAATCCACCGTGAGATAAACGTTGGCGTCTTCTTGGCTCAACCCAGGAATCCGCGCCAGAAAATCGGAAAGATCCTCGAAATGGTAATCCGCAATCGCCGCCGTGCCCAAACTGGCCCCTCCACGGCTGGCCTGGCGCACCTTGGCCGACGCGGTGGAGGAATCGGCGTTCAGTCCCTCGCGTTCTTCCAAAATGGTGTCCACGATCAGCCCATCCGCATCCTCCAAGCTCGGAACGGTCAACAAGACCTCCCGCGGGGCGGCGTTCACATTGATCTTTCCCGAACCATACACGGAAAACAGATGCTCAATGCCCTGCACCGTGATCTGCCGATCTTCGCTTTCCTCGGGGTTCCATACGCCCCCTTTGAGCAACACGCCGCCGTTACGGTTGAAGCCGCGGATATACGCAAGTTCTCCCACCGTGTCCAACGGTCCATTCTTGCACGTGTAAGGCGGGTCGAGCCCCTCGTAATACTCACTCTCGGCGCCCTCGGCGGATTCGGTGATCTCGTTGTCATCCACCCAATCGTAGAAGGAGTCCACCAGTTCGCCCTGATCCTCCTCCGGCACCCCGGCCACCGTCAGAATACGCTCCCAAATCAAATCCGCATTGTCGCCAAAGCCCGCGCGCGTGAGCTTGTTGATGTTCCATCGGGCAGGTTCCGGCTCAATGGCCACGAAAATCTCGGCGTCCGGAACGTTGTTGGTCGAAGCGGTCACATCCGCCGTCTCGAATTGCAAATGGCCCTCTTCGTCATAAAACAACCGCTGGGACACCTCCACCCGTTGGCCGCGTTTGAGACGAATGGCCGGCTCGATCCAACGATCTTTCGCCACCTCTTCCTCCGTCTCCTCCCCCGAGACCTTTTCCTGACGCGCCATCAGCATTTCCGCCAGCGTCAGGCCGGATTCCATCAGCGCCGTCGCCTGATGGCGGCCACGCACATACGTCGCCGTCTTCCCTTCCATATAGGCGTCAAGCGTGAACGAACACACCAGCAGGCTCAGCACCGCCAGTGTCCAAATGACTGCGATAAGGGCAAAGCCCCCTCGCGCGCCATCTCCGTTCGTCGTCTTCATGATTCCCCATACAATACAAAAACCATCCTCCCCACGCAAACCTCGGCCAATGACAGGCGCGTGTGTTGCGCACCACACCGACCCTTTGTGTTATACTGGGGCCGTTCTCACACTTCCCTAACTTAAGGAGAGCCTATGACCATTGAGCATTTCACGCAGGAGACCTTCGAAGCTGCCATCGCCAAAGGGGTCACGCTGGTGGATTTTTGGGCCACTTGGTGCGGCCCGTGCAAAATGCAGGGCGCCATTTTGGACGACCTCAAACTTCCGCCCACGCTGGAAGGAAAAGTTCGCATCGGGAAACTGGATGTCGATCAATTCCCGGTGGCCGCGGCGCAATATCGTGTGCAGACCATCCCGACATTGATCATTTTCAAGGATGGCGCCCCGGTTGAGACAATGGTTGGCGTCCAGCCGAGTGCCACCCTGATTGGTAAGTTGGAAGCTGCCATCGCTTAAACACCCCAAAAGGAGGGACGCGCAAGTCATGCGCGCCCTTCTTTTTCTCTTCCCCGAGCCTCCTGCCCAATGAAACGCCTGTTCCTGTTCTCTTTTCTTGCGCTAGCCTTGGCCGCCACACTCCCGGCGCAGCGAACGTCGCTCTCTCCTTCTGCCCAAGCCTTTGCGCAGCAAGCGCAAGCTTTGCGTGAAGTGCAATACGGTCTCCAAGCACTTGCCTCTCGATTTGAGGCCATTGAGCAGCAACAGGCCGCATTGGCCGCCCGGGTCGCACAACTCGAGCGCGGCAATGGCGTGGCAAGCAAAGAGGATCTTGCGGCCTTGCGTTCGGACCTTGCCACCCTTAAGGCCTCCCAGGAACGTCTGCGCGGAGACATCGTTGAGGAACTCTCCGGCAAGATTGCCGCCATCTCTCAGCGCGAAGCCCGAGCCCGTGAAGCCGCAGAGCGGAGGGCACGCGAGGCCCAAAAATCCGGTTACAGTCACACGGTCGAGGCCGGGCAGACGCTTTCTGCGATTTCCGAGGCATACAAGGTGCCCATGCGCACGATTATGCGTGCCAACAACCTCTCCGACCCCTCCAAACTCCGGGTCGGGCAGAAACTCTTCATTCCCGACCCTTAACCTCCCGCTTTCTCCGAAAGAACGTGCCATACCAACCCCTTTGAGATCCTGCCATGTTCACTTTTCTCGCCCAGGCATCTGCCCTTCACCTCATTACCATGAAGCTCTCCGCTTGGGCCATTATCGCGGCCGTCATTGGCGGGCTGGGAGTGTTCCTTCTGGGAATGAAGCAGATTTCCGAGGGGTTGCAAGCCGTTGCCGGCCCAAGGATGCGTAAATTGGTTGCGGCCACCACGACCAACCGTTTCGCCGGCATCGCCACGGGTACCATCGTCACGGCGATCATCCAAAGTTCCTCCGTCACCACGGTCATGGTGGTGGGGATGGTGACCTCCGGGATCATGACGCTCTTGCAGGCCATCAACGTGATCATTGGCGCCAACATCGGCACCACCGCCACCGCATGGTTGGTCGCCGCATTCCCCAAGGTCGGCCCCACAACGATTCTGTGCGTCGTAGGCATCGCCACCATCATTTATTTGTTTGCCAAACGCGAAGGATGCAAATACCTCGGCCTCATCTTCCTCGGACTCGGATTCATCTTTTTTGGCCTTGATCTCATCAAGGGTGCGATGGACCCCATCGCCGAGTCCGAAGAGCTCCGCCGGGTCATGTCCATGTTCAGCGCCACGACGGCGGACGGCACATTCACGGCATGGGGCATGACCAAATGTATCTTTGTTGGGGCCATCGCCACCGCCATCGTGCAAAGTTCCTCCGCCACCACGGGCATCGCCATCATCCTTGTGGCCAACGGCAGCTTGGACTTTCACTCCGCGGCCACACTCGTGCTTGGCATGAACATCGGCACCACCATCACCGCTTGGCTGGCGGCCATCGGGGCCCCCACCAACGCCCGCCGTGCAGCCTTGGCCCACTCGCTCTTCAACGTCATCGGCGTCGTCATCATGGCCCCGCTCTTCCCCATCTTCTTGCCCATGGCCGACCGTTGGTTTGGCATCTCCGGCATGGGTGCGGATCAACTTCTCTTCGCCGTCGCAGGCGTTCATACGGCCTTCAACGTCATCAACACCTGCCTCTTCCTCCCCTTCACCACCCGTTTCGCATGGCTCATCACCCGAATCATCCCGGATGCCAAAGTCCATGAAATCCCCCGCCTCACCGTGCTCAACCCCCTCAAGCTTGCGCCTGTCGTAGCGGTCGAACAAGCCCGCAAAGAAGTCGAAAACATGAGCCATCGTTGCGAAACGCTCTTGGACGATTTCCGCAAAGTACTGCTGGGCGAAGCTGATGAAACCATTGAGAACGGGATCTTCCACGCGGAAGAGGAGCTGGACGTGCTCCAGCACGAAGTCTCCAGCTTCTTGGGCGTCATCATGGCAACGAACCTCCCCTCCGATGTCGCCAACCGTTCCCGCATGCTCTTGCGCGTGGCCGACGAATACGAATCCGTCTCCGACGAAGCAGCCGCCCTGCTCAAGCAATTCATCCGTATGCGCAAAGCCAATATGCGCCTCTCCGATCGCGGCCGCGCCGACCTCATCACCCTCCACGATATGTGCCGAGGCTTCGCCGCCACCGTCTCTGAAGCCTTCCGCCAAGGCAAGGCCCATGCCGCCGACCTCCTCGCCCACATGCACCCCGATGCCGCCGGCATCTCCGCCCGCGTCAAAGAAATCCGCAAGGCGCAAATGACCCGCATGGCCGATCACGATCCCACCATCGACCCGCTCTGCGTCGTTGTGGTGCTCGACGTCCTCAACATCTACCGCCGCCTCAAAGAAGACTGCCTCAATATTGGCGAAGCCATGCTTGAAGAAGGCCGCTAAAGCCGCAATCCATCACACGCACAAATAGGTGTGTAAAAACATGGAGCCCGGGAATTCCCGGGCTCCTGTTATTTGATGCGCCAGCTACTACCTTAAAGGCCGAGGCGGCGTTTGACTTCCCCGAAAACAGGCGCGAGATCAACCTTGCGGCGGGCATCGCCAAGCGTGCCTTCAAAACGATGCGCATAGCCTTCGCCACAAAGGTTATCCACGAAGCGGGCAAATTTTCCGGTGGAGACGGTGAGATTGTCGAGAATCTCCACGGCCGCCCCGCCCACCGCCACCGCCTCACTGAGCATCCCGGTGGAGTCGGCTGTCACGAACAGACGTTCACACTGCGTGACGAACGCGGGGATGGGATTGAAACGGTCACGGGAAAAGAGGAGTTTGTAATCAAAGGGGAACGCATCCACCACGGCCTCGGCCTCGGGCGAGGTGCGGCGGGAGGTGGTCACCCAATGCTCACATTCCGGCGTCGCGGCAAAGATCGCTTCCAACTGCAACCGGAGCCACTCCGGTGACACATCGGCGATTGGATTCTTGCCCCCAACAATGACGCCCACCGCGCGATCACGCTTCGGCACGTGGCGTTCGAGGAAAGCCGCAGTTTGCGCCCGATAGAAATCAGGCCGCGCAGGGGTAAGATTGGTCGGGATGCGGATAACGTTGCGTGCGGCCGGGGGCGTGTCGAACTCCGGCGCCAAAATGACCCCAAAGCCCCCAAGACGGTAGCCTCCCGGCGTCAGAATCGCCACACAGGGAATGCCAAGGCGACGACTCAACAACTTGAGCGTGTAAAAGGTGTTGGACCCCGTGCCAATCAGGAGCGTCGGACGCTCTCCCGAACGTTGCACCACCTCTGTGGCAGTCTGTGCGGCCCCTGTCAGATCGCGCCGAAGCAACCCGAGACGGTCAAACAAATAAGAAAGCGCTTTGAGCGCACGGGTCGGGAAAACACACGGCACGAGATCATACGCCAACCCCAGCCCCTCCGCAAGGGCCTTGGACTGGTTTTCGTGGCCGGGTTTCCCGTCTGAAAGAATCAGTGCCTTGGGCATGACGACCTGAACTGTCAATGCTATTCAACCGGCGGGGCGACCGCGACGGAGCCAAGCACCCCCAACTGAGGCCACTTTTGTCCGGGGTCGCCCCTCCGAGATCAGAAGCGGCCCATCGCGGCGAACTTGGCGTAGCGCTGCTCCACCAACTTCTCCACAGGGATCTTCTTCAGCTCACGAATGGCGGCAAGCACCGCCTTCTTCACATCGGCAATGGCCTTGGCCGGATTGGTGTGCGCACCGCCCTTCGGCTCGGGAATGACGCTGTCCACCACGCCCAACTTCTTCAACCAGCCGGACGTCAGCTTGAGGGCCTGAGCGGCCACAGGCGCCATCTTACCGTCGCGCCACAAAATGGACGCACACCCCTCGGGGCTGATGACGGAATAGATCGCGTGCTCCAGCATCAAAATGCGGTCACCCACCGCAATGCCAAGCGCACCGCCGGAACCGCCTTCGCCGGTGACGACCACCACGATCGGCGTCTTCAGCACGGACATATCGGCAAGGTTCTTCGCGATGGCCTCTGCCTGTCCGCGGGCTTCCGCATCCAAGCCGGGGAATGCGCCCGACGTATCCACCAGCGAAATGATGGGCAGATGGAACTTCTCAGCCAAGCGCATGATGCGCATCGCCTTGCGATAGCCATCGGGATTGGCCATGCCAAAGCGGTTGGAGATCTTTTCTTCGGTGGTGCGTCCCTTGCGGTGCCCCACGATCACCACGCGTTCGCCATCGATGGTCGCGATGCCGGCATACATCGCCGGGTCATCCGCCACCAAGCGGTCGCCGTGGAGTTCTTCGGCATCGGGAGCCCAAGCCGTAAGATAATCCGTGAACAGAGGGCGATCGGGATGACGCGCAATCTGAACGGTCTCCCAGGTGGGATTCGTCGGCACCTCGGCGGGGGCCTCCGCCGTCACGGCGGGAGCGGCGGCGGCAGGCTTCTTCGCCGCCGGAGCCTTCTTGGCGGGAGCCGTCTTTTTGGCCGGAGCGGCCTTCTTCGCGGTCTTTGCAGCAACTTTCTTCGTAGCCATGGAACGCTCCTTCATTACTTCGCGGAGGTGAGGCGGATCATTTTGGCGAGAAACGCCTTGAGATCCTTGCGGGCAACGATCTTGTCCAAGAACCCATGCTCCAGCAGATATTCCGAGGTCTGAAACTCCGGAGGAAGCTTCTGCTTGATGGTAGTCTCGATCACGCGACGCCCGGCAAAACCGATCAGCGTCTTGGGCTCGGCAATGTTGAGATCGCCCACCATCGCGAAGGAGGCCGAAACGCCACCCGTCGTGGGATCGGTCATCACCGAAATGTAGAGCAGGCCCTCATCGCGCAAACGCTGAATCGCCGCGCAGGTCTTGGCCATCTGCATCAGCGAGATGATCCCT
Source organism: uncultured Lentisphaeraceae bacterium (assembly GCA_949282555.1). Taxonomy (GTDB): domain Bacteria; phylum Verrucomicrobiota; class Kiritimatiellia; order RFP12; family DVOR01; genus Spyradenecus. Next base: position 4,680 of record CASDPK010000006.1, on the reverse strand, counting down.
TCCTGCATGCGCGCGCCGCCGGAGGCCGTGCAGAGAATCAGCGGGCAACGGAGCCGACGCGCCGTTTCCGCGGCCTGGAGGATACGTTCGCCCGTACCGGAACCCAGCGAGCCACCCATGAAGCGGAAATCCATCGCGCCCAGAACCACCGGCAACTTCTCGATCTTGGCCGTGCCCACCACAATGGATTCGCCAATCTTCGTCTTCTCGCGCGTGGCGGCCACCTTCCCGGCATAAGCCCCGGAAGCGTCGGAGAACGTCAGCGGGTCATGCGCGATGACCTCGGCGGCGATTTCCTTGAAGCTCCCCTCATCCGCCAGCAGCGCGATGCGCTCCCGGGCGCTCAAGCGGCCATGATAACCGCAGTGAGGGCAAACCTTGAGATTCTCGGCATACACCTCTTTCGGGGTGTACGCTTTGCACTTGGGGCAAACATTCCACACAGCCTCGGTGGGGATGCGCAACGGTGCCTCGGGGGCCTTCGTAAACCAAGCCATAAACGCTCCTTTAATCGGATTGAACTGCCTCAAAGTCTACCACACCCACACGCCCCCCGCAAACACAAGCCATTGAGAGGCTCCGCATCCCGAGTGGAGATACACGCTATCCCGAGGCGAGATACGGAAGGGGTTGAACGGGAACCTATCCTACGTTAAAAGCAACGTTTCCCACGGACACTGCGGCAAACACCGCCTCGAAAAAGGCCATTTACAGTAGGTTATTACTTTTCGCACCATTCCTTTCGCACACCTTTTCCCTTTGACAACAAAGGAAAAACGACTTTTCAATCAACTGGGCTCGCAAAAAATATTGACGCCATCATATGCGATTGTGTATACTACGCGCCACGTTTTTCCAGAAAAGGGCGGTCTCCGCCCCAAGAACCTCATCAAAGGAACATCACATGGAAGCATACGCAGTCGTTGAGGCCGGTGGCGTCCAGTGCCGCGTGACCGTCGGCGCCGTCATCGAAGTCAACCGCATGGCCGGCGAGCCCGGGGCCGACATCGAGCTCACCTCCGTGCTCGCGCTGAACACCGGCGACGAGTTGAAGATCGGCATGCCCCTCGTCGAGGGCGCCAAGGTCGTGGCCACCGTGCTCGGGCACAAGCGCGGCGACAAGCTCATCCATTTCCGCAAGAACCGCCGCAAAGGCTACGAGCGCCGCGTCGGTCACCGTCAGGAGCTGACGGTCCTCAAGATCAAGTCCATCGCCTAACCCGAAAGGAGCATTCTCATGGCAGGTAGCACTGGTAACGGCCGCGACAGCAATGCGAAGCGTCTCGGAGTCAAGCGTTATGCCGGTCAGGTTGTGACCGCCGGTTCCATCCTCGTGCGCCAGCGCGGCACGAAGTTCGCCCCCGGCGCCAACGTCGGCTGTGGTCGCGACTTCACGCTTTTCGCGCTCATCGACGGCGTCGTCGAGTTCCAGAAGAACGGCAAGTTGGTCGCCGTCAAGCCCCTCCCCCAGGCGGCTGAGTAATCGTTCCCGGGAATCCATCAGGGCAATATGAAGAGCAGGGTGTTTGTCGATTCGGCGGTGGCCGAAGTCCGCGCGGGACGCGGCGGTGACGGAAGCGGAAGCTTCCGCCGCGAGTCGCACGTGCCCGAAGGCGGCCCCGACGGCGGCGACGGCGGGCGCGGCGGCAACGTCGTGGTCCGTGCGAGCACCCATGCCGACAGCCTCCTGCGCGTCTTCTACGAACCGCGCCTCATCGCGGAAAACGGCGTCGCCGGTTCCGGGCAGAAAATGCACGGACGCAACGGCGAAGACCTCATTGTTGATGTGCCGTGCGGCACCGAGGTCTACAACGCCGACACCGGCGCATGGCTCGGTGAAGTGCTCGAACACGGGCAGACGCTCGTCATCGCCCGCGGCGGGCGCGGCGGCTGGGGCAACGTCCACTTCAAGAGCTCCGTCAATCAAGCGCCCGAGAAGTTCATCCCCGGCGACGACGGCGAAGCCTTCAATGCCCGCTTTGAGCTCAAAACCATCGCCGATGCCGGGCTCGTGGGCTTCCCCAACGCGGGCAAGTCCTCCCTCCTCGCGGCGCTGAGCTCCGCCAAGCCCAAAATCGCGAATTATCCCTTCACCACGCTCCACCCCATCGTGGGCACGGTGACCTATGAGGATTACGCGACCTTGCGCGTGGCCGACATCCCCGGCATCATCGAAGGCGCCGCCGACGGCGTGGGGCTGGGCCTCACCTTCCTGCGGCACATCTCCCGCTCCCGGATGCTCGTTTACGTGCTCGACATGGCCGACGCCGAGAATCCGCCCGAAAACGCATATCGCGTGCTTCAGGCCGAAATCGAAAGCTACGACCCCGAACTCGCCGCGCGCCCCGCGCTGGTGATCGGCAACAAGATGGACGAGCCCGCCGCACAGGAACACTTCGATGCCTTTGTGGCCGCAACGGGCGTCACGCCCCTGCGCCTCTCCCTTGTGGACGACGGCAAGCCCGGGCTGGGCGAGGTTCGTCAGGCCCTGCGCCGGATGCTCCGCCCCAAAGCCCAAGGAGCACCCGAGCCCCGCCTCGAGGAAACTTCCCCCGCGGAACCCGTCGACCATAGCGAAGTCTCACCTGAGCGCTTCCGGAAGGCCACCTTCCTCAAGCCCTGAACATTCCCTATCCCCTCTAACACCAAGGAGAACACATCATGTCCCGAATCTGCGAAGTCTGCGGCAAGAAGCCCATCGTCGGTAGCCGCGTCGTGCGCCACGGTCTCAAGAAGGCCAAGGGCGGCATCGGCCTGCACACCACCGGCATCTCCAAGCGTCGCTTCGAGCCCAACCTCATGAACGTGCACGTGCGCACCGCCAACGGCACCACCTGCCACATGAAGGTCTGCGCCGCCTGCCTCAAGGCCGGCCGTGTCACCAAGGCCTAAAGCGCCCTTCGGGGGCGTGTCCGCCAGGACCGCCCCCGAGACCGCGTTTGGGTGCATAACCCCTTGCCGCACACCTGCCGTTTATGGTATAGTGTGTGGGATTATTCGGTGCAGGGCCCGGAGTTGGTAGCTAGACTCCGACGCGAGAGGACGAGAGCCCCGTCCCCATGCCCAGGCCGAGAACCGCCGCCCGCAGGTGCGGGCAACAAACTTTAGAGCATCCTCATCCAAGGATTCGCAAATGCCTACAATCAACCAGCTGGTGCGCAAGGGCCGCACCCCCCAGCGCAAGAAGAGCAAATCCCCTGCGCTCGTCGCTTGCCCTCAGCGCCGTGGCGTCTGCACCGTCGTGAAGACGCAGACCCCGAAGAAGCCGAACTCCGCTCTGCGTAAGGTCGCCCGTGTGCGCCTGACCTCCGGCTACGAAGTCACCGCCTACATCCCCGGCGAAGGCCACAACCTTCAAGAACACTCCGTCGTGCTTATCCGCGGCGGCCGTGTGAAAGACCTTCCCGGTGTCCGCTACCACATCATCCGCGGTTGCCTCGACAGCCTCGGCGTGAACGGCCGCGGGCGCTCCCGTTCCAAGTACGGCGTCAAGAAGGATGCCGCCGCCAACGCCAAGAAGAAATAAGGGAGATTTGAACCATGGCAAGACGTCGTAGGGCCACCAAGCGCGTGCACATGACTGACCCTCGCTTCAACAGCGAGCTCGTCGCCAAGGTCGTGCGCACCCTCATGAAGTCCGGCAAGAAGACCACCGCCGAGCGCATCGTTTACGGTGCCATCGAGGAACTCGCCAAGGAAACCGGCAAGGATCCCCTCGAAGTGATGGACGCGGCTATCAACAACATGAAGCCCAAAGTTGAGGTGAAGTCCCGCCGTGTCGGCGGCGCCACCTATCCCGTCCCGGTCGAGATTCGCCCTGGCCGCCAGCTCGCGCTCGCGCTTCGCTGGATGGCGCAGTTCGCTTCCGCCCGCCGTGGCGTGCCCATGCCGCGCGCCGTCGCCCTTGAGATCATCGATGCCTACAACAACACGGGCAACGTCCTCAAGAAGCGCGACGACACCCACAAGATGGCCCAGGCCAACAAGGCTTTCGCCCACTACGCTTTCTAAGGCGTGGCGCGATCCGCGCAAAACAAGGGCGCCGACCAGCAAGGTCGGTGCCTTTTCTTTTTGTTTTCGTCCAATGAGCCAACCGCTCCCCTCTCGCCACAGACTCTATCACACCCTTAAAAACGGCGTGCGCACAGAGTTCCCTCCGTGCGCACCTTCCGTCGAAATGTTCTCTGGGTCTATGTTAGGCCAGCTTGGCAAGCGCCAAAGCAGAACGGGATTTCTTACGGTCCGCGGTGTTGCCCTTGATGACGCCCTTCTTGACGGCCTTGTCCAGCTTGGAGGCGTAGACGGAGACGGCAGAGGTCGCGGCAGCCTTGTCACCGGAAGCGATCGCTTCCTGAACTTTACGACGATAAGTCAGCAACTCGCTCTTCACGGAACGATTGCGGAGGTTGGCCTTGGCGGCGGTCTTCACGCGCTTCGCGGCACTCTTGATGTTCGGCATTGTCAATTCCTTAACATTAGTCTGACAAAAACAGAGAGGGGAAACGCTTGGCTTTCCTCTTTCATTAAGCGCGCAGTATACCACATTTCATCATTTTTTTGCAACCCCTTTCATGTCGGCCCCAGGGCAAACGCATCTAATTTTGCCGAAGATTCAATAGGCGTTCGAGATAGGTGGGGTCTAAGGCTGCATGCATGATCATACGGCGGAAACTGTCGGCG
>CASDPK010000005.1 GCA_949282555.1 uncultured Lentisphaeraceae bacterium | reverse complement strand
AGGGTACTGCGGGATTCGCCCGTGGGAGAGTAGCACGCTGCCGGAACTTCGGCCCCTGACAGGTCAAACACCTGTCAGGGGCCTTCTTCGTTTGGAAAAGTTGTTTGTGTTATACTCCAGTGACAGAGAGGAGTGAAGAACATGGCGGTATTCGCGGGAAAGAGATGGCAATGGGGGGCTAGATTTGTTTTATTTGGACTGGTTCTTGTGTTGTCTCTGCTTATGGTGCCGTCTGTTCGGTCGAGGATTCGGAGGATTGTCATGGGTGGGCGAAGTGTTGAAACCGTCCTTGAGTATTTGAGCCAACGCCATCCTGAGTGGGAGACCATCGCAGAGAAGGCGGGGACGCCTTTGACGATTGTTGTTTTTAAGCATGAACGCCAGTTGGAGGTTTATGCTCCTGGTTGGGATTCTCCCAAGAAATGGCCCTTAACAGGTTTTAGCGGTACACTTGGGCCAAAGTTGCGGGAGGGGGATGGACAGATCCCCGAGGGAATCTATGCTGTTGAGGGATTGAATCCGAACAGTGCCTATCATCTTTCGATTAAACTCAATTATCCGAATGTTTGGGATCGCATCTATGCAAAAAAGGAAGGGCGGGAACGTCCTGGAACGAATATTTTCATCCATGGGTCCTCGGCTTCGGTGGGGTGTGTTCCGATAGGCGATGGGCCTATTGAGGAACTCTTTTTCATCGTGGCCAAAGTAGGGATGTCACAAACGCGGATTATTGTCTCACCTTATGATATGCGGTTGGGGCGTAACCCTGAGTTGGAGCACAGTCCGCTTCCATGGTATCCGAAGTTGCTGGAGAACATTGCAACAGCGCTTCAGGCGATACCATCCGCTGAGAATCCTTGATTGCTTTGCCCGTTCCGTGTTATGAACTTGGGAAGGTTCATGTTATACTATGAGCCATGAAAAAGCTTCTTTTCCTTTCTGTTGCCTTGTTCCTTCTGACGGCTGGATGCGTGAATCAAAGTATCGCGGCTCGTCGTTCAGACATTCCTTGGAATCAGCCGCTTCGTTCGGAGGCCGCGGGATCGTTACCTTCATCGCTTGTCGATCAATATGAGTGAGCCACTGAACGCCGCTGATGAGCAGATGTTGACGAGGGCGGTCGAGCTCGCGGAGGCGTTTGTTGGCTTCACGTCCCCCAATCCTGCTGTTGGTGCGGTTTGTGCCCGCGCTGGCCGCATTCTTGGCGAGGGATGCCATCGAAAAGCCGGAACGCCCCATGCAGAAGTGAATGCTCTGGCCTCTTGCACGGAAGATCCTGCGGGGGCCACTCTTTACGTTACCCTTGAGCCGTGTTCTACGACGGGGCGGACGCCTCCTTGTTGCGATTTGATTCGTGAACGCCGAATTGGACGGGTGGTGATCGGTTGTTTGGATCCCAATCCTCGCCATGCCGGCCGTGCGGTGGCATTGCTGGAGACCGCGGGCATTGAGGTCACGGTGGCGGAGGGGGCAATGGCGGAGCGCTGTCGGGAATTGATCGCTCCATTTGCGAAGGCCATCACACGGGGACTTCCCTTTCTTCGGCTGAAGCTGGCGCTGACGCTTGATGGTTTTTTGGCCGATGCTTCCGGCACTTCGCGATGGATCACGGGGCCTGAGGCGCGTGCATGGGTGCAGACGCTTCGGGCGCGCGTGGATGCGATTATGGTAGGTTCCGGGACGGTGCGTGCCGATCATCCGAGTTTACAGCCTCACCTTACGTCCACGGTTTCTACTTCCGAGCCTGTGCGAAAATGGCGTGTCTTGGTCGATCGCTGCCGAGCCATCGATGAAAGCGATATCGATGACCGCACGTGGGTGGCGACCCGAGACTTAGGGTATGATGGAAAAGACCTTGAGGCCATGTTGCGTGCGCTTTGCACCAAAGGAGTGAATGATGTCCTTTGCGAGGGGGGCGGACGATTGGGGGCCGCACTTCTAGAAGCGGGATTGGTGGACGAATTGGACGTTTTTTATGCACCAAAAGTGTTGGGTGATCCCGCCGCCGTCCGAGGCTTTCCCATAATGCCGCGACCGCTTGCAAAAGCGATGGCGTTTGAGCCATTTGAGAGCCGCACGCTGGGGCAGGATTGTCTCTTGCGTTTCCGTCCGCAAGCTTCCGTTGCTTTGACCGCAACAGAATAACACAAACATTTCACAGAAACCGCATCGCACCTACTCTCGGATGCACTCGGGGCCATGCAAGGGTGGGCGTGAGATCTCGTGCATTCATCAGCGCGATACGGAGCACTTTGGGATGAGATACGGCAGGGAGCGGTTGTGCACGTTATTCCACGGAGATCACTTCGCCATGGCGGAGGTGATAAAGTTTTTGGTTGGATGACCCACGGAAACGGGTCTCAAGCGATCTTCTGGCGATAATGAAGCGTCCATCCACGAGGATGTCAATCTCGTTGAGAAGGTTTTCACATTCAGGCTTTGCCCGGAGCTCTTCAAGCGTCCAGCCGGAGTAGGCCATGACGGAGAGGCGGAGGCGGTGGCACCACCGGGCGAGGTGGTAGAGCGGCTCGGGCTGGCAGAAGGGGTCGCCTCCGGAGAAGGTCACACCGTCGAGATGGTCGCGGCAGTTCCAGATTTGGCGCATGAGCGCCAGCAGGGACACTTCGCGTCCACCGTTCGGATCGTGGGTTTGGGGATTGTGGCAACCGGGGCAGTGGTGCGGGCATCCTTGCGTGAAGAGCGCAAAACGGAATCCGGGCCCATCAACGATGGACTCGGGAATCGTTCCTGCAATGCGCACGGTGAGCATGGAGGCACAACCCAGACGAAATCCACCGCAGGGGAAGTGGGCATGACCGAAAATCCCTCAAATGAGGTTTTGCTTTCGGTCTGTCCTCTTTTTCCTCTGCGGTGGTTCCGCGAGGCCCTTAGAGGTGTTTCACGCGGTCACGGACTTCGGCGGCCTTGGCATTGTTGAAACGGTCAAGGGTGCCGACGAGGTAACCGGTGATGCGGCGGATACGCTCGAAGTGCGGGCCACCATCATCCTCACGCCGTCCACACTTGGGGCAGACGTCATCAATGATGCCGCGGTAACCGCAGACGGGGTCGCGGTCGAGCGGGTGGTTCACCGACCCGTAACCAATGCCATGCTCTGCCATGTGGCGGACGATCTTCTCAAAGGCTTCCGGGTTATCGGCCATCTTGCCGTTGAGCTCAACGTAGGTGATATGGCCTCCGTTGGTGAGGGCATGGTAGGGGGCCTCCAGCTCAACCTTGCGGAAGGCGCTGATGGGATAGTAGACGGGGATGTGGAAGGAGTTGGTGTAGTATTCGCGATCGGTGACTTCGGGGATGGAACCAAAGCGCTTGCGATCCATCCGAACGAATCGTCCGGAAAGTCCTTCGGCCGGTGTGGCGATGAGCGTGAAGTTGAGGCCGGTTTCGGCGGCGCAACGGTCGGCATAGTCGCGCATATGGCGGACGATTTCGAGGCCGAGGCGTTGCGCTTCCTCGCTTTCACCGTGATGTTTGCCGATGAGACTTTTCAGGGTCTCCGCCAAGCCGATGAAGCCGAAGGTGAGGGAACCATGCTTGATGACTTCGCGCACTTCATCGTCCGGCCCCAGCTTTTCGGAGTCCAGCCAAATGCCTTCGCCCATCAGGAAGGGGAAGTTGCGCACGCGCTTGCGGGCTTGCACCTCGAAACGATCCAGCAACTGATCGCGCACGAGCTGGAGCATGTCGTCGAGCTGGGCGTAGAAAGTCTTGATGTTCCCGTGGCTTTGGATGGCAAGCCGAGGAAGGTTGATGGAGGTGAAGCTGAGGTTCCCGCGCTTCCACACTTGAGCCTTGGAGGGATCGTAGACGTTGTCGCCGATGCGTGTGCGGCAACCCATGTAGGAGATTTCGGTTTCGGGATGGCCTTCCTTGTAGAGCTTGGCATTGAAGGGCGCATCTTGGAAGGCGAAGTTGGGGAAGAGACGCTTGGCGCTGACTTCACACGCGAGCTTGAAGAGGTCGTAGTTGGGATCGCCCTCGTCGTAGTTGACCCCCTTCTTCACGCGGAAGATTTGAATGGGGAAGATGGGCGTTTCGCCGTCACCGAGGCCGGCCTGGGTGGCGAGCAAGAGATTCTTCATCACCATGTGCCCCTCGAGGGAGACGTCGGTGCCATAGTTGATGGAGGAGAAGGGCGTTTGGGCTCCGGCGCGCGAATGCATGGAGTTGAGGTTGTGGATCAAAGCTTCCATGGCTTGATAGGTGTCGCGGTCGGTTTCCTTGAGTGCGTGGGCACGGGCGAAATCCTGAACGCGGGAAATCACCTCTTCGGGAATGCCGGCGGATTTGAGCGTTTCGGCTTCACGTGCACGGAAGGCCGGGTCGTTGGCCTGTCCCATGGTGGGCGGCTCGGGGACGCGCAAATCCGCGGCCTTTTCCGCGCTGCACAGGAGCTCGACGGCCTCGCGCAGGGCAGCTTTGTAACGGCGCGCATAGGTCATGCGAACGCCATTGGCCATTGCGTAGTCGAAGTTCGGGACGGCCTGCCCGCCGTGCTGGTCGTTTTGGTTGGACTGGATGGCGATGCAGGCGAGGGCCGCGAAAGAGCGGATGTCTTTCGGCGGACGCAGGAAGCCGTGGCCGGTGCTGAAGCCACGCCCAAGCAAATCGACCAAGTCAATCTGGCAGCAGGTCATCGTGAGGCTGTAGAAATCAAGGTCGTGGATGTGGATGTCGCCTTGCTCGTGGGCGCGGGCCACATCCGGGCGCAGCATATTGGCGATGTAAAACTGTTTGGAGCTTTCGGAACCGAACTTAAGCATGGAGCCCATCGCGGTGTCGCCGTCGATGTTGGCATTCTCACGTTTGACGTCGGAATCTTTGGCCGAGGAATAGACGATGTCGGCGAGGGTGCGCATGAGCTTGGTATTACGCTCACGGGCACGGGAACGGTCGGCGCGATAGAGGATGTAACTTTTCGCGGAATCGGGCAGATTGTTGTCCATCAGCACACGTTCCACGGCGTCTTGAATCTGCTCAATGTCGGGCGATTCAATGGTGATTTTGCGGGCGGCCTCTTCGGCGAGTTTGTTGGCGAGAGCCTCCAGCTCAAAATCGTCTCGCCCACGGAGTTGCTCGCTGTCGCGGGTTTGGGCAAGGGCTTTGAGGATTGCAATGGAAATCTTCGCAAGATTGAAAGGCACTTGGCGTCCGTCGCGCTTGATAACAGTTTTGATCATGACAGTTCCTTAAAACGTGTCACCCGGCGGACACGCCACGTGGCGCGTTACCCTTTTCCGGGTGTGACGGGCTGTAACATACGACACTCTGGCCTGCCTGTCAAACCTATATGTTCTATGATTCTCACGTCAAGACACAAGATATAGTATACATTTTTGGGACTTTCCCTTTTGTCTTGCGTGAACCCCATTCAAGAAAGCATTCGGGCCCCCCAACAGGGAGGCCCGAACTTTTTATTTTGTGGTCGCGCAATTGGCCCTTCAGCGGCTCCCTGGAATCAACTTCGCGGTGTGTGGGGCAACCTCAGCGGTCTCCCCCGAGGGAAGCGTGATGGTGCGCGCGACATCCGAATCGTTGAAAATGCCGTAAACACAACGGTTCCCAGGGCCGATGTCCTTGCGCAACACAAAATGGTTCGCGGTTTCCTTCACGATGGCAAGTGGAGCGGCGGCGTATTTCTGGTTGAGCTCAAGAAGATCGGGGTCGGTGAGCAGGGCCTTGGTTTCGGGCGCGAGGTTCTCCAAGTCGCTGGAGATGAGCAATGGCGCAGAAAGCATACACCACAGGGTCATCTGATAGCGTTGCTCGTCTTGCGTCAGCCGTGAGGGACGGAAGGTCGTATTTTTCTGGTTGGGCGTGCCGATGCAGCCAATTTGCAGAATGTCAGGATCGTTCCAATGGCCTTCGGAACGGTAGGGGAGCCAGCGGAGCTGGGCACGGCCAATGGAACGAACGCTTCCCCAAACATCTTGAATGTCACCGGTGGTTCGCCACAATTGGGCATGTTTTGCAAGGCCAGGGGCATTCTGAATGGGAGCGGCATTGGAAAGGCTCAGCACGATGTCTCGACCACTGGCACGCAGATCCTTCGCGATACGTTCGGTTGTCGGCACATCGTTGGGTTTCCAATCCACTTTCACGTAGTCGAAGCCCCAGTCGGCCCATTGCGTGGCATCTTTTGCGAAGTGCCAAGTTTTTCCGATTCGATCGTTTCGCGTTCGGTGAAGCCCTGGGTAACGGCCATAGAGTTGACCGGGCTGGAGACGCTTTTCCGGAGGCAGAGCTTGAGGTTCTCCATCGTCTGATGAACTGCCGCGGAAGCCAGCATAAGTGGAAATCCATGGCGTTGAATAGATACCAGCCTTGAGGCCTCGTGCGTGAATGGCATCACACATGGCCTTCATGTCCGGGAACTTTTCATTTGCTTGCAAGGCGCCGCCTGTGGGGCGTTCTCCCTGCCAACAATCGTCAATGTTCACGTAGGCCCATCCGGCATCGGCCAGGCCGGTCTCTTCCAGTAGACGAGCCACCTTTTCGATGTCTTTTTGGTTTACGGCCTCAGAATAGGAGTACCAGCTGTTCCACCCCATAGGCGGGGCGAGGCACAATTTCTCTCCCACTCGGAGGGTCAGTGTCTGGTCGGTGGTCTCTTTGCCATCGGAGGCGCGGAGCGTCACGGTGTACTCGCCGGGCGTGGCAATGCATCCGCGCAGTGTGCGACGAGCGGCATCAAAGAAAATACCCTTTGGCAACGCCAAGGCTTCCACACTTGTGGCGCCATGCACCGGCACACGCCAAATGAGTTCATGCCCAGGGCGCACCCCATAGGCCTCGGCACCGATGAATCGAGGGGCGGCCAGCGCTGTGAGCGCAGCCAACAGAGAAACGGAGAGAAGAGCGGCTTTCATTGCGGAGAGTCCTATATTGCCCAAGCGGTTATTTCCGGAAGACAGAGAAGGTGCGGAGGAGAGGTTCTGCCTTGGCGGATGTGATTTCGAGACGCAGTGCCGTCACCGTGCGAGGTTCAAACTCTTCGATTCGCTTGTGGCCCACGCAAGAACCTTTGGCGAGCGTTTCCCAGCGATCTCCCACCAGTCCTTTGAGTTCGTAGCTCTGGATGCGCTCACCATCGGCGATATCCTCTTGGAGGATGACACGGTCGGTCTCAAGCGGTTGCTCGAAACGCATTTCAAAGCTACGTCCCTTTCCGGAGAGGGTCTTTTCGGGTTTCCCCCAACGGGTCTGGATCGCCTTGCCGAATTCGGCCATACGTTGTGCGTCGGCATCAGGAACGAGCCCTCGGTCATCAACAACGATCCCGAGCAGCATATTCGTGTTGCGTCCCACGCTGGTGGAATACTTACGCATCAGCTCCGGCACGGTGAAGAGACGGTGGTCTTCCCCCTTCCGCCAAAACCATCCGCCTTGGAAGCTTCCATTGTGGCGAAGTGTGCAATCCGCCTCACCCGGACACCAAAGCGAACCGTCGGGGACGCCCGTGTTTCCTCCCACGACTTCCTTGGTCCCATCGGCTCGCGTCCCTTCGGCCGCCGTTCCCCAGCAGGGGTAGGGGGCCGTTCCGTGTTCATTGCCGACCCAGCGAACGAGATTGGGGTGGCCGTGCGGCCCTTGGAATGCGATTGCTTTGGGCTGAAGTTTGCGGACCAAGGCAAGTACATCGGCTCCGCCTTCTTTGCGCGACAAGACGCCGCCATCGAACCAAATCTCAAAGAGTTCACCGTAGTTCGACCACAGTTCAGTGAGCTGAGTTTCCACCACCCGGTTATACTCCTCTTGTGTCAACGGACTTCCCTTTTGGACTCGTCCGGGATTGTTGACCCACAGATATCCATTTGCCGTGGTGCTGGCATAGATTCCAGGCTTAAGGCCGTACTTTCGGCAGGAGGCAATGAACTCTCCCACGATATCACCCTTCCCGCCCTTGTAGGGGCTCTTTGACACGTTGTAATCGTGTGCCTTGGTTGGCCACAAGGAAAAGCCGCTACAGTGTTTGGCCACCAATACGGCATATGTCGCCCCCATCGCTTTGGCAGAACGAATCCACTGATCTGTGTCTAATGCCGAGGGATTGAATGCGGAAGCTGGTGGGTGTGAACCCCAGTTGCGCCAATTGTATCCGGGAACGAACGTTGGCATGTCGAAGTGGAAAATGACCCCCAGCTCTGCATCCGCCCAAGCCACCTGCTCCGGCGTCGGTTTTGTGAGGACTGGTGTTTCGGCTTTCGCACACATGCCAAAAAGTGTGGCGGCTATGGCTGAAACAAAAAACGAGAGAGATTTCGCGCTCATTTGGGATTCCCGATTGTTGTTGTCACTTGCAGGCATTCGCCGCGATTGACAGCATATAAATTTTCCTTTCTTCTCGAAAGGATTTTCTGTCTTCTTATTGTCCCTGCATACCAGGGAACACAGTGTTTTTTGATGATATTGTAAAAAACGCGCGCACACCTCAAATGGCGTACGCGCGCTGTTGTTTACCTATGGCATCACTTTGCGCTGCTACGGCGCGTAGGCGTGAGTTTGGCTTTGACGATGCCAGTGGGAGACAGCGTGGCCTTCGTCACGGACGGCTCATTCTCGCCTTCGGGCGTTGCCACTTCTGCGGGACCTTCGGGAGTGGCTTCCGATGCGACAGGTGCTTCCGCTTTCGTGGCCTCACTGGCCCGGTACCGTGCACGGCACTCGGAGCAATAGAAGAAGTCCTTGTCCCAAGTGGTCTCTTCCTCCTTGCCGCAATTGTCGCATACACGCACACGACGTGCACGCTTGGCTCGGCATTCCGCACAGTAGAACTCTTCGCCACCCCAAGTGGTTTCCTCTTCCTTCCCACAGTTCATGCAGGTGCGAAGAAGCATCTCGCGCTGGAGGCGGAAGTCCGCCGCGTGCTCATCCATGAACACGTGCGGGAAGTCAAAGCACCCGGAGGCCGCGAGCAGCGTCTTGCTTGAGATGGCATGACCGCGCACGGCATTCATGGCCACCAACTGGACACGCTTGCCAAGCTGGCGTACACGGCGCAACACAGGAACGTAGTCGGCATCTCCACCCACGAGCACCGCGACATCGTAAGCACCTGGAACCGTGGCGAAATAGGTCATCTCCGAAGCCAAATTCGCATTCACCCACTTATTGTCCGGCAGTGCATTGGGTTCTTTGCGGAAATCGATCTCGGTGATATCCATTTCGTATCCGCACTGTTCGCCCAAGAAATCGTAGAACACCCGCTGTTTCGCAGGATTGTAGCCAATCTTGTTTACGGGGATGGTGCCGTAGTAGCACGTCCGGACAATGTCCACTTCCTGTCCACTGATCTCGGCGAGCGACTGTGCGATGATGTCAGGGATACGCTTGTAATCGATTTCGAAGTTCTTTGCTCCAAGCTTATCGAACAGCGCTTGACGACTCTTGTACAACCAGCATCCGTCGATGAAAATCATTGCTCTAATGGCCATGATACGCTTCCCTTTATAACCTGTATATTGTCCCAAATTCCCCTCCACCATGAAGAGGTAACTTTAATTGTAGCAGAAACACAACAATAAAGACAAATAAAACTTTGGCTCTTTATGAAAATGGAATGCACCGCTCATAAGTGCGCAGTTTGGCGAAGATACCCCTTTATGCCTTTGCACTGTCGTAGAAATCGTCTTTCGTTTCTAATCACAATGTGAAATACTGAATCGGATGTGTGCGTGAGGGGTATACGGAGGCAGATTCCCTTGCGCAAGGTTGGAAGTGTAATGCGTTATGAATTGATACCGGAACCCTTAGTCCTAGTACTAGGAATGCCCGCCAACAGAGCCACAGGAGCGAAGTTGTGAAAATATTCTTTCAATACCCCCCTCGTCGTTGACGGGTGGAGGAGCGTTCTTCTATGTTCAAGGCGTCTTTGAACGGAAAGGGCATACAATGTTACACGAAACGATGGAACGTCTCGAGCGCTATGGCATTTGGCCGGGAATCGCGGCTTTGGGGGCTTCTCTGCTCTGGCATGGGACGCCGTGGTTTGATCCGGCATGGATTGCTGTTCTGTGTTGCGGGTTGCCAATCCTTTGGACGGCGGGGAAAACCTTGCGCCGATTAGAGCTGGACACGTCGGTGCTTGTGGCCACAGCGATTGTTGCGGCGGTCGCTCTGGGTGAGATTTTTGCAGCGGGTGAAGTCGCGGTGATTATGCAGATGGGGGAGCAGTTGGAACATTGGACGGTTCATCGTGCACAGGAGGGATTGCGACGATTGCTCCAGCTCATGCCACGAACAGGACGTATCATTGCGGCCGATGGTTCGGAACGGATGGTGGCCGCAGAGGAGATTCCTGTTGGGGCCAACGTCCGTGTCCTTCCCGGAGAGACGGTTCCGGCCGATGGCCCCATTCTAACAGGAAAGACTTCGTTGGATTTTTCGTTCCTCACGGGAGAGTCGCTTCCTGTAGACCTTGTGCCGGGTGATCGGGTTGTGGCGGGGGCTATCAATCGATTTGGGACTTTTGATTTCCGTGCGGAGCGTGTCGGCAGTGATGCCACGGCTGGACGCATGGCTGCACTTGTTGCCGAAGCGGATGCGGGCAAAGCTCGGGTGGTACGTCTTGCGGATCGGTGGGCGCGTTGGATTGTCCCTGCGGCATTGCTTACCGCGGTGGTGGTGGGATTGGGGACGGGAAGTTTGTTGCAAGCGGTAACCATTCTTGTGGTCTTCTGTCCCTGTGCGCTGGTGGTTGCGACACCTGCCGCTGTCACCGCTGCAATCGGAAATGCCTCGCGCCACGGCGCACTTGTCCGAAGAGGTGATGCTCTGGAGCGTCTTGCGACCGTTACGGCCATTGCGTTGGACAAGACCGGAACGTTAACCCTCGGTGAGCCAATGGTTACCGCGATACGGCCTGTTTCCGGTGTCACATCTGAACATTTGCTCCGTGTGGCAACCGCCGTGGAGCGCCATAGCGAACATCCGTTGGCCAAGGCCATTGTTGCGAAAGCTCAAGCGGAAGGTCTTGAACTCCTCGAAGCCTCCGACGTGCGGATAGAACCAGGCAAAGGTGTTGAAGGCGTTGTTGCCGGACAATGTGTACGTGTGGGGCGTTCGTCTCATCAATCCACGGGGTTCGAGACGGTGGCGGAGGTCTTGCTCAATGGACAACGATTGGGTGAGATCGCTTTTGCCGACTCGCTTCGTGCGGAAAGCGAAGGGACGCTTCGGGCACTTCGGAAACAAGGGTTGGAACCCTGTTTGCTGACAGGGGACAACGCCGCCTCCGCGGCCCGTGTGGCAGAGGCGCTGGGGATTGGGAATGTTCGGGCCGCTTGTCTTCCCGAAGATAAACTGGCTTACGTCCAAGAACACGCCCCGATTGTCATGGTTGGCGATGGCATCAATGATGCTGCCGCTTTGCGTGCGGCCACCGTCGGGGTGGCCATGGGGCGCATAGGAAGCGATCTCGCCGGAGAAGCCGCGGACATCGTGTTGGTCTCCGATACACTGAGCACGTTGCCCGGGCTGATAGACCTCTCGCGTGCGACGGCCCGTACCATCCGGTGGAACATTGCGCTTTCCTTGGGAATCAACCTTGCGGCGATTGCCTTGGCAGCGTTGTCGCTCCTTGGCCCGGTGGGCGGGGCTTTCGTTCATAATGCCGGCGCGCTTCTTGTGGTTCTCAACGCCGCCCGCCTGCTATGGCGCAACTTCCCTCGCTTGTCGTAGCCAAAAGGATGTCACATGAAATCCTTCATCACGTTGGCGACAACGGGGCCAAGCAACACGATGATTGTGGCCGGGAAGATGAAGAGCAAGAGCGGAAAAAGCATCTTGGTGGGGGCTTCGTGGGCGAGCTTTTCGGCGCGTTCGAAACGCTCCTGCCGGAGTTGTTCAGCTTGAATGCGCAGGATGGACCCAATGCTCACACCCAATTCGTCGGCTTGGATAAGTGCGGTGCAAAGCGTTCGAATCTGTGGCACGCGGACGCGTTCGTAAAGATTGCGCAAAGCGATTTTGCGCGTGGTGCCAATCTGGATTTCACGTTGCATTCGAAGCAGTTCTTCGTTGAGGGGATCCATGGCGCGGCGGTCGCAATTCCGTTGTACGGCCCCCATGAAGTCCATGCCCGCCTCCACGGAGAGCGTCAGCAAATCGAGCACGAACGGGAGCGCGCGCACGATGCTTTTGGCCCGTCGCGCACGGGCTGTTCGGAGCCAATGCAGTGGCCACACCCAAGCAAGCAATGTGCCCACGAACCATATTGGGAAGGCATCGCCGCCCAAGGGGACGAAGAGTAATGCCAAAAGCAACGCAGTCACGATCGGCAACAAGAACTTGAGAGCCACGAACTCGCGACCGGAAAGCAATCCCTCATAACCTGCCGCGGTGAGTTGCCAGGCGGCAGCTTGGCAGGCTGGGGTCATGGAAGGGTGGCGGAGCAATGGATCGAAGTTGGGGGCGAGCGGCAGGAGAAGGCGGAACGTGAGAGGCAGGGCCCGGGCCTGACGGCGGCCGTCAGCGAGGGTGACATACGTCATTTGCGTGGCATAACCGAGGACATACCAAGCCAGCCCGGCCGCGCAAAGGCCCCACAGAACAAGCGAAAGGAGGAAGAGTACACTCATGGCTTCACACGTTGATGGTCACAATTTTTCGGATCATCAGGCCGCCGAGAGCGACCAACACGGTTACGGCCACAAGCGTGGCGACCCCGGCGAGGGAGAGCAGAAAGGGCATCATCAACGAAGGTTTGAAGATGGCCATGCCGATGCCGAGCAAAAAGGGCATCACGCCGATGACGAGGCCTTGAAGGCGGCCTTGGGCGGTGAGCGTTTTGACGTGTTGGTGGATACGCAGACGCGCACGAATCGTCGCGGCGATGGAATCGAAGATTTCGGTGAGATTGCCACCGGTGCGGCGGGCAATGTCAATGGCGGTACAGACGAGGGTCAGATCCTCGCTCCCCACACGGCGGTCGAATTCGGCCAAGGCTTCGTAGAAGCCGACCCCCACGCGCAACTGTTGGAGAAAGAGAGAGACTTCCTGACTCATGGGCGCATCCGTGCCCTCGGCAACGGATTCAAACGCCTGATTGATTGAGAATCCCGCACGAAG
Source organism: uncultured Lentisphaeraceae bacterium (assembly GCA_949282555.1). Classification (GTDB taxonomy): domain Bacteria; phylum Verrucomicrobiota; class Kiritimatiellia; order RFP12; family DVOR01; genus Spyradenecus. The sequence goes on along the minus strand of CASDPK010000005.1, from coordinate 81,510 downwards.
CGCATTCGACATCATCGGGAGCGCCTCGAGAAGTTGAAGATTGAAACGCTCGCGGCGGCGGCGGCGGAGCACTCCAACGATGACACGCGGCAGACAAAATGCCCCGGCGGCAAGTGATCCCGCCACCACCACTCCCAGCGGTAAGGCCCAGCCCGGCTGCGTGCGGCAAAAAGGCAACATCGCAATCAAAAAGACCGTTCCTGCCGCCATCCATCCCAGTTCAACCAAGCGCCGTGCCGGCACGAAGAGGAACATGGCCTCCAGCGTCTGCCCCATCTCGCTTTCGTAGGCTCCGGCGGCATTCTTGGCACTGTCGGCGAAGGCCGCGGCGAGGGCCCACGCGAGCCCTCCTGCGGAAAGTCCCGCAAGGAGACAGGCGATCCCGATCATGCTCATGCGGCACCTCCGGGCTGGAAGAGCGCGGGATCCAATTCAATGCCACGTGCGCCGAGCGTGTCGTAAAAGGTGGGCATCGCGCCGGTGGCGGTGAGATCGCCGCGAATATGACCATCGGCATCCACGCCCGTCTGTCGGAAAACGAAGAGATCCTGCATGACGATCTGTTGCCCTTCCATGCCGGTAATCTCCGAAACGGCGACGATTCGGCGCGAACCATCGGCCAAACGAGCCTCCTGCACGATGATGTTCACCGCGCTGGCGATCTGTTCGCGAATGGCGCGACTGGGCAACTCCACCCCGGACATCAGCACCATTGTCTCCAAACGGCTGATGACATCGCGCGGACTGTTGGCGTGCACCGTCGTGAGGGAGCCGTCATGGCCGGTGTTCATGGCCTGGAGCATGTCGAGCGTCTCGCCACCGCGGCATTCGCCCACGATAATGCGGTCCGGGCGCATACGCAGAGCGTTGCGCACGAGATCACGGATGGTCACAGCGCCTTTGCCTTCGATGTTCGGCGGGCGGGCTTCCAAGCGGACAACATGAGGTTGGGAAAGGCGAAGTTCTGCGGCGTCCTCGATGGTGAGGATGCGATCCGTGTGCGGAATGAATCCGGAGAGGACATTCAGCAACGTCGTCTTTCCCGAGCCGGTGCCTCCCGCCACAACGATATTTTTGCGCAGCACCACGCATACACGGAGGAAATCGGCCATTGCGCGCGTCCATGTGCCGAACCGGACAAAATCTTCTTCCGTGAGCACACGCTTGGCGAACTTTCGTATGGTGACGCAGGGGCCGATCAATGAAAGCGGCGGAATGATGGCATTCACGCGCGACCCATCAGAGAGGCGCGCGTCCACATAGGGCTGGCTTTCATCGATGCGGCGCCCCAAGGGGGCCACGATGCGTTCGATGACGGCCATGACGCTTGCGTCATCCATGAAGGTCTGATCGGTAAGCTCCAAGCGTCCCCCACGCTCGACATAGACGCGCTGCGGGCCATTGACCATGATTTCCGTCACCGTGTCATCCGCCAAAAAGCGCTCCACGGGACCCAGCCGCACCGATTCGTCGTACAATTCCTCCACGAGGGCATCGGGGTCAAGCCCTTTCGGCAACGCATTGCGGGCCGTCACCTCGGCCAAGATGCCACGAAGGGTCTCCCTTACGCGTTTGCCCAATTCCTCGGCGGAGATGGCACTGGTTGCCAATCGTTTGAGGTCCAGCCGCTTGACCAGTTCGTCGTGAAGTTGCTCCTTCACTTGCCGGCGTGTTTCGCGGAGGGGATCAACTGCGGGTTCGGGTGGGGGGACACGGGACGGGGGAGGGGAGGAGGGCGCCCGAGGCGCGGGAGGCGGCGCCTTTGCCGGGGCGACCTGGGCGGTTTCCGCATTGGCCGCCCCGCTGGGTTTGTAGGCCTTCTCTTCTCGAGAGGGGGCGGTTTCCATCCCCGCGCGCGGCTGAACACGGAAGACGGAGCCTCCAACGGCGACGATGGCCTCCGGCGTCAAGCGGGTGGTATCTGTGACGGGTTGGGAATTGACGGCGGTTCCGTTGGAGGACCCCAAATCTTCGATCCAAGCATCGGACGGTGTGAGGATGAGCTTGGCGTGCAACTCGCTGACGCTCGCATCCTCCAACCTCAGGGCGCAGTCCACACCGCGGCCAACGAGGTACGCCCCGCAGGGCAAGGGGATCTGCCGCACAGGCTGCCCTGGGATGGCAAGGGTGATGAGATAATCCATGGAGCCCCCGGACAGCGTTATTTCTTGCGCAGGATATTCTTTTGACGGAGTTCGTTGAGCCCCTCCAACGAGGCGCGGATCCGTTCGAAATTGACCTGCGGAAGTTCCTTTTCGTAATGGAGGTCCTCGGGATTGCGCAGGGAAAGGGTAAGCCGTCCACGCATTTGCTCGGCGAACGTGAGCACTTCGGCCTCATGGGGGGAGACTTCGAGGGTCACGAGGGAATAACTTCCCGTTCCTCCACGGTAGGTGTTGGCCGTCTCCTGCCCGGTCGCGAGCACCAAGACGTCTTGGAGAATGGTGAGCGTGACAAGCTCCGTCGCACCGGGCACGGTTTTGCTTGGCAGGGCAAAGGTCCCCAGCACGTCCACGTGATCCGTTGGGCGCACCATGTTTGAGACGCTGGCCGCACCGTTCACGGAAACGGAAATGGCGCGCATTTTCGGACGGAGCATGGCGGCGAGACCTCCGGCTTCGGGGGCTCCGCCCTCAATATCGCTCCAAAGCAGAGGCCGCCGAGCCTCCACCCCCACGGCAAGCGTCCGTCCGGTCAATCGGAGCGCCACGTTGCCCTCTGCCCGAATGACTTGGCCGCGCAATGCCCGTTCAGGGAATTTCATCAGTGCGAGATCGTCCATCGAGAGTTTGGAGCCCGCCGGCAGGCTTTTCACGAGAACCACGGCCTCCACAGTGCGATTCCGGCGGTCAAAGGCGGCCTTTTCCTCTTCCAGTTGCCGCTCTTTGGCGGAGATGTAGGACCCCGTAACGAAGGCTGCCAGCAAGCCGATCAACACCGCGGCGGCCAGAACAATCTTTTGTTTCATTCCATCTCCTTCTGAACAATGAGGACTGCCTGCGTTTCTCCACGGCCTTCCACGGCATGGGCCAACAAGGTTTCCCGTCCCTTCCGCCAAACCTTCGGGCCGAGCGACTCCCACCCGGCGGCTTTTGCCGAAGCCTCCAGCGCCGTCAGAAGCGTTTCCGGGGAATCGGGCGAGCGGCCACTCACAAAACGTGAATGCCCGGCGTCCACAACGTAGTCACAGGTGATATCCCAAGCGGGAAGATCCGCCGGATAAGAACCTTCTCCGCGTTCTGGGAAATCTTTCGCGTTGAAGACATAGACCACTTTCCCGACAATCAGAGCCTTTCCCCGCGTTTTGCGCACGGGATCTGCCGACGCGAAGTCCGGCAACCGCCACACGTCTGCCGTCATCTGCCGTCCATTGACGGAGAGGCTTTGCGTCATCAACTGGGTGGCCCCCAGTGCCGTCAAAGCTTCCTCCGGCGTGCGGGCCGTCAGGCGCTGATAGACTTCCGCGGCCAAGAGACTCGCGACGGCGAGGCAAGCCAAGAGCAGTGCTTTTCGGAGCAACGGCGTATTCCTGATCGCTTTCATACGGTCAGTATAGCAGATCGGGCCACGCTCGGCACTGTCCTTTTCGGAAGCGGCAGTGGGAGCGTGGAAAAGTGCCTAGCCCAGCAATGTGCGTTCGAGGGCATCAAGGACTTCGTGCCCGCGGGGTGTTGGCGCGTTGCGTTCGTTGAGCAGCCCATGCGCACGCGCCTGGGCGAGGACAATCTTCCACCTCGGCAGGAAGGGGGCCAAAATGGGAAAGCGCTGGACGGCGTTTTCGGGGGAAAAACCTGTGTCGAGGCGGAGACAGGTAAGGGCGCGCTCCAACGCATCGTCCAGTGGCGCAAGGCACTCTTCGGTGCCGTCTCCGTACCGTCGGTGGAGGCCGATACGCGATACCGCGCCACGACCAAGGCCAAGGTAATCGCCCCCCATCCAAGTGTTGAGGTTGTGACGGCAAGCGTAGCCGGGCCGTGCATAATTGGAGGTCTCGTATCGGCGGAGACCCGCAGAAGAAAGGACCTCCTGCGCTTCCGCGACAGCGTCGCAGAGCAGATCCGGGTTTGGCGGGGGAAGCGCCTGTCGCCCCCAAACACTTCCCGGCTCAATCGAAAGGGCGTAAACGGACACGTGGGGGAGATCAAGTGCGGCAACGCGGTGAAGGGTCTTCCGCCAGCCATCCGAGGATACGCCGGGAAGTCCGGCGATGAGGTCGATGCCGGTGTCCGGAAGTACGCTGCGGGCGATTTCCAGCGCCTCCAATGCTTGGCGTACCGTGTGGCGGCGATTGCAACGAGTCAAAACGGCGTCGTCAAGCGCCTGGACACCGAGGCTGAGGCGGGTGACGCCGAGATCCGCTAGGGTGCGAATGAGGCTTGGGGTGACGGCTGTGGGGTGAAGCTCCACGGTCCATTCGGCATCTTCGGCAGGGGAGAAGAGGTTGGATGTGCGCAGTCGGGTGAATCCTTCTTCGCCGAGAAGTGCAGGCGTGCCTCCACCGCAATAAAGCGTCTTCAATGGGGCGAGAGGGATTGTGCGATCGCTGGCTTCTTGAAGGAGGGCATCGACATAGGCCTCGGGATGCTTAGGTGGAGGGCCGGAGACGAAAGCACAATAGGCGCATCGACCGGAGCAAAAGGGAACGTGAAGATACAAATGTTCCGGCCGGGGTTGTGTGGGGGAAGTGGGAGAGGTCATGCCGACACACGCTTGACGTTATCACAGACCAAGGTCTGCCGCCCCATCCACAGAACGCCCATCCGAGGCAATGAGCTCTTCAAGGGAGCGGAGCCCAAAATGCTCCAAAAAGGTGGTGGTGGTTCCGTACAGGAAAGGCCGTCCGGGGAGTTCACTGCGGCCGACCGTGCGGATGAGATTAAGCTCCATCAACGCTCGGATGGTATGATCGGCCGAGACCCCGCGCACGGATTCTATTTCCGCACGGCTGATGGGCTGACGATAAGCGATGATGGCGAGCGTTTCCAATCCGGCCCGCGAAAGACGCTGGGGTGGGGCGGCTTTGGTGAGGGCGCGCACCCAGGGGGCCGCCTCGGGAACCGTCCGCAGGGAAAAACGGCCATCTTCCTCGCAGAGGCGCAACCCGAGATCTGAGCGGGCAAGCGTGGCGGCGATGTCCGCAAGGTACCCTTGGATTTGGCGGGGAGACGTCTGGGCGAACGCCTCAAGCGGTCCTTGACGGAGCGTGGCGCGGAGATCATCGACGGAGAGGGGGCGGTCAGAAGCGAACAGCAACGCCCCAATCACGGATTGGAGGCTGTTGGGGTCCGGTAGGCTGGGATCGTCGCTCATGGGCCCAAAGTATAGCACAGCGGCGGCTCCTCGCAGGTTCGTCGGGTGCTCACGAAAGATGGCACCGCGCAATTGCTTTGTTCTCCACATTGACTTCATGGGCCACAGATGGGATACTTTCCTTATCGCAGAAAAGATCCCCATGACATGAGGAGGACACAAAAATGGTAAAGGAAACGCTTGCCTTGGGCGGGCTGTGCTGTTTGGCGTCGATGGCGCTGGCAGTGCATGGTTTCGGCACGGCCACCGCGCCCACGGGCTTGGAATGGGAGCAGGAGCAGAATCTTTCCTACAACAAAGAACCTGCGCGTGCGTGGGCTTTCAGTTTCGCCGATGAGGCGAACGCGAAGAAGGTGTTGCCGTGGTTCAGCACGCGGTGGCGTTCGTTGGATTCGCGCACGGAGTGGAAGTTCCGCTGGAGCAAGGACCCCGCCTCGCGTCCGGTCGGGTTCCAGAATCCCGATTATGATGTCTCTTCTTGGGAAACCATCGTGGTGCCGGCTTCGTGGCAGGCGATGGGTGCGCACCCTGAACGCAAAAAGGGGTGGGGAACCGCGCTGTATGCCAACCAGCCTTACCCTTTCGCCCGCAATTGGCCGAAAGTGATGACCGAGCCGCCGAAGCATTACACCAGTTATGCTGAGCGCAATCCGGTGGGAAGTTACCGCCGTGATTTCGAGGTGCCGGAGACGTGGGCCGGGGAGGAAGTTTACGTGCAGTTCGATGGCGTGGACTCCTTCTTCTACCTTTGGATCAACGGCAAGTATGTGGGCTTCTCCAAGAACTCCCGTGATCCGGCCGCGTTTCGCATCACGCCTTACCTCGTGAAGGGGCGGAACGTGCTTGCCGCGGAGGTCTATCGCCACAGCGATGCGTCCTACTTGGAGTGCCAGGATATGACGCGCCTTTCCGGCATCTTCCGCACGGTTCAGCTCTATGCCGTGCCGAAGCTGCACATCCGCGACTTCTTTGCCACCACTGAGCCGCTCGACTGGAAGCGGATGCAGGATGGCCGCTGGGAGCTGACGGTGGATGTGGAGTTGCAGAACCTCAACGCCCCGCTTGACCCCGCCTCCGCGACGCTTTCGGCCAAGGTCTTCGATGCCGAAGGCAAGGAAGTGGCCCCGGTCAAGCCCGTCGATTTCCCGTGGGATGGCATTTCCGAGAAGAAGGTGGATCTCATCGGCCAGCGTTCGTGGAAGACGGGGCTGAAGCTCCGGTTCGACGCTCCCCGCCTGTGGTCGGCCGAGTGCCCCAATCTCTACACGCTCGTGCTGGAGCTGCGTGACAAGGACGGCAAGTTGATTGAAGCCGTGCCGTCGCAGCTGGGCTTCCGCAAGGCCGAGGTGGCCGCGCGCAACGGTCAGAAGGAAAAGCGTTTTTGGGTGAATGGCCAAAAGATCAAGCTCAAAGGCGTCAACCGCCACGAGGCAGATCCTTGGACGGGACACACCGTTTCCAACGAGGCGATGGAAGAGGAAATCCGCCTCATGAAGGCCGCCAACATCAATCACGTGCGTTGCTCGCACTATCCTGCCGCCCCGTATTTCTACTACCTCTGCAATAAGTACGGTATCTACGTGGAAGACGAGGCCAACATCGAATCCCACGGCTACTATTATGGCAAGGAATCCCTCTCCCATCCCGTGGAGTGGCTCGATGCGCACGTCGATCGCATCATGTCCATGGTCGAGCGCAACAAGAACCAGCCCTGTGTGGTCATTTGGTCGCTTGGCAATGAAGCGGGCCCGGGCCGCAATTTCGCCATCGCCGAACGCACCATCAAGGCGCGTGACTTCACCCGCCCCACCCACTACGAGCGCAACAACAGCATCGTGGACATGGGTTCCAACCAGTATCCCTCCGTGGGCTGGGTGGAATGGAAGGCTCAGCAGACGGGCGATGAGAAGCCCTTCTACATCTCCGAATACGCGCACAACATGATGAACGCCCTCGGCAACTTTGCCGATTATCAGGACGCCATCGAAAGCTCCGACGTCATTCTCGGCGGGGCCATTTGGGACTGGATTGACCAAGCGCTGTGGTATGATTCCCCCGTCTCCGGCAAGCGTATTCTTGCTTCCGGCGGTGACTGGGGCGATTTCCCGAACTCCGGGCAATTCGTCTGCAATGGCACCATCCTCGCCGGACGCATCCCTGAGCCCGGCTACTATGAGGTCGGTCACGTTTATCAGAACATCAAGGCCACCCTCGCAGACGGCAAGCTGACGATCCGCAACAAGAACTACTTCCGTCCCCTCGATTATGTGGAGGCCCGCTGGACGCTCTACAAGAATGGTCGCCCCACCGAACAGACGGGCACCTTCGATGTGGCTTCCATCGGCCCCCAGCAGAGCAAGACCTTTGCCCTGCCGGTGCGCGTGCCCCGCACGCTCGATGGTTATGATCTGCGCGTGGAGTTCAAGCTGAAGGCCGACGACGGCTTGCTGAAGAAGGGCTTTGTCGTCGCCGCCGATCAGATGGAGCTTCAAAAGCAGCAGGCGCTCCCCGTGGCGGCAACGGGCAAGGTGACGGTGGAAGACACCGAAAAGGCGCTCACGCTTTCCGGGGCGAATTTCACCGTTACGTTTGCCAAGGATTCCGGCCTGTTGACGCAGTACACGCTCGCCGGGAAGCCTTTGATGAAGCGCCCCATGTGGGTGGACGCTTTCCGTTGTCCCTCTTCCAACGAAGTGGGCAAGGGCAATGAATGGGCTCAGCAGGGCCTGCGTGACCTTGTGCCCGTCAAGGCCTCCATCACCGATGTGAAGGCGAACGACGATGGCAGTGTGTCCTTCCATGCCAACACCACCGTCATGGGCCGCCACCTTGAGCGCATGAAGGCCTTTGACCCCGGCAATCGTGAGGTCAAGCCCTCCTTTGAGGACATGGGGCGCCCTGTCACCGAGCGCAACACCCACTTCGTGGTCGATGCCGCGTGGAAGGTGTACCCCGATGGCACCCTTACGCTTCAGTCGGCCCTGTTGCCGCGCGGCCGCGCGATCGAGCTTCCCCGCCTTGGGTATGGCCTCGAGCTCCAGGGAACGCTGGATCAGGTGGTGTATGATGCCCGTGGGCCTTTCGAAAACTATCCTGACCGCAAGACCGGTGCCTTCCCCGCTGTTTACGCCGATACCGTCCGCAACATGGTGGTGAACTACAATCGCCCGAACGATATGGGTAACCGCGAGGAGGCCAAGTGGGTCACCGTGCAGGATAAGACGCGCTCGGGTCTCACCGTGGCCGCCCTTAACGATGGCGTGTTCGCCTTCTCCGCGTTGCCTTACACCGCCACCGAGCTTGTGGAAACCCTTCACTGGGCCGAACTTCCCGAGAGCGACAAGACCGTGCTCACGGTGCTCTGCACCAATCGTGGCCTTGGCGGCGCCAGCTGTGGCCCCGGCCCGTTGGATCGTGACATCCCTCGCGCCAACAAGCCTTATCGCCTCAATCTTGCCATCCGTCCGGCCGCTCTTCCGCAGGAAGGCCCCGTGCGCGAAAAAGTGGTGGCCGTGGATGAATCCATGCCGCCGCCCCCGGAGACCTTCACCGTCGTGGAGTGCACGTCTCAGGAGCCCGGTGATGAAGGCGGCAAGGTCTGCGATGGCGACCCCGCCACCATGTGGCACTCGCAGTACGGTGTGACCTTGGGCAAGTATCCGCACAGCGTCACGATTGACCTTCGCCGGCCTCGCACGTTGAAGGGCATCACCTGCCTTGGGCGTCAGGAGGGGGGCGTCAATGGGCGGATCAAGGACTTCCGCGTGGAGGTCTCGCCAGATCGCAAGACGTGGACCGTCGCGGCGGAGGGACAGCTCAAGGACAATGCCGACCCTCAGAAGGTCATGTTCGCCAAGCCGATGACCAATGCGCGCTATCTGCGCTTCGTCGGTCTCAGCGAGCAGCGGGGTCAGGAGTTCGCCTCTATGGCTGAGATCTCCATCATTGAGTGAGCCAGACCATCGTTGTTCCATTCGGCGGCCGCGGTTTCACGCGGCCGCCGTCATTTTCCAAGAGGCCGTGCATCCGTGGGCGCGATACGGAGTCTCTCGGGGTGAGATACGGAGCCCTTTGGGAAGCCATGCACGGATCTCGGGTGGAACGCTTATTTGATTTGGCTTAATAGACGCACGTCAATTTATGATATTCTATAAGAGACATCCATGGAAGGGCCCCCGACGACATGAATCGTATCCAGTATCTCGTTCGCCGTCTGCTGTTGTTAGTGCCGACGTTTTTTGGCATTACAGTGGTGTGTTTTCTGCTCACGCGTCTGCTTCCCGGCGGACCGGTGGAGATGAAGATGGCGCAGATGCGTGGCATGGGCAGCGGCGGCGAGGCCGGAGGCGGGGCCAATGCGGCTTTGGTCAGTGAGGATATGAAGAAGGAACTGAACAAGCAGTTCGGATTCGATCAGCCGCTTTGGAAGCAATATGCCAACTGGGCCTTTCGTGACCATTTGGGCATGACCATGAAGAGTTACGAGTATCCGGATCGGACGGCTTGGGAGTTGATTCGCCGTCGCCTTCCGGTGTCGGTGTGGTTCGGTGTGGTGTCGTTTCTTCTGAGCTATCTTATCTGTATCCCGCTGGGCATTGCGAAGGCGTTGAGACATGGGTCGCCCTTCGATTTTCTTTCCAGCGTCGTGGTCTTTTCCGCCTATGCGGTGCCGGCCTTTGCGGTGGGCATGATCTTGAAGATGTGTTTGAGCGGCACGGTGGATGGATTGTGGGACATCTTTCCCATCGGAGGGTTCGAGAGCGATGCGGCGGTCGCCGCCGGCGGTTGGACGCTTTTTGTGGATCGCGCCTATCACATGGCGTTGCCGGTGACGGCGTATGTGATGACCTCGTTCGCGCTGCTGACCATCATGATGAAGAATTCGCTGATGGAGCAAATGAGCGCGGATTATGTGCGCACGGTGTTGGCCAAGGGCGCCACCCGTCGCAGGGCCATTTGGGGGCATGCGCTGCGCAATGCCCTCATCCCCATCGCCACCGGATTCGGCAGTGTGCTGGGAGCCCTTTTCGCCGGTTCGATGATTATCGAAACCCTCTTTGAGATTCCGGGAATGGGGCAACTTTCGCTGAATGCGCTGGTGGGGCACGATTACGCGGTCTTCATGGCGATGTTGGTGATGACGGCCTCCATCCAGCTCCTCGGCAACTTGATCTCCGACTTCTGCTATATGCTCATTGATCCGCGCATCCATTTCGACTGAGGGTGTGCGGAGGGGTGAGGCCCGTGCGGTTTCGCCCCCGTCCGCCCATGAACGACGTTCTGCGAGAGAAGCTTCGGCATCTTCCGGAAAAGCCCGGGTGTTATCTGTACCGTGACCGGGCGGGGACGATTATCTATGTGGGAAAGGCGGTGAACCTGCGCCGTCGCGTGCAGAGTTACTTCCGCGCCTCCACGTTGCGGACCGCGCCGCCGAAACTGCGCAGTTTGGTTCATCACGTGGAGGATTTGGAGTTGCGCGTGGTGCGGACCGAGGCCGAGGCCTTGCTCACCGAGAGTCACCTCATCAAGACGTACCGTCCGCGGTTCAACATCCTCTTGCGCGATGACAAGCGTTACCTTTCGTTGAAGGCCGATCCGGATCGACCCTTCCCGCGCATTGTGACCTGCCGCATCGTGCGTGATGACGGTGCGCGGTATTTTGGTCCATTCCCTTCTTCCACCGTGGTGCGTGCCGCGCTTGATTTCACGGAAAAACGGTTTGGCCTGCGAAAATGCGGGAGCCTCAATCCGTGTCCCGATGACCACACCCATTGCATGGCCGACGTTATCCGGTTTTGCACGGCGCCGTGTTTGGGGCGGATTTCGGAGGAGGCGTACCGTGCGCGTTTCGACGAGGCTTGTGCATTTCTGCGTGGGGAGCGCCCTGCGATTCTCGATGAAGTGCGCGAACAGATGGAAGCCGCATCCGAAGCGCAAGATTATGAGAAGGCCGCCCGTCTTCGGGACACGTGGCTGGCGCTGAAGGAGCTTACGCGTGAACGTGCGCGTGCGCGCCTGATTCCTTCCATTGGCAAGCCAACGGCGGAGGAAGGTCTCGCCAATCTCGCGCGTTTGCTGGGATTGCCGCATCCGCCGCGTGTGATTGAGTGTTTTGATATCTCTCACCTCATGGGGTCGCATACGGTGGCGTCCATGGTGGTGGCCGTTGACGGGGTGCCGGACAAGCGCCGTTATCGTCGCTTCCATGTCCGAACCGTGACCAACGATGATCCGCATGCCATGGCGGAGGTCATTCGGCGGCGTTATGCGCCCAAGCCGTCCTCGGATTCGCTTGCGGAGCCGGTGGCTGTTCCGTTGCCGGACCTTATCCTTTGTGACGGTGCGCAACTTCAGGTACGCGCCACGCGCGGTGTTTTGAGGGAGCTTGGATTGTTCGAGCGCGTGCCGGTGGCGGGGCTCAATGAGCATTTTGAGGAGATTGTCCTTGACGATGGCCGCCCGAATCTGGTGTTGCCGCGTGACAGCAAAGCCTTGCAGATTTTGATTCGTTTGCGTGATGAGGCGCACCGTTTCGCGATCACGTTCAATCGCAAACTTCGCCGCCGGGCTTTGCGGGAGTCGGTGCTTGATGAACTGCCCGGCATTGGGCCTGTGCGAAAACGCCAGTTGCTTTCGGCGTTTGGATCGGTGTTTCGGCTTGCGGCGGCTTCGGAAGAGGATATCGCCGCACAGCCCGGAATTACGCCTGCACTCGCCAAGGCCATCAAAGAGGCGCTTCGGATGCGCGTGAAAGACCCCGATTGAGTGGCTCTTGGAAAGGAACGATGGGTATGTGGCAGATGTTTTTCCGTGGTCTTCGCCGATTGTCCGTTGGGGTGGCGATCGCAGGTTCCCTGTCGGGATGCACGGTGGCCTTTGATCGCATTGCGTTGCCGGTGGATACGCAGATCGCCGAGGTGGGGGTGGGCGTGCAGGTGGCTTCGTTGTCGGAGGGATGGTCGTTTGTCCGCGTGGCTCCCGTTTGGTGGGATGAGGATCGGATTTTACTGGCCAATGTGTCCGGGGTGACGGCCTCGCGTGCGAATGGAGGGGTCACATTGTCGGGATTGACGATTGCCGACAGCGGATGGGGGCTTTCCGTTGGCGCATTGGCGGATGTCAATGGTGATCACACGGGGGTTCGGGTGGGGGCACTGACCTTCGGGGGGCGTCAGGTGGGGGCACAGATTGGGCTTGTGAACGGGTGCTCGGAGGACTCCCATGCCGTTCAGTTGGGATTGCTCAATTGGAATGGACGTTTTTGGATGCCGCTGGTGAATGTGGCCACGGGGACAGCGCCTGAGGCTAATCCGTGACGGTGCCCGGTCGGAAGGTTTTGGGCGTGAATTGGGCGCTTCGGGGTCATGAGGGAGCGTGGCCGTGGCTGTTGCTTCTTTGCGTTGTGGCGATGGCTTGGGTGTTGGGGCGTTGGGAAGGGATGATGGGAGGCTTAGGGATTTGGTTGGGGATGCAGGGGGTCTATGTGTTGCTTGTTGAGTGGGTGCGTCGGGGGGATCGTCAGGCCGATTTGGCTGAGGGGTTTGCATTGGGTTCGGAGACCGCGGACACCGCGATAGTCCTTCTACATGGATTCGCGGATACGCCGGAGGCTTGGCGGAGAGAGGCTGTGGCATTGGCGGGGAAGGGTTTTCGTGTGATGGTGCCTTGTCTTTCGCATGAGGCGACGGAAGCGGAGTGGTTTGCCGAAGTTGAGGCGGTTGTCCGTGCGGCACGGGAACGGCATCGCCACGTGGTTCTTTGGGGGCACTCCATGGGAGGGGCGGTGGCGTTGGCCGTTGCCGAGCGGGTGCGTCCGGATGCTTTGGTGCTGTGGGCGCCGTTCCTTGCGCCTCGGTTGGGGCGTGTTTGTGTGTCGGCCCTTTATGCCTTGCATCGATTGCTCTTTATCTGGCCACACACGCTCACGTGGTTTCCTGCCGAACGTCGAGGGCGTGGGATGCCTTCTACCCATTATCGCGTACAACGCGTAATCCCTACGCGAACGTTTGCCGCGATGTTACGGATGCAATATTACGCGTGTGCGGCTAAATGTGAGTGCCCAACGTTGGTGGTGGTGTCGCAACGGGATCGTGTGGTGGACAATCGAGTGACTCGGAAGAAGTTGCCCAAGGCAACAGTCCTCAATGCCGCAGATGCTTCATCGGGGCACGCTTTGACCAATGCCGTGGATTGGAAGGATAACCTTGAGGCCTCTTTGTCTTTTTGGAATCGTCTCCCAACCGCGCAAGGGTGACAAATCACCGGATGTGCGGGGCTGGGAGCTTTGGGATTATTGCCGGGAAGGCGGGAGTGAGCAACCGATGTCCGCGAAGGGAAGCCGTGGGAATCCAGGGATTTTCTGATAGACGGGAGCATCTTTTCGGAATCCTTTCAGGGGATTCTTGGGATCGATGAATCCAGGATCTTCGGAGGTGACCCAATTGTCCTTCCATGTCGCCCAGGCGGCGTTCCCATGCACAAGCTGGCGAATGTTATAGAAGAGATTGCCCTCCATCAGAACGCGGCGAGGTGGCCCGGGTTGTTCGGAGGCATACGTCTTGAGCTCGGGATAACGCTCGTGGTAGACGGGGCACTCTTTGGCGATGCGTTCTAGGCGTTTGGCGATAATGCCGTTGGGGGCGACCATGGGGCGTGCCCATCCTTGCAGGCGATTGTCCAGATGGACTCCCAAGGGGCAATCAACAAAGAGATTGTGCCGGTAAATATGATCGGAACCTCCACCGATCAGTACGGGCATGGAACCGGCTTCGTGATAGATGTTGCCGTAGACTTCGGAGCCGCAGGCACCATCGTCGTGATAGGTGGCGATGACGCTATGGCGGGGAGAGAGTTTGTGAAAATAACAATAACGGATGACATTGCCACGTTCGGAGGGATCGCGGCCATAGTAGATGGCGCCTTGGTCGTTCACTTCTTGGCAGACGTTCTGAATGCGGCATTTTTCAATGAGATGGTCGTTTCCATGGAAGAGAATGGCCATGCTGGGAGCGTCGGAGATGTCACACTTGGAGATACGGTTGCCAACGCCTTCCATCCAAATGGCGGGGCGATAGGATTTCTCAATCCGGTTGAAGCGGGTGATACGGCAGTTCTCCACTACGTTGTCCCCACGTTCAAGCGTCCGTCGAACGCCTCCGCCAAGGCTGATTCCGCCTGCACCGACCTGATCGATCACACAATTCACGATATGGTTGTGTTTACCGGCATTGCGGTCGAAAAGTGGATCGTCGTAGGTTTTCCAAAGAAGGTTTCCGGGTTGCCACTGAGTGGGATCTGTTTGCGCAGTGAGGTCGGGGCGTGGAGGTGTCGTTGGTACGCCTCGGCCAACGCAGATGCCCACATTGCCGAGATCACGGATCGTACACCCAAAGAGCGTGACGTTTTCCGTGCCTTCCAAGTAGACACCCACCCCGCGGCCATAAGCAAACGTGAGCCCTTCGAGCCGCACGTTCGCGCAGTTTAGCACGGCCAAAAGTGGGGTCTCCAGTACTGAAAGCGTGAGAGACGACTTCTCAGAGCGAGGCAAGTAGTAGAGTTTTGCACGCTTTTCGTCAAGAACCATCTCCCCAGGGCGATCGATTTCCTCCAGTAGGTTAAGGGCGCACCACACACGCCAAGGCGCTCCCGTACTCACGCCATAGAGTGTTTGTTCAGCCATATGGAAAGCTCGGTTCTTTTGATCAATCCGAGCCACACGAATCATGTCGTCTGCATATCCGTGAGTAAAATATCCCCTCAGCCACGGTTCTTCTTTCCAAGTGTCAGGGCGGGGATCATTGTAGTGAAAGGCCGGAAGTGGGGCATCCTTTACGTATTCTCCTGTCCCAGCCTTAATGACTTTTCCAATAGGCTTCCAGCCCTCGTTTGGCCAGCGTGCCAAGGTCGCCGGTTCGCCATCTTCGAAGAGCTCGGTCCATGCCGTATAGCTGGCTCGTCCGAATCCAGAGGCGTGTAGTCCCTCCCAAGGAACTCCCAATGAAGAGAGATCAAGTTCCAGAACTTGTTCACGGACCGCTGACTGTACGCGCGCCATCTGCTCGGGATCGGTAATGGGGCGGAGGGCTGTTCGAGGGACCTCAATCCCGCCAGAAAGCACCACTTCTCCATGGAGCGATGCCGGCTTGATGGTGAGCGGGTGGGTGTGTGTCGCTCGCCGGATGGTCACGGTTTCTGCAAGTGGGTATGTTCCCGGTTGCAACAAGATTTCCACGGGGCGCTCAGTCTCTCGCTCTGCGATCCGCACTGCGGCCTGTAGGGTCTTGAGTGGCGCGACAGAGGTGCCTGCCTGTACATCGCTCCCAGCGGGGGAAACGAAAATCCTCAGGGAAGCCGCCATCGCAAGGAATGGCAACACGGCAATGATACCTGTCAATAACGTTCGTTTTGTCATCGGAAGCTCTCCTTTGTGGGATAAATAACGTTGCCTTTTACGAAACGCTTATGGACGTGTTTCAGGTTCGGGGTTTATGTGCTCCGGAACTTGAATTATTGTGCCGTGTCGCACTCCCTTGGGGAATTGGACACGATCTGAGATATCTTTCCATGTGACGAGGTCATCACTTTGTACGGCGCCGTAGCGCTTCTCGTTGTAGCAATCGAAATAAACAATCACAGAACCATCTTTGCAGAGGACGGTAGGTCCTTCGCACCAGTAGTTGCCGGTGATAGGTTTGGACAGGGCGGAGTAGGGGCCTTCGAGGTGTTCAGCTGTCGCAACACATAAATACTTATGGGCAGGTGTCCGTGTCTCGTCCTTGATCACCATCAGCCATTTCCCGTTGTGGGGTAAAATGGTGGCATCAATTACACTGAAGCCGGGGTCGTAAAGAAGTTTCGTCGGAGAAAAGGTTTTGAAATCCTTGGTCGTTGTGCGGTAGATGCGGTGACTGAAGTTTTCCTCAAGAGGTTCTTCAGTCTCTGTGTACCGCCCCCGAATGGTCGATGACCAATAGACCAAATAAACTCCAGTCTTGGCATCGTATGTTATTTCCGGCGCCCAGCAGTTTCGCGTTTGGGGTTCATGGGCCATCACGGGAAGCAAACGTTGTTTCGACCATGTTTTGAGGTCTTTGCTGTGAGCGTATCCGATTCCTTTCGCTGTCCATCCGACGGTCCACACCATGTGATATTCCCCATCCCCTCCTTGAATGATACAGGGATCACGCATTAACTTTCCTCCCACGCGAGGACGTAAGAAACTACGACCTTCGGCGAGCGCACGCCATGTGTGACCGTCTTTGCTCTCGGCAAAATGGAGACCATCTTCTCCATTTCCCGTGAAATAGGAGAAAAGGTATTTTTGTGTTTCTCCGTGAAGCGTGCACGAAAAGATTAACACTATGCCGACAATCGCACTGAGACGTTTCATGATCAGGCTCTCCCTTCGTGTCTAAGCCTCTGCTTGCTCACTGTGATGAGCCTTTGCTCGGAACTTCACAATGAACGCAAACGCGTACGTTTCCATTATGACATGGAACGTAAAAATAACATTCGAGAAAGTGCTCTTCTCTCAGAGGTGCGTATGGCCGTATGCGTTGACGAGAGAATCAGGCAGATTTGCCAACCCCCAATGCGGTTCGGAGAGCTCTAGGCGCGAGTGGAAATGGGCGAACATCCACATGCATCTGGCGATATTCTTGCAAAAGGGATGTCTCCATCTTTGGAGACAGAATGAGGATTGGTGTTTGAGAAAAACGTCTGTCTTTTCGGATACGGATGATCAATTCGCTAAGGATGGCATCTGGCAAGGTCCCATCCAAAACAAATCGGGCGGGCAACCGTTCTGAGCCAATGGAGAGTACGGAGCGTCCCGTTCGATTGACACGTACATCAGAGCCCAAAGATTCTGCGGCGGAGGAAATTTCGTGACAGAATGTTTCATCGTCTGAGATCACGATGATAAGCGGTCCTTCACATGCTGGCAGGGACACCGTTGCCCGCGTACCACACGTTTTCCCAGGAACTGGAGATTCCAGTAGGAGTGTGCCGCCATGCAACTCAACAATCTCACGGACAATCGAAAGGCCCAATCCGGTCCCAGTCACTTGATCCCCCACACGGAAATAGCGTTGCGAGACACGTGGCAAAGCTTCGGGGGGAATGCCAATGCCGTTATCCTCGACGGCCACGAAGGCCATCTTCCCTTCCCGATGGACAGAGGCCTGAATCGTTCCTCCTTCCGGAGTGTACTTCACCGCATTGGACAGAAGGTTAAAAAACACACGCTCTATTTTATTCCGATCTGCCAAGGCATAGACCTCTCGTTCGCCTTGGAGCACTGTCAATTGCTGGCGTTTCGCCTCTGCTTGAACGGAGAGCGCGTCAGCGGCCTCGGCCAATAATTGTCGTAATGGTAAGCAGGTCTTGTGTAACGTTAACGTTCCGTTTTCAATCTGTCGGAGATCTAAGATATCATTGACGGTGGTTGTCAGACGTCGAACGTCGGATTGAAGACGTTCCAAGTAGCCTACCGCTTTCTCCGGGAGTTGGCCGCAGACGCCACGAAGCATATTCGTGAGTGCATAAGACATGGAGGTGAGTGGAGTTCTTAACTCGTGAGACACATTGGAGACAAATTCCATGCGGTCACGATCCACGGCTCGCAAACGTTCGTTGGCCTCTTCGGCTCGATGCAGGGTTTCCACACGTTGCGTTACATCGCGCACCGTGACGAGTACAGCATTTTCATCAATTCTATGTGCCGCCCCTTCCGCCACAAATATCGTCCCGTCATCGCGCAATGCACGACTTTCCGCCACAACAAAAGGCTCTTTGGTGAGACGATCCCGAAAGCCTTCCGCCAACCGCGCAGCTCCTTCCGGCGAAAATCGTTCGAGAGGGCGCCCTACAAGGGATTCTTTTGATGTTGCGCGGAAAAGCTCTACCGCTCGGAGGTTACAAGCCACGACTCGGAAGTCCCGATCTGTGAGGAAAACCGCCTCATAGAAGGCATCCAAGGGGACACAGACGTCGCTCATTTGTCCATATTCTCCTGATTGACAATGGGGCGACTTAGCAGGGCGACTGTTTCGGCATCAAGTTCGTATAGAATAGGACGGCCTTGAACCCATGCGGGCGCAACGCCAGTCTGAGGATCGGGATCCCCCACCAACAGTACCCGTCGAAGCCCTGCTTCTCCTTCGAGATCGAGGGTTAACCGCAACAACGGACGGTCAAGGCCGTAAGATCTCAGGGCACCGAAAGCCGTAGGCACGCCACGTAGCACACGCACTGCTTTGAGGTCCGCAAACTGTGTCAGCCAGGCATCAAGGAGGGTCGGATTGATATAGGCACCCTTGGGCTTTTCGGTCTCCCAAACGAGTGAGGCTCCCGGCCGCACCACCGAGATCTGCGACCCATCACGGCGAAGCACCGTGATTCGGCGAATGCCGGCGGCCGGCTCAGCGAGAACGGTACGATCCGCCAGCGCATGGGCAAAACCTCCCCGCAACAGGATTTCCGGTATGGCCTCTCGGCGCACACGGTAGAGCCGATGCAAATCTGCACGATAGGCCAACAACAAATCTCCGTTGCTCTTCTCTGGGTAAAGGAGAAGCTCCACGGGAGAACCACCGGAAGCGCGATCAAGCGTCAGCAGACAAAGAGCCTCGTCCTTCGGTTGCTCTGTCCCGGTCAAATCCCCGGTAAGTGAGGCCAAGCCTCTCAAGAGGTTTCGCACGGTTACACTATCTGCCGGAAGGTTTATCGGAAGCGTCATGGCCCATCCGGCACGCGTCCGAGTCAATTCCGTTGGCGCATCCGCAGATCCTGCACGGAAAATCAAGCGATCGAAAAGTTCTGCGTCTCCCAACACCGGAAGGTCACGATAGTCTGTGACAAAAGGCCCTTGCGCACCAAAGAGCTCACGCAGTGCGGCAGGAACGGAAACCACGGCTTGCATGCCGTTGAGCAAACAAAACACATGTCCTGGCCGTTCGGGGTCCTCTGCCCCAAATCGAAGGGTCGTGGTTTCTCCGAGGCCACGTATGTGTACGGCAACACGGATGGCACTTTCCTCATCAAGTCCGTATCCCGCGAGAGCCGATTCCGAAGTGGGGCAGGGGCGAGCATAACCTTCCGGCGTGAACGCATCGTTATCTGCCGGCAGAACATAGGCCGCGATCGCGCGTGCTTCCGTCAGGGCACTCAATGCCTCAAGCGCCTCACTGGCCTTGACTTCAAAGGGAAACGGCTGTGTGACGCTCCAGTTGCCGTTTGTCATTCGTTGGGCACGCGTAAATGGGCGCCCTGGCGCACGCCACTCCAATGAAAGCAACCGTTCGGGGGCCACGGGCAATACCGCGCGCGATCGGAGCGTCGCGGCATGAACTGGAAGCCTGGCCACAGCGGTGGCCTCGACGGAAACCAATGATCCGCGAATCTCTGCCAACGTCTCGGAAAGACGCATCGGCAAAACTTCGCCAAAACCGCACGTGCGTGCCCCATCAGCGGTGCGCAATGTCAATTGGCGGTCTGGGCGGAAGTCGGTCACGGTTTGCCCCCCAAGGCGAGCCGTCACACGCAAGGCTTGGGCCGCATCCAAAAGGTCCGCGACGGCGGCAACGTCACAGACGGCTCCGGCGTAGGGCCGCGTCATCCTCCACAGTTCACCCTCACGCCGCAACTCCATTGGCACGCGATGCCCCTCTGCATCTTTGGTGTCCCACGTCACGCCGACAATGGTTTCCACCGGCATGGGGAAAAGGGGATCGCCGCCCTGCAACGGAGCCTCGGGACGCCACAGCCGAAGAGCCAGCAAGATCCCCGCCAGCGCACATACCAGCACCGAAAGAATGACAATGTTCCGTCCGAATCTCATGGCCTCCTCCGGCTCAGCAACCACAATCCGGCACACAACACGAGCGGCACCCCCAGCGCAACGGTCAGGAAATCTGCACGCCACGCGCGCTCATCCTGCCCCACACGCAACACGCCGGCGCCTCCGCGCGCACCGCTTCCCGAGAGGCCCGTCAACCAACGGAAGACGTTGGAAAGCAGGTCCCGGTTCGCCGAAGCATGATTCAGCACGTAGCGATTCTCCGCAAATGCCGTTCCGCCCGCCACGACCACACGCCCGGGTCGGAAGGCCAAATCGGACCCCGCCGTCCCACCGCGCTCGGCCGCAATCATCACGGAGACGGTCTCATTGGTTCGCACTCCCGCATCCGGAAGCGAGCGGACTCTCATCTTGACGAGCGGAGTCACGGCGATGCCGTGTGGAACACTCTCGGTGACCAATGCACGCGGCGCCACAAACGTGAGCTGTGCATGCGTTACCAGCTCGCGCGTGACGGGATGCTCCGCGGAGAGCTCATCCGTCAGCCCTGCGCCTCCTTCGGTCCTTCGGACGGGACGCCGCGGCTGGGTGCCGGCATGGATGCCCCATCGCTCCAACAAGGGCCCGAGCCCTGCGTCACCGGAGGCCGGAAGCGCGAGGAAGAGACGTCCGCCTCGATCCAACCAATCGGACAACAATGCACGTTCGGGCGCCGTGACGGGATAACGCGGCCCCATGATCACCAAAGTGCCAAGGTCTTCCGGGATGGAAGCATCGGGCGAAGCCGCGTCCAGCGCCAACTCCCGAATGCGGAAACCCTCGTTTTCCAACGTTCGGCGGAGCCCGGAAAAGCCTGTTTGAGGGTCAGTGCCGTCAAATCTTGGTTCGCCGTGCCCGGTCAACCAACCCACCGTCACCCCGTCGGCACGGGAAAGCCGTGCGAGGGCCGCGACAAGCGCGCCTTCCGCCTCCGCGGGATCATAGACCCCCTCATCGTCCAAAAGCGCACGCTCTGGGACAAAGACATCACGTCCGGAACGGCGCAAAAGCACACCCGGCCCTTCTGCCCCCTGGGCCATCAGTTGCGCGGCGGCAGCGACTTCCACACGGGGGTCCACATACGCGACTTCAAGCGTCGCACCCGCAACGGAGCGTGAAGCCTGCGCGAGCGCCCGGAGAAGGCGCCCGGTGGGCAACGCGGCGGGTGATTCCGTCGGTAGCACGCAGGTGGCGGAAACGGTGCCGGAGGTGTCGGAGAGGACGGCTTGTGCGCGCTCGGAGAGCGCAGGGCCCACCCCTAAACCGCTCAAATCAACGCCAGGATTCCACTGCGCCAGCAGGGCATCGGCGAGAACGGCGGCCAGTGCGGCAAGAAAGACGCAGCACAGCGCACCGAAAAACCAGCCTCGTTGGATTCCGGAAAGCTTCATTCGGAGAGTTCCTCCTTTTGGGGGAGCGGGCGAAGATAAACCTTCGCCGGGCGCACGGAGACGCGCGTCACACGGTTGGTGCAAGGAAGCACGATGGTGGGGACACAGCGCAGCGGATTCGCTCCGGGCGCTTTCTCCTCGGGTTCACCCACCAGCGCCACGACGCTTTCGGGGTCAAGCGTCGCCAACTCGCGGCGGGGGCCGAACACGGTCACTTCAACCGTTGGGGTCTCCGGCAGGTAGCGCACGCCCGAAGCGGATTGGAGCACCTGCACCGGGACCTCCGGAAACACCCGCTCGACATCTTCGCGCACAAACCGCACATCTGCGCGGACGGTGTCGGGGCGCAACGTCCATCCGCCGCGACTGTCGGGCGGAAGCACGCGCAAAACGGTCTGGAACCCTTCGGAGCGGTTGGAGACATCCAGGTTGGCCGTCGCAAGGCGGATGTTTCCTGCCGTGAGTTCGTCGAGGCGCACCCGGGAACCGATCACTTCAACGGTCTGCGGCTCAATGGTCACGCGCACGGTGCCATTTTCCGGCGCCCCGGTGATGACGGGTTCGGCCACCGGCAGCGCCCGTGTGTCGCTTGAATCGAAGAAGGCCACCACATGTGCGGGCTCAATGGAGACCACGCGCAGGCCGCCGTCGCATGACACATCGCGCCGCGTCAGGGCCAAACGCACCTGAGAGACGCCCGGCGGCGGTTGGTGAAGACGCAAACGCACGCGCGGAGGTTCGGCGCCGGGGAGGGACAATCGGCGGATGGCCGCTTCGGACCCTCGGAACGTCACGGCGACCACACCGGGCTCAAACCCCGTGAGCGCCTGCCCGCCATCGGTCATTTCGGCCTCGACCGTAAGGGTCAAGGTTTGCGTGTAGCTCACGGAACGCCGCACCCCGAAGAAAACGATCAGGGCCACGCCCAGCGCGGCCAGCTTCCATGGCCAATCGTTCATGATGCGGCGCAAAGGGGAACGCCGCGTCCCCGCCGCTTTTTGCCTGCGGGGGAACCATTCTTTCCAAAACTCACGCATGGGGCGCACTTCCTTTCCGCCGGACCATGCGGCCCACGAAGGGGCGCAGGAACCAAGGCACCGTGTGGCGTGGGCCGAACACATAGGGGAAGAAGCGGTGTTGCTCCTCTTTGGGGACGAAAGCCGCCCGCAAAAGACGTTCAAGCTGGCGGTCTGAGAGGTCCCGCATCAAATTGCCATCGCGCGCCACGGAAATTTGTCCCCGCTCCTCGGAAACCACAAGGA
This sequence comes from uncultured Lentisphaeraceae bacterium, assembly GCA_949282555.1. Lineage (GTDB taxonomy): Bacteria > Verrucomicrobiota > Kiritimatiellia > RFP12 > DVOR01 > Spyradenecus. The sequence goes on along the minus strand of CASDPK010000005.1, from coordinate 58,711 downwards.
TCAAGGCGTCACATTCCACGGAGAGCGTCAATGCCGCCCGGTGTCGCGTTCCCGCGCCCTCCAGTCGCAATTCGTTGTCGATGGGCAGGATGCACCGCGCGGCGCGGACGCGGTTGTCCCTTAAGATCACCGCGCCGTCGTGCAATGGGAGCGGGGGCGTGAAAATGGAAATCAACAGTTCCTCGCTGATCAAGGCATCCAGCGGCGTTCCCGTTTCGCACCAACGATCCAGCGAAACCGCGCGCTCCACCACCAACAGTGCCCCGAGGCGGCGGTTGGCCAAACTCCTTGCGGCGCGAACCAGTTGCTCGGCCGGCGTTTCGGGAATGCGGCCTTGGAGCAACTGCACATACGTGTTGCGCCCCAGCATTGCCAAGGCACGCCGCAACTCCGGGTGGAAGACCACCAACAGGGCCAGCAACATGAAGAGCGAAACCCACCGCAACACCACGTTGATGACGTCCAACTCCAAGAAGGACGTGACAAGGAAAATCACCAAGAAGAGCGTCCCCACGCCAATCAACATCTGTGCCGCGCGCGTTCCCCGAAGCGAACGGAAAAGGTAGTAAAATCCCACCGTCAGCAGGTAAATCTGGAAGAGATCCTGCAGATTCGGCCACCACGTCGCCCCCATTATGCCTCCTCTCCGGGCGTTGGCGCCTCCGTTTGGGCGACCGCTTGGGCCGCGAGGAAGACACGCATGGCTTGGACGGTTTCGCGCACATCATGCACACGCACGGCATCCGCACCCTGCCCAATGGCCCACAACGCCGCCCCCACGCTGGCAGGGCCGCGGGCTTCGGCATCCGGACATCCGGCGATTTCACCCAAAAACCGCTTGCGCGAGGCCGCCACCAACCACGGGTAGGGCAACGCCGCAAAGCGTTCCGTGGCCGCAAGCAGGCGAAGCGAATCGCGATGCGTCTTGGCGAATCCCAGCCCGGAATCAAGCATGATTTGTGCGGGGCGTGCCCCCTTGGCCTCCAGGCGGGCGGCGCAGGAGACCAGCGCCCCCGCCACCGCCGTTTCGACATCGCCATAGTCTGTGAGGGAATCCATGGTTTTGGGGTCGCCGCGCATATGCATCAGCACATAACCCGCGCCGGAGGCCGCCACCAAATCCCACATGCCTTCATCCGGATTGCATCCCGAAACGTCGTTGATGATGTCTGCGCCGGCTTCCAATGCGGCACGTGCCACCGATGTGCGCCGCGTGTCCACGGAGATCAAGGCCTCTGGGCAGGCGGCGCGCAATCCACGGATCACCGGCACCACGCGCGCGGCCTCTTCGTCTGGGGCGACAGGTTCCGCGCCAGGCCGTGTGGATTCCCCTCCCACGTCCAAAATGACGGCGCCGTCGGCAAAATGGCGGCATCCGCGGGCAATCGCCTCATCCGGATTTGGGGTGCGTCCGCCCACATAGAAGGAGTCCGGCGTCGCATTCACGATGCCCATCACCGCAGGCAGGGCGAACGTCACCGTCCGTCCTCGACAACTCCAAACTTTTGGCCCCTTTCTCTGCATAAGCAGAAGTATAGCAAAAAGGCGGGAAAACGTCCTGTAAAAAGGGCGAGTTTCTGCGAAAACGTGCGCTCAAAGATCGAGACGGAAGGGGATGGATCTCTTCTCCCGACCCCCTTTTCTCCGAAGGCTCCGTATGTGCCATCGGGATGCTCCGTATCTCACGTTGAGACATAGTGCATCCCCACGGCGGATACGGAGCCTCTCGTGCGTGGCTCCTGGGGGTTACGCGGCACGTTCGTTTGTAGGTGCTCTGTGTGAACGCGCGAGGACAGGACAACGTCTGCTGGCACTTTTGTTTGATATCTACGCGAAAAAATCATACGATGTAATGTAACGTGAGCAGAGCGAAAGGAGGAGCCCTCATGAGAATCTCGAAGAGAAGTTGTTGTGGTGCCCTTGCTTTGATTGCAATGGGTTGTTTCTTTTTGTTTGGAGGTGTTTATACCGCACTTAGAAGTGATGCACTCTATGCTCCTTCAGAGGGGGAAACAAGGCAGTCCTTTCTTTCTAAAAATGAGCATGATGTCCACTTCAGTTATGAGTACGAGCATGCGGGGAGACGGATTGTCGTTTACGCGTTGAATTTCGACCGTATGCCGTGGTGGTTGAAACCTTTTCATTTTCCATCTTCAATGCCACATTATTTGTTCGACAAAAAGACGGATGTCCTTTTGGATTGGTCGTTGGACCCGGGAGATACTCCATCTTTCTGTCGTCGTTGGTGCATCCCTCCCAAAGAGAAGGTAAGGGTGATTTCTCGGGATTAGAGAAGGAGAGTGGGGCGCGCACAGAACCGATTATATTATACTATTGGGCCATGGAACTTGAGACACTCAAACGATTTTGCGCACTCCATTCGACCCCCGGAGACGAGGAGGAGGTTTTCCAAGAGCTCTTGCGCCGGTGGCGTGCCCAGGGATTGGACACCGCGCGGTTGGGTTCGTATGCCGTGACGGCCGCGCCCGGAGAGCGAAAGAAGTCAGACACGGTGCTTTTGGTGGCGCATGCCGACAGCCCCGGTTTTATCGTCAGCTCGGTGTGGTCGCCAACGGAAGTGGAGGTGCTGGCACTGGGCGGGATAGAGCCCACGGAGGCCGATGTGACGCTGAAGACCGCCGCTGGCCGTTTTCGTGGGCGCTTGCGTTTGCCGGAAGACCCGGACACATGGACGCGCCGTCAACCTTTGCATGTGACGCTTGCCGAGCCGTGCCCTTCCGTCCAAAAAGGGGATCGCCTTTGCTGGGAAGCCCATTGGGAGACCGATGGCGGGCAGGTGGTGTCGCCGTTTTTGGACAATCGCATTGCTTGTGCTTTGTTGGTGGAATGGTATGAGCGCCATGCGTCATTGTTGGCGGAGTTCAATGTGGTGTTGGCCGCCACGGCGATGGAGGAGGTCAATGGGTTCGGGGCGTCTGTCCTTGCGCGCAATGTGCGGGCGGATGCGGTGTTGGCGCTGGATGTGACGTACGAAAACGAACGTCAATGCGTGGCGATGGGGCAGGGGCCTGTGGTGACGCTGTCCGATGCCTCGGCGTTGCTTTCGCCGACGTTGCGGGATCGTCTTTTGGCCTGCGGGGTTCCTTTGCAGACGGAGGTGTACAATTTTTCCGGTACGGATGCGAAGGCTTTTCCCCAGCAGGGGCTTGCCATGCCGGTGATTCCCTTGCTTCTGCCGACGCGGGGGAATCATTCTCCCCGTGAAACCATTGCTGTGCGCGACCTTGAGGCTTGGCCTGCGGCCATTGCCGCCGTGGCGCGAACGCTCTTTATGCCTATTGTTCAGGACGTTGAATGATGAATCCGCTTGATAACATCCGTATTGTGTTGGTGGGCACGCTCTACTCCGGGAATGTGGGGAGCGTTTGCCGGGCGATGGCCAATATGGGGCTTCGGCAGCTGACGCTCGCGGCCCCGCGCATTCTTGATGACTGGTCGGACGGGCACCGCATGGCCGTTCATGCCACCGATATCATGGACGCCCGCCGTGAGACGGCCACGCTTCAAGAGGCGATTGCCGATTGTGCGGCCGTGATCGGCACGACTGCGCGTGGGGGGCTTTACCGCGCCACCGTGCAGACGCCCCGTGTGCTCGCGCCTGAGATCCTTAGAATCGCGACTCAAGCGCCGGTCGCCATCGTGTTTGGCCGGGAGGATCAGGGATTGCACAATGATGAAATCGCCCAGTGTACGCATTTGATTCGCATTCCTGTGGATGAGCATTACCAAAGCCTGAATCTCTCACAGGCGCTTTTGATCGTGGCTTACGAGCTTTACACGGCCACCGGGGCCTACGTGAGCCCGGTGGAGGAGGCCGTCTCGCTCGCGACTCAGGCCACCAAGGATGCGCTCATGCGGAAATGGCGGGCCGCGATGTTGGATGTCGGGTTCATGGATGAACAGAAGGCCGACCACATGATGCAGGGTTTCCAGCGGATTTTCTCGCGGGGGGTTCGCACGGATCCTGACGCGCGCATCATGCTCGGGGTGGCCCATCAGATGAGCTGGGCCGGCCGAAAGGCGTCGTCGTTTGCTATACTGGAGGGCGAAAGGAATGCAGACCATGAATGAACTGAATGATCGGATTCGTGCCAAACTTGAAGACCTCCGGGGGATGCTTCAGGCCGACGGCGGGGATTTGGAAGTGATCGATATCGAGGGCAAGGTTGTCCACCTGCGTCTCCGTGGGGCGTGCGGTTGCTGCCCTCATGCGATGATGACCCTCAAGAGCGGCGTTGAGCGCGTGCTCCGCGAGGAGATCGATCCCGAGATCGTCGTTGAGCGCGTGATGTGAGCATGGAAGCTCTCGTCCGTGAGTTGCACACCTTGGCCGACACCGCCGCGCTGGCGGCGGAGGTCGCGCCGCGGTTGCGCCCGGGCGGAGTGTTGCTCCTTGAAGGGGATTTGGGCGCGGGCAAGACCACGTTTACGCAGGCGCTGGCTCGCATCTATGGTGTTACGCGCACGGTGACGAGCCCCACGTTTACGTTGGCCAACGAGTATCGGTTGCCGGAGGGGGGGAGTCTCGTCCACTTCGATCTTTATCGGCTGGCCTCCCCCGAAGGGCTTTATGACCTTGGGCTGGAGGATGCCTTGGAGCGGGGGGCGCGAATGGTGGTGGAGTGGCCGGAGCGTGCGTGGCCGGTGCTGGCCCGAGAGTTCCCGCACCGTTTGCGGTTGCGTCTTTCCGTGGATTCGGATGGCGTGCGTCGCGCGGATTTGAAGGAGGAATGAGGTCATGAACGAAGCAGAGATCGTCCAAGCCATTGAGGCGTTGCGCCAACAGTGGGGGAAGCGCCTGCTGATTTTGGGGCATCATTATCAGGATTCCTCCGTGGTGGCGTTGTGCGATGCCGTGGGGGATTCGTTGGAGCTTTCGCGGATTGCGGCGGAGTCTGAGGCCGAACGTATCGTTTTCTGCGGTGTCCGCTTCATGGCCGAGACCGCAGATGTGCTGACGCGCGCACGGGATGGCTCGGACAATGGGCGGCGTGTTTATCAACCTGCCCCGGAAGCCGGATGCCCGATGGCCGACATGGCCGATGCGCCTGCGCTGGAGCGCGCGTGGGCCGCGATTCGGGCGGCCGACCCTGACGCACATTGGGTGCCGGTGGTCTATGTGAATTCTTCCGCAGAGGCGAAGGCCTTTTGCGGCCGTCACGGCGGGGCCGCGTGCACGTCCGGCAATGGCCGACGTGTGCTTCGTCATTTCCTCGACGAAAACGCAAAAATCCTCTTTGCCCCCGACCAACACTTGTGCACAAACATCTTCCGTGAGTTGGGGTATCAGCCGGAAGCGGTCGCGGTGTGGCGTCGAGATCAGGCCGATGGAGGGCTTACTCCGGCCGTTATCCGTCGTGCGCGTGCCATTGCGTGGGACGGTTGTTGCCCGATTCATGCGGGATACACGTTGGGTGACGTTGCGGCGGCGCGTGCAGGGATGCCGGGGGCAACGTTGCTCATTCATCCCGAGGCGCCGAGCCCTGTGGCCGCGCGTGCGGATCGGACGGGCTCCACGAAGGCAATCATTGAGGCGATTGCACGGGCGGAGCAGGGGACGGATTTCATTGTTGGCACAGAACAGCATTTGGTTGCACGGTTGGCAGAAAAGTATTCTGGATTGTCCATTCGTCCTTTGCGGCCCATTGTGTGTGAGGACATGGGACGTACGACGCCGTTGCAGGTGTTGAACGTGCTGCAGTCGTGGCCGGAGGATTGCATCGTGCGGGTGCCGGACGCGTTTGTGGCCGATGCACGCGTCTGTGTCGAGCGAATGCTGGCAATTTGATCGCTCTAGGCCGCTTGCTTTCGATCGTACGCAGATGAAGTGTGGACTTCCCTTTCCTGTCCAAAAAGGGTATACTAGTGCTTTACATTGTCGGGTGGTTCAGCCCGACAGGACCTTGAAGGATAACGCATGAACGAGACAGCTCAGCCCGCGTCCACGGCCACGACGGCCTCCACGACGCAGCCTATTTCGTCCCCCGCCGAGCAGCCCCAGCAGCAGGGATTTGGCGGTATGGGGGCCTTTTTGCCCATCATTTTGCTGTTTGGCATTTTCTATTTCATGATGATTCGTCCGCAGCAGCGCAAGGAAAAGGAGCGCCAGCGGATGATTTCCGAGCTCCGTGCTGGGCGTAAGGTCTCGTTTGCCGGAGGTTTGGTCGGTACGATTGTTGAGGCGAAGGAACAGACCTTCGTGATTGAGAGCGCGGGTTCGACGGTGGAGGTCGCGCGTGGCGCGATCGCCGCAGTCATCGAAGACGCGAAGAATTAAAGGAAACCATTGCCATGCTGAACTTCAAGCAATTGGATACGCCGAGTTTGATCAAGTGGGCGATTCTCGCCGTCTTGGTCGCTTTTTCGTGTTATGTGACGTTCCCCGCCAAGCAAAAGGTCCGTTTGGGACTTGACCTCCAGGGAGGAACGAGCTTTACGGTGGAGATCGACAAGGCGAAGCTGGTCGAAGATCTCAAGGCCGAGGGTTTCGCTGCGGCGGGAATTGATCCCTCCAAGGCCACTCCTGCACAAATCGCTCAGGTGACCACTCAGGCCGAGACCGAAGCCCAGCGGCGCATGACGGAGGCTGACGATCTCACGCTGGAAGTGCTCCGTAAGCGTATTGACGCCATTGGCACCAATGAGCCGATCATTGCCAAGGGCGGGGATCACCGCATCTATATCCAGATTCCCGGTGCCGATGCTGAGCAGGCTCGCATGGCCGAGGAGTCGGTGAAGAGTGCCGCATTCCTTTCCTTCCGCTTGGTGCACAAGGACAATGCGGCCTTGGCGCGCAAGGTGATGGATGATGCGAATCGCACGCCTGAAGGGTTTGAGCGCTCTGAAATCGCCGGTACCGGGGCGGCTTGCTTTGTCCGTTCCGAGGATTATCCCACGCTTTCCGCGGCGCCTGACTTTGCGGTGAAGTTGGGGCGTTTCGCGGCGCCTTCCGCCCTCTATGAGTGCGTGATGGAAGAGGCTGGCGTCGATGCCGCAGGGCGTCCTGCTTATGTGCCGATGTTCGTGTCCCGCAGCCGTGATGCGACCGTCAACGGCGACACCGTCGCGAAGGCCACCCCTGAGCGCAATCCCACCACCGGTGAAAATGCCGTGAGCTTGCGTTTCAATGATGACGGGCGCAAGCAACTTGCCCGTGTCACCTCTGGGCGCGTTGGCCGTCAGCTTGCCATTATCCTTGATGGTACCGTTCGTTCGGCTCCTGTGCTCCGCAGTGAGTTGTCCGATGGAACGTGTGAGATTACCGGTGGCTTCACGTGGAAGGAAGTGGCGGAGCTCTCTGGTGTTTTGAACGCCGGTGCGCTCAAGGCTCCTATCCGCATCATCGAAAAGCGCGCGGTTTCGCCGAGCTTGGGTAAGGAGGCCATCACGAAGGGGTCCGCTTCTGCGGCGGTCGGTGTGGTCGCGGTCTTCGTCTTCATGGTGATTTACTACCTTTTCTGCGGCATCATCGCCGATGTTGCGCTGTTGCTCAACATGGTGCTTTGGCCGGCGGGCATGATCATCGCTTCCGGGATTATGAGCGTGTTCATCAGCGATGGGACCGGCAGCAATTCCCTCGGTCAACTCCCGGTGCTCACGCTTCCTGGCATCGCGGGCCTCGTGCTCTCCGTTGGTATGGCCGTGGACGCCAATGTTCTGATCTTCGAGCGCATGCGTGAAGAGTTCCGCCTTGGCAAGACGGCCAAGGGGGCCGTCTCCGCTGGTTATGATCGGGCTTTCTTGGCGATCTTCGACTCGAACCTGACGACGCTTATCACGGGTGTCATCCTCTTCATCTTCGGTTCCGGCCCCATCCGCGGATTCGCGGTGACGCTGTGCGGCGGTATCATCATTTCGATGTTCACGGCGCTCTGCATTACGCGTCTGATTTTCAACTTGGTGACGGAGGATACGACGAAGCCCTTCCGGATGCTCCAGTGGGTGCCCGAGACGGTCAATTTCGACTTCATGCGCTGGGCCAAGCCGGTGACTGTGGCGGCCGCGGCGGTCATCGTCATCACGTTGGGCATTTTCTTCGCCCGTGCATTTGCCAATCCTGCCAGCGTCATGGCGGTGGATTTCACGGGCGGACTTGCCATCACCTACGATGCGAAGGACAAGGCTACGGGCGAATCGGTCTCCCTTGACGTGGAGAAGGCCCGCAAGGCGATCGCTTCCACCGGGGTTACGGACCAGACGGTTCAGACCACCATTGGCGAGGGCGGCAACGTCCAGCTTCTTGTGAAGACTTCCACGGTGGAGCTCCCGGGCGAGAACGGCCAGCTCACGTCTTCCGCCACGGTGATTGAGAAGGCCATTGATGCGGCCTTCCCGGAGATCGCCGTGACGCTGAATCATGAGGATCGCGTGGGTTCCCAGATTGGCTCCGAACTCAAGAAGGATGCCTTTTGGGCGGTGGTGATCGCTTTGATCTGCATCATCGTGTATGTGAGTTTCCGCTTCCAGTTCGGTTTCGCTCTTGGCGGCGTGGTCGCGCTTGCTCATGACGCGCTGATCACCTTGGGCATCTACACGATCTTCGGCAATCAGGTGAGCTTGACGACGGTGGCGGCGTTGCTGACGATTGTCGGTTATTCAATCAATGATACCATCGTTATCTTTGACCGTATTCGCGAGGCCATGAACCGCGATGCCGTCTCGCCCTTCTCGGAGATTGTGCGGCGCGCGCTGAATCAGACCCTCAGCCGTACGTTCCTTACCACGGCGACAACCCTCCTGCCGATCTTCGCGCTCTACTTCTTCGGCGGCGCGGCGATGCACGACTTTGCCTTCGCGCTTTTCATCGGCTTGGTGGTGGGTGCGTACTCTTCGCTCTTCATTGCCCCCATGGTGATGTTCGCGTGGTATCGCGGCAAGCGCCCGGTTACGGTCGCTTTGACCGATGCGGCCTCCACGAAGTGAGGAACCTTCACTAGGAGGGGTGGCAGAGCGGTCGAATGCGGCGGTCTTGAAAACCGTTGAGCCGTAAGGTTCCGGGGGTTCGAATCCCTCCCCCTCCGCCAGTTATGCAAAACGACGTGGCCTTGCGAGGCCACGTCGTTTTTTGGGGCTATTGCAGAAGGCCAAGCCTCCAAAGCGTGAGAAGGAGGGTAGAATCCTTCACGCAATCATTGCAGAGCCTTCGATTTTGGGATGTACTATGTCTTGATGTGGGATGCTCTATGCGAAAGAGTGAGATATACCGCAGTTCGTCCCAGGATATATTGATGGCGCGCTGTGATGGCGAGAGGGGGATACTTTTTGCTAGGCTATGGCTCATGGACATGATGCCTTGAATTTTATGAAAGGAGAATGCTGTATGTTATCGCGTCGCTCGTTTCTTGCCGCGTTGGGTGCGGGTTTGGGCGGATTTGCCGTGGGGCCTGCATGGGCAAAAGAGGCACGCCGCCGGCCGAACATTGTGTTGTTTATGGTGGATGACATGGGGTGGCAGGACACGTCGGTGCCGTTTTTGTATCACGAAGGAAAGGCGGTGAAGACGCGGTTGAATCGCCGTTATCGCACCCCCAATATGGAGCGAATGGCGCGGGAAGGGATGTTGTTCACGGATGCTTATGCCTGTTCGGTCTGTTCGCCGACGCGTTGCTCGCTCATGAGTGGAATGAATGCGGCGCGGCACCGTGTCACGGATTGGACGCTTGGGGTCAATCAGGCAGATCGTTTGAATGCGCGCGGGGAGGGATTGCGTCCGCCGAGGTGGTCGGCGAATGGGCTTCAGCCGATGGGCACGCAACCGGTTGGGCGGTGCCAGCCGCCGTGGCGGACCGATGCGAAGGGGAAGTTTTGTCAACCTGCCCTGGGCACCTTTGAAGGTGCGGTGGATTATCGGCTGACGATGCCTTACACCAATGCCAAGACCTTCCCGGAAGTGTTGCGGGCGGCGGGCTACCACACCATTCATTGCGGCAAGGCGCATTGGGGCTCCGGTTCGTGCCATTACAATGAAAAGGATTCGCGCGCGCCTTCCACGCCGGGAGCAGATCCGCGGGCGTTTGGATTTGATGAGAACATCGCCGGGAGTGAGATTGGCGGTCCGGCGAATTATCGGGGTGACCGAAAATATGGCAATGTCGGTGGCTATAATCAGTTCGCGACGCCGGGACTGGATGAGAACGGATATTACGAGCGGAATGTGTTTCAGACGGATGCGTTGGCGGATATGGCCATGCGTTCGTTGGAGCGTCATGTGACGGAACGCCCGGAACAGCCGTTCTATCTTTACTTTGCGCTTTATGCCATTCATGCGCCCCTCAATAACGCCAAGGCGTGGGACGCTTCGCGTTCGGCCAACGAGGACATTGCGTTGGACACCAAGAATCCGAATCCGAACGATGGCCTCAATTGGAATGCGATGGAGCGCAATTATGCCACCCTGATCAAGGGAATGGATGATGCGCTTGGCACGTTGTTTGCCAAGCTGGAAGCGCTCGGTGTGGCGGAAAACACGATGGTGATTTTCATGGCCGACAATGGGGGGCTTTCCGTTTCTGGGCGCTTGGCCAGCGCCAATGCCCCGCTTCGTGCCGGCAAGGGTTCTTGTTATGAGGGCGGCACACGTGAGCCGCTCATTGTTCGATGGCCCGGGCGTGTCGCACGCGGGAGCGTTTGCCAAGAGCCGGTCATCATCGAGGATTTTTATCCTACGATTTTGGCGGCCGCGGAGGTCGCTTTGCCTGAGACTTTGGCGGAGACGCCGAACGGTGTCCATGCCGACGGCCCCTTGCGTCAGGTGATTGATGGGGAGAGTTTCCTGCCTGTGCTGTTGGGGGAGCGCCCAACGGTGCGCACCGATGGCTCGGATCGTGCCTTCCTGTGGCATTATCCGAACAAATGGGGAGAAGGTCCGGCAGGAAAGGCGTATAACTTCTATTCCGCACTTCGCCTTGGACGCTGGAAGCTGATTTACCAGCACAGTGATCGCTCTTTCGAGCTGTATGATTTGGAGGGCGATCTTTCCGAAGAGCGAAATCTTGCGGCCAAGCGCCCAGATCTCGTGGAGCGGTTGCGAAAGGAGATGGGCCGCCTTCTTCGTGAACGGCGCGCGCAAATGCCGTTTGTCCAGGCCACAGGGGAGATGGTTCCTTTCCCGGATGAGGTGCCGTTGCCTGCGTTGGCCGAAAAGTAAGCGAAGCGGCCCTGCGGCACCCGCCGCAGGGCCAATGATTTGCGTTTCGATAAAAGGGATTGTGTTACGGCTCTCCGTGAAGCTCTTGGAGGGTGCGTGGGGTGTTGGGGTGCCCTCCGTGCCATTCGGCGAGCCCTTCCACGGCGGCGAGGAATCCTTCGCGCACGGTGGTGATGGGGAGGCCGTGGAGGAGCGCCTCTGCGCGGATGCGAAGGCCATCGCCTGCGTGATCCGCCCCGGTGCCGGCGGTATTGACGACCCAGCCGATGGCCCCTTCACGAATCAGATCGAGGGCGTTGGGATGGCCTTCGCCGATGCGGAAAACGGCATTGGGGCGGAGTCCTGCGGCCCAAAGGGCTGTTGCGGTGCCACGAGTGGCATAGAGGGGGAAACCCATTGTCGCGAGTTTTTTGGCGGCTTCGACGCCTTTCTCCTTGTCCGTGTCGCACAAAGAGAGAAAGATTGCATTTCGTTTGGCGTCCGGACGTGGCAGACAGGTGCCGGCGGCGATTTGGCTCTTGAGATAGGCCAAACCGTAGGTGGGCGCGAGCCCCATCACTTCTCCGGTGGATCTCATTTCGGGGCCGAGCGCAATGGCGGCACCGGGGAAACGTGCAAAGGGGAAGACGGATTCCTTCGCCGCGAAACAAGGGGGATGGCGTTCGTGGGGAAGGCCGGCTTCGGCAAGGCTTTTCCCGACCATGACACGCGCGGCGACCGCCGCAAGCGAAAGGCCGATGGCTTTGCTGACAAAGGGAACCGTTCGTGAGCCGCGGGGATTGACCTCGATGATGTAGATCTCCCCCTCACGGACGGCGAGCTGGAGATTCATCAACCCTTGGACGTGGAGGGCGGAGGCGAAGGCTTGGGCATACGCCCGAATACGTTCAAGAATGGGCGGAGGAAGCGAGATGGGCGGCGTCACGCAGGCGGCATCTCCGGAGTGGACACCCGCGGGCTCCACGTGCTCCAAAATCGCCCCAACGACGGTGTTCCCTTGGCCGTCGCTCACGCTATCCACGTCGAGCTCGACGGCGTTTTCCAAGAAACGGTCGATGAGGATTGGTTTCCCCTCGGCGATTTCGACGGCTTGGCGGGCAAGCTCCTCCAGATCCTCTCGCCGCCGGACAATCACCATGCCGCGTCCGCCCAAAACAAAGCTGGGCCGGACGAGGACCGGATAGCCGATCCGTTCGGCAATGGCAATGGCATCCTCGACGGAGTGGGCGATTCCACTGGGGGGCTGAAGAATGCCAATGCGGTCGGCAAGGGTGCGGAACTGGTCACGATCTTCTGCAAGGTCGATGTCGTCCGGGCTGGTGCCAAGAATGCGGACCCCGGCAGCCTTGAGGGCTTGAGCGAGGTTGAGAGGCGTTTGTCCGCCGAACTGGACGATTGCTCCAATGCACTGTTCACGTTCATAAACGCCGACAAGATCTTCCAGCGTGAGCGGCTCAAAGTAGAGGGCATCGGAAGTGTCCGGATCGGTGGAGACGGTCTCAGGATTGGAATTCGCCATGACCACACGGTAACCGAGGGCGCGCAGGGCACTTGCGGCTTGGCAACAGCAGGTGTCAAACTCAATTCCTTGCCCGATACGGTTGGGGCCGCCGCCAATGATCAGGATGGAAGGTGGACGATTGTGACCTTGGGGGCACGTTGTGTCGGGGCTGCCGTAGGTGCCGTAATAGTAGGGCGTTTGGGCGGCGAACTCGCCGGCACAGGTGTCCACGAGGCCGTAGCTTGGGAACACTCCAAGATGCCGACGGGCGGCAGCCACGGCGAGTTCGTCGGTGTGGAGAAGATGGGCGATTTGACGATCGGAGAAGCCCATTGCCTTCGCTTGGCGCAGACATTCGGGGTCGGCAGTGAACGCTTCCAGCCGCTCATGGGTGGCAATCTCGTCTTCATAGAGCGCGAGCTCTTGAAGGTGGCGGAGAAAGTAAGGGTCGATGGCGGTGAGCGCGTGAACGTTGTCAACCGACCAGCCACGGCGAAAGGCCGCGCGGACGAAGAAGAGACGGTTGACGGTGGGCCGAGAGAGGGCTTCGGCAAGCGCCTCATCGGAAAGGCTTTCGAATGGCGCGTCCTTCCCATCTGCGCCGAAGCCTGCACGGCCCGTCTCAAGCGAACGGAATGCCTTTTGCAATGCCTCTTTGAAGGTCCGCCCGATGGACATTGCCTCGCCAACGGATTTCATTTGGGTGCCCAGTGTGTCATCGGCGCCATGGAACTTCTCAAACGCGAAGCGAGGGGCTTTCACGACGACATAGTCAAGGGCCGGCTCAAAGGATGCCGGGGTGGTTCCCGTAACGTCGTTGCGGAGCTCGTCGAGCGTGAACCCGACAGCCAAAAGCGCGGCAATCTTGGCGATGGGGAACCCCGTGGCTTTTGAGGCCAAGGCGGAGGAACGCGAGACGCGGGGGTTCATCTCAATGATGATGCGGCGGCCAGTCTTGGGGTCCACGGCCCACTGAACGTTGGAGCCCCCCGTCGCGATGCCAATGGCGCGCATCACGGCGAAGGAATCGTCGCGCATGGCTTGATATTCCACGTCCGTGAGCGTCTGAATGGGGGCGACGGTAATGGAGTCGCCCGTGTGTACGCCCATGGGGTCGAGGTTCTCAATGGAACAGACGATGACGGCGTTTCCCTTGCGGTCGCAGACGACCTCCATCTCGAACTCTTTCCAGCCGAGGAGCGATTCTTCGATCAGGATTTCGGACGTGGGGGAGGCATCAAGCCCTCCCTGTGCGATTCGGTCAAAGGCCTCCGCGTCTTGGGCGATGCCGCCGCCGGTCCCACCGAGGGTGAAGCCCGGGCGAATGATGAGTGGCCAAGAGCCGATGTTTTTCGCGATGGCACGAGCCTCCGCAAGGGTATGGGCAGACCCGGAGCGGGGAACGTCGAGCCCGATGGCAAGCATGGCTTCCTTGAACTTCTGTCGGTCCTCGGCGCGATCGATACTGGCGGCATTCGCACCGATCATCTCCACGCCATAATGCCCAAGAATACCGCGGCGATAGAGCTCCATGGAAAGATTGAGAGCGGTTTGCCCACCCAATGTGGGGAGAAGTGCGTCGGGGTGTTCACGGGCGATGATGGCCTCGAGGCTTTCGGGTGTCATCGGTTCGATGTACGTACGATCGGCGGTGGCTGGGTCGGTCATCACGGTGGCGGGATTGGAGTTGACGAGGGCGACCTCGTAACCTTCGGCGCGCAGGGCCTTACACGCCTGAGTGCCGGAGTAGTCAAACTCGCATCCCTGGCCAATGACGATGGGGCCGGAACCGATGAGAAGAATCTTGTGAATGTCGGTGCGTTTAGGCATGGAGGGCCTCTTGGGAATGGGTGCGGCGAGCCAGCGCCGCCGCGATAAGACCATCGAAAAGCGGATGGGGCAGACGTGGACGCGACTTGAATTCAGGGTGGAACTGGCATCCAATGAAGAAGGGATGTTGCGGAAGCTCCACAACCTCTACGAGTCCCGTGTCGGGGTTCGTTCCGGAAACGGACAAGCCCGCGGATTCAAGATCCGCACGGAAGGCTCCGTTGAATTCGTAACGATGGCGATGTCGCTCGGAAATGTGTGTTGTCCCATAAAGTCGGGCCGCCAGAGAGCCTGGGGTGAGATCACAAGCGTAGGCCCCCAGTCGCATGGTGCCCCCCATGTTTTTGAGGCCTTTTTGCTCTTCCATGAGGGCAATGACGGGATGAGTGGTCTCAGCAAACTCGGCACTGTCGGCATCGGCCCACGCCAGAACGTTTCGCGCGAATTCAATGACGGCGCATTGCATCCCAAGACAGATGCCGAGGAACGGCACATGATGTGTACGAGCAAAGCGCACGGCACGGAGTTTGCCCGCAAGTCCACGTTGCCCAAATCCGCCCGGCACGAGGATGCCATCGGCTTTGCCGAGCCGTTCGGTGATATTGTCCTGTTCAAGTTCCTCCGCCTCCACGCGCAGAAGATGGAGTTTCGCGCCGTGAGCCATGGCGGCATGGGAGAGCGCTTCGTAAATGCTTTTATAGGCATCCTGATGCCGGATGTACTTGCCGACAACGGCGATTGTCACCTCATGGGTGGGGCGGAGCACCCCGGCGAGCCAATGGCGATAGTCGCGCAGGTCAAGGGAGCGCGGCGTCAGACGCAGACCGAGCAGGGCCTGTTCGTCAAGCCGACGTTGCGAAAGGCGGATCGGCACTTCGTAGATAGAGTGGCGGACGTCCAGTTCTTCGATGACACAGCGTTCCGGAACGTTGCAAAAGACTGCGAGCTTCCGAAGATGCTCGGGCTCCAAGCGCCGTTCGGCCCGGCAGATGAGCAGGTCGGGCTGTATCCCGATGTTTCGAAGCACTCCCACGGATTGCTGAGACGGCTTGGTCTTGAGTTCTTTGGCGGCTTTGAGGTAGGGCACATAAGTGAGATGGATGAAAAGCGTGTCTCCAGGCTCCCCTTCCATTCGGAATTGTCGCGCGGCCTCCAGAAAGGGCAAACTCTCAATGTCGCCTGCCGTGCCGCCGATTTCGGTGATGGCGATGTCAACGTCGGGGGCATGAAGGGCACGCATGGCCTGCTTGATTTCATCCGTGATGTGTGGAATCACTTGAACGGTGGCACCGAGATAGCCGCCTGCGCGTTCGCGGGCGATCACCGCACCATAGATCCGCCCACTGGTGTAGTTGGAGGCTTTGGAGCAGGTGACGCCGGCAATGCGCTCATAGTGCCCCAAATCGAGATCGGTTTCCGCGCCGTCATCGGTGACGAAAACTTCACCGTGTTGGTATGGACTCATGGTGCCGGGATCGACATTCAGGTAGGGGTCAAGTTTCTGCATGGCCACCCGATAGCCGCGCTGGCGCAGAAGGAAGGCCAAGGCCGCTGCGGTGACGCCTTTGCCGAGGCTGCTCACCACACCACCGGTGACAAAAATGTGTTTGGTGCTCATGCGTGCTCCATCAAAAAAAGGAAGGGACGAAAGAGGGCCTGTGCCTCGTGTGGGCCGGGGGCCGCTTCGGGGTGAAACTGAACGCTGTAGGCCGGGAGTGTGCGATGCCGGATTCCCTCCACCGTCCCATCATTGAGGTTCACGTGGGTGAGTTCCAATGTTTCGGGAAGATCGGAAAGCGCGTAGTTGTGGTTTTGGCTGGTGATGGCCACCGAACCGTCAAGCAAGTTTCGCACGGGATGATTGCATCCATGATGTCCGAAGGGGAGGCGCATGCACCGGGCCCCACACGTCAAGCCTAAAAGTTGGTGCCCGAGGCAAATCCCCATCAATGGGATGCCAACCGTCAGAAGGGCACGGATATTCTCCTGTGCGTAGGGTAGGGCAGAAGGGTCGGCGGGACCGTTGGAGAGGAAAACGCCGTCAGGCCGTTCAGCCAAGACCTCTGCGGCGGGAGTTTGGGCCGGCACCACCGACACCTGGCATCCCTGCGCGGCCAAACACCTCAGAATGTTGCGCTTCACGCCGAAGTCATAGACCGTTACACGGAAACGCCCCTCGGCATTCCATGTGTAGGGCGAAGGCGTGGAAACGCGTGCGGCATAATCTTGTCCGTCAAGTCCCACCCATGCACGGGCACGGGCAACGGCTTCGGATTCCGGAAGCGGAGTGTCCTCCACGTGAAGAAAGGCCTTTTGGGCGCCATGGTCACGGAGATGGAGGGTGATCGCCCGCGTGTCCACGCCTGCCAATCCAGGGCGTCCGTGCCGCGCAAGATAATTCTCAAGGCTTTCGGTCGCTCGATAATTGCTGGGGGGATTGACCTCTCGCACGATCAGCCCACTCAGGAAAAGCGCGCGGCTTTCCTCATCCTCGGGGTTGCATCCGGTGTTGCCGACCTCCGGCGTGGTGAGCACGACGAACTGCCCGGCATAAGAGGGATCGGTGAGGATTTCCTGATAGCCGGTCATGCCGGTGTTGAAAACGGCTTCGCCAAGCGTATCTTTTCGCGCACCAAAGGCAACACCGTGGAATATGGCGCCATCGGCAAGGGCCAGGTAAGCGGTATGTGCCCGCTGGGCCGCCCAACGGGCACGGAATGTATCAGTAAGCGCGTTCATCGCGATGCTCCATGTAGTTGACGAGGGCACGATTGGCCACTTGCACGCCGCCGGGGGTGGGATAATCGCCCGTGAAGTACCAGTCTCCCGTGTGGTTCGGGCAGCAACGCCGGAGATCCTCCGCCGTTTGGAAGACAAGCGTCAAACCGGCACGCAAGCCTTCGGGGCGCAGACGCCGGGCGATGGCTTCAATAAGGGTGGGTAAAGGCACGAGGGCATAGAGCGAACGCAACACGTTGCTCTGTTCTGCCGCGGGCAGGGCCAATTGTCGGCGAGCTTCGGCATAAGCGTCTGCGAGGGCGCCTTCGGGCAGGCAATCAACCAGTGCGTTGAAGGCGACCAACTCGCGGAGCGTGGCCATGTCGATACCGTAACAATCGGGATAAAGGACCGGCGGGGCCGAACTGGCCACAATGATGTGTTTGGGGCCAAGACGGTCGAGCACAGGCAGGATGGCGTTGCGCATCGTGTTCCCGCGCACAATAGAGTCATCGAGCACCACGAGCGTGTCCGAACCGGGCCGCACGAGCCCGTAGGTGACGTCGTAGACGTGCATGGCAAGCCCTTTGCGAGCCTCGGCATCGGCGATGAACGTGCGAAACTTCGCGTCTTTCACCGCCACTTGCCCGAAGCGGACGGTGTGCCCATCGTGCAATGCCACGGCCAAGAGCGCTTCCAAGAGCCCGTGGAAGCAGACTTGCGCGGAGTTCGGGATGTAACTGACGAAGGCATGTCCCAAATCGCCGCCGAGCGCGCGGACAATCTGCGGCACGAGTGCGTGGCCCAAGTGTTTGCGCTCGGCGTGGATTTCGGCATCGTTGGCACGGGAGAAATAGATGCGCTCAAAGACACACGCTCGGCGTGGGGCGGGGTCGAGGCAGTCCTGAAGCTCCACCGTGCCGTTGGGATGAATGAGCAAGGCCTTGCCGGGAGGCAACTCGTGGACCTCTCCTGTGGGGCGATCAAACGCCGCTTGGATGGCGGGCCGCTCGGAGGCAACCACGGCCACTTCCTCGTCCACGTAATAGTAGGCCGGTCGGATGCCATTGGCATCGCGCAGGGCGAAGGCATCGCCTTGCCCGGTGGTGCCGCAGAGAACGAAGGCTCCATCGAATCGGCTTGCCGCGGCGCGTAGGATAGGAGCCAACCCGCGCAAATCCCCGTGGCGGGAACGTTCACGCTCCAGTGCGTGGGTGAGGCATTGCAAAATCACCGCGCCATCGGCGGTGCTGGGCAGATGGTGGCCGGAGGCGGCGAGAGCTTCGGAGAGTTCGCGGGTGTCGGTGAGGTTGAAGTTTCCCGCAAGCAGGAGCAGGCGGTCAAGGAAGGCACTGTCTCGGACAAAGGGGTGGCAGGCCGAGAGGTCATGTCGTCCAAAGGTGGCATAGCGCAGATGACCGAGAAAGACCTCCCCGCGGAAGGCGAGGGGGTCTTCGGAGAGGCGACGGCTGCACCGTGCGATCAGATCGGCAAGGGGAAGTGGGGCTACCGAACGCTCCAGATCGTAACAGGGGCGGCCCTGCCCGGGGTGGAGGTGGAGGCACGCAAGGCCCGCACCGTCCTGGCCCCGGTTGTGTTGCTTCTCCAGCATAAGGGCGACCTTCTGAAAGCCGTACGAACGCGTTTCGTACTTCTTTTCGTAATAGGCCGCATCCTTCCGGAGCCGGAGGAGCGCCACGCCGCATTCATGTTTCAGAGGGTCGGACATGGCGCGGACTCAGTAGACGAACAGCATGTCGCGATACTTGGGGAGGGGCCAGCGGGCGTCGTCCACATCCTCCTCCAGTTTGTCCACGGCGGTGCGGAGGTCTGCGAGGGCGGCGAGCGTTTCGGCGGGGCCTTCCCCGAGGGCCTTTTCCAACGTGGCGCAGTGGGTGTGGAGGGCCTCAAGGCCGTTGCCGAGCGTTTCGGCCACTTCCGCGATGCCTTTGGTGCCGAGGGTGACGCCGGCGGCCTTGGCCGAGGCGAGGGCCTGACAGACGGCGCCGAATTCGGCGGTGGCGGCGGGTTCGATCATGCTGCGGGCCATCTCAAGGGCCACTTTGCCTTCAATGGTGACCTTGCGCGTGTATTCTTCCATGAAGACGTCGTAGCGGCTCTTCATTTCCGTCGGCAGGAGCACGCCTTGCGAGGCGAAGAGATCGAGGTTTTTCTGGGCCAGCATGGGTGCGAGGGCCTCAGGGGTGGTACGCAGGTTCGGAAGGCCGCGCTTCTGGGCTTCGCGCACCCAAGTTTCGGAGTAGCCATCGCCGTTGAAAATCACACGCCCGTGGTCTTTGATGACGGCCTGAAGGATCTTCTGGAGGCCTTCGTTGAACTTTGCCTTGGGCAGTTTGGCGATGGCATCGGCCAGCACGTTCACCGATTCGGCCACAATCGTGTTCAGCACCATGCAGATGCCGGCGCAGTTTTGGCTGGAGCCGGGCGCACGAAACTCGAACTTGTTGCCGGTGAAGGCGAAGGGCGACGTACGGTTGCGGTCGGTCGTGTCGCGCGGGATCGGCGGCAGGGTGTCCACGCCCACGCGGAGTTTCGCGGCCTTGCCGGTCTTGGCGGATGTGCCCTTCCCCAGCTGTTCCACGACGTTCGTGAGCTCTTCGCCCAGGAACACGGAGATGATGGAAGGCGGGGCTTCGTTTGCGCCGAGGCGGTGATCATTGCCGGCGCCGGCGGTGGCGGCACGCAGGATGTCGGCGTGCAGGTCGATGGCGCGGAGCACGGCGGCGAGCATGGCCAAGAAGATGGCGTTCTCTTGCGGATTGGCGCCGGGATCAAGGAGGTTCTTGCCGTTGTAGGCCACGGACCAGTTGTTATGCTTGCCCGAACCGTTGACGCCGGCGAAGGGTTTTTCGTGAAGGAGGCAGACGAGGCCATGGCGTTCGGCCACGTTTCGGAGCGTCTCCATGATGAGCATATTGTGATCCACCGCGAGATTGAGGTCCTCAAACATGGGCGCCAGCTCGAATTGGGCGGGGGCCACCTCGTTGTGGCGCGTCTTGGCCGGGATGCCGAGGCGCCAAAGTTCGCGCTCCACATCCTCCATGAAGGCGACAATCCGCGGACGGATGGAGCCGAAGTAGTGGTCTTCCAATTGCTGATGGCGCGCGGGTGGGGCCCCGAAGAGGGTGCGCCCGCACTGGATGAGATCGGGACGGCGGAGGTAGAAGGTCTTGTCAATCAGGAAGTATTCCTGCTCCGGGCCGAGCGTGCAGACGGCGTGGCCGGTCTCCTTCTCGCCGAAGCAGGCCATCAATTTGCGCACGGCTTTGTCCATCGCCTGCATGGAGCGGAGCAGGGGCGTTTTCTTGTCGAGCACTTCGCCTGTGTAGGAGCAAAAGACCGTGGGGATGCAGAGGGTCGCGCCGTTGCTGTGCCGTTTGATGAAGGCGGGGCTCGTGACGTCCCACGCCGTGTAGCCGCGCGCCTCAAAGGTGCATCTCAGCCCACCCGAGGGGAAACTGGAGGCGTCGGGTTCGCCCATGATCAGATTCTTTCCCGAGAAGCGGGCGATGGTTTTGCCCACCCCTGTGGGCTCAAAGAAGGCATCGTGCTTTTCCGCCGTGCTGCCCGTCAGCGGCTGGAACCAGTGCGTGAAGTGCGTTGCGCCGCGGCTCATCGCCCACTGTTTCATGGCGTGGGCCACCTCATTGGCGATGGAGGGATCCAGCGGCACATGATCATTTACCGTGTGCAGCAGTTTCTCCACCGTGTCTTTTGCCAGATATTCACGCATGACGCTTTCACTGAAAACATCCATGCCGTATTCGACTTCCGTGTTGCTCATGGCTTCCTTGGGTTGGGGTTGGTCGGAGGCATTCTGTTGTGGAAATGTGTCCGACAACATTCTTTGCAATGGGCGTGCCAAACGTTGGGGAGAGGGGAAAATAAACGGTGTTTTTTGATTCCCGTCCCAGTGCAAGGGATTTGGAAACCCTCCGTATCCCGACACGAGAGGCTCCGTATCGCACGTTGTGATACGGAGCCTCTCCTATAAGGATCGGTTATGAATGGAAGAGCTCCCGGTTGGGAAAAGGTGGGAATTACAGTTATGTAATTCCTTATATATGATATTTCGTTTTTGTAAACCGGGAAGCCTTCCATTTGATTTCTCGGGGGTTGTGTGGGCGTTGTCTTTTGGCGGTAGATTGGGGTATTACAATTTTGTTCTTTTTGAACGGGAGGAGGGCGTGCTGTAGCCCCGAAAGGATGGGGCAGGAGAGGTTTGGCATGGATGTTGCAAGAGAGGGGAACGACTAGAAAGGAATCCCATGTACGGACAATCGACCAGTTTTCCGCCTCGACAGGGCCTCTATGATCCACAAAATGAGCACGATGCGTGCGGCGTGGGGATGGTGGCTGACCTTAATAACCATCCCAGCCATCGGATCGTGGAACAGGGATTGACGGTGCTTCGGCGGCTGACGCATCGCGGTGCGGCGGGGTGGGACCCCGAGACGGGGGACGGTGCGGGCATTTTGGTTGCCCTGCCGGATGCCTTTTTCCGCGCACGTCTTCCCCATCTTCCCTCCCCGGGAACCTATGGCGTGGCGATGGTGTTTGGCGGGGAAGGCCGGGAGGCACAGATGGAGGCCCTTTTGGCGGAGGAGGGGTTGAAGACGCTCGCATGGCGTGAGGTCCCAATCCATCCCGAGGCCATTGGGCGTTCTGCCCGCGCCACCTGTCCCAGAATCCGCCAAGTGTTTGTGGCGGAATCCACGGGGGAGGCGTTGACGGGACAAGGGGAGGCGTTCGAGCGGAAACTGTTTGTCGCCCGGCGGCGGTTGGAGAAGGCGTTGGGTGAGGATTTGTACGTTTGCAGTCTGTCCGCACGGAGTGTGGTTTACAAAGGGTTGTTGCTGGCGCATCAGTTGGACGCCTTTTACGAGGATTTGAGGGCGGAGGATTTCGCTTCCGCGTTGGTGCTTGCCCATCAGCGTTACAGCACCAACACCTTCCCCACATGGAACCTCGCGCAACCCTTCCGTCTGCTTGCGCACAATGGTGAGATCAACACGTTGCGCGGGAACCTCAACGCGCTCCGCGCACGGGAAGGTGGCTTTGAGAGTCCATTGTTCGGGGTCGATTTGGCCAAGGTGCTTCCGCTGGTGCCGCCGGGGCAGTCGGACTCCGCTTGCCTTGACAATATGTTGGAATTGCTTGTTCGGGCGGGGCGGGAGTTGCCCCATGCCATGCTGATGCTGATGCCGCAGGCATGGGGGCCGACACACGCCATGGGCAATGATGTGCGCGGCTTTTTGGAATATCATTCGGCACTGATGGAGCCGTGGGACGGACCGGCGGCGGCCGTCTTTTCCGATGGTGTGCGCGCAGGTGCGGTCTTGGATCGCAATGGCCTGCGCCCTGCCCGATACACGCTGTGCAAAGATGGCACGTTTGTGTTGGCTTCCGAAACGGGCGTGCTTGATTTCCCGCCGGAGGCCGTCGCCCGCCGTGGACGGTTGCGTCCCGGAGAGATGCTTTGGCTGGATTTGGAGGCCCATCGCTTGCTGAATGATGCGGAAATCAAGGCCCACGTCGCACGGCGCCGTCCGTATCGTCGATGGGTGGAGGAGAACCGTATCACGGTGGATGGCCTTTTCCGGGAGACGGCTCCCGAGGCGGTGCCCGGCGATCTTGCCGAACGTCAGCTGCGTTTCGGTTACACGCGGGAGGACGTTTCCACGATTCTTCGCCCGATGGCGACGCAGGGGCAGGAACCCGTCGGCTCCATGGGCAACGATGCCGCATTGGCCGTGCTTTCCGATCGGCCTCGCCTCCTGTTCGATTACTTCAAGCAACGCTTCGCGCAAGTCACCAATCCGCCCATCGATCCTATCCGCGAACGCTCGGTCATGAGCTTGATGACCTATGTCGGCAATCGGGCCAACATTCTTGCGGAGACGCCGGCCCACGCCCGCCTGATCAAGATGCGTCGCCCGGTGCTGACGGATGCCGAGCTTGAACACCTTGGGCGTGTGGGTGCGGAAGAGTTTAGGCCTGTCACGTTGCGCTTGGCCTTCCCTGCGGGAGGCGATGGGATCGCTTTGGCTGACGCACTGGAGCGATTGGCTGACGAGGCGGTCTCTGCCGCGCGGGAACATCGGATCGTGATCCTTTCAGACCGGGATCTTAGCGCCGAAGAGGCGCCAATCCCCTCGCTTTTGGCCGTTGCCGCGGTCAATCGGGCCCTCACGGAGGCGGGTTTGCGCTCGGAAACGGGACTGGTGGTGCAGTCCGGTGAGGTGCGTGAGGTCATGCACTTTGCGCTTCTGCTGGGCTATGGCGCCACGGCCATTCATCCTTGGCTTGCATTGGCGACGGTGGCGGACCTCTCCGCGCGCGGCCTTACGGGATGCGATCCTGTCACGGCGACGGGCAACTATATCCGCGCGGTGGATAAAGGGATTCTCAAGGTGATGTCCAAGATGGGCATCTCAACGCTCCGCTCCTATCGCTCTGCGCAGCTTTTCGAGGCTGTCGGCCTTGGGGAAGAGCTGGTTTCCCGCTATCTTCCGGGAACGGTCAGCCGGATTGGCGGCATTGGGCTTGACGATGTCGCGCGTGATGCGAATCGTCGCAATGGGTTGTCCCATGGAGAGGGCGGAGAGGCCGCACCGCAGGCCAAAGGGCCGATTCTTCCCGCCGGAGGTGAGCATCAGTGGCGGGCGGATGGCGAACGCCATCTATGGACGCCACAATCTTTGGCGGATTTCCGTCAAGCCGTGCGAGAGGGGGACTATACGCTTTTTCGGCGCTATTCCGACGCGATTGACCATCAGGCACACCGACTTTGCACGTTGCGTGGATGTTTCGGGTTCGTTCCGACGCAGGCGATCCCGCTGGAGGAGGTGGAGCCAGAGGAGGCGATCTTGCGCCATTTCGTTTCCGGAGCCATGAGCCTTGGGTCGCTGAGCCCGGAGGCCCATGAGACCATTGCCCGGGCCATGAACGCCATTGGCGCAATGAGCAATTCCGGTGAAGGCGGTGAGAATGCCGAACGGTTCGGAACCGAGCGGGGAAGCGCCATCAAGCAGGTGGCTTCGGGACGCTTTGGGGTGACGGCGGATTATCTTCGCCATGCCCGCGATCTCCAAATCAAGATGGCCCAGGGGGCCAAGCCCGGTGAGGGTGGGCAGCTCCCCGGGCACAAGGTGGATGCCTTTGTGGCACGTCTTCGCCATGCCGTGCCCGGGCTCACGCTCATTTCGCCGCCGCCGCATCATGACATTTACTCCATTGAGGATTTGGCGCAACTGATTTACGATCTCCGCACGGTCAATCCAAAGGCTCGGATCTCCGTCAAGCTCGTGTCGGAAGCCGGCGTGGGCACAGTCGCGGCTGGCGTGGCCAAGGCACATGCGGACGTCATTCTCGTGGCGGGGCACGACGGGGGAACAGGCGCATCGCCGCTTTCCTCCATTCACCATGCCGGAATGCCGTGGGAATTGGGACTTGCCGAGACACATCAGACGCTCGTGCTCAACCGATTGCGCAACCGCGTGCGTCTTCAGGTGGATGGTCAGCTCCGAACAGGGCGCGACGTGGTCATCGGTGCGCTGCTGGGCGCACAGGAGTTTGGATTTGCCACGACCATTCTTGTCTGCCTGGGCTGTGTGATGATGCGCGTCTGCCACAGCAATACCTGTCCTGCCGGCGTGGCGACACAAGATCCGGAACTGCGCAAGCGGTTTGCCGGGAAGCCGGAGTACATCGTGAATTTCCTGCGGTCTGTGGCACGTGAGGCACGCGAAACGCTGGCGTCGCTTGGATTGCGCAGCCTTGACGAGGCTTGTGGCCGATCGGATTTGCTGTGCGTCGATCCGGAAGCGTCCATCGGAAAGGCCGCCGCATTGGATTTCTCGGCCGTCTTTCGTCATGTTACGCCTTCCGCCCCGGAACCGGTCGAAGCGAAAGAGCCTGCGGGAACCTTCGACAGGGAACAATTGATTCCCGCTTTCCGCTTGGAACCTGTGCCGCAAGAGGCCTCGTTTGATGTCCGGAACACGGATCGTTCCGTTGGGACCGGGCTCGCCGGAGAAATCGCCGCCCATTTTGGAGGGGAGGGCTTGCCGGAAGGCACGCTCACGGCGCACTTGCATGGGGTCGCGGGGCAGAGCCTTGGGGCATTCCTCACGGCGGGCGTCACACTTGACCTTGAGGGTGAGGCCAACGATTACGTGGGCAAGGGGCTCTCCGGAGGTACGGTCATTGTGAGGCCTCCGGTGGTCGATGGATTTGTGCCGGAGGCGAATGTCGTGGCCGGGAATGTCATTGGCTACGGTGCCACGGCCGGGAAGATCTTTATCGGCGGACTTGTGGGCGAACGCTTTGCGATTCGGAATTCCGGTGCCACGCTCACGTGCGAAGGAACCGGGGATCATGGATGTGAGTACATGACGGGCGGCCGGGTCTTGGTGCTTGGCCCGACGGGCGGTAACTTCGCCGCGGGCATGACCGGAGGCTTGGCGTATGTGCTCGATGAGACGGGGGATTTTGACCTCCGGTGCAATCTGGAGAGCGTTGACCTCGAAAACGTGGAGCCTGGAAGTGAAGCCGCTGAAGAACTCCGCGCCTTGATTGCGGCCCATGTCGCGGCGACCGGGAGCCCCAAGGGGCGTCGGATCATGGAGGCTCTAGGGGATTGGCTTCCCCGGTTTGTCCGGGTCTTCCCCGTAGAATACCGTCGTGTCCTTGGGCGCGTCATGCCGAATCACTGAAGAGGAGCAGTGCGATGAACCGTTATCGTCCGATTTCCGAGCGCCGCCTTGATTGGAACGAAGTGGAGCTCCCGCTTCTGGCAGAGGAGGCCGCTGTGCATGCTCGGGCTTGCATGGCGTGCGGGCTTCCTTTTTGCCATGGAATGGGGTGCCCGCTGGCGAACGTCATTCCCGAAACCAACGCGGCGGTTGCCGCCGGAGATGAGGCTTTGGCTTACGCTCTGCTTTCACGCACGGATCTTTTTCCGGAGTTTACGTCGCGGATTTGCCCGGCACTCTGTGAGGGTTCGTGTACGCGAGGAATGGACGGGGAGGCCCCCGTTTCGATTCGCGCTTTGGAGCGCCACATTTCCGATACCGCATGGGAGAAGGGATGGGTGAAGCCGGTCCTCCCTGCCGAGCGTGTGGGAAAACGGGTGGCCGTTGTGGGCTCTGGTCCGGCGGGCCTTGCCGTCGCGGAAGGACTCAATCGTGCGGGGGTCTCCGTCACCGTTTATGAACGGGATCGTTTCCCTGGAGGGCTTCTTCGTTATGGAATCCCTGACTTTAAGCTCGATAAGACGATTGTCGCCCGCCGTATTGCCCTAATGGAAGCAGAAGGGATTCGCTTTGTCACGGGCACGGAGGTTGGGCGTGATGTCTCTCCGGAATGGCTCGCGAAACGTCATGATGCCGTGATTTGGGCCGTTGGTGCCGGAGCGCCGCGCGACCTCTCGGTGCCGGGGCGGGACCTTGGCGGAATCCACTTTGCCCTTGATTTCTTGCGCGGACAAAATCGTGTCTGTTCCGGTGAGAGTTCAGTCTTGCCGATCTCTGCCGAGGGGCGCAAGGTGTTGGTCATTGGCGGAGGGGACACGGGGAGCGATTGCGTCGGCACGGCCATCCGCCAGGGTGCACGAGCGATCACGCAAATCGAGATCCTCCCACGTCCGCCGGAGGAGCGTTCCGCCTCG
This sequence comes from uncultured Lentisphaeraceae bacterium, assembly GCA_949282555.1. Taxonomy (GTDB): domain Bacteria; phylum Verrucomicrobiota; class Kiritimatiellia; order RFP12; family DVOR01; genus Spyradenecus. Next base: position 31,804 of record CASDPK010000005.1, on the reverse strand, counting down.
ACACCTTGGCCGCGTTGGCCGTGGCGTCTACGTACCTCTTCCAGTCATGAAGAGGGATGTGAACGCCTATGGAACGTGGAGAGCCTTGCATTCGAGGGCGTGAACGGCCAGGTTTCGGGTGTGCGTGTTCGCGATGTGGTGTGGAAACTGTCCGCTTTTGGGCGGCCACTCTCCTTTGCCTCGGTTCCAAACTCTGAGCGTGTCCTTTCGGCCGATCTTGTCCTATTGGCGATGGGATTTGTGGGGGTGCCTCAATCCTTGCTCGACAAACTTCCCCGGCAGGAAGGAAAAGCATTGGTCAAGGGGTCGGCTCCGGAGGTGGCCAGCTTCGCTTGCGGAGACTGCGTCAGTGGACCGTCGCTTGTTGTCCGAGCCTTGGCCGATGCGCGCCGAATGGTGGCGGATGTCCTCGCGTATTTGCGGGGATGATGGTTTGACCGTTATGCGTTGGGATTGGAGAGATACCGAGGGTCTTCCCGAAGGAGCGTCGCCAGGCGGGCAATGAGCGCAGGCCGTGAGTGGAGCGCTTCTATCTTGACGGGAAGGGCTCCGGCGAAGGCGCCTCCGTAGCTTTTGCGGATAATGCGCGAATCGGCCACGACCACCATGCCGCGATCGGAGCGACTGCGGATTAGGCGCCCAAATCCCTGACGGAAGCGGATGACGGCCTGTGGCACGGAGAGTTCCGTGAAGGCAGATCCTCCTTCGCGGTCGATCTTCTCGCAACGGGCCTTAAAGAGCGGATCTCCATAGCTTTCGAAAGGAAGCCGGGCGATGACGACACAGGACAGTGCGTCGCCCACGACATCCACGCCTTCCCAAAAGCTCTGTGTGCCGAAAAGGACGGTGGGGCGCGTCTGGGCACGGAACGCTTCGGTCATCGCATCGCGCCCGAGAGAAGGCGACTGCACAAGCAGGTCAATTCCCTTTGCCTCCAAGTGTGGGGTGAGGTGCTCGGCGCAGGCGCGAAGCATTTCGTAGGAGGTGAAGAGCGCAAGCGAACGACCGTTTGCGGTGGTGAACAAACGATACATCAGGCGCGAAAGCTCTAGCGTGTATTCTTGGCCGGTGACGACCTCCGGGAGAAAGTCTGCCACGGCCACGCAACATTGCCGGGGATAATCGAAGGGACTCTCTGCCACGAACTCACGGACGCGCTCCCGCGGTTCCACGAAATTGAGGCCAAGGCGTCGGCGGATGTGGGCAAAGTCGTTTCGGATGCGTAAGGTGGCCGAAGAGAAAATCAACGTTTCCTTGGTGGCGTAAAGCAATTTGGAAAGCGGGCGTGCAATATCGAGCGGTGCGGCGGTGAGCGCGGCCGCATGCTCATTTTGCGTTGGACGCCACAACCAATAAACCGTGTTGGGGTCGGCTCCCTCAAGAATCCCGTCCAAGGTTCGCCCGAAATCGTCCAGCCCCTCCATCACGGCCTGCGTGGCGGCAACGAGATCTTCAAAGGGATTCTCTTGCCCCGCGGGCGGCGATTTCCGCCCGATGGCCCCCAGCAATCTCTCAAGGAGTCGGTGCGCTTCGCTGAGCGCATGATTGATGGCATCGCGGCGGGCGACGAGTTCAGCTTCTGGGACGAATGATTCTGCGGGGAGGAAGACGCTTCCCGAGAGGCAGACTTCGCGTCTCAGTTGCGGTTGTCCGTTGGGGCGCGGAGGCTTGGTGGCATCCGGAACGGAACGATAACGCACGGTGGCTTCGGGCGTTTTGTCCAAGAATCCGCACAGCGTACCGAAAAGGTCGGTGCCGGCCTTTGCCAGCGTCACGCCGCAGGTGCGAAGGTCTGCGAGCAACGCGATGAGCTCTACACGTTCCGCGGGGTCTTGTACCGCTTTGTCCACGAAATCCACACGGGCTTGATGGAAGAGACTGCCAGCCTCGCGGCCTCGACTTGGGGCGAGTTTCTGACAGAATTCATAGAGTAGGATAGAGGACAGCTCACCGGAGAGAAAGTCGGTGGCGGCATTTTCGAGATTGTGCGCTTCGTCAAACACCACTTGCGCATGCGGAGGCAAGAGGGTGCCGGGATTGGTGAGCTCGGCGAAGACAAGTGCGTGGTTCGCGATGATGAGGTGGGCTTGTAGCGCGGCTTGGCGGGCCTGTTGAAGAAAGCACCGCCGATAGAATCGGCAACTCTTCCCGGTGCATTCATCAGAACGGCATCCAAACGAACGGACAAACCCCATGTCTCCACGCGCATGGCTGGGGCGGAACGTGTCCAAATCGCCATCGGGCGTTGTGGCCGCCCAAGCGACAAGATCGGCGAAGAGGATTGCCTCCTGCTCCGGAAGGGCCTCAAAACCTCCCTCCACAAAGGCCCCAAACCGTTTCAGGCAGAGATAGTTGTTGCGGCCCTTCAGCACCACGGCATCCAGCGTCACACCCGCGGGCAGATGACGCGCCACGATGCGCCGCACGAGCGGTAGATCCTTTTGGAGAAGTTGGGATTGGAGGTTGCGGGTGTTGGTGGAGATCACGATGGGCAGATTGTTCGCACACGCCCACAGGGCACAGGGAACGAGATAAGCAAGGCTTTTGCCAACGCCGGTGCCGGCCTCCGCGAGCAGAAAGGTGCGATCATTCAGAGCCTTGGCGACGGCATGCGCCATCGCTGTTTGGCCGACGCGGGCCTCATAGCGATCGAAGAGACGGGCGAGATCGCCTTCTGGGCCGAAAATGGCCTCCAGCGTCTCTTCTTGAACAGGAGACCACCCCTCCGGCGGCGTAAGATCCCGGGCTTTGGCGCGCTGAACCTGTGGGAATCGGGCATACCACACTTCGTCCTGCGCGTCCTCAAAGAGCCGCTCATTGCGTACGGCCTCCAGCGCCCCGGCGAGAGACGAAGCCCCTGCGCCTCGGGCACAGGCCAGCATGGTGTCCAACGCCCACGTTGGGAGCCGGGCGAAATCCATTGTTCCCGCCGTCTCGTTTCCACTCCGCTCCATGGGCGCGTCAATCCTCCGGGACGTACCGCACGGCACGGATGGAGGAGGGGAGCCGTGTGCCACGCGGGAGGTCGATGATGGCGCCTTCCAGCTTGACGGGGCCGGAGGCCACCTCAAAGCGGGCCGGTATTCCGGTGGTGAACTTTTTGAGCACAGGCTCAATCTGCCGCCCAATGACGGAGTGTGAAGGCCCTGTCATCCCCAAATCGGTGATGTAGGCGGTCCCTTTGGGGAGCAACGTCGCATCACTTGTTTGCACATGCGTGTGGGTGCCGCAGACCGCCGCGACGCGGCCATCCAGCCAGTGCCCCATCGCGATTTTTTCGGAGGTGGCCTCCGCATGAACGTCCACAAAGACGGGAACGTTTGCCGGGATCTGTGCGATCGCGCGGCGAACCGCATGGAACGGATTGTCCGCCGGCCCCATGAACACCTGCCCGAGCACCGAGACCACGCCGATGGGGCCCTGCGGTGTTTCGGCCACCGCCGCAATGGCGCCTGGGGTCCCTTCGGGATAATTTGCCGGGCGCACGATCCTTCGTTCCGCGCCAATGGCCGCATCGAATCCCCGTTGCCCCCATGTATGATCCCCCAAGGTGATGAGGGTGGCACCGGCGGCGAAAAGTTCCTCCGCCAACGCCGCCGTGATCCCACTGCCGGCGGCCGCATTCTCCGCATTGGCAATCACGGCTTGGATTTCACCGGATTCCAAAAGTCGCCGCACCACTTTTCCGAAGCAAAGCCGCCCAGGGGACCCCACGATATCGCCGACCATCAGAACCTTCATCGCATGCACTCTCTTTCCTTGAACCGCGTCAGTATAACACAAGTCCTCCGACTCCCCGCCGGAGGACCTCAATGTCACAGATGAAGTTGTCTTTCGTTTACGACATAACGGGAAGCACTATGCTTCGACGATTGTTGACGCGACCTTCATTTGCGAACCGTGTGGCGGACGGGCAGATTCGCCGAGGAATTGCCGATCCGGAAGACGCACTCGCCGCGGACAGGCCGCCAACCATTCGCCTTTTCGCTCCAGTAGCGGTAAGCGTCGGGGCTCGGGACGAGTTCAACCACCCGTTCCTCCCCGGGCGCCAACGTCACGGAGGCGAAGGCCACGAGTTCCTTGACGGGCATCCCTTCGCCGTCCGTCTTGGGCTTGGAAACGTAGCATTGCACGACTTCGCGCCCGGCGCGGGCGCCGGTGTTGCGCACCTTCACGCGGAAAATGCCCTGTTGCGGGTCGGAGGGGGCCTCGGAGATGGCAAAGGTGGTGTAGGAGAGGCCGAAGCCGAAGGGATACCGTGGCTCGCGCTTGAATTGGTCAAACCCACGATAGCCCACCCAAATGCCATCGGCGTAATATTCCCGCGCGGTGAAGGGGCCTTCGGGCGTGAAGACGCCGGGATAGACGGCCGGCCCCATGCGGTGGCAGGGCCAATCTTCCAATTGCTTGCCGAAGGTGTACGGGAGCTTCCCGGAGGGATTCTCTTTGCCGAACAGGAGATCGACAAGGGCGTTTCCGCCCTCTTCGCCGGAATACCAGGTCACGAGCACGGCGGGCACCGCGGCCTCCCACGCCTCCACGGAGACGGGGGCGCCGATGGTGAGCGCCACGACGGTGCGCGGATTGACGGCGGCGACACGCTTGATGAGCTCGGCCTGCGGGCCTTTGAGCTCAAGGTTCGGGCGGTCGGAGGGGTTGATGTGGCCCCAGCCAAGCACCTCGCGGTCGAGCGAATGGTCCAAGCCGCCGCAGAAGATCACGACATCGGCGCGGCGGGCGGCCTCCACGGGGTCCATGGCGGGCATTCCCGGAACGGAGACGGCGTCCTTGCGGTCGGTGTTCTCGAAGCGGAAGCCGGGGGCGAAAAGAACGTTCTCCTTCCCGAAGGCTTCGACAAAGGCCATGAGGGGCGTCACTTCCCGTGCGGCGAGCACCGCACCGCTGCCGCCGCGATCCTTGAGGTGCACACCGCCAATCATCGAGTGGGTCTGGTCGGCATTGGGGCCGATGAGCGCCACCGTGCGGATCTTCTCGCGGTTGAGCGGGAGGAAGCCATCCTTGTTTTTGAGCAGAACGGCGGAGGAGACGGCGGCCTTCCGGGCGATGCGGCGATGGGCTTCGGAGCGGAAGTCACGTTCGTAGGCGGCCTGTTCGGCCTTGTCTTCGGCGGTCTGCGTGTCAAAGGCGCCCATTCGGAACAGGTTGCGCAGATTGCGGCGCACGGCATCCTCAAAACGGTCAGCCCGGATGATGCCTTTGGCCACCTGTTCCGCGTTGCGGCGGTCGCGCTCGGCATTCTGCCAAGTGCCCGATTCCAAGGTGGCGCCGCCATTGAGCGCGGGAACGTCGCCATGCCAGCCGCCCCAGTCGGAATAAATCGCCCCATCGAATCCATAGGAGCGCAACAGATCATTGATTTCCGAGGAATGCGAGGAATAGTGCCCGCGCACGGCGTTGTAGCTGCCCATCACGGCCCAAACGCCCGCTTCGCGCACGGCGATCTCGAAGGGTTTTGCGTAAATCTCGTGGAGGGCGCGGTCGGGGACATCGACATCGAGCACCGTGCGGCACCACTCCTGATCGTTCAGCACCCAGTGCTTCATGCACGGCGACACTTTGACCGATTGCAAGCCCCGGCAGTAAGCCGCCGCCGTTTTGCCCGAGAGGAGGGGGTCTTCGCCGAAATATTCAAAGTTGCGCGCACCCAACGGCGTGCGGGCAATGTTTGCGCCCGGGCCCAACAGCATTCGCGCGCCGCTCTCTTCGGTTTTGTAAACCGCGCGCGTTTCTTTGCCCAGCGTGCGCGCAATCTCCTCCACCAAGTCCATGTCCCACGTTGCGGCATAGGCAATGGCCGAAGGGAAATAGGTGACGGGGCGATCGGCCCGTGTGCCGTTGGGGCCATCGAGTGTGCGGACGTTCGCAAGGCCGACGCGCGGCAGGTTCCCCGAACTGGAGCCGCTGCTGGCGTGCACCATCCGCGCTTTTTCCTCGGGCGTGAGGCGTTTCATCAAATCCTCCACCCGGGCCTCGATGGGTTGCTTCGGGTCACGATAAAGCGCATCTGCCGGCGGGGAATCTGTCTGCCGCACCAATGCCACACGCTCCACCGAGCCTGTGGGCATTCCCTGTGTGCCCTCCGTCGGAGTGATGGTCGCGATGCCCTGGGCGCCCACGGCTGTGGGGGAGAACGCTGCCACCGTCAAGGCCAGTCCGAGTATCTGCCGCTTCATAAGATTCCTTTCGGTTACTTACCCTAAAGGAAAGGTAACACATTGCAACACTTCGGAACACGGCCTAGGTGTGCCATCGGCTCGCCTGCCTTCTGCTGTAGGCATATCGTTTCAAGACGGGCCAAGGATGTGGCGCCATCCGGCATTTGACGGGACACACTATATCTCCCCTCGGGGTGCTCCGCATCTCTCCCCCGGATGCACTATATCGCACAATGTGGTGCCCTACGTCACGTTGTTGTTTCTTCTTTTCGGTAGAGGCTCGCGAGACATTGCTGAGCGTATTCTTTACTACGAGTCCCAGTATGTGGTAGCATTCGCATATGGTGTTTGCGGGAGCACATGTGCGGAAATCGAAGAGGGGGACACCCTTCCTTGGTTGTTGTTGCGTTTTATCAACGATGAACAGAATGGCTACAATGCCTGCGATGAGCTCATCTCCACGGATGTCACGTTCTATCTCCACGAGCGTAAACGAGATGGGGAACGGTGCTACCGCCCATCATTCACTATCCACACCCATCCAAAAAGGTCATCTAATGCATGCGTATTTTTCGAGTTCTCTCAAATGCCCTTCGCACATCTATTGACACTCCACAACTAAAACTCTCACGTTGCCCTTCACGTTTATGAAATGTTCTTTTCTTCCTTTGATGATAGTCATAACGTCCTTGTTGCCTTTGGGATGTTATCGGCTTAACATGACGATGGAGGAACAACTCATCTTTCGTGCGAATCAATACGCCAAAGAAGAGTACAATGTGAAGATGACGGAATGTGGGGATTTTTTTGTCGCGCCGCCGTTTGGCGACCTTCCAGGATATTATGTGGAGTGGGGATTCAGGAAAGGTAAAAATGATAATCGATGGGGGCAACGAAGTTATCTGTCAGCGCCCACATTTGAGCGATTTATCTATCGCCCGTCAGGGGAAATATTCTCACTTAATACTTTCATAACGTATGGGAAGATGGATTGGCCAAGTGAAGAGGAAATGAGAGAAGAAAAACCTTTCAGCATTCGGCAGAAACACATAAAAGCGAACGACACCCTTCATGATGTGCCGGACCAACGTTCCCCGAGCCGGCAAAAGCACATAAAAACAAGCACCACGCTTCATGAGGAAAATTGAGATGACTATACGACCTTATTTAATCTTTATGTTTGCCCTTACCTTTGTGTTTTCCGGCTGTCTTGGGCCTTCACTGACACATGAGGAGAAACTTATCTATTACGCAAATAAGTTTCTTTTGGAGCAAGAGGGGAAACGACTCTCCGATTATGGGCGGTACTATTTTCATTTTTTCCCAAAATATCCCGGATATTGTGAAGTTCATTTTGCGATTCCCGAAGTGCCTCCCAATGCACCCCCAATGTACCATGACATAGATCTCGCGTTACTGATGTCAAATGGGAGTGTTATTCCTCCCAAGGAACGTCCCGCATGTCGCCGCCTTGAGATTGACCCAACGGGAAAGTGCATCATGCTCCCTCCGATTACGAATACAAAGGTGATTGACCCTTGACGTGTTGGACACCCGAAAGAGGAGTGAAGTATGGAATGGGAACGATTGAAAGTGGCCGTTGAAAAATTGTATACGCGCCCCAGCCGATTGTCCGATCCATATGAGGATTTCTCCAAGGACGAGTTGAATGAGCTTATTTCAACTCCGGATAACACATGCTCGCACGATGGGCCGATTCAGGAATCAGGACCAAAGCACGTCGGACCATCCTTGAACGATGCCAAGACGATCCACTTGGCGTGACGTTTTGGGAACCCATTCTTCAAAAATCGGCACATTTTGACAATTTATCCGAGCAATAATAGGAACAACGCCTGCAAACAGTCCATCATCTATTCCCCCGATTGACATTCTGCACCGAAAGGATCGCGAAAAATGACGACACGATTGACCAATGTATTCTGTATTGTCGGATTCCTTTTGTGTTTTATTTTATCCGGTTGCACAACAAAAGGTGATACACCTCATATTGAGCTTGCATCGCTTCATCGTGTTTCGTCCATTGCGCTTCAAGTGAATCGAATCCACAACGCTGGCGTTACGGAAGGGATTACATTACGCGCTTGGTGGACGGATGTTTGGAAGGATGCGCAAGGCAATGAATCATCGCTCGATTGTGTCACTTTGCCTGGTGTTGAAATCCCTCGTTGTGATTTCAGCAAAGAAAATGAGTTTTTTATCGTGGAAAAACGTGATACGCCATCGGATTATTTCCATTATCTGAAGGGGCAAGAATGGTGCAAAGAGGAACTTTATTGTGGACTTTTAATGCGATGCAAGGTTGTTCATTTTTCGGAGGAAACAATTCATTTGCAAGGCGTAATCTCGAGACTTGGCTTTCGAGATTATTCTTGTGTGTGGCCTTTTGATGTTATTATACCCTATGGGAAACACGCTAAAATCTGGGAGGCCCAACGTGTACCAGATGCCTATGAGGTGAAATTGTGGCAAGAGAGGGGGTTTTAGCGTTGAGCACACGTAGACTGTAACAGGGCTGCAATGTGATTTCTGCTTTCCATTAATTGTCATGTGTTTTCTCCATCTTTACCAAGCGGTATTTCGAACGTGTGGCAATGATGCGCCGGAAGAGGAGAATAGAAAACGGGAGGGAGAGGAAAAGATCTCCCAAGATGGATTGCCAAGGCTCAACAAGTTTCGCCGCACGTGGGCGGTCTTTACGCCAAGACTCTCACCCGCCATTGGGAGGCCTTCGGTCGAACGATGGGCACTTCCATGGATGGGGAACGTAAGCAGTCGGAGACTTATGACACCATCACAGGTCATATCCTTCGTTATGGATGTTATCGTGAAATGGCATGGAGAACAAGAATGATACTGTATACAACCAAAGAGCCAAGAATTATTGTGAGTTACGTTGATCATGTATTAAGGGTGAACGTAGGTCTTTTGCCATTGGGATGGGTTATACAATTAGTGGTTTGGGCGGGCATTTCTTTGATGTTTATGCTTCTCTGCTTCTACTTATGGGTTCGATTGCTGGTTGCTTGCATATTTGACGGGCAGGCCTGCGATGCCAGATTGCTGGCATATTTCGTTGTGGAATTATTTTTTCTTGCAGGTACGATTCTTATGTTTTGGTGCGTAAAAGAGATGGTGGAATGTATTTTCCCTTATTCCGCAGAAGTATTTATCGACACTCGAACAATGCACTGTGGAAACAGACTTTGGCGACGAAAGTGTCGGTTTACAGGCGAAGAGCGACTACTCGTTGAGCCTCTGTATTCAAGGGGAGGTTGGGGATTCGCGCTGAGAATAGCATCGAATGGAAAGAAATATAAACTCTTACCAAGCGCGTATGTTGGTTCTTCTTATTATAAGACGAGAGCAAGAGCGCGTAAACTTGCCGCTCAAATCCAAGAATGTCTGCCATTCATTAAAATCGAAGAGTCAAAATATTGGAAATACCATTAGGCATACCATTTGCAAGTCAATTGGATCAACCGGTTGGGATAGATACGCGAGAGTTTCCTTTTCTTGCCGGCCTTTGACCTGCTCAATGGGGCACCTTCCCGTTCTTTTGTGTGCAATTTCATACGTTGAAAAAGGTGTGGGGGATGTGGTATGGTTTACGACAGACTGGAAATGAGGGTTTGCCATGGAAGTGAAGCGCGTGTGGACGTTGAACGTTAAGGCAATGGCGGTGGCCGCGGTGTTTGCGGTTGTCCTGCTCGGGTCGCTATGGGTGTGGTTTGGGTGGCGCATCGAGCCGGGCAATGGCACGTTCGCGGTGTTGATCCGGAAGACGGGAAAGGATCTCCCGGCGGAGGCCATTTTGGCGCCGGGGCCCGAATACAAGGGGATTCAGGCGGAGGTGTTGCCGGAGGGCCGTTATTTCCGCAACCCGTATGTTTGGGATTGGGAGATTTTCCGCATGACGGATATCCCGGCGGGGAAATTCGGCGTGCTCATCCGGAAATACGGCAAGCCATTGCCGGAGGGCGAGATTATCGCGCGCGATGCCGACTCGAAGGGAATTGTCCGCGACGTGTTGGGCACGGGCCGCCACCGCATCAATCCCTATGCCTATGAGGTGCGGTTGTATGATGACATCCGCATTCGTCCCGGTCATGTGGGGGTGGTGACGGCGCTGGTGGGGGCGGACGGACTTCAAGGGGGCGCCCCTGCCACGGAGGAGGGTTCCCGAGGGTTTCTCTCCGCGGAGGGCTCCAAGGGCGTTCGCCGGAGCGTGCTGAAGGAGGGAACGCACCGGCTCAATCCCTTCCTTTATGCCGTTTCGATCGTCAACGTGCAGAGCCAGCGGTTTGAACTTTCGGGGGCTGACGCGATCACGTTTTTGACGCTCGACGGTTTTTCCGTCACGGCGGAGGGCACCCTCGAATTCAATCTTGATGAGGACAAGGTGGCGTTGCTGACGCAGGAGGTCGGCGACATGGACGACATCCTCCAAAAGTTGATTCTTCCGAGTGCGCGCGGCTTTTCCAGAATTGAAGGCAGCAAGAAGGTGGCCACGGAGTTCATCGTCGGCGAAAGCCGCCAAGACTTTCAGGATCGGCTGGAAGCCTATCTCCGCGAAGTCTGCAAGCCGTGGGGGATTTCGCTCAATTCCGTGTTGATTCGGGATATTTTCGCGCCGCAGGCCATTGCCGGGATTGTGCGGGATCGGGAGCTTGCCGTTCAGGAGTCGCACAAGATTGACCAGCAGATGGCGCAGGCGGAATCCCAAGCCGAGCTGGAACGGCAAAAGGCGTTGGCCACGCAAAGCTCTGCGCTGGTGATGGCGCAGACGGAGCAGATCCAGCAGCGCATCGCCGCAGAGCGGCGCAAGACGGAGCAGACCATTGCCGCCGAAACCCGGCGCGACGTCGCCAAGGTGGCCTATGAGGCGGCCGTGAAGACCGCAGAGGCCAAACTCACGGCCGCCGAGGCCGAACGGAAGGTGGTGGAGGCGCGCACCAAAGCTTTCGCCGATGTGCTCCGACAGGAAGTCGGGGTCTATCGGGATGAGGCGGATTACGTGCGGATGAAGCTCTACGAAAAGGCCGCGCCGCGCGTGGAATCGGTCTTGACGACGCCCCGCGGCGATCGTCCTTTCGGATTGCCGCTTGGACCTGCCGCGCCGGCCGCGCAACCGACCAAGTGAGGGAGGGGCGATGATGCGTGGCGGTGGTTTGGCGTTGGCGCTTCTCGCGGGGATGCTCGCGGGTTGCAACAACCGACTCGCGCAAATCGGCAACCATGCGGCCGCGGCAAGCGAGGTTCCGGGATGGACGTGCTCGCGGTTCGCGCTCTATTGGGAGGATGCTTCCACGGTGGCGGGGCCCTCGCTGGCGGTGTTCAGTGGGTGCGGTCGGCTTTATGGCGGACAGGTGGCCTTGGTGGGAATGGTCTCGGAACAGGGTGGGGGACTGCATCTGTCCCCGATCTTCGCCCAGGCGGAGCGGTTTGTCGGCGTGCAGGGCGCTGCCGTGAATCTGACGCCGGGCGGTGGCGCGGGGGTGTTGCTGGGCGGCGTGAACCTGACGGGCGACCGCTTCGATGGCGCCCATCTCGGGGTGCTCAATCTCGCTCGGCGCGGGGCTGAGTCGAACCCCGGCGATTTGGTGCAATTGGGCGTGGCCAACTTCGCCCCCACAGAGGCCTATCAGGGCTTTCAGGCCGGGGTTCTCAATGCCGGGAGCCCTCGGTGGTTTCAGGTTGGGTTGATCAACTTTGGGCGGTCGCCGGTACAGGTGGGGCTGCTCAATTGGAATGGTCACTTTTTCGTGCCGTTGGTGAATTTGTTGCTCAGGGCGCTTTGACGCCCGGAAAGGCCGTATGATGATGACGAAGCAATCGTTGGCCGTTGTTCTTTCCGCCGTGGCGGGAGGTGTGGCGTTGCTGTGGGGCGTGTGGATGTGGGGCTTTTGCCGTGTGACGGTTCCGGCCGGCATGATGGCGATCGTCACGGCAAAATCGGGCGATCCGTTGCCTCCGGGTGAGATTCTTGCCGGGCCTGGGCAGAAGGGTGTGCGCCGCGAACCGCTCACGGAAGGGCGGCACTTCCTGAATCCGATCGCGTATGAGTGGAAGCTTGTGCCGGCGCAGACCATCCCGATGGGGAAGGTGGGCGTGGTGACCTCCAAAGTCGGCAAGGAGTTGCCGCCGGGGGACATCATCGCGCCGGATCGGGAGAGCAAGGGCGTGTGGCGGCAGGTGCTGGGCCCCGGCACGTATCGGCTCAATCCCGAAGGTTATGATTTGGCGATCATGGATGCGATGAACATCCCGGTGGGCTATGTGGGCATCGTCACCTCGCAGACGGGGAAACCCGCGGCGCACGGGGCTTTCGCAAAGCCGGGTGAGAAAGGGGTGATGGAGGAGGTGCTCCAGCCGGGCCTCTACTACATCAACCCAAAGGTCTATCAGGTGGATTTGATGGAGGCGGGGATCAATCAGGTCTCCATCGTTGGGCGTGCCGGCACGATGGTGCTCACACGGAATGTCGTGGGCACGGCCACGAAGGCGTTGGATGAATTGCAGGAATCCGTGCTGGAACAGCAGCAGAAACGGCGGGCGGCCTATGTGAGCGACAACGCCAACCTGATGACCCAAGAGGCGGTGGCCTCCAATTTCACGGCGGCAGGCGCACGAAATCGTCTTGCCGCGGGGGCGGCTTCGGATGCCGTTCAGGAGCGGATGCCGCAACGGGTGGCGAAGAAGGTCTCTTCCAAGGGGGGAGCTGTCGCGGCGGATCGTGCGGATGTTCTTCTGCCGCGCTCCGCGGCGGCGCCTTCGGTGGATGTGCCGCTCTCGGACTCCGTGGCGTTTGGCATGAACCAGTTTGTGCAGTTCCCTTCCATCGACGGATTCCAAATCTTGCTGGACATGACGGTGGAGTTTGAGCTGTTGCCGGAAAACATTGCCCGTGTTTACATGCTTTATGGAGACCTCCCGGCGGTGGTGGACAAGATCATTCTGCCGCAGATCCTTTCCATTTCCCGCATGAAGGGCTCCTATTACAAGGCGCGGGACTTCATTGACGGGGAGGGGCGGCTGAAGTTTCAGAACGAGATGACCGCCGAGCTGGTCAAGACCCTTGGGGAACGGCATATCCTTGTTCACAATGCCATTATCCGCCACGTTGAGGTCCCTGTGGAAATCTTGGCCCCCATTCAGGCCGCGAGTGAGGCCAAGGAACAGGATCTCACCAACCGTGAACGTCAGAATACGGCTCGCAGGCAAGCCGAGCTCAACACGCGCTTGGCGAAGGTGGATCAGCTTCGCAAGGAGGTGGAGCAGGAGACGGACAAAAAGGTGGCCACCATCGTGGCGGACACCAAGCGGATTGTCGCCCAGCTGGAGGCGGACACCAAATTGGCCGTTGCCGAATTGGATTTGGAGCGTGCGCGAATCGAGGCCAAAACCACGCAGACCCTCGGTGAGGCCCAGGTAAAAGCGGATTTCCTTGTCAGCAACGAAGAGGCGCTCGGGATTCGCCGCCGTGCGGAGGTCTTCAAGCAACCGGCCACATTGGCCGATTTGACCTTTGTGGAGCGGCTCAATCCCAATTTGTCCATCCGTTTGATTCATGCGGGCGAGGGAACGCTTTGGACGGATCTCAAAGCGCCTTCCATTGCCGTTCCCCAAAAACCATGATGGCTGGAGGCCTTATGGAATCGTCCTTGTCGGAACAAGACACGTTCTCGTCCGGAAACGCTGTGTACGTGATCGGATTGATCGGTGTGGCGGGGGTGAGCCTGCTGAGAAAGGTGTTGCTGGATATCGGCCTGATGCGGTTGTTGGAGCCGATACGATTGGATTTGTGGAGACTTGGGTATGACCTCTTCTTCGCCCTTGTTCTTCCTTGTGTTGGAATTGTCTGCTACGTGCATACGCGGCGCTTGGCATTGCCAAGGTGGTTGATGGTGACACGTTGGGTGGTTGGGGCCTATTTGGCGTACACGGTGGTGAAAGGCGGATTTCGGTTGTTGTTTTTGGGGCTGGATGTGGCTGGGCTCCTCCCCGATTCCTACCCGGTGGTGAGGGGTGGTATCTGGTTGGTTTGTGCGATGGCGAGCATAGGGGTGATAGGAGCGGCCCTGAGATATCCTCAGTGGCGTCTGTGTGCGTCTCCTTTTCTTTTCTTTTTGGCCCTGATGCCGTTGAACATCTTGTGGGGCGAGATTCATCATGCTCTGTTTGCCGCCTTTCTCCCATTGCGCCTGCCGGTGTCCACGATTTTTGTGACGGCGTTTTTGGCGTGGGTCTGCTTCACGCGGTTTCGCCGCCCGGTGCTTGCTTGGTTGTGGGTGGCGTTGGGTGGGATCGCGGTGTACACCGCCGTTCTCTTCCTGCCGCCGGTGCAAACGTTGCGGAAGACATGTGACCATATGCGCTGGGAGCGGCTAACGGCGGAGGGGCTGGAGTAATCTAGGAGGCAGAGCGTCCTTGCTGGGCGATGGTCGGATGGTTTTGTTTTGAAAGTCGATAGGGAGATGTGGCGATGGAAGAAGGTAGGCAGGTTGAGGCGGTGCAAGCGAAATCCATGAAGGGTTTTCTGTGGTTTGGCTCTGCGGGTGTGGCGCTGGCCATTGGAGGGTTGATCGCATTGCTTGCGGCGAATTGGTATACGATCCCTTTTGCGGTGCAGGTGACGGTGGCCATGGCGCCACTGGTGACGGCGTGGGGGGTGTATGCGTGGATGCTGTGGCGTGGGGTGACTTCACTAGCGGCACATGAGGTGCTGGGGGTGCTGTGGACGGGCGGCGTGGTGTGTTCCATTGCGCTGTTGGGCCGAGTGTTGCAACTGAGCTCTTCGGCGTTAGATTTCTGCTTGGCAGTGACGGTGTTGTTGTTGCCGGTGGTTTTGGCCACACGGGCCACGGCGGCATGGATGACGGCGTGGGGATTTGTCATTGCTTCCGCTTTCGTGGCCATGGATACGTTTAAGGGGAAACATGTCGAAATCTCGGTCCTGATTTTGCTGACGGGGATTGCACTTCTTCTGCCGTGCATATCGAGATTTTGGAGGGATGGGGGACTTCATGCGAGGGGGCAACGATGGCTTGCGGCTTTGATGGCTATGATCTCCTTGGTTTTTCTGCTGGTGTTTGTTTGGCGTCGGGTGGAGATTGTGCCGGCGGCTCATCCGATCTTTTTGGTGTGCGGGTGGTCGCTGTTGGGAATCGGGGCTTGGGTTGAGCGGCAGTATGGCCCGGGGGGACGGCCGTTGTCCATCCTTGGGTTACTGATTCCTGTTTTTGGGATTTTTATGGGGATTGTCGAGGCGCCGTTGATCCGTCTCGCCTCTCCCCTATGGTGGGTGGTGATGAGTGTGTTCCTTGTGGCGGGGTTGGGGCGGTGGTTTCTGCGCAATGAGGGAATTTTTCTCTTACTGCTTCCGGTGATGAGTGCCGCGCTTTACGTGGGTCGCATGATTGGGAGATCATCGCTTCTGTTGACGATTGGGGCGTTGCTCGTCGGTATTGTGGCCATTGCGTACGGTGTGCGGGTTGGGAAACGTGCGGTTGCCAATGAAGGGCTCATCTTCACGTTGCTGTCGGCGTGGTTCAGTGTGATCGCAATGAGGGTGGAACTCATGGTGCAGGGGGTGTTGCTTATCGCCGGAGGCATCGCGTTGTTTGTCGTCAATCTCTTGTTGTCCCGAGGCTGGAAAGGAGGCCGGCAATGAGAAGGATTTCGTGGAAGCGTGCCCTCCTCCTCGTGGGCCTTGTGGCACAACTGGCGGTGCCGACCTGGATGCTCGTGAAACATCATCTCATCCTCACGCGGGGAGAGCGTGTAACGTTACATGTCGAAGTCTATGACCCGCGCGATTTGTTCATGGGGCACTATGTGCAACTGACGGCACGGACGCTTCCACCCGCATTGGAAGGGGTGCCGAAAAATTATTTGCGCTACTATTGTGACGAACGTTACGCTCGGCCTTTTGAGCAGCTCGTAGGACAGAGGAACTTGGAGGCGGAGCTGGATGTTCGGGTGTGGCGCGGTGCCGCTTTGGCGGAGATGTTGCGGATTGAGGGGGTGCCGGCGTATGACTATGTCAACGTGCCTCATCCCAAGGAGAAGGTTGTCAAGGGGAAGGCCGTAATTCCCAAAAAGAAGGCACGGAAGCAAGGTACGTGGCGATTTGCTACATGGAAGCCTGAAACGTTGGTGGTGAATCTGGTGGGTCGCAGTTGGGATTTTCGGGATGAGGTTTTCTCGATAGTGGCCGATTCGCGAACACATCTGTTCATTCCCATGCGTGAAGAGATTCTTTGGCGCGAGGTCGCCGAAGCGCTCGGCGTGTCCCCTCCGGCCTCGTTGCGCCTCGTGACACCGTTGGAAATGAGGGTGTTTTGGAATGCACATGAACTTCCCACGGGATATTGGATGGGGAGTCGGCTGAGAGACGAACTTTGCCTTGTCCTGCCGGTCTTCATCGGCCTTCCCGAGGGAATGGTGTGTGAGAAACCCTTTGAAGAACAGGCGAAGGCCTATTACGGTGTGCTTCGGTCGCGCTTGAATAACCCAAAGGATGTCGCCTTTTTCGGAGCATTCCCGAATGAACGAGTTTCCGAGGTACAGGCAGCCTTGCATGCGGCTTTTCCGGAGAGTGACTGGGTGGTGCCATGGAAGGGGGAGCCACTTCCTAAGGGACTTGATCTCGAGCACGTGGTTCTTCTTTGTGAGGCCATGCCTCGGGAGCCGATGCCTTGCCGTTGGCTGTTGGCGGCAGAGCGGGTTCCTGAGCCGCGCCCGTCGGACGAGCGGTGGTGCGGCTTGGCTTTCAGACGGTCCACGTTTTCGTTGCCGAGATCGGAGCAGACAGCGGAGGAGGTGTTGAAGGAGCTTGTGTCATTTCGGGGGAAGGAGCTCCCGAGAGCCCGGGCTGAGCGGACCATTATTGCCTTGGCGACAGAAGCGTTGGCCCGATACCAACACACGCATGATCCGCAATTCCTGAATGACGTGGACGCATTGCTCCTTCGTTATCCAAAGTACACGTTGTATCATTGGTTTGAGCGTTATTGCGCTTCTTACGATGATTATTGCCGTTTGGTGCGCGAGATGAAACTGTCCGCTGCGAGTGGTCTTCCCGTCTGCCTTGGCGGATGGCCGGCCGTGCGGGACGCTGTTGGCGATCCACCAGAGCCTCCCAAGCCCATTTCCCCAACGGTGGAGGATTTGATTCAAATAGGGCAACGGATATTGTCTCGGTGATTCCTCGTTGACGTTTGTGGATGTGATCGAGTTCCCTTTTGGGCAATCGGGTCGCAGGCAGGGGATTCTGCTTGCTTACTAACCTTTGAGTTGGTATAGTATGGATTATTCTTCTTCGGAAGAGCCTTTGCCTTGACGCGTTTTCGTCTGGCATGGTATCGTGATTCGCAAGTCTGAGAAAGGATGCAAGAGCGATGGAAAACCTTGATGCGCTTCTGAACAAAATCCGCAGTGAGGGTGTCGATGCCGCGAAGGCGGAGGCTACCGACATTGTGGCGAAGGCGAAGGCGGAGGCTGCCGACATTGTGGCGAAGGCGAAGGCGGAGGCCGCTGACACGGTGGCGAAGGCGAAGACGGAGGCGGAGCGAGCGGCCCAAGGGGCCGAGGCAACGATTCGCCAGGCTGCGCGGGATGTCTTGCTAAAGTTGGGGCAAGATGTCACGGCGTTGTTGGAGCGGACACTGGGTGGTGCGGTGGACGAGGCGTTGAAGCCGGGGCCATTGGTGGAGCGTCTGATCGCAGAGGCGGTGGAAACGTATTTCAAGGACGGCGTTGGCGAGGTAACGGTGGGGCCGGAACTCGCGGTGGCGCTGAAGGCCACACTTGCGATCAAGGGGGATGCCACGGTGGTGACCGATCCTCAGATGGGCACGGGATTCCGGATTCGCCTTGCGGGGGGACGCGTGGAACATGATTTTTCTGGTGAGGCCGTCACGGCGGCGTTGGCGGGCTTGTTGCGTCCGCAATTGGCCGAACTCCTGAAATGAGCGCTGTCGGAGGGAAGGTCGCCTGCGCATGATCGCTCTCTCCGCCGACCGTAAGGAGGTTTCATGAGTCTTGGATATTTGTTGGCCTCGTTGCCGATGCTTTTCCCCGACCGTGCGCCAACCGTGACGGCGGAGGCGTTCGTTGCGGCCTGTGCCAGTGCGCTTTCCGCTCGGGATGCGCGTGCGGCGGCACTGTTGGTGAGAGGGAGTGCGGAGACCTCCGATCATCCCCAAGTGTGTGCTTGGCGCAATTTGGAGGCCGCGATTGACGGTGCCATTGGCCGGCGGCGTTTGACGCGGCGTGGGGCGGCAGCCTCGGGGGAATTCACTCCGCCGGAAACGGCGGCTTGTCCCGTGTGGCTGACGCGGATGGTCGATGCCGCGTTTGAATCCGCACCCGATCCGTTGGCGCGCGAAGAGGCGTTGATGCGGGTACGTTGGGCGGCGGCGGAAAGTCTTGGCGGGTTTGACCCGGCGAGCAAAGGGCAAATTTTTGCGTATGCCGTGAAACTTCGCTTGGCCCTCCGGAGGGCGGCGTTGGATGCTGTGCGCGGTTCGGAGCGGCTGGAGGCCGCACTGCCGAAAGAGACTCTTTAAGGAAGCGTGACAAATGGCAAAGACGACAGGGAAAGTGACGGGCGTCAACGGCAACATGATCACGGTGGCTTTTACCGGGGCCGTGGCGCAGAACGAAGTGGGCTATGCGTGCATTCCCGAGAAGGATCGGACGTTGCGCCTGATGAGCGAGATCGTGCGTGTGCGCGACGGCGTGGCCGACCTTCAAGTGTTTGAGGATACGCGCGACCTCATGGTGGGTGACACGTTGGACTTCACGGGGGATCTTCTTTCCGCCGAGTTGGGGCCGGGACTTCTCGGGCGTGTGTATGATGGATTGCTGAACCCGTTGCCGGAACTGGCCGAGCAATGTGGTTTCTTCCTCCAACGTGGCACCTATCTCCCCTCGCTGGATCGCTCGACGAAGTGGGACTTCACGCCTGTGGCCAAGCCGGGCGATCGGCTGACGGCGGGTGAGACGGTGGGCACGGTGCCGGAGGGCGTTTACACGCATCGCATCATGATTCCGTTCGCCTGGCGCGGGGTCTACACCGTCAAGCGCGTGAGTCCTGCGGGACAATATACCGTGGAGGACGAGGTCGCGGTGGTTACCGACGCGAAGGGTGCGGAGCATTCCGTGAAATTGATGCAGCGGTGGCCCGTGAAACTTCCCATCACGTGTTATGCTGAGCGCCTTCGCCCAACGGAAACCCTTCCCACGGGCATTCGTTCCGTGGATACCTTCTTCCCCGTGGCGGTGGGTGGAACCTATTGCATCCCGGGGCCGTTCGGCGCGGGCAAGACGGTGATTCAGCACCAGACATCGCAGTATGCCGACGTGGACATCGTGATTGTGGCCGCGTGCGGTGAGCGCGCGGGTGAGGTGGTGGAGACGTTGCGAGAGTTCCCCGAGCTGAAAGATCCCAAGACGGGGCGCACTCTGATGGATCGCACCGTCATCATCTGCAACACCTCCTCCATGCCGGTGGCGGCGCGTGAGGCTTCGGTTTACACCGCCGTGACGCTCGCAGGCTATTATCGGCAGATGGGGCTCAATGTGCTCTTGTTGGCGGACTCTACCTCCCGCTGGGCGCAGGCGTTGCGTGAGATGTCCGGGCGTTTGGAAGAGATCCCCGGCGATGAGGCGTTCCCTGCGTACCTCGAATCGGTCATTGCCGGATTTTACGAGCGCGCCGGGCGCGTTCGCCTGAAAGACGGTTCAATCGGTTCCGTCACCATCGGCGGCACCGTTTCCCCTGCGGGCGGCAACTTTGACGAGCCGGTAACGCAAGCCACGCTCAAGGTGGTTGGAGCGTTCCACGGTCTTTCCCGTGCGCGTTCGGATGCGCGCCGTTTCCCTGCCATTGACCCGCTCGATTCTTGGAGCAAATACCGTTCCGTCATCGAACAACCGCGTGTCGAGGCGCTTCGATCCCTTCTGCGCAAGGGGGCAGACGTGGAGCAGATGATGAAGGTGGTGGGCGAGGAAGGCACCGCGATGGAGGATTTTGTGGTCTTCCTCAAAAAGGAACTGATCGACGCGGTTTACCTCCAGCAGAATGCCTTCAACGAAGTCGATGCCAGCAGTTCGCCGGAGCGTCAGCGCGCCGCCTTCGATGTGCTCGAAAAGGTCGTTTCGGAATCCTACGCTTATCCAGAGAAGGACGCGGCCCGCAGAGCTTTTCTGGCGATCCAGCAGGCGTTCATCGACTGGAACAACACCCCCTTGGGCGGTGAAGGCTACGACGCCCGCCGCGAGGCCATCCTTAAACTCGTTTCGGAGGCTCCCCATGCATAAGCTTTATCATCGCATTGACAATATCTCCGGTTCCGTGGTGACCCTGCGCGCCGAAGGCGTCCGGAACAAGGAGTTGGCGGAAATTGATTCGCGTGTCGGCACCTCGTTGGCTCAGGTCATCAAACTCGCCGGCGATGAGGTGACGCTTCAGGTCTTTGCCGGAGCCCGTGGCGTGGCGACGGATGCACAGGTGCGCTTCCTTGGGCACCCGATGCAGGTGCCCTTCGGTGACGAATTGCTGGGGCGCGTCTTCACAGGTTCGGCCAAGCCCCGTGACAATGGCCCCGAGCTCTCCATGTCGCTCACCGATATTGGCACACCTTCGGTGAATCCCGCCAAACGCATTATCCCTCGTCACATGGTGCGTACGGGCATTCCGATGATCGATGTCTTCAACACGCTTGTGGAGAGCCAGAAGCTCCCGATTTTCGCCCGTGCCGGCGAGCCTTACAATGACCTGCTTGCCCGCATTGCCCTCCAAGCGGAGGTGGACATCATCATCCTTGGCGGCATGGGGCTCAAGCATGACGATTACCTTGCGTTCCGCGACACGCTCGATGCCTCCGGTGCGCTTTCGCGCACGGTGATGTTTGTGCACACGGCCGCCGATCCCGTGGTGGAGTGCATGCTCGTGCCCGACGTTTCGCTTGCGGTGGCGGAGCAATTCGCGCTTAAGGGCAAGCGGGTGCTCGTGCTTCTCACGGACATGACGTCCTTTGCCGACGCGATGAAGGAAATCGCCATCACCATGGAGCAGATTCCTTCCAACCGCGGCTATCCCGGCGATCTTTACTCTCAGCTGGCCGCCCGTTACGAGAAGGCCGTGGACTTCGAAGGCGCGGGGTCGATCACCATCTTGGCCGTCACGACGATGCCCGGTGATGACGTCACCCATCCCGTGCCCGACAACACCGGTTATATCACCGAGGGACAGTTCTACCTCCGCAACGGGCGCATTGAGCCGTTCGGTTCTTTGTCGCGTCTCAAGCAACAGGTGAACAAGGATACCCGCGAGGATCACCGCACGATCATGGACGCGATGATCAAGCTTTACGCGCAGTACAAGGACGCGGCCGAAAAGCAGTCCATGGGCTTCCGCATGAGCGACTGGGACCGCAAGTTGTTGCGTTATGGTGCCCTTTTCGAGGAGAAGATGATGGATCTTTCCGTCAATATCCCCTTGGAACAGGCCCTTGATCTTGGCTGGGCCATCCTTGCCGACTGCTTTGAGCCGATGGAGACCGGTATCCCCACCAAGATGGCGGAGAAGTTTTGGCCGAAGAAGGCGTGATGGGCGCTTGGTTCTGATTTCGAGGTGTTCCCATGGCACGGATCAAGCACACGAAGACGGAGCTGAAGGCCCAGACGGACGCGCTGAGGCGGTTCCAGCGCTTCTTGCCGATGCTTCAGCTCAAGAAGCAGCAACTTCAGGCCGAGATTGCCGGCATTTCCGCCAAGTTGGCAGAGGTGCAGAGCCGGGAGGATGAGGCTCGCCGCCGGCTGGAGTCTTGGATCGCGTTGTACGCCGACGCCGAGGTTTCGCCCGAAACGTTGGTGACATTCAAGGGCGTGCGTGTCGGTCAAGGCAACATCGCTGGTGTCGCCATCCCTCTCTATGAGGGAATTGAGGCCGAGCCCTCGCCGCTGGATCCGTATCGCACCCCGGCTTGGACGGACGATGCGCAGGCGATGCTCACGGAATTGATGGCACTCAAGGCCGAGGGCGATGTCCTTCGCCGCCAACGCGCGTTGGTTCAAGAGGAGCTTCACACCACGGGTCAGCGCGTGAATCTGTTTGAGAAGGTGAAGATTCCGGAGTGCAAGGAGAATATCCGCGTGATCCGCATCTTCATCGGCGACGAACAGACGGCCGCCGTCGTGCGCGGCAAAATCGCCAAGGGCCGTGCTCCCCAACGAAAGGAGGCTACGGAATGATTGTTCCGATGCAACGACTCACGCTGCTGTGTTCCTCCAAGGCGTGTGCCGCCGCGCTGGTTGCCCTGCGCGAATTGGGATGTGTGCACGTGAGTCTTGAGGTGCGCGATGGCGAGGAAATCCGCCAGGCTTCCGCATCTGTTGCTGCCACTGAGCAGGCGCTGCGTGTGCTTGATGTCGCGGAGCGGAACGGGGCCTTCGCGTTCCATCCGGATGCCGCCTCGCCGGTCGCCGGGATGGCGTTTGAGGCGTTGGCCGAAGCCGCGCGCGAGACTTCCGATTTCCGGACTTCTGAGGCCGTGAACCGTGCGGCTGAGATTGTCACTCGCCTGCGCGAGGAGGCTTTCGCGTGTCAGCTTGAACTCCGTCGGCTGGCGCCGTTCGGTTCCGTTGATCCTGAGACGCTTGCGGC
Source organism: uncultured Lentisphaeraceae bacterium (assembly GCA_949282555.1). Classification (GTDB taxonomy): domain Bacteria; phylum Verrucomicrobiota; class Kiritimatiellia; order RFP12; family DVOR01; genus Spyradenecus. The sequence continues at coordinate 8,932 of CASDPK010000005.1, read as the reverse complement.
CTTGACGCGAGAGGGGCTTCCCGTGATGCTGTTCAGGGCACCGGAGAAAACCGAGTTGCAGGGAGCCTTCGCGTTTGGCGTGGAAGGTGGATTCGTCTATGGTGCATGGGTCTCCAAAGAACCTTTGCCGGAGGGCTTTGAGGCGATCCTTCCGCCGAAGCATTCCACGCAGACGTTGCAGTCAAGGGCGCAGGAGGCGCAGGCATTGGCGGATCGATGTGTGGAGCGGTTGGCGGCAGAGGCCGCAAAACTCCGTCCGCTTTTCCGCCGAGAGGTGGCAACGCGACAAGCCGAGCGGACGGCGGTTGAGGTCGCCGCGAACCTTCGGAATGAAGGCGAAGTGGCTTACTTGCAAGGTTATGTCCCGGCGCGTGCAGCCGAGGCCGTGACGGCCAAGGCCCAGAGCGAGGGGTGGGGCATTGTGCTGGAAGTGCCCGAGGCGGACGATCCGAACGTTCCCGTACTCTTGGAGCCTCCGCGTGGATTCCGCTCCATTGGGATGCTCTTCAAGGGGCTTGGCATTCTGCCGGGCTACACGGAGGGGGATTGTTCCGTGCCGTTCTATCTCTTTTTCTCCCTCTTCTTTGCCATGCTCGTGGGCGACGCCGGTTATGGCGTCGTGATGTTGGCCGGCGTGCTGGCGGCGGGATGGAAGTTGAGAACGTCGGCGGTGGCGCGCCCGGTGTTGCTGATCCTCACGGTGTTCTGCCTGTCCACGATCGTTTGGGGCATCCTTTCGGGAACCTACTTTGGCATTGCCAAGGATGCGTTGCCCGCGGCCTTGGCGAACCTCCCGACGGTGGCATGGTTGGGGAATGACAGCAACCTCATGTTCCTGTGCTTCCTCATCGGCGCGCTTCATCTTTCCGTGGCGCGGCTTTGGAATGCCGTTCTGCTGGCGCCGAACCTCAAAGCTGTGGGTGAGCTGGGATGGCTGGGCGTGACGTGGAGCATGTTCCTGATCGTGTGCGGCATTGTGGTGAGTTGGTTCACCTCGCCCGCATGGACGTGGTGGTTCCTCGGAGGCAATGTGGCGCTGATCCTTGTGCCGTTGTTGGCGGATATCCGCCACGAGGGCATCAGCATCGGAATGCTCCCGCTCAACGTCATCAGCGCGATGGGTGACATCATCAGCTATGTTCGTCTCTTTGCCGTTGGCCTTGCCTCCGTCAAAGTGGCGGAGAACTTCAACGCCATGGCCTTGGGGCTTGATCTTCCCATCGTGCCCCGCGTCTTGGCCGTCTGTGCCATCTTGTTGGTGGGCCATGGGCTTAATCTTGCGATGGGGGCGCTCTCCGTGCTCGTGCACGCTGTCCGCCTGAACACCTTGGAGTTCTCGAACGCCAAGGGAATCACGTGGTCGGGCCTTCCCTATCTCCCTTTCAAACAACCTCAACAGTAAAGGAACACACACTATGGATACCGCACTCACCGTCGCAGGCGCCGTCGCCTGTCTCGCACTCTCTGGGTTGGGCTCTGCCATTGGCACGGGCTTTGCCGCCGCCGGCGCCATCGGCGCTTGGAAGAAGTGCTACGCCCAAAACCGTCCGGCCCCCTTCCTGCTGCTGGCCTATGTCGGCGCGCCCATCACGCAGACGCTCTACGGGATGATTCTGATGTTCACCATGATCGGCACAAAGGTCATTGCGGGTGGTGGCTTTGGAATGCTGATCCTCGGCATCTTCGCCGGGCTTGGCATTGGGATGTCCGCCATTTTCCAAGGGCGCGCGGGCGGATGCTCCGCTGATGCCCAGGGCGAGACCGGGCAGGGCTTCACCAACAACCTCGCCGCGCTCGGCATTATCGAAACTACCGCAATCTTCGTGATGGTCTTCACGCTCATTGCCGTGGGGTCTTTGGGCGTGGCATGATTGGAACGCTTGGGCGTTTGTCGCCCCGGTGGATTTTCTCTTACGGCGTGCTTCGGCACGCCTTTTTTGTTGGATCGAATAAAACAGCAGGAGCCCAGTGAGGGCTCCTGCTGTGAGGGGATGGATTTATCACCGTGCTATTTCTTGGCGGTGCCCAACTCCAGCTCAAAGAGCACAACGGCGAAGGGCGGGAGTTGCCATGTCACTTGTTCGGCGGTGGTTTTGGGCCAAACGGGGACAAAGGCGCCGGGCTTGCCGGCATTCTCGTAGGCGGCGGTGGAGTTGAAGACCATCGTTGGACGGCACGGCGAACCTTGGCGGGCCTTGGGCATCTCCAGCCAACCATCGAAATCCACCTTAATCGTTTGGGTCTTGTCGGAGGGGTTGCGCAAGAGAATGATTCCCTTGTCCTTTCCGAGCGAGGCGTAACCATAAATGTCTTTCAGGGCATTGCCGTTGGCTTCGTCGGCGGGATTCCCGCCAATCCAGTGGGAATCCACGAGCGTGTCTTCGTTTGCCTTGAGCCACTTGATGCCGTCGGCCAGAATGTCCCACCACGTCTCGCTCATGAGGGTGGGGGAGATGTAGTACTCTTGAAGCCCAGTCCCGAGCGCCATGCTCATCCACACTTCGGAGGCGAAGTCGGCGCATGCGGTGGGGGTGGCGTAGCCCTCGCCGGCGTAGACGTGGTTGCCGGTTCCCTTGTAATCCCGCATGGTGTTGTGGGGGGAGCTCTTGCAGACAATGATGCCATGCATCATCATGGAGTTGAGCGGGAAGAGGGGCGCTTTGGACGCGAAGCGGTCATGGATCACGTCGTCGCGATAGGTCAGCCACCGCTGACGGGCCGTCCCCACCGAACCGATACCCGCGCAGTCGTTGCCGCCGCGCCAGATGCTGTCGCACCACATGAGCCAGTAGGGCGAGGCCCAGGTGCCGACGGTACAGTTGATAAAGACGTCCTGCTTGGTCGCGCGCATTTCCCCGCAGAGCTTGCCGACGGCCCGCAGATCCGCGGCGTAACGTTCGGCCGCGCCGGTGGCATCGGAGCCTGACCCCATCCGGTCAAACTTGAACAGGTTCATGTCGTATTCTCGGATCATCGTGAGCACACGGTCCCGGAAGGCGGCATAATAAATGGGCTTGGAGAGTTGCAAGCCGGGGGCGTTGGCGTCCACGTAGCCTTTCCGCTTTGCGTAGGCCAAACGCCTGGAGAAAGAGCCGCCGTATCCGCCGAAAGGGCTCATCCAGCAACCGATGGACGCTCCGGGCACTTTGTGCGCCTCATCGGCGAGATTGCGGAATCCCTGGGGAAAGTTGGTGTTGAAGTCCCAAAGAGAGTCCCATTCATCCCAACCGTCATCCCAAAGATACGAGCTGATGAAGACTCCCCGTTTCTCGTGGAGCTCTTTCCGGAAGGCACGCATGGAAGAGAGGGCTTCCGCTTCGGTGAAACGCCCGGAGACGTCTTTGTCATTGCGGTTGATGCACAGATCGTACCATGAGTTGTAATGCGGCAAGACGCGGTGGGGATGTGCGCGTTCCGCGTTGAGATAGGCGTTGAACGTCCGGCGCAATTGTCCCGCTTCGTCGCACTTTCCGTAGACGGCCGAGAACGTGAGCGTTTCTCTGGGGGCAAGCGTGTCATTGACGGGGACATAGGCCGTGAGTGAGGTGGGTTGCGCCAACCTCACACAGTCGATGTGTTCCGCGCCTTTAAGGGTGATACGCCCGTTCGATGCGCCGGTCCCGTCGGTATGGGCAGAGATTCGCAACGCCACCTCATGGCCGGGGGGCAGGTTGGTCAGTGTATAGACATTGTCTTTGGAGGTATCACCACTTTCGCCCAAGTGTGCGTCTGTTGCCAAGACTTCGCCAGTCGTGGGGTCGATGGCTTCCACCTTGGAGTAGATGGCCTTGAGATTCCCGCCGGTGTAGGATAGGGTCACTTGAACCGTCTCGAAAGTCACCTTGGCCGGAACGTGGAATTGCCCGCCTTGTCTTGCGTTCGTCAGATCGGCGAAGGTGTAGGTGGTCTTTCGCGGCAAGGTACGTAGGCCGTCGCTCACCTCGTAACGCGCCATGGGGTGTTCAATGGCAAACCATTCGAGGCCATCGCCTTGTTCGGGCGTAAAGATCAAGACGGCGCCGTCCGTGTTGCCGTTTAGGGAGAAGGTCCCCTTTCGGTCTTTCGGAGAAAAGGCATCGGCGGCATACACGCGATCCAACGCAAGCGGTTGGTCGGAGACGTTCTGGATGGTCATGAACACGCGGAGATAGTGGCCTCCCTCCAGTTTGTGGTCATAACTCTTCAGGGTAAGTCGTAGCCCCTCTGGGCCTTCTTGTTTCAGTGTGTAAGGGGTGATTTTCCGAGTTTCTCGCTCTGAAAGCCGAGCGGCAGAAGGATTCCCCGGGAGTTCTTCGGCCGTCCCGGCCTTGAGTTCCGTCACGCGGACCTCTGTGCCATCCTGCAAGGTCACTTTCGGCAACGGCGCCTCGCACCCCGCCAATGCCAATGCCACAACCGTGCATCCAAACCAATATCCAGCCTTCACGTGTTGTTGTCCTTTCGTTTACAGGATCGATTGACCGTCGAACCATCATGCAAGTGTAACACAAAAGAGAGAATTGAAAACCTGTGTGCATTCTTGGCAAGTTTTCGTATGTCTCACCGTGCGTCTCTTGACACGGCGTCCCCAGTGGCGTTAGAGATCGGCGCAGGTCTCAAATTCTCGCCATGGGTAGACGTTGATCATAACGTATTAAATAGGTCCACGGAGGATTTTGTGGACGATCTCTGTCTCTTTGGTGTACGCATTACGTATCTTCAATAATCGCGCATTGAACTCATCGAGCTTGTTTTGCTTGGAAAGATAATCGATGACACCCTGCGCGACTTTCTTGTTTGTGGCAAACGTCGTTAGATTAAATAGCATTCGTGTTTCTTCTTTTGTGAAATACGACAGAATTTCCCCTCTCCGCTTTATGTTGTGTTCTTCTTCTTTGCAAAACGTTTCAAACGTCGCGGGTTCGTTCACTGGGAGATTTCCAACACGGGCAAAGAGCACGTTGAGCCATACAATGTTTGCGACAAAATCCCCCCAATGACTGCTTTTCACCTCTCTTTGCGTTACTGTCGGGGGAATCAGTTGCCACAATTTGCCGATCTCCGTGGCCTTTTCATAGATCTCCTCTGCCATTTCCGTAGAGGCGCGCGCTGGAAGCTCGGCATTTGCCTGCGCTTGCCCAAAAAGGGGGGTGGCAAGCGTGTAAAACATAGACAACAATAGAATCAGACCGCATCTCATGGGAAACTCCTTTCTATGCACATTCACATTATACCTTCTTGGGTGGGTAACACAAAACATCGCTTCGCAAAACGTCAATCGCTGCCATCTATAAGCAAAGATTAACGCACACCTGGACGCCTAAATACGACCAACACAGGAATTAGACGATGGTTCGCCTGATGAGACGCCGACATCATCGACACTCGCCAACCGTTCTTTAACGGATAATTCCAATATAAGTAAGATGAATCGGTCGGCAAAAACGTTTGGGCCACCTCACGCCAAATGGGAATCATTCGCTCGAGCGTCAATTCTCGCATAGTGCCCCCTGACGAAGATAATTGTCGCCATCGCTTCCATACGGTTGGGGTTATCCAAAGTTGAACAACCTGAACCTCCACATAGAAGATGAGATCATAAGTGCTGAGACAAGTAACCAGCGTTGTCCTTGCATTTAACTCCGGAATGTCGCCGAGCAGGGCGGAGGTTTCTTTTGTTACGTTATCAAAATCCTCGCTCAACACCTCGCCCAATGGCAAAGCTTTGCTTCCTTTCGTTAAAAGCAACAAAGAAAGCATCCCTCCCAAGAGGCATATGCCAACGAAGAGCACGTAATGATGTACGATACGTTTCTTCATTCGTGTGTTCCTTTGGCGAGGGGCTCCGTGGGATCCCAAATGAACTCCTTGTAGACGTTCCACGGGCTGTTGGGGAAGAGTTGCTGGATGCAGAGGTAGCCATCGTAGAGGAAGACGGTGTGGGTGATTTGGCGGTTGCCCTCCATCTCCTTGTAGAAGACCCGCCGGCCCATGCGGTCAAAGCCCATGGTGATGACCTTGTTCCCCTGCGTCCAGCGGATGGGGCGATTCTCGGCGTTGTATTCCACCGTCCACTCGCCCGCAATGGGATGAACAGAGGCTCTGCGACTAAAGATCATTTACAGACTCACAAAGCGGAACATTATTCAGCAGGAAAACCAGTAAAATAGGAAAATCATCAGGGGCCTCTTGTTCCATTCTCAAAAGCGCTTTTGAGCTAAAACAATAGACAAAGCGTCCTTCAGTTTCTGAAACGATATCAGGCCATTCCCACCTCATAATTTCCTTCTCTTGAAGAAGGCGATACAGAATAGATTCAAGCGCGGTTTCGCTGGATGGAGCCACCGATAGATTTGTCGCCACACGGTACTTTACCCGAATCTTTCCATTCCACTTTTGGCGCCATACGCGCCACCTTCCTATCGTTGTGTGTATCGGCACAATAAAAGACCGTGTTGAGTGGCGGGGATTACTTTTCTTGTCGAACTCAATTATCCATGAGCCGTTATCGTTGAACTGTGGAAAGGTGCCCTTCAACCATTGATTTAACGAATCATTGAGATGCGTGTCCGATAAATGCCCAATCTTGGTGACATTCATGTCCAAAGCAGTAAACAGTCCTCCGACAAGTATCCCCAAGAGGAAAACGACAACAAACAAAACGTATTTCTTTTTCATTCTACTCCTCACAACAACCGCCATAACGGACAGACTTGCTGATTTTAAACTTAAAGTCAGCTCCTAATGTTTTATCCCCAACTAAGTCTACAAGCCCCTCTGTAATCAAAATTATCGCCCGACTTGAAGAGACTTTTTCCCATCCACCCCCACCTATGACTTCTTTGTAGTAAAGTTCCCGAAAAGAGTTCGCATCCATCTCATCATACCACACAACATCACAGGTTGCATCTTTAACGAAACGTCTCCCATCTTCACATTGTTTTACCTTATATGTCCCAGAGAGCTCAACTCGAGAAGAAGAGTTGAGCGTAACCCTAAATTTCTCAGATATTTGCCAACTTTTAGTTGTACTAAAAGAACGAGTAGTCCATACATTGAACTCGTCAATCGTAATATCTACGGCATCGTGAATAACCGCATTTTTTGCTATCGCTACAAAATCACTTTTTAATTCATCCTCAGAATCAGTAAACGAGTAGTACCCCTCGGAGTCAGAACTGAGGATGTCAATTATTCCGTTTATAACTCTTCCATTACCTAGACGCGACATATAATAGCTCAAAAGTTTAGTATTAATCCCAACTCTACCGTATACATCGACGATTGTAATACTGTCGTTCCCACAAAACGAATAAACATTTTCGGTTTCCACGGCATCCCTCCCCAGCCACCTTCCGTCTTTGGGGTTGTAGTGGCGGTAGTTGTAGTAAGGGCGCGGGCACCTGTGGCGGTGACGGCGCCGAAGGGGGCGTAGTCGTAGTGGGCGACGGGCTCATTGAAGGGGCCGACGGTGACGACGTCGGTCACATTCTTGTTGCCGTCGTGCAGGAGGAAGGCCGAGCGCTGGCCGTACTGTCGGAAGCAGAGGGGGCGCGTGGCGAGGGGCTCCGTGGGATCCCAAATGAACTCCTTGTAGACGTTCCACGGGCTGTTGGAAAAGAGTTGTTGGATGGGTGTGGGTGATTTGGCGGTTGCCTTCCATCTCCTTGTAGAAGACCCGCCGCCCCATGCGGTCAAAGCCCATGGTGATGACCTTGTTCCCCTGCGTCCAACGGATGGGGCGATTCTCGGCGTTGCATTCCACCGCCCACTCACCCGTGATATCATCGGTGGCATTCTTCGCTGTAGAGTTACACTTACTCATATGAAGAGGGATTCAACACTTTACCGAAAATTAAAAGAGCAAGAAGACGATGGGAGCAAGAAGGAGTAACACGCCTATTGCTAACGCATAGAGGACGTAAGCCACATGAAGGAGTTTTTCCTCTTTTTGCATAGCGTGGTTCCACTCTTTCTGCTGTTCACGAAAGACGACAAAAAAACGTTTGGGAAAAGCTTTTCCCTTGTGTTCTAGTGATTTAATTCGCACGCTATGAAAAAGTGTCGGTAAATGTCGAAATGCGACAATTCCAAACAGTAGAAGTGCAGTAAAGAAAATGGGGGCGAAAACGAACCATACGATTAATATCGAAACAACATCTTTTTGCATTGTCACCTCCAAGGTAGTTTAATGCGCATGTCAAGAAAAACTTTTCTAAAATCCGCCTCAGCAAATGGTTTTCCGACTGTTACCGCTCCCGCACCTCCAGATACTGTTCCTGAACGTTGATAACCATATGTTCCGACAATTCGAATTTTGTCTTTCCCTTGCATCATGGCTTTTATTGTGAGACCATAATCCCATGAATAACCAGCACTAGCCTCCCAAAAGAGACCAGCGGTTCCACTTATATTTCCACGTCCCCGCATATCCAGTAGTGTTATTTCGCCAGACCATTGATCCTTACGACATTCTTTTGAGAAGGCACCGCCGCCAGAAACGTGATATTGAGGCCCCTTTATTACTCCGCCAACCTTACCAACAACAGGCAACGTGTGCTGATAGCCAATACCCAAACCAATTTCAGCAGTAATGGTAAGTGAAAGTTCAAACGCATCTTTGTAGTAGAGTTGTCCATCACAACAACAATCGTAAACTGTTCCAGTTAAATCAACAGCAATACTTCCTCCGAAACCCTCATAAAGATCCCCTGATGCAGACAATGAAACATTTGTGGGGGATTGTTTTGTACATTCAAGCCCTAAAATATCTATCAAGAACACGGGTGAATTTTTAGTAAATAGCCATAATCCTATCTCTTCTTCACCTGCAGGATCCCTTCCCAGCCACCGGCCGTCTTTGGGGTTGTAGTGGCGGTAGTTGTAGTAGACGAGGGCGAGGGTGTCGTCGTGGAATTCGGAGGAGAAGCGGAAGGGGTTTGTAAGGGCGCGG